>CAVVVS010000141.1:0-15765 GCA_963751355.1 uncultured Ignavibacteriales bacterium | reverse complement strand
GGCTGACAGTATGAGAATGTGGAGAGCGGACAGGCTGTCAGACCAAACAATTAATTTTTGATAAGACTGCAGAAGTTATGTTTTATGAAACCGAAAGTACAGATAAAAGTCTTACTTATTTTTGTCAGAAACAATTAAAAGAGGTTGCATAAATAAGGAAGTCTTTTTCGAAGGTGGAAAGAATCATTTTTTGACAGGATAGATAATAAATTGATTTAACAGTTTAGTTTATACTGTCTTTCCACCCCTATTTTTGAATGCACTCATTTCAACATAAATCTACGGTTTTTTTTGTTGTGCGACAACGATTAACCCAAGCATTCCAAGATCTCCATATAAAAGAGGTGCAAGAATAGGTGCAAATACCAGCATTCTCTCAAGACTAATTTTACCGGTTCCTGCAAGATCACCTGAAAGGTGAAATCCAAATCCCATTACTCCGACAATTATCGCAGCAATCATTGTCCAGAAATATACCAGCTCATCTTTTTTAGACCACTCATTAGACAATGCAATAGTTAATACAACTGAAGTTGCAAACAAACCGAATACAATTGCTATTAATTTATATGGATTATATCCATACTGTGCATGATCAATTATGGAAGTAATTGCACTTGCCCCAAAACCTAATCCCACCAGCCATAAGAAATGCTTATCCCGTGAGATTGGAGCATGAAATGTACCCAGGCCTTGGATTACAAGAACTCCCGGTGAATCTTTAACTTCTTCAGTTATTGCATATAAACCTAATAAAGAAATTCCGGAAAAAGCCAGCGGAGCTAATATAGGTGAACCAAAAACCAGCCATGCCCAGCTTAAATGTCCCAAAGGATTTAATACTGCGTTCATATGAAACGCCGTACCTAAAAATCCCACCATCAATCCGATAGACATTAATGTAATATGAATTAGTGCAAATATTTTTTTGGGGGTTGTTTGAAATGCAATAATGAAACACGACATTGCACCGATCGGGAAATAATAAATCGGGATCTATTCATAAACCGGGACAAAACTGTTTATGGAATGTGCAAGAGCAACGTCTATTCCTGTAACAAATAGATTTAGCCCTACAAAAATTAAAAGCAACCGGTTCTTCTCCATTGGAAGTCTGACATTAGCAAGATGAAAAACTTCAACATTATCCATTACCTGACTCCTCTTCTATGTTCATCTCTTAATTTTTTAGCATCTTCTTTTACTTTGTTGAGCCGTTTTAGTAACGGGTAGATTCCATGCCACTGAACATAATCAGGTCCCTGCATGTATGCAGCAAACTTAGCTGACCTTCCGTAATAATGCCATAAGTCGAATGCATCAAAACTAATCTGCGTAGCAAAAGGTTTTTTAGTAATTATTCCGTCTTTTACCAAACCTTCAATTATATCCGAAGCTTCTTTAACTCTTTTATTAACAAAAGCAGTCACACTGTCTGCCCTTGAATAAAGATTATTTACGAAATCAGGTGAATGGCAATTGGAGCATATCGATTTCATTGCTTCCCGTCCGTTGACATAATTGGGTCGATCGGTAGTAACAGCGGCAAACAAAAATTTGGATAATCTTTGCCCGACATCATGGGTTGTACCCTGATTTCCGAAACCGCTCATATGACAGGTAGCGCAGGTAGGTGCAGACATATCCTGTGTGGTTAACCTGCCTGGTTTTTGATTCCAGTTCCATTTTTCACCTTCTGTTTTATACATAACTCCGTGTGCCGATTCATCATAAATCTCCATCTGGGGATGATCAGGTCCCAGATGACATTGACCGCAAATTTCGGGTTTCCTGACCTGTGCTAAAGAAAACTCATGCCGTAAATGGCATTTATTACAATTACCAATGCTGCCGTCTGCATTAGGTTTGCCGATTGAATGGCAGCTCTGGCAGGCTGCAGGAGTAACAGAGGGACCTTCAATATCAAATAAAGAATTCCTGGTTGCAGTAATTATACCGTTAGGACCCCGGTTTGCCTCGGGAATGCTTTGATTTACAAAATCTTGCTGGCTCTGAGAGAAATCATCAAATCCGCTCAACGCCATCCATGCTGGTGCACCGTGTCTGCTGTGATTAAACTGCCTTGCCTCGGAAGGGTGACATTTTGCACATTGTTTTGGTGTGGGTGATACTGTAATAAAAAAGCCCTCATGTTCCTTTCCCATCGGATTTGATTTATCAACTACATGACAGTCAGTACATTTTACTCCTGCTTTGGCCATCGTACTTGTCGCAAATTGATTTACTATATCAGGTGATACTCTTCTATGACAGGTTGCACATTTATCTGCAGAATCAAAAACAACTGTATTTGAATTATTTTCAACCGTTCCGCTTTCACCGCCCGTCGGCAGCTTAGTGAATAAATATATTATTAATAATATTGCAATTGTAGCAATGACTCCAATTATGAGGGTTTTTGGTAATTGATTTGGCATAGCATTCTCCAATAAGCAATTAATTCATATTAATTAAAAATAAAATAATTTAATACTAAATTGAAATGTTAAATAAATTTTGATTTTCCAAGGCAGGAATACAGGCTGTAAGACCGAATAATTAATTTTTGATAGAATTACAAATACTAAGTTTAATGAATTTGAAATTTTGAAGGTACAGAAAAAAGTCTTACTTATTTTTGACCGGAACAGCTTAAAGGAACGGCATAAATAAGGAAGTCTTTTTCGATGGCGTTAATTCATTTTTTGTTTTAATGACCAACCTTCGTTTGTACCAAACTTCGGTTGGCAGGTAAAATGAAAAAAATATTTGCGTGAGGATTGGGAGTGGGAGTAACACAAGCAATTATTTTTTGATAGAATGATAATGAAAGGTGATATTTTCTCCGAAGAAAAGATATCACCTTTCAAATAAACTTACTTCAACAAAACAAATTTCTTAGTTGAAACAAAACTTCCTGCTTGCCTACCTTTAGGTATGGCTTGCATCCTATAAAAATAAACCCCGCTTGAGAGGTTGTTGGCATTAAAAGTAACGGAATATTTACCTACTGATTTTCTTTCGTTTACTAATGTTGTTATTTCTTTTCCCAAAATATCATAAATTCTTATTGTAACATCGGACTCTTTTAGGATTGAATATTTAATAGTTGTTACAGGATTAAACGGATTGGGATAGGCTGAAAACAACTTAAACGTTTTCGGTTGCTCAGCCTGCATTATAGTACCGGTTGGTATCTCATTAATATATGTACTGTAGATGCCGTTGCCATGTGTCGCTACTGCAACATAGCCGTCAGATTGCCTGACATCGATCATATCTACGACTATATTGCCAATCTTTGTTAAAGCCTCCGGTGCCCAAACGGTATTCATGCCATTAAGTTTTGTTGCGGAAAACAAACCGACGCTTGTTCCGGCAAGGTAGACCGGCTGATCATTCACATAGAGTATTGAAATCCAGCGGACAGAAGGACCACTTCCGCTGCCATCAGAATTTTCTTCCAGATTTCCGGAAACTGGAGTCCAGGTTGCGCCTCCGTCATCCGAAGCAAAAATGCTAATCACACCATAATTTGGAAATACGACCATCACTTTTTCGGCGTCCCGCGGATCGACGGCGATACAATTAATATACGGACAATAGGGAAAGTAGGGAAAATTTTCCCCGGTAATATCCACAGGAACCGGCTGCCCTTCCTGCGGATCATCGATGTAGAACACGCGTTCTCCGATGTTGGGATCATCTGAGCTCCCTGCATAGTATAGCCGTTTTAGCTCTGCCGCAGACATTCCCAGTGCATGTATATAGTTATTCCCAACATGATCGAAAGTATCCCAATTAATATCCGTAGGGTTATTTGGAGTTTCATAGGGAATTTCAGTCAAATCCGAATTACGCCAGAGTTCTCTTCGAGAGGGAAGATACATTATCTTTTGATTATGCGGATCGAGCTGAAATATAGTCATCCAAAGACCTGACTGACCGCCGGCCGGCGTGATTTCTGTGCGTTGCCAGCCGCCATCGGGAAATGAATGCCTGAATAATTTAAAGGTTGCGGCAGTGGCAAAGTAAAAGTATTTGCCGCTGTCGGTTACAGCAGTATATGCTCCATCACCCCCATAGAGAATTTGCCACGGCTCTCTGGGATCGGAAGAAGATGTATAAACAACTCCATTATCCTGCGTTCCGCCAATAAGAGTTTCGCTGCCGGGCGTATCGTGATCAATTGCCACAGTGTAAAACTGCGTAGTCAGATAGCCCTTATTAAGTGAGTTCCAGTCGATGCTTAAATTGGTTGTTTCGGCAAGGTTGTTGTCCGTTTCGAAAAGTCCGCCGTCATTGCCCACAATCATTTTACCGGGATTCGACGGGTAAAAGGCAATTGATTGTTGATCGACGTGGAAATTCGGTCCGGTACCGCTGATTACTTCAAATGATCCGCCGCCATCGGTACTGCGGAACAAATCGATAGCACCCAGAAATATTGTATTTTCGTTATCCGGCTTTACATAAATTATCAGCATTTGACCGCCGAATGTTGCGAGCTGTGCGTCAAACGGTAAATTATCCGTCAAATTTGTCCAGCCTGTACCGGCTTCATATTTCCACAATTCCTGCTGCAGGTTTGCAACTTCGGTAAAAAAATAGACAATGTTGGCATTTGAGGGGGCAGGACACAGTACCGTTCGCACCGTAGATGCGTGCCAGTTATCCGGCGAGATATTTTCCCAGTGTTCACCTTGATCGATAGAACGATAGTATCCATTACCAGTACCAGTGCCGCCAATTGCTGCATAAAAGGTTCCGTCATCTGCAACTGCAATTTCGGTGCTCGGATAAGTATTGCTGTCGCCAACCTTCAATGACGACGTCCAGTTTTTACCTCCGTTGATACTCTTGAACACTCCCGCTGATGTTACGGCCATTACGCCGTCTTCTCCGAAAGTGACGATCTTCCAGATAAAATCAAATGCATCGGTCTGGTCGGGTGTACCGGAAACCGTTGCATCCAATTGTTCCCATGTGTCGCCGCCATCGACCGATTTAAATATACCATCTCCCCGATAGAATGAATTGGTGCCGAGCGGACCCATTGCAGTGTTGATAACGCTTGTTGGCGTGCGGTCGCCTGTGCCGTAGTACCAGATATTTTCTTTGCCCGGAGACTTATTCTGAGCAATACAGGTGACGCTGTGCAGTTGATCCGGCTGCGTGGTTTTTGCCCATGATGCGCCGCCATCTGTCGATTTGAACATACCGCTGGATACACAACCAGCCAGGATGTGCTGTTCATTGGTAATATCTACTGCCACTGCCTTTGTTCGTCCGCCGATATTGTAAGGTCCACGGGCGATCCAGTCATTCGCATCAGTAACCTTCTGCAAACCTGGTTGATCTGCCAGTTTCCTGGCAAACACCAGCTCATCATGTGCAATGTTTTTGGGTATTTCCTTGGTAGCCGGATTATGCAGTCGGCTCCATTCATATTCCATTCGGGCAAGCGGATTTTCTTCCGTTCCTTCGGCAGCCTCAGATTTGAACACCGAGTGTTTCTTTTCCGCAGCTAATTTTGGATGAAAAACATATTGAAATATTACTATCACAAAAACTATAGAAATTACTATTATAAATAAGTTTTTATAAAATGGCATAATTTATTCTCGTTTAATTAATTAGATCCTTTTAATTGCTTTCTCGAAAAAACCTAAGTTCTTTTTAACTTAATTTCTTTTTTATTCAAAGGCAAGAAAATTCAACTATGCTGTTCTTCAAAAAAGTCTTACTTATTTTTGACCGGAATAGATAAAATGAAGTGCAAAAATAAGGAAGTCTTTTTCGATGGTGAATTATTATTTTTTGTTTCATTGGTTAGGTTAAAAAAATATTTGTGTGAGGAATGGGGGAGTGTATAAGGCGAGCAATTTTTTTTTTAAGATTGGAAATGCAAAGTTTAAATTGATGTCTGATTTAGACTATAGCGAAATAAGAATGGCATTGACTTTTTGCGCCAATGCCCTACAAAAGGAAGGTGATTATAAGGTTATTATTATTATCGAAAGTTTTGAGAAAATATTTATAGCAAAGATAATTTACACATTCTCAAAATAAAACGGAATCCCGCACACTATAAAACCTGCACATCCATCAACATTATTTCCGCTCAAATCTACCACATTGATATCGATATTATATTGGTCAATGCTACGTTCCAATGACAGAATTCTATTTTGATATGAACCGATAAGATTGTAATACTGCTTATTAACCGGAGGAGTAAGTCCAATATTACTGAATACAGTAATAGCATAAGCTCCGACATCAACATAGGTTGGAAGAAACCAATTATTGGCAATAATCAAATTTGAGACTACCGATTATATAGTTGGTGAGTCTGTGTTCTGCTGCTGAAACCGAATGAAATCCTGAAGGTAAAATACGGACATATCAATGGTGGCTAAAATATTATTCTCTAGAAATATTCATTTTGAATTGGAGTAAAATTGAATGAACGGAAGCGACCCTGACCAATCTCGCGAGCTAATTTTCTAGAATCGATCCGGTCATTTCGATTTACTCTTTCATTACTCTTTGTTGGTACATCAGCTGGATTTACTATTATGTTTTCTATTCCCAATTCCTTAAAACGGTGATCCATCCAGTAGCCGCAGAACCATGCTTCGTATACGCTCCTATAATTACCATTTGGGTAATTTTTCTTAAGGTAATTATTCAACTCGTCAGGTGATGGATTTATAGAAAATGTTTTCATCTCCATTGCTTTTGTTCTTATTGTTATTGTCCAACTATTTTTATGGACATCGATGCCGATAAAAATCCTTTGATTACTAAAATCTATTTGATTATGTCCTGTTAACATTTTGGGCATCCTTTACTGTTTGTTATTAAATAAATTTGTTTATTTCCAATTACAAATTTGCGGAAAGGATGCTCTTTTATTTATGTCATATCGTAAATCTTTTTATTTTTTTACTACCTAACGTTTACCCTTTTAAATATAACTTCTCTTGATCGGCCTTCACAATGGTTTCGGCGGACAGGAAAAAAAGTACCAAAAAATCAAGACCTGGCTTCGTTCAGATAAAATCGGAACTTCGCCAAGGCAGGCTGCAAATAAATTGTCTGCATGGCAGGTAAACTAAATTTTTGATTCATTCCGCCTACATGTTATTTCGGCGGACAGGTCTGCTACAGAAAAAGAACTCGTTCCGCCCTGTGCCATAACAAGAGGCGGAACTCGAACAGCTTTTTCTGTTTAACGCTTCATTACGTATAATTTTTTAACGCATTTCTTTTGAGGTCATTTAGAAATGAAATGGAGAGAGAAAGGTTTTAAAATAAAGATGGATGGCACTATTTAGAGTCTTATCCTAAATACTTGCCATCCACTCAAATTCCAACAATCTACCCCAAAAATGTTAGAACCGGAAGTTTATTAAACAACCGGTTATAAATATACCAGAAGACCAGACAGAGTCAATAGAAAACCAAAATAAACATTTTCACAATAGTTACAATTTAGATTAAAAATGAAGAAAATAATTTTAGAAGAAATAATAGAAGTTTATAAAAGAAAAAATTACAAAATATTCGACAATAGTATGCCTTATAATCTCAACTTAGGCGGCATTCGTACCAATGACATGAATCCAAATAAATGTAACGATTGGATTTTCTGCTTTTACAAAGATGAATCCGGAGAACAGCAATTTCACTGCTGGCCGGCGACAACAGATCCGGGACTTTACTATTTACAATATCCATTATATAAAAAGGGGACTGCCATTCTTGCACGGGACAATATCTTGGCTGTTGGAGGTTAGGACTGCATAAGAGAAAGTATAAAGCCCTGGTACAAACCGGAAAAGTGAAAGTATACAGAGACGCAAACAGGGATGATAAATATGATTATATAGAATCATCAGCTGAATGCGGATTGTTTGGTATTAATATTCATAGGGCTTCGAAGTGGCGAATAGTAAATTATGTAAATAGGTTTTCGGCGGGGTGTCGGGTGTTTAAGGAGGCGGGAGATTTTGGGGAGTTGGTGTGTGTGAAAGCGTTAAAAAATTTTCCTAATAATTTTAGCTATACTTTGCGAGAAGAGAGGATTTTACCAATAATAAACTTGAATTCTCCTTCCTACCAGCTAAAGAAAATGGATGGTGATTTAGAAGCGAGCAAAAAAAATGATTTGTTTTTATGCATTTTTACCCAAGATTGGTTATCTTTACCACATAACAATAAATAACTCGCATTTTGAGAACAATTCTTAGATTTATAGTAGCTTAATATTAGCCTAATAAACTACAGGCTAACAATTCTTTTGTTTGGGTAATCCTACCCGAACGAGTTTTCATTTAATCATATTATTCGTTGCGTTGCTTTTAAGAGCAATTGCATCTGCTATTGCGGTTTTTGACAATCTCAATAATCAAAAGCTGTAATGTCACGAATGATACCGAAAAATTTTATAAAGAATATTAAGCAGGACTATAAATAATGAGAAAAGAATATACATGGGAGATAAAGGCCAGAAATACCCCTCTCTTAAAAAGAAAATGCAATCATTGTAATAGAGACAGGTTTTATTGCAGCGGTAAATTCAGAATGAACGCTCAAAAAAAGAACATTGATATATGGTTAATTTACAGATGTAAAAAATGTGATAATACATATAATATGACCATATTTTCTCGAACCAAACCAGAATTGATAAACAAAGATTTGTTCAATAAATTTTCAGAAAATAATGCAGAGATAGCTTGGCAATATGCATTTTCTCATGAAACAAGTCGAAAAAATAATGTTGAATTAGATTTTGGTAGTGTCGAATATGATATTCAGTATGATAATATTTCAGTAGAGGATATCCTAAATTTTGGCAGTGAAATTGTAACATTTAAAATTGAATACCCGTTTGACTTTAGTCTTAAATTATCATCCGTTATCAGAATATGTTTAAAGCTTTCAGCAAAAAAATTAAATAAATTGATTGAAGCTAAAGTTATCTCTATTCAGGAAAAACATTTACAAAGGAAACACAAGGTTAAAAACGAGGATATTGTGCAGGTAAACAGGGAGAAATTGAGAAGTATATACAATAAATGGTTTTGTGAATAACAATAAAGGAACGATTAACTTTCGTCAGAACAAATTATATAACAATTAACGAAAGTGAAGAAATTTTATTGAATATAAAAATAATTGAAAATGAAAATTCTTACTTTTTTAAAGAATTATCTTGGAAAATTAATTTTTTCAATATAAGTTGAAATGAACATAAAAAGTTGTGGGTAACTACCAAGAGGTATGGGGAAAATTAGGGCAGTTGCTCTTCATCCCGGTTATTCTGTTTATCCTCATTGGATTTTATAAGTAAAAATTAGAATAAGATTTGCATCAAATTTTATGTTTGTGGGAGTTAAAGTGGCGAAGCTGTGGTTGGGGGATGGTGTTTATTCATTGGAAAAGTGGATAAAAGAAAGATGTCTATTAGTAGCCATTTAAAATTGGCTATATATAGACATTTCCTAAAAAATAGCTATATGTAGGCATTTAAAGTATATATATAGACATTTTTAATGGTATTATTAATCAAGGTAATAATAAGTTATGTGGATATTTAATAACTCATATTTGTGTTTAATTTAAAAGATAAAAAGTAATAAAATATTAGATTTTAAATGTTTTCAAAAAGATTACTTAAAAAATTTATTATAATTGCATCCATTGTAGTTCTACCCTATTTTCAAACGACGGGTCAAATTAAGATGACTGCAAAACATCTTATAAAAGTGGCAGATTCAATCGCTATTACCTATGCAAATAATATGTATCTAATTGGTGTCTATGCTACTAATACTAATATAGATACAAATGGATATGCAGATAAATGGTTATACCGATACTATTCTATTGACTCCACAGATATTTGGAACTCAAAGGAATATTACTTTATTGGACAAAATAATCAAATTATGTTTTATAATTCTTATAGGGTTGGTGCAGACTCTGCTCATGTTGCTAAAAGATGGATGGATAGCGATTCAGCATTATTAATTGCACAAAGAGTCAAAGGTTCTGATTTAAGCAAACAATTTCCTACTTATACAGTTTCGGCTCAACTTATGCCGGAAACATATCCTCAATTGCATACTATATGGCAAATAAATTATTGGTGCGATGATGACAGTACTCGAAGCGTTAAAATTGATGCTAATACTGGAGAGATAATTCGAGTATGGGTAGAGACTGGTGTAAATGATAGCAAGGATAAATTATTACCGATACATTTTGAACTTTATCAGAATTTCCCAAATCCCTTTAATCCAATTACTAATTTTTCATTCTATATTTCAAGTCGTTCTTATGTTTCGTTGAAAATATATGATGTATTAAGTAGGGAAGTGGTTTCACTTATTTCGGAAGATTTATTAGCTGGCAATCACTCGATAAAATGGGATGCATCTAATTATTCTAGTGGAATATATTTTTATCGTTTGCAAGTAGGTTATTATTCCCAAATAAAAAAACTTGTTTTTTTGAAATAAGGATAATTTGTTACTAACTAACTTGAGTAAGTCATAATTAAATTAATACATATTAATTATAAAAAGAGCCACATAACATCTTTAATAAGTAAAAAGTCAATAGGCAATAGCAATCCGAACAAAAATAATTTGCAAAAAAACACGCAACCAGTAGAGAAATAGATAATCTATTTTAGAGCTTAAACAACAAGACTGCCAAAATATCGATGAGACTGCCTAAGGCAACCAAACATCTTTCGGGACTTTCTTCAAAATAACTTGAAGGTGTATTGAAAAAACAATACAATTCCAGATATATAATAGGCAGGCGCATTACTACCCAATCAATGCAAGCGATTTACGCTGGTAAGAGCGAATCAGTTAGGCGCCGGGGCTTGTAATGCGCGGCCATTGTAAAGACTTTCTATGAATAAGTTCTTGCCCTTTGAATTTGTTGTTAAAGTCAGATTTATATTTTAGGAGATAAAAGACGATCTGAGCAATTTCTTTAGCAATAATAGTTTTAGCAACGAATTTATTTTTTCTTCTAAGCAAGGAGCTATGATATTTACGAATAACAGGATAATACTGGATAGCCCGAATAGCAGCATCAGAGAAAGCAACTTTAAGATATTTATTTCCATCTTTAGAAGCACGCTGCTTAGATTTCCCGGCAGAATTACGTGCAGAAGGAGTAAGTCTAGAGTAAGAGAAGAAATTCTTAAGCTCAGGGAAGCGGTTAATATCATCAACTTCTAAAAGAATAGTGAAAGCATTCATAATACCGATGCCGGGAATCCAAAGGAGCCGCTGAATATCCTGGTTAGGAATAAGGAAAGGACGGAGCTGCTTTTCAATATCAATGATTTGTTCGTTGAGAAGAGTTTGAAGTTCATATAATTGATCATATTGAAATTTGGGAATACCATTCAGTTCAGTAGGAGACTGAAAGTTAAATTTAGCAAGAATCAGATGCATAGAATTGATAACAGAAGTATGCCGCTGTACAATTTTAAGTCTAGCTCTTAGGGCATCGCGAAGGAAACGGTATTGGTTAGAAATTTTATGTGCTACAGGTATATAGTTCATTCTAAGGAGTTGAGAAAGAGTATGTGAATCAACTTTATCGGTTTTAACTTTAGCGTATGCAATAGCTTTAACATATTTAGCATGAGCGAGGATCATAGGGATGTTAATAGAATCAAGGAGATCACTTAACCAATACCAGGACATAGTAGATTCAACAGTGGCGAGATGTTGCCCAGGAATAGAGCTGAAATACTTAATGAAGTTCTGAGGAATGTTTTTAAAATTATCTTTTTTAACGACTTTCCCATTAGATTCAACAGTAGTTAAAAAAGAAGTAAATTTGTGAAGATCAATTCCAGTGTAATACATTTGATACCTCCTAAAGTTAAGTTCATAGATAACAATAAATTTAACTTTTTACTTATTGGAAATAACAATGCAATTTAAGTCGACAGCATTTTACGCATTCGGCTTTTTTGAGGATTTTTAAAGTAAGTAGATCCGCTTCAAGTATCTTGTTTAACGTAGTCAAATTCTAATTAATTATGCTTGCAAACTGTGCTTATCGTAAACGGACAATTTAAGCACAGTTTGCTATAATCTTCGGCATAAGTAATAAATGTAAGTTTCTTGTTTTGGGCTGCAACTTAATTGCGGTTCGTTAGGCAATAGTAATCAAAAATTAAAGAGAAAAATATTATGTTATTTGGTGAACCAACAAAAAAAGGTGCTGGAATTATTTTGTGGGGAGATTATCATGATTTAAACAACCTCTATGGAACCATTAGTAAATTATCTGACTCATTAGGTCCAGAAGATTCAATAAGTGATTTTGTTTTAGGATTATGTTATGAAATTCGCCACGCATATCAAGGTGATAGGGAAATTAAAGAATTCGGAGAAAATGAATTAAGCAAAGTAAAATATTTTGGTGTAAAATTATTGTGGCCATATTTTATCATTCAAGTAGGTTTAATTAGATGGGTAGCAAGTTATACTACAACTAATTCTGAGCAACAATCAAATCTCTACCGTTTAGAAAATATTATTGAGACTTCCTTAAAGGAGGCTTCAATATCAATAGCTGATGAATGTTTATATTGGCTAAAACATTTCAGAGGTTTTTCAAATGATTATCTTGATCAATATTTAAATGAAATTACATATCGATATCTTTTTGATGAGACAATTGAAAAGAAAAGAATAAATAGATTACCAAAAGTACTAAAGATGACTTGGGAATTATCGAACGAATATAAAGAATTCGAGTCATATTTAATCAAGATGGCAAAAGAAAAAGGTTGTCGTCCTAAAGAATTAAGAGACTTGAAAGAATGGCCGGAATTTAATTGGTAACAAAAAAAATTGTTGCCAAACATCTTTAATAAGTAAAAAGTCAATAGTCAATAGCAATCCGGACAAAAAAAGTTTTGCAAAAAAAAGTAATCTGCTAAAAGCTTTAGTAATCTATATTTTAACCTTAAACAACCAAGACTGCCAAAAATATCTGTAAGGCAGCACTAAGGCAACCAAACATCTTTCGGGACTATCTTCAAGAGAACTTGAAGATGTATTGAAAAAACAATACAATTCCAGATATATAATAGGCAGGCGCATTACTACCCAATCAAAGCAAACGATTAAGCTGTTAAGAGCAAATCAGTTAGGCACCGGGGCATGTAATGCGCGGCCATTGTAAAGACTTTCTATGAATAAGTTCTTGCCCTTTAAATTTGTTGTTAAAGTCAGATTTATATTTTAGGACAAAAAAGACGATCCGGGCAATTTCTTTAGCAATAATAGTTTTAGCAATGAATTTATTTTTTCTTCTAAGCAGGGAGGAATGGTACTTACGAATAACAGGATAATACTGAATAGCTCTAATGGCAGCATCAGAGAAAGCAACTTTAAGATATTTGTTACCGTCCTTAGAAGCCCGTTGTCTGGATTTAGCGGCGGAATTTCGTGCAGAAGGTGTGAGTCTGGAGTAAGAGAAGAAATTCTTAAGGTCAGGGAAACGGTTAATATCATCAATTTCCAGAAGAATAGTAAAGGCATTCATAATACCGATTCCAGGAATCCAAAGAAGTCGTTGAATATCCTGGTTAGGAATAAGGAAAGGATAAAGCTGTTTTTCAATATGGTGGATTTGTTCATTGAGAAGAGTCTTGTAGCTCTGATAACTGCTCATATTGGAATTTGGTTATTCCATCGAGTTGAGTAGGAGAATCGAAGTTAAATTTAGCAAGAATTAGGTGCATAGAATTGGTTACAGAAGTATGTCGCTGCACAATTTTAAGTCTAGCTCTGAGGGCATCGCGAAGGAAACGGTATTGGTTAGAAATTTTATGTGCTACAGGTATATAGTTCATTCTAAGGAGTTGAGAAAGAGTATGTGAATCAACTTTATCGGTTTTAACTTTAGCGTATGCAATAGCTTTAACATATTTAGCATGAGCAAGGACCATAGGGATGTTAATAGAATCAAGGAGATCATTTAACCAATACCAGGACATAGTAGATTCAACAGTGGCGAGATGTTGCCCAGGAATAGAGCTGAAATACTTAATGAAGTTCTGAGGAATGTTTTTAAAGTTATCTTTTTTAACGACTTTCCCATTAGATTCAACAGTAGTTAAAAAAGAAGTAAATTTGTGAAGATCAATTCCAGTGTAATACATTTGATACCTCCTAAGTTAAAGTTAATTGGTAATGCCAAATTTAACTTTTTACTTATTGGAAATCACTACTGTCCAAGATACGATAGAGTAAAAATCTGTAACTATATAATAAATAAAGTGTTATAAGGAAAAATAGTCATAAACGATTTGAAATAAAAAAGAACTAATTTTCGCTCCGTTTGATTAAACAACCGGAGCATATATGAATTTAGGGCAAACAATTTTCAGTCAATTGATGGAACATTTACCTCAACATAAATTCAATCAATGTGTAAAACTATATAAAGGTAACTATAAAATAAAATCTTTTAGTTGTTGGGATCAGTTCCTCTGCATGAGTTTTGCACAACTTACTTATCGTGAATCTCTTAGAGATATTGAAACTTGTTTAAGAGCAATGCAAGGAAAACTTTATCATATGGGAATAAAAAGCAAAGTATCAAAAAGTACATTAGCATATGCAAACGAAAAAAGAGACTGGCATATATATGCTGACTTTGCTCAAATACTTATTGCCCAAGCAAGAGAACTATATGCCACCGAAGACTTTGAGAAAGAACTTAATGAAACTGTTTATGCATTGGATTCCACGACCATAGATTTATGCTTATCATTATTTCCTTGGGCTAAATTCAGAAAGCATAAAGGAGGTATAAAACTTCATACATTGTTAGATGTGCAAACAAGCATTCCAACCTTTATTTATATGACTCCGGCAGTGATTCACGATGTAAATATTCTTGATATACTTATTCCTGAAGCTGGAGCTTTTTATGTTATGGATAGAGGTTATGTTGATTTTGCTCGGCTATATTCATTGCACTTGAACAATTCATTTTTTGTCACTCGTGCAAAATCCAATTTTAAGTTTAATAGAATTTATTCACATACTGTCGATAGAACCACTGGTGTAATCTGCGATCAGACAATTAACCTAACTGGATTCTATCAATCAAAAGATTATCCTGATAAACTTCGGCGAATTAAGTATTACGATAAACTAAAAGATAAGCGTCTTGTCTTTCTTACAAATAATTTTCAATTGAAGACTTTATTGATTGCTAAAATTTTCAAAGAACGATGGCAAATAGAATTATTCTTTAAATGGATTAAACAGCATTTAAGAATTAAATCTTTTTATGGTACAACTCCCAATGCAGTTAAAACACAAATATGGATTGCTGTCTCAGTATATTTACTGGTAGCCATTGTAAAGAAAAGATTAAATATAAATTTGTCACTCTACACTTTTTTACAGATTTTAAGTGTATCAATTTTTGAAAAAAGCCCGATTTTACAGCTTATAAACGATGTTGATTACGAATCTAAAACCTATGCTCCCTCTAACCAATTGAATTTATTCGACTTATAATTGGACAGTAGTAATTGGAAATATCAATGCAATTTAAGTTGACAGCATTTTACGCATTCGGCTTTTTAGAGATTTTGAAGGTAGTTGATCCGCTTAAAATATCTCGTTCAAAGTGAGTAGTTCTAATTAATTTTCGTGCAAACTGTGCTTGTCGTAAACGGAAAGTTAA
>CAVVVS010000140.1:0-22132 GCA_963751355.1 uncultured Ignavibacteriales bacterium | reverse complement strand
CCGGTTGTACCTGGGTAATGCAAATAGGAATCTGAGAATTTCTGTATATTATTTATTAAATTTTTATTCTCAACTCTTTTGTCATATTTCTTTGTTGTACCGGCAATTTTGCTACGGAAAGCATCTACATCAATATTTTTTTTGAGTAATACAAACGCTGTAGTTTCCCAATACCAGGTTGACAATAAATCTTTTCCGAAATAGTCAATTGGTGCCAGCATATCAAATTGTAATGAAGAATTGGCCGGAATATTTTTCATTACACCTGTTATCTTATAATTCTTATCGTTATTTATCTTTAGAATTTTTCCTACGGGATCTTCATTCTTAAAATATTTTTTTGCAGTCTCTTCAGATATAATAATTGATTCTTTCTGATTTAGTGCTGATGAAGGATCTCCTTCTATTAAAGGAAAAGTAAACATTTCAAGGAAATCAGGATCAACGAATCCGATATTTTCATAAAAGCTCTTATCATTATTTTTTACCAGCAAATCCATTGTATTGAACCTGGTGGCTTTATCTACTTCGGGAAAATCCTTCTTTAAAGTAGGAACTAAAGCCCAGGGACTTGCTGACATCCAGCCGTCATCTAATTGATTTACAACTTTGTAAAGTCGGTCATTATTTTTGTGGAAACTATCAAAACTCAGTTCATCCTGTACCCAAAGTAAAATCAATATGCAGCATGCCATACCCAACGCCAGGCCTGTTATATTGATAAAAGAATAGACCCGGTTTTTAAGTAAATTCCTCAGAGCGACTTTCAGGTAATTTTTAAACATTTAATTCCTCATCTAAGTTATTCATCTCTCAAACATCGTGAGGGATTGATCCTTGCAGCTTTTAGTGCCTGGGTTCCAACTGTAAACCAGGCAATTAATAATGTAATTATACCGGCACTGAAAAAATACCAGGGACTCAGGCTTATCCTGTAGGCAAAACTATCCAGCCAGTTCTTTATTAAAAGATAACTAAGCGGTAAAGCTATTAATATTGAGGCTATAACTAATTTTGAAAAATCTTTCGACAATAAATAGATGATGCCAAACTCACTTGAACCGAGAACCTTACGTATCCCAATTTCTTTAATCCTTCTTTGTGCAGTAAATGCAGCTAATCCCAGCAAACCAAGACATGAAATCATAATTGCCAAACCGGCGAAATATTTTGATAAAACAGAAACTCTTTCTTCGGATTTATACAATGCCTGGTAGTCTTTATCAAGAAATTTATAATCAAATACATGACCGGGATTAAATTTGCTGTAAAAATTTTTTATTCTGTCGATTGTTTCTCTCTCGTTTCCTGCCTGAATCTTGATCATAATTTTCATTGTTCTATCCGGTTCAAGTATAAAGAATAAAGGCTTTATAGTTTCATGTAAAGATTCAAAATTAAAATTTTTTGTCACCCCAATAATTTGTCTGTTTACTCCCCACAGGTTGATAATTTTTCCAATTGGATTTTTCAATCCCATAATTTTAATTGCTTTTTCATTAAATATTATTGCGGTAGAATCCGAGCCGAATTTTTTTGAAAAAGATCTTCCTTCTTTTATATTTATATCCAGGGTCTTTATTAAATTATAACTGACCTGCATACTTTCAAATCTTATTATATCCTTGGGATTTTTTCCCTGCCAATTGAGACCGATAGTGTTACCAAAACTGCCCATTAAATTTGTATTGGCACTAGCAGCATCTACAACTCCGGGTAACTTTCTTAATTCACTAAGAAAGGTTCTCTGGTTTTTAGCTGCGTTCCCTTCCTTATCAAAACAAATAACATTATTTCTATCATACCCAAGATTTTTTGTCTGAATAAAATCAATTTGTTTGTAAACAACCAAAACAGCTGCAATAAAAATTATTGATAAAGAGAATTGAAATACTACAAGGACTTTCCGAAGCCACAACTCCCCGCCGGGCATATTTAGTTTCCCTTTTAAAACGGAAACAGGTTTAAAACCCGAAATATACAGCGCGGGATAGCTGCCGGATATTAAACCTGTAATTACCACAATGCTTAACAAGGTTATTACTATTCCGCTATTAAAATTTAAAGACAGTTGTTTACCTGTTATATTATTGAACTGCGGAAGAAGAAGTTCAACAAAGAGTAAAGCAAAAATCAGTGATATTAATGAGATTATTAATGATTCACTCAAATATTGAAAGACAAGCGATTTGCGTTCTGCTCCGACAGCTTTCTTTATACCTACTTCCTTCATCCGGGTGGATGCCTTTGCAGTAAAAAGATTCATGAAGTTTATACATGCGATTAAAATTATAAAGAGTGCAATTACCGAAAATAGTTTTACATACTCTATCCTGCCGCCATCCCGGACTCCATTGTCATATTTCCCGTATAAATAACCGTCAGAATAATGCCTTGCGAACAAAGTTACATTTGAATTACTGAATTTGCTTTTCAGGTAACCTGCTATTTTTTTATTAAACAGATTCGGATTTGTATCCTTTTTTAAAAGTACGTATGTAGATGGAGCATGATTATCCCAGTTCATGGTTCTACCCATCTCTTTACTTAAATCCTTCCATGCCTGATATGAAAGTACAAATTGAAACTGCATGGTAGAATTTTGGGGGACATCATTACAAATTCCTGTTATCACTGCCTGATCACTGAAATTAAGTAACTGCCATTTTATTGTTTTACCGACTACATTTTTAGTAGTCCTAAATAGTTTCATGGCAAGCTCTTTTGATATAACTAAAGAATTATTGCCGGTGAGCACCTGGCTGGGATTTCCCTGCAGAAGGCCGAAAGAAAAAATATTAAAGAAATCCTTATCCGCGAACTGGCCTTCTGCTTTTATGTTTATTTCATCTACCGAGAGAGTAAAACTAAACCATGAAGAGGGAGTAACTGCAGCGGCATATTTTATTTCAGGTATTTCTTTAGCCATCGTCTCAGCCATAAGATCAGGAGTATAGGATTGTGTTGTAATTCTGTCAGCCAATTTAGCATTCTCCATTACCTGGTAAAGCCTGCTGTCATTTTTATTGAACTTATCCACATGCAGCTCGTCATTTACCCATAAATAAATTAATAAAGCACAGGCTAAACCGGTTGATAATCCTATCAGGTTTATAAAGAATGTACCTTTTGATCTTTTGAAGTTTCTGAAAATAATTAGGAGGTTATGTTTAAGCATTGTATCTCTTTTTATCAATAAGATTCAATATATAAATAACTGCTCGCACTCGAATAATTTAATATTCAAATGGTTCTATTTTTCTTTGAACGGAATGATCTAATATCAAAATGACAAAGACTATGCCTAATCAAAACATTTTGAATAGATGGCAAAATAGACTTTTAAGAATTATTTAGTGTTCGGTGGCGTACAAAGGTGAACACTAGCGGACATTGTTTGAGCCAGGCTCCTACTCATATCTCAAACTCTCAACCAGGTTAGCAGTTGCAGCTTTTATTGCCAGAAAACTAACCGTTAACAGTGCAATTGCAAGTGCAATCCCTCCGGCAAGAACAAATATCCACCAGCTTATGTTGATTCGATACGCAAAATCCTGAAGCCATTTATTCATAAAGTAATATGCAACAGGCCAGGCAAGAATGTTTGCCAGTAGAATCCATTTTATAAAATCTTTAATCAAAATAGAAACGATACCTGGTATCGAGGCACCTAAAACTTTTCGAATCCCGATCTCTTTTGTTCTTTGTTCAGTGACATATGCAATCAATCCGAGTATTCCTAAACATGAGATAAAAATTGCAAGCGATGAAAAAATTGTTAAAATGGTTCCAATATTTTGTTCGGATTTATATAAATTATTCAAATCGTCATCCATAAAACTATACACAAAAGGATAATCCGGTATAGATTCTTTGATTGTTCGCTCTATAAATCCAATAGTTTCCGCGATATTATTGCTGCTAATTTTAATATAAAGCGAGTGATACCAGTATGGTGCTATAAACAGAACTAAAGGTGCTATCTGTTGATGGAGCGAATAAAAATTAAAATCTTTTATTACTCCAATAATGTGACGTTTTCCATGATAATTAAATTGTTGTCCTACCGGGTTCTTCAATCCAAGTGCTTTAACTGCAGTCTCGTTCAGTACAACCGCAGAGCTAATGTCCGTTTGATAATCATTCGAAAAGAACCTTCCTTGCATCATTTTCATTCCAAATGTTTTTAAATAATCCGGATCGACAGAATTAACTTCCATTTCGATTTTATCATTGGGCTCTTTTCCTTCCCAGCCGATTTCCTTTTCATCGGCAGTAAACTGCCATTCCGAAAAATTGCTGTTGCATGCCGTCAACGATGAAATAGCCGGATTGTTTGAAAGTTTATTCCTGATTGTTTCAAATTTAACCGGGTCACGCAAATCGGAACGAAGTGTTAAGTGAACAACCTGATCTTTGTCGAATCCCAGCGGCTTATTTTTCATAAAGTATAATTGATTATGAACAACAATTACCCCGATTATTAAGATAATTGATAATGTAAATTGAAAACCTACAAGTATTTTTCTTAACGAGGCAGAACGATTAATGTTGTTCGATAACGCGGTGCCTTTGAACATATTTATTGTAGCCGCAGAAGATAGTAATACCGAAGGATAGACACCCGAAGTAATACCGACAATCACAGTAAGAACAAAGGACCAAAAAAGCATTATACCGGAATATTGAATATTCATTTGTTCTCCGGCTAAACGGCTGAAAGACGAGATACTCAATTCAACAATAATTATTGCAAGCAAAAGCGCAAACAAGGAATACAGAATGGATTCAATCATGAATTGCCCGCCTATTTGAAGACGGGAAGCCCCCGATGCTTTTTTAACTCCGATTTCTTTTGCGCGTTTCTCGTAACGCGCAGTTGTGAGATTAATAAAATTGATAGAAGAAATTATTAGGATAAAAGCGGCTATGATCAGGAATATATATATGTAAGTAATTCTACCGCTGCCCTCAAAGTTATATAAATGTACTTTAGTCAAAGGAAATAGTATAGTGGAAGCTTCTGCATTTGGATCATGCCTGTGATTTATATCTGCAATTTTTTCTGAAAGCCCTTTAATATTTACGCCCGGTTTGGTCAAAATATATGTTTTTACGCAGCCGTTCTTCCAATTGCTTTCATCCCAGCCGAGTTTGTTCAAAAATGATATCGGGAAAAGCATTTCAAAATGGAAATCGCTGTTCGCCGGAATATTTTCTAAGACGCCCGTGATTGTAAAATTCCACCATTTGCCCCAAAGTTCAAATTGAAGTATCTGTCCGATAGGATTTTTATTTCCGAAAAATTTTTCGGCAGTACTTCTTGTTAAAACCAGTGAATTGGAATTTTGAAATGCTGCGGATGCATTACCGAATCGAAATGGAAATGTAAATATTTCGAAGAACTCCTGATCTGTAGGAGCTCCGTTTGCATAAAACACTTTGTCTTTAAATCTTAATGGAAAATCGTCAAATGAGTCATTGAACCTGGCAGCTTTTTTAATTTCGGGATACCCGGCGGTTAACGCTTTTGCAAGAGGTAAAACTGTTACCGGCGAATATTCTTTTGTACCATCAGGATTTTTGTATTCCCGTACAGCCCAAAATATTTGATCTTTATTTTTATGAAAGGCATCGTAACTAAATTCATAGTTAATCCATAACATTATTAAAATCGTACAAGCTATTCCTATAGCAAGGCCCCCGATATTGATTATAGAGTAGGATTTATTTTTAGTTAGGAATCTTAAAGCAATTTTAAAATAATTTTTTAACATGATTTCTTCCTTTACTCAAATCTCAAAGACTTAACAGGATTAGCCGTCCCTGCTTTGATTGTCTGGAAGCTGACAGTTACTTAGGCAATTACTAAATAAGTACTCCCGGCTAGTGCAAATATCCACCAGTCTATTTCAATTCTATAAGTAAAATCCTGAAGCCATATATTTTTAGAATAATACTATTTTGGTTTATTAAACGTTATTCCTCCAAAATCGATAATATCATAATTTTCATCTTCTGTAAATCTTACCGTAAAACCAAATCCTGCTCCTAAGCCGCTTGTAACAGAATATTCATCAGATATTACATTAAGCGGAAATGAGTAATCGCCATCAAAAGCAATTAACTTCAACATCAATATCCTATCGTCGGCTATCGACAATTCTGCTCCTTTAAATTTTGTATCACCCATCAATAACTGGTAACCATAGTGTTCATATACACCAAGTTTTTTTGTTATTGATGATGTGTTGAATGTATTCAGTTTATATCCTAACCTTGATTCGTTGTTTCCTCTTTTATGAAACAGAGTATGAAAATCATCATAGTCCATAAAACAATATCGTTCATTGTCTTTTACAGACAGAGAATCCTGCCCCGCTTTTTCATAAGGGACAAATTCATTTTCAGATAATGCTTTTAAGATAAATTGCCTGCCATCTCTATTAATTACAAGGCCTCCATCTTTTGGAGAAATCGTTAGATATGAAAATCCTTGCGAATAATCCCCGGCATGTTTCTTTAAAACTCCGACCGGCAAATCAATGGATTTAATTTCATTATGTACTTCTTTTATTACCGGGGGTGGAATAATATCAGGGACACGTAATCCGAATTTACTTATGAAATTGGACGAAAAATCTCTTTTCAGAGATTCACCTTCTGCCGAATTTATTAATATTAAAGCTGCACTATTTATTTCGGGAATCATACAGATTTCAGCATGTCCGGTTATAGCATCGCCAGCATGGGTAACTGCAAAAACCGAATCGTTTTTAAACATAAACCATCCGAGACCTTTTTTATTGGACTCTATCAAAACATTGCCCGTTTGAAGAGAAAACATCTCCTGAATTGTTGATGCATTAATTAAAGATGAATTCATTCCTTTATATGCATGCATTAATTCTCTCGCATATTTAATAAAATCGTTGATGCTGGTGTAAATTCCACCTGATGCAATACCGCTAAATCCGTGGTCATGCATGCATACCCCATTGGAATATACCTTAGTTCTACCTTTTAATGAATCCATTAAAAAGCCCGAATTACTCATTCCAAGCGGCGTCAAAATATTTTTGTGAATATATTCGGGGTAATCCTGCCCGCTTACCTGTTTTATGAGATGACCTAAAATGTTATAGCCTGAATTGGAATAAGATTCAACCAAACCCGGAGGATACAATAAATAGGATTCGTTGATAAATCCCAGAACATCGGTATATTTTCCGGATCCCAGGTCTGTGTTTTTCAATACATCAGTCTGGATTCCCGAGGAATGAGTGATTACAGATTTTATAGTCACATCATTCAAATTCTCACCTCTGGTTAGAGGATTAAACTGAGGCATATATTTATTGAGGGGTTGGTTTATATCAAGCAGACCTTTTTCCTGAAGCTGCATGATTGCAAGTGCCGTAAATGTTTTTGTGGCTGAAGCAATGTTAACAACTGTATTTACAGTCATTGGTAAATTGTTCTCTTTATCCGCATATCCAAAACCGTTTTTCCAGATAACAGAGTCATTAATTATAATTGCAGCACTCACTCCAATGATATGATCCGATTCCATTTTTTGTACAATGAAATCCTCATATTCCTCAATCAATTCTGAATAATTATTATTTTGAGCACGAATACTTACTGTTAGAAAAAAAAGATATATAATTATTAAAAAGGTAAAGATGGTTTTCTTCATCATTTTAAATTTTTCTAAGTTAACAGTCTTTCGTTAATTAGATTTTAGTGTATCCGACTATTCATAACGCAATGAATCTACCGGATTAGCTGTAGCCGCTTTAATTGCCTGAAAGCTGACGGTTACTAAGGCAATTACTAAAGCAGTACCTCCGGCTAGTGCAAACATCCACCAGCTTATATCTATTCTATATGCAAAATCCTGAAGTCAAATATTCATCCAGTGCCACGAAACCGGTAAAGCAACAATGTTTGCAATTACTATACAAATAATGATTTCTTTCGAAAGCATATAAACAATTTGTGAAATCGATGCGCCTAATACTTTCCGTACTCCTATCTCTTTAATCTTCTGTTCAATTGAAAATGTAATTAAACCATATAGTCCAAGGCAGCCTATAAAAATTGCCAGGACCGCAAAGAAATTAAATAGTTGTCCCAATCGTTGTTCCGTTTTATACATCGTATCTACTTGTGTATCTAAAAACTGAAAGTCGAAGGGATAGCTTGAAAACAACTTCCATTTTTTTTCTATAAAAGATATTGTTGCGGGAACATCAGCGGAGTTGATTTTTATTGATAAATATTGGAAAGGCAAATTTTCCGTTTTATCATCGACCAATTCCAGTACTAAAGGATCTATAGCGTAATGCAGCGGATAATAATGAAAGTCGTCCACTACACCTGCAATTATCCCGTCTTCTTTTGAAGTAAAACTGCAGCCAAATCTTTTCCCGACCGGGTTTTTCCAGCCCAATGCCTGTTGAGCAGTTTTATTTAAAATAAAAACGCTTTTAGATCCGAAACGATCCCACGATGATTTTTCTCCGTTTATTAAAGGGATTCCGTATAAATCAAGAAAATGATTATCTACTCTGTTGCGATATATTGAAAAATTATCATCTTTTGCCTTTCCATCCCAATCTGTTATCGTACTATTACGAATCTCATACGGCAAACATTCAGATGCAGATACATTGAGAACGTTAGAATTTAATCTTAATTCATTAATAAACTGATTAAAATTTTTCCGCATATTTTTATCATTATAGGTTAAATGCACGGTAACAATGTGATCTTTCTTAAATCCCAAATCCTTGTTTTTAATGAATTGCAATTGTTTGTATACTGTGATGGTACCTATTATCAAAACGGCACAAATAATAAATTGAACTACTACAAGAACATTTCTGAGCCGAATTGAACCGAATCCACTTTTGAATCCGCTTTTAAGAATATAATCGGGTTGAAATGCGCTGGCAAAAAATGCAGGGTAGGCACCTGCAAGACAACCAATAAACAACGAAATACCGGATAAAACAAAGAAAATTTTCATATCTGCGAAGAGTGAAAATTGAATATCCGTATTCATAAAGGAATTGAACACGGGCAGGAATAATTCAACAAATAATATTGCAAGGCAAAATCCGAGAAAAGAGATGACTAACGATTCAACTAAAAATTGACGTATAAGTTGAATACGGTTTGCGCCTACAACTTTTCTTAAGCCTACTTCTTTTGACCGTTTAACCGATTGGGCGGTTGAAATGTTTACATAATTAAAGCAGACAATCAATAATATGAAAAATCCGATCGCTCCAAACAGGTACAGGAATCGAACATCTCCGTTATTTTCAATTTCAAAATTGCGGTCACCGTAAAGATGGATGCGGTAAAGATGTTCAAGTCGATAAATATATTTAGATTCCTCACCATTATACTTTTTGCTTATTATATCAAATTTGGTTTCAAGATCAGCCAAAGAAGTACCGGGTAAAAGCTGGACATAAGCCTGGTAGTTATTGTTGTCCCATCTATCCATATTGTGTATTTGCGAGTAAAGCGTACTGAATGAACACAAAAAGTCAAAAGTAAAATGAGCATTTTGAGGAACGTCTTTTATTACACCGGTAACCTGGTATTGATCTTTTTCATCTATTGTAAGTGATTTTCCGACAGGGTTTCTATTGCCAAAATATTTATTTGCCGTTTCCTGAGTTATCAAAACCGAGTAAGGTTCACTAAGTGCTGTTTTGGGATTTCCCGATATAAGCGGATAAGAGAACATTGACAAAAAATCCGGATCAGCATAAAAAAACTTTTTTTCTACAAATGAGTTTTCTCCGTATTGGACTAGAGGATCCGGAAAGTCTTTATAAACGCGAGAGGCATTAACAATTTCTGGGCATTCTGTTTTTATTACAGGTACAAGAGGTGCCGGTGTAACATTGAATCCGTCTTTACCCTGATAAGCAGTATTACCGGGATTCAAAATAACCCGGTAAATTTGATCACCGTTCTTGTTGAATTTATCGTAGCTTAATTCATACTGAATATAAAATATAATAAAAATGAAACATGCCATTCCAATTGCTAATCCGGATATGTTGATAATCGAATAAGTCTTATTTTTTGTAATGTTTCTCAGAGCTATTTTCAAATAATTTTTTAACATTATTTGCCCCTTCAGTTATTCATACCTTAATGACTTAACCGGGTTTGAAGTTGCTGCTTTTATCGCCTGAAAACTTACAGTAGCCAATGCAAAAATTAGCGCAATTAAACCTGATGAAACGAATATCCACCAACCGATATCAATTCTATATGGAAAGTTCTGCAGCCAATTACCAATAAAATAAACCGCAGCAGGTTGTGCAATTATATTAGCTGCAAGAATCCATAACATAAATTCTTTTGATATGAGAAAAACAATATTTGATACAGAAGCCCCTAAAGTTTTTCGGATTACAATTTCTTTAGTGCGTTGAAGTGCCGTTATTGAAGACAAACCAAGCAGTCCAAGTAAGGCCAGTATTACAGCAAAAAGCGCAAATGTTGCGACCGCTTCCAACAAATGTTCTTCTACTTTATAACTTTCACTGTACATATCTTTAATAAAATGATATTCAAACGGAATCGTCGGAAAAATCTTTGTCCATTCATGTTTTAAGTAAGTAACTGAACTTACGCAAAAAGCTATTTTTCAAATTCAAAAGATAATTGATGAACTTGCTGTAACTCTTCATAAGCTACTTTAATAGCTTTTTCATAAATCCTTGCCTTTATCGCAAAATGATTTAGTTTTGTTTTCATACTCATAGTCTCTAATTTGTAAAAAGCAAATATAGATGCAAAAATATGATTACTCTGAGTCCGAACCATTCTCGCCGGAGATTTGCATAAAGAAGCATTCTTTTTTAAGGACTTATGATATACTTCTATCTTCCATCGTTTTTGATAGAGTTCTGTAATTTGATTATATGTTAATGTCTTATCACTTGTAACTAAATATAAAACACCTTCAGTATCATCTTCGTTTTTGAAGATTTCTTTGACTAAATATAACTCAAATGGGACATCTTCTAAATAGATTTTATAAATAGTGTTTTCTTTTAGTTCAAGCGAACTTACTGTAACATATTTTCCATATATCTTATCCTTTCGACTCAATGCTACTTTACGATTTGTCTTTATTGGCATTATGAATTCTTTTTCTAATTTCTTCTTTATATGAACCATATTTGCTGCTGATGCATACCAAACATCATTTATTACATACTTAAATTGAACTTTATTCTTCATTATTTGATTTAACATCTGTTGATACATTTGATTCTTTGTAATTTCGCTTACTCTTTTGTCTTTACCTTTTTTCTCATCGTATACCGTTTTTGTCTTTTTAACTATCAAATAATTTATCGGGATCTTTCCTCTTTCATTTATGTACAATGCCGATAGAAGATTTATCCCTTTGACTGCTCTGCCTTTTGTATGATCATGATACCAACTTACTATTTCATTTTCTTCTGTGTAGGGTTTTTCTTCTATAGTATCGTCTATTACTACTATTCCTTCTTCTGTCTGTATTTCTTTGATGGTTGGTTTTACCATTTTCCATAATTCTTTTGAGCTGAAATCACTCTCACTTAAAAATCTTGTCACTTTATCGTGACTTATTTCTCCTTCTGTCATTATTGACAACCCTGTGGCTGTTGTATATGAAAACGAACTTAATAGATAATCAGAATACAATTCTAATAATTCTTTGTCCATTTTCTTCTCTTCTTTTGTTATTACAAAATTACTCCTTTTTTGTATCTTTGCGTAAGTTCAGTAAGTAATACTATTTTGAATATTTTTTGAATTGATACGTGCGGTTATAAAGTTTATGTGTCTGCCGGCTTCAGTAATGATTAATGGCTCAATTTTATTTTGAAGGGACCTAAAATGAAAATTGTTTACTACGCCTATTACAGTAATAGGGGAAGGATAAAAAGTAAATTTAAATTGCTTGCCTATCGGGTCTTTCCATCCAAATGATTTAGCTGCAGATTCGTTTATTATTACCGAATTTAATCGATCTGTAGCCATCTTTTTTGAAAAATTTCTTCCTTTAACAATTTTCATTTTATAAGTATTGAGAAATTCTTCGTTTACATTCCTGGTAACAACCATGGCAATCTTATCCTTTTCGGAACCTCCATTGGGTATTACTTCGAATTTATTAGGGAAATTTGCACCCGGAACATTTTCTGAAAAAGTTGCTGATATTATTCCATAACTTTTCCCGTTGTCCTGAATTATATTTGTAAAAAGGTTTATCTTATTTTGATCCGCGTTTTTACTTGGATTAGTTGTTGTCGGAATAGCAATTAAATTTTCCGAAAGAAAACCAAGGTTGTAATGTTTCATGTATGAAATCTGCCCGGATATTGTAATGATGCCGAATATGAGAGCAATTGTAATTCCGAATTGAACTGCAACAAGTAAATAACGAAGACGTATTTTGCCGAAGAAGTTTTTATATTCTTTTCTTAAAATTGATGCCGGTCGATCCGCAGTAAGAAAGAGGGCTGGGTATATTCCCGTAATTATACCAAGCAGTAATCCGAATAAAATCGCAAAAACAAAAAAGGGCAATTGTTCAAACATCCCCCTTTTTAGTTGAGGATGTACATATTCATTAAAATAAGGTAACAAAAAATCAAGCAGAATATATCCTAAAACTAATGCAAAGAAGGTCATCAGGACAGATTCACTAAGAAACTGCAGGATAAGTTGCCCCCGTTTTGCCCCTACAACTTTGCGCATTCCTATTTCTTTTTTTCGTTCCGAGTATCCGGCTAAAGATATGTTTATAAAATTTATACTTGCGATGCCAAGGATAAAGCACGCAATGAGAAAGAATAAAAACAAAGTACGTTCAGAGACCGTCGGAAAGATGTAACTTTGTATCTCCGTATTTGTGTGTATGTCTTCCAGAGGTTGGAGACCTAATTCCATCCTGCCTTTTAAAAAGTCAGGCAGATATTTATCTAATAATACCGGGAATTGAGAATTTAAATATTGAGGAGTTAATTCAGGAGAAAATTCAACAAAAGTTTCAACGCCCATAGAATACCATTTGTTCTTTTCACCCGGTAATAGATACTTGTAAACCAGTTCATTCGAAACAAACGCATCAAATTGAAAACTGGAATTGGAAGGAATATCTTTAAGTATTCCGGCAACAATAAAATTGAATTGACCATGAACCGTTACTATTTGTCCTAACGCAGGTTTATCCCCGAATAATTTCTTAGCCAATCCTTTTGTTAATATTATGGAATTAATATTTTCATTTAATTGCTTATAGCTTCCGATTTCTAGCGGAAAATCGAACATATCAAAGAAGTTCGGGGACGCGAAGAAAAATTTTTCCTTAAACTGACTTTTTCTGACTTTGATTTCATCTTCACGTGTTGCGAGAATGTTCACTACGTTTTTAAGACTAGGATAATCTGTTCTTAATGCATTAGGCAAAGCGTTCGGAGTGGATGACGAATATACTTTTCCGGCAGGTTCATTTTCTACACGATAAATACGATAGATATTGTTTTTATCTTTGTGGAAATTGTCATAATGCATTTCCCGGTTTACATAGGTACCAATAAGAAGAAACAGTGAAATACCTAAAGCCAATCCTACAATATTAATAAACGAATGGAGTTTTTTTTGTTCGATTTTTCGAAGAGCTATTTTCAAATAATTTTTTAACATTATTTGTCCCTTCAGTTATTCATACCTTAATGATTTAACCGGGTTTGAAGTTGCTGCACGAATAGCCTGCCAGCTGACCGTTAGCAACGCGATCACCAAAGCAACCATTCCTGCTAATAAAAACGGCCAGATCGTCAGATCTATCCGGTAAGCGAAATTTTGCAGCCATTTATTCATAACAAAATATGTAACGGGCCAGGCGATAGCATTTGAAAAAATAATCCACCATAAAAAATTCTTTGAGATCAGAAAAACAATATTGGAAACAGAAGCGCCTAAAACCTTGTGTATGCCAATATCTTTAACTTTTTGTTCTATAGTAAAAGCTGTTAAACCGTACAAACCCAGACAAGCGATAAAAATTGCCAGGAGAGAAAATGTTTTAAAGATTTTACTCATTCGCTGTTCTGCAAGATAATTTTGATTTAAGTTTTCATCAACAAAATAATAGTTAAAGGATTCTGATGGGAAAACCGATTTCCAGGTGTTTTCTATAAATGAGAGGCTCTGAGACAAAGTATTCCGATTCATTCGTACTGATATAATCCGGTAATAAATATTTTCTTCTTTAGGATTTGGAATTCTGAGGATTATTGGTTCAATAGAATGGTGAAGAGAACTAAAATGAAAATCTTTTACTATTCCGATAATTTTTCCTTTGCGGCCCCAAATATTGAGTTCTTTACCAAGAGGCGAATTGATTCCCATTTTTTCTACTGCAGTTTCATTTAATACATAGGCGCCGGTTTGATCTGCCGAAGATTGTTTTGAATAAAACCTGCCTTCCTGCATTTTGATTTTATAAGTCGAATAAAAATCGGGATCAACGTGAAGTAGCCAGGCTTTAAATTTTTTATTTTTCCCGGCCCAAAAAACATCTTCTGTTTCTCCGAGTTCATTGGCATCCAGAGGTTCGGAACGGGAGACTTGAATTATATTTGAATTCTCAAGAAGTCTATTTTTAAATGCTTCGTACTTTCTGGAAATATCACTTTTAACTTTGAGGCATACTACATTCTCCTTATCATATCCCAGATTACTGTTTTGAATGAAATTCATCTGATTCAAGACAATGATGGTACTTACAATAATCATGATGGATAAAGCAAATTGGAAAACGATTAATCCTTTTTTCAGATTAATACCGCTTTTACCAATATGAAATCTTCCTTTAAGCACCTGAATAGGTTTAAATCCTGAAATAAATACAGCCGGGTAAAGTCCGGAAATTACACAGGTGATTACCGTTGTCAATAATATTGTGATGATAAACTGCGGGTTAAAAAAATCCATAGTTAGTGATTTGCCGGATATTTGATTAAGGACCGGAAGAAACAGCTCAACAAAGAAAACTCCGCAGCTCAGAGCGAAGATGGTCAAAATAAAAGTTTCACCAAAATACTGACGCATTAATTGCATACGCTGGGCTCCAATGACTTTTTGTATACCGATTTCCTTAGCACGTTTCAAAGAAAGCGCGTTGGAAAGATTCATATAATTTATACAGGCAATGAGCAAAATAATTCCTGCAATTACACTGAAGATGTAAACATATTTGATATCACCTGTAGATGAAAAGTATACAATATTAGTTGCATGTAAATGGATTTTTGTTAATGGAAGAAGTGTATAATTCACATTTTTTTCATAATAGTTGCGAAGCTTACACGCCAAAATCTTTTTTTCTAATTGGGAAGCATCGATTTTATTCTGTGTCCGGATATATGTATGTACTGTTTGGCTGTACCAGGAATCCCAGTTTATTCCATATGTTTTCAATAATTCAATCGGTACAAATAACTCCCTCTGGATATGGGAATTCCGGGGAATGTTCTTTAAAATACCAGTCACTTTCAAGATTCTTTTTTGTCCAAGCATTGATAATGTAATTGATTCTCCAATCGGGTTTTGATCTCCAAAATATTTCTGACACATTCTCTCAGTCATAATAATAGAGTTGGGATTTTTAAAAACAGATCGGAAATTGCCTTCTATGAAATCAAAAGAAAAAATCTCGAAAAATTGAGGCTCGGCTATTGCAATATTTTCTTCGAAACTTCTGTTTTGATATTTGATATACACTTTAAATGGATCAGGGAGAGGTGTAAAAGAAGCTGCATTTACAACCTCCGGCAGATCAGTCTTTAAAGCAGAAGCTAAAAGTCTGGAAGTTGCGGCATCCGGTTTTCCATGGTCATGTCGGATTATAATATAAATATCATCACTATTTTTATGAAAGCGATCATATGAAAGTTCATCCTGAACCCACAGCATAATGAGAATGAAACATGCAAGACCAATTCCCAAACCAAAGATATTAATTAATGAATATCTCTTGTGCTTGGTTAAGTTTCTAAGAGCAATTTTTAGGTAATTCTTAAACATTATTGAACTCCTTACCCTATTCATGCCTTAAAGATTTAACCGGATTAGCCGTTGCAGCTTTAATAGCCTGGATACCCACTGTCAGCCAGGAAATGCTTAAGGTAATTAATCCTGCACTAACAAAATACCAGGGACTCAAATCAATTTTATAAGCAAAGCTATTCAGCCAATGTTTGGCTATTAAATAGCTTGCAGGTAAAGAAATTAGCATTGATGCTAAAACAATTTTGGTAAAATCGTTAGTTAGAAGATAGATGATGTTAAGTTCACCTGAACCCAGCACTTTGCGTATACCTATTTCTTTTCGTCTTCTTTCCGCAGTAAAAGCTGCCAGTCCAAACAAACCAAGGCAGGAAATAAGAATGGCAATACCAGCAAAATATCTGGACAAGACTGCAACCCGCATTTCAGACGCATATAAAGCCTGGTATTCATCATCCAAAAATTTGAATTCGAACGGAAGATTATGATTATGTTCTTTATAATACTTCTCAAGACGCTCAATGGTTGTCTGCTCCATTCCGGATCTGAGTTTGACCATAATTTTGGAAGCCAATTGGTCCATGCTGAAATTAAATAAAAGCGGTTTATCACATGATTCGTATAATGATTCAAAATGAAAATCTTTTGTTACACCGATTATTTGTTTATCCTCACCCCATAGATTCACAATTTTACCAATAGGGTTCTTTAGTCCCATTTTTTTAATCGCTGTTTCATTAAAAATAATTGTTGATTTCTCTGCACCGAATTTCCTCGAAAAAGTCCGGCCCTCTTTCAATTCAATGCCAAGCGTTTCTATAAAGTCATAGCCAACATTGATATTTGCGAATGGTGTTTGATTATCAGGATTTTTCCCTTCCCAATAAATGCCGGTTGTTGAACCATGTTCTTTTGATATAAGCTGACAGAAATTAGCAGCATTTACAACTCCCGGAATGTTTTTAATACTTAACAAAAAATTATCCAGATGCTGTTCGTACTTATCCCGCACATCATTCATATTGTTATCAGGTAACTCACTTTTTTCAAAATAGATAATATGATCCTTGTTATAACCCAGGTTTTTCGTATGAATCATTTCCATTTGTTTATATACAACCAGAACCGATACAATTAATATCACGGATATAGAGAATTGGAATAAAACCAATCCTTTTCGTGTCAATAGTTCCCCGAAGGAAGTATTTATTGTTCCTTTCAACATAGTTACCGGATTGAACCGGGAAAGGTAAATTGCCGGGTAGCTGCCTGCGATAAGTCCTGTAAAGAAAGTAATTCCCAAAACAGATAACAGAAGATTCATATTAAATGTTAGTCCGAGCTGTTTACCTGTTATCATATTAAATTGGGGTAATAATAACTCAACAAGCATGACGGCAATGATAAGCGATAAAAAAGAGATCAACATTGCTTCTCCCATATATTGAAATATGAGTGTAATCTTGCCTGCCCCGACTGTCTTTTTTACACCAACTTCCTTCAGTCTTTTTGAAGCTTTTGCAGTTGACATGTTCATAAAATTTATACATGCAATGACCAATATGATTAACGCGATAATTGAAAATAATCGTACATAAGCTATTCTTCCTCCGGTTGGAACACCATTTTCATACTTTCCATACAAATATCTGTCTGAATATTTTTGAAGAAACAGGATGTCATGTGAACCTTCCAGTTTAGTAGTTATAAATCCTGCTATTTTTTTATTGAGTTCGTCAATGTTTACATTGTTCTTTAAAAGCATATAGGTCGACGGATAACTATTATTCCAGAGGTTAAGATTCGGTTTCTTTTGCAGGAAGACTTTAAAATTAAATAGAAGATCAAATTGAGCAGAGGAATTAGAAGGAAGATTTTTAAAAATACCGGATATCATATATTGTCCGCTCGTTCCCGACTGATTCCATTCGATTGTTTTTCCGATAATATTTTCAGTGGTATTGAATAATTTTTTTGCCAATTCTTCTGAAATCACAACGGCATTTTTTTCTAACAATACCTGGTTTTTATTTCCGTGAATTAAGGGATATGAGAAAATATTGAAATAGTCTTCACTAACAAACAGTCCGCTTGCCTTAAAAGTTCTTTCCGAGTTCGTCAAAATTCCTTTTTGATTTAAAAAGGAAATAGGTATAACGGAAACAGCATATTTAATTTCAGGAATTTCTGAAACCAATGCCTTTGCCAAAAGACCGGGTGTGTCCTGAAATGTCCCGGGACCGTTGGCAGACTGGGAATTTTTCATCACCTGATAAAGCCGGTTGTCATTTTTATGGAACTTATCAAAACTCAATTCATCGTTCACCCACATGTAAATCAATAATACGCAGGCCAAACCGGTAGATAATCCTATTAGGTTTATAAAGAATGTACTTTTTGATCTTCTAAAATTTCTGAAAATAAGAAGAAGGTTATGTTTTAACATTATTTTTACCCTTCAATTATTCATACCTTAAAGATTTAACCGGATTTGCTGTTGCTGCTTTTATGGCCTGAAAACTTATCGTTGTTAATGCAATCATCAAGGCAATACCACCTGCTAAAAAGAATATCCATAAGCTTATGTTTATTCTGTATGCAAATGATTGCAGCCATTGATTCATAAAATAATAAGCAGCCGGAAAGGCAATTACATTGGATATAACAATCCATAGCAAATATTTTTTTGATAGCATAAACACAATCTTCACTACATTGGCGCCAAGCACCTTATGTATCCCTATATCTTTAATCTTCCTTTCAATCATAAATGCAGTTAATCCATAAAGTCCTATGCATGCAATAAAAATTGCAAGGAGTGAAAAGTATTTGAAAATGTCGCTCATCCTTTGTTCGGCGGAATAATTTGCGTTCTGACTCTCGTCGACAAAATAAAATTTAAATGGTTCACCCGGGAAGAAACTTTTCCATGAATTTTCTACATACTCCAACCCGTCATGGACAGAATGAGGATTTAAGCGTACGGACAATTCACGGTAAAAAATATTTTCCTCTTTAGGATTAGGAATTCTTAGTATTACAGGTTCAATTAAATTGTGCAGAGAACTGAAAATAAAATCTTTAGTTACACCGATGATTTTTCCTTTCCTTCCCCATACATCAATTTCTTTTCCAATGGCCGGCTGAAGCCCCATTTCCTTTTCTGCAGTTTCATTTATAACATAAGCGCTTGTTTCGTCGGAAGGAAATTGCTCCGAATAAAATCTTCCTTCTTTCATCTGGATTTTGTAAGTTTTTGCAAAGTCGGGATCAACATGCAGCAGCCATGCCCCGAATCTTTTTTGTTTTCCCTTCCAATTTATTCCTTCTGTACTACCAAGCGATTTTTCATCCATAGGTTCCGAACGTGAAATGTTGATTATATCCGGATTCGAAAGGAGTTTATTTTTAAAAGCATCATACTTATTAAAAATATCTCCGTTCACTCTTATACCAATAATATTTTCTTTGTCATAACCCAGGTCTGCATTTCTAATGAAATTCAACTGACTTATTACAATGAATGTGCATGTTATTATAGTGATCGATAATGCAAATTGAAAAATTACTAATCCTTTTTGCAGTTTTAGTCCGTCTGATTTGTTCTGGAATTTTCCTTTAAGAATTTGTGCCGGTCGAAACCGGGTTACAAAAATTGCAGGATATATACCTGAAATAATACTTGTAATTAATACAGTTAAAATGATTGTTATTAAAAGTTCCGTGTTTGCATAATCAAAAGACAATTCTTTACCTGATAAATGGTTCAGCAAAGGTAAAAGTATTTCAATAAGTAAAAGCGACACCGAGAGAGCTGCAATTGTAATTACTAATGTTTCTCCGTAATACTGATAAATTAAATCTTTCCAATTTGCGCCCACAACTTTTTTAATGCCTATCTCTTTTGTCCTTTTCAATGAAAATGCATTTGTAAGATTAATGTAATTCATACAAGCAATAAGCAAAATAATGAATGCAACAACAGAGAATATATACACATATTTTATATTTCCGGTTGAAGAGAAAAAATCGATATTACCTGAATAAAGATGAATTTTGCTTAAAGGTAAAAGGGAGTAACCGGTCGTTCCCAAATTCATACTGCCAGCATTCCTGTTTTCACATTCCAGGATCTTCTTTTCGAGATCTGAGATATTATTTTTTCCGTTGGTGAGAACAAAGGTCTGGACGTTGAAATTTTGCCAGGCGTCCCAATTTGCACCAAAGGATTTAATAAAATCCAAGGGTAAAAGGAATTCTCTATGGAATTGAGTATTGTGCGGAATGTTATCAATTACTCCTGTGACTTTTACCGTCTTTTTTATCCCGAGAAAAGTTAATATAAAAGACTTGCCAAGCGGTTCCGAATTTCCAAAATATTTTTTAGCTATTTTTTCGGTTATTACAATCGAATTAGGATCACTGAGTGCGGTAAGATGATTGCCTTCAATAAACTTAAAAGAAAAAACTTCGAAGAAACGGGAATCAGTTAAGGCTAAATTTTCCTCAAAGCCTTTTTCTTTGTACTGAATAAACGGCTTAAAGGATTCCGGAAGAGGGGAGTAATCCGTTTCATTAATAATTCCCGGTATTTCCGATTTAATAGCCGGACCAAGCATTTTTGAAGTTATTGCAGAAACTTTATTATTCGATGCACGCAAAACCAGGTAAGTATTATCAACATTTTTATGAAACATGTCATACGATAATTCATCCTGTACCCAAACCATAATCAATATAAATCCGGTAAAACCTACAGCCAGGCCAAGAATGTTTATCAATGAATATTTCTTGTGCTTTATTAAATTACGCAGCCCGATTTTAAAATAATTTTTTAACATAATTCCCTCCTGAATCCCTTACTTTAAAAGCCACTTAAATGCATCGTGCATAAATTCTACGCATTGAAAATCATTTACGCCTTTCCAGCTTGTCATATATAGTGATGTCATCCCATCACCCATGACAATAATTTTGCCTCCGTTTTTTAGACTCTCATACACTCCGAAAGGATACTCACCGTTTTTATTAAAACAGAAAGGAGTTCCGCCTTTAATAATTCTTCCGCCGTAATACGTAATCATTAAAGGTTTTTCTGTAATAATACCGGCTTTTGTAATTCCTCCTAATGTTGTATCCGGGCTTTGTTCACCAAATTGTATATCAAACGGCCTGATAATATCATTTACATTAGCATCATTTAAAGTTGACCAGTAATCCTCATCCATTACAAGAAAAAGAGAACCACCGTTTTTTAAATAATTTGTTATTGCTTTAACTTCATCAGTAGTATATTGTCCAGATGGTATATGAATAAAGAGTAAATCGCAATCTGATAAATCTTCTGACTTTATTTCTTCTTTAAGGTAGAACAATTCTGCATTAACCGAAGAAGCTGTTTTTAAGAGTTGGTCGGTCATATATTCAACTCTCTTAACCCAATTTTCATCCTGACCGTTCATATCTGACGGATCATTCCAGAATTTCTGGCCGTGGGAAATATCCATATAGATTTTCTTCTTGGATGAAGCTTGTGAAAAGATTGTGTTTGTGAGAAGTAATATTGAAACGAAGAATAAAAAGTAATATTTGAAATCCATTTTTATTTCCCTTTATTTTAGCATGATTGAAATTCTATTCATATCAATGCAGTTTTAATATATCAATAAATTTCTACCCTCATACTGCTTAATATCTAAATGGTTCTATACTTCGACAAATGGAATAATTCTGATATCATAAAATCAAAGAGTATGCCTATTTAAAATATTTTGAATGGAAGGTAAAATAAACTTTTATGAATAGTCAGTGTTCGGCTGTGAACAGAAGTGAACGATTGCGAACGGTTGAGGTAGTGTGACGGTTCAAAATTAAATCCAAATAATTCATGTTAATTAAATTACCCGAAATGGAATTATGGATTGATTGAATGTATTAATGTATGATTGAATGAATTTTGTTTTTGATCTAACCAAATTTAAGTGTTATGGTTGTGCCTTCATTTACCTGTGATTTTACTGAAATTCCT
>CAVVVS010000139.1:0-39437 GCA_963751355.1 uncultured Ignavibacteriales bacterium | reverse complement strand
TGATCAATATAGGTTTATGTGATTTTATAAAAACTTGTAACGGCAAAGTTGAGTTTATCATAGATGAAAGAATTATTAAAGTAAAAAGCGGTAATAGTTTAATTGAGTATTTACAGACTCAATTATGGAATTAAAAAAATAGTAAAGCTTTTCTTATTGATAAACCTGTTAAAAGTCATCAAAATTTTAATATTTTATTTATTGATTGGATTTCGAATAAAATTTGGCAAAAATATGAATTTAATGAAGATGTTGGTTTTTCTGTTTTTTTTAATCCATTTATGCATTGCCAAAAATTGTTTTTTCCCTAAATAATACTTTTCAATATATGATTTTTCCTTTTCACAGGTTTCTTTTTTATTTGAAATAGCGAGCGATGTTCCAACTGCAAGTTCCAAAAAGTGAAAATGATTTATTAAAATTTCTAATTCTCCCTCCCCATCCTCCTAATCTTCTTATCCATCTCTTCTTTTCTGCAAATCAAATTTTTGAAAATTTTGCTTTCTGATTTCTTGAAAAATTTAATTATTTCATTATAAATTAAAACAGTCGTCAAAATAAGTTGGCAAGTAACAAATCGAACGGGGAACGATTATAATGAAAGACTTAATCCCATTAATTATCTTTTTTTCTATCTTTTTTACAAGCGTAGTTCTCCGTGTATTGGCTTCTAAAAATCTGCTTGAAGAATATTTGGACCAACATTCAAATGTCATTTTCAATACCAGGGGTTCTTGGAGTTTAGACAGAAATATGTTTAATAGAAAAGGGAAATGGTATTATACGGCCAGTAATAGTGCCGGAATTTTGTGGGTAGGCTATATTGTTATTATAGTCGTATTCAACTCATTTTAATAAAAGGCTATAACAACAATCTTTTCGGGAAATCTCCATCAGCAATTCTAATTTCTAATTGAAAATTAGTATCAAGTTTAATTTCGTTCTCATACTCACCAACCCAATCATAAACCAGTAAGTCACCTTCTTTTTCTAAGATGCTTTGTAATTTTTGAATAAGTAGAGAAATTGTTAAATCTTGTTGGATATGTTCATTCATGATTACCTCAAATCGATAACAAATGAATAATACAAAAATAAAAATTATACATATCTAATTCTCCCTCCCCATCTTCCTAATCTTCTCCTCCATCTCTTTTTTCAGTTTACCCACTTCTTCCAAAACTTCTTCCGATGTAATCAATTCTTTTCTTTCGAGAATCCGAATTACAGCTTGAATCTTTTGCCATTATAATTGACATTTAAATAAAAAAAAATTAATTTACTTAAACCTTTTCGAAAACAGTTAAGCCGATCATTTTCCAAAAATTCAATTCAAGATGTGGGACTATATTTTTGAATAAAAATGAAGAATAGAATTATTCTTCATTTTAAGCCAAATTATTAAAATTATGAAATAATTATTTCAAGTCTGATAAAAATATAATGAAACATATAAGAAAAAGAGTAACACTTAAAAATGTTGCAGATTTATTATCTCTCACACCAGCAACAGTCTCAAAAGCTTTAAGCAATGGTTCAGACATATCAGATAAAACAAAGGAAAAAGTTAAAAAAGCATGCCGTGAACTTGGGTATAGACCAAATTTATTAGCCAAATCATTGATTAGCAATAGAAGTAGAATTTTAGGTGTATTGGTTCCCGATTTGCGAATTTCATTTTTCTCAGAAGCAGTGAGAGGAATGTATGAGGAATCAAGCAAAAAGGGATATGAATGTCTTTTATTAGTACATGACGAAAATATTATAAAAGAAAGGAAAAAAATAGAATTTTTATCAGATATTCATGCCGATGGTATTTTATTGAACCCTGTCGGAAGTAAAAAAAACTATGAATTATATAATAAAATAAGTGAAGAAGGAATAAGAATAGTATGCTGGGATAAGTTTTTTGATGACTTGAAATTTAAATCCGTTAAAATAGATGATGTTAAAGCTTCTTTTAAGTTAACCTCTAAGATTATACAAATGAAAAGGAAAAATATATTATTTTTAAGCCCAAATTTCGGTTTAAGTATGTTAAGAGACAGATTCAAGGGGTACAAAATGGCTTTAGAAATGAATAACATAGAGTTTAGGCAGGAATTAGTGTTACAATCTTCTAGGAGCGAAGAAGATAGCTACAGAAAAATATTGACGGTTCTGGATAAAGGAATAAAGATTGATGCGATTGTTAGTATTGGAGGTTTAATTACATATGGGGCAGGAAAAGCTATTCTTAAAAGCAAATTATCGATACCTGAAGATGTAATATTAGGTGAATTTGGTGATAATAACATTGTTTATAGGTTAGGGGTTCCATTTTTCTCAGTTTTTCAAAATCCTTATGCTATTGGCAAGGCATCGACTGATTTATTAATAAAAATGATTGAAACAAGGAAAATTGATAAAGACTTTCAAGATATAATAATTGATTCTATGGTAATTGAAAGAAAACCAGATAGTATGTAAAATTTAGCAAGATTTTTCCAAAACTATTGGCATTATTCAGATATGAATTTGAAAATTTAATAAATAATGATGTTCCCCAAAAGGATGAAAAAATCATTAATGGGTGCTAATATATGCCAAGAACAAATAGACGATGAATTGCAAAATTTAATTTATCACCCAATGGAGTAAAAAAAAATAATTTTTTTCTTGACAATTTAAAAATATTTTTTTAGGTTTTTACTTAATCCTTTTCGAAAAGCATTAAGTGATCTACCTCACAATTTTAAGCGGATGTGGCTATAGTGGCGAAGCTGTATTTTTTACTAATAACTTAAAGGTTTTCGAAAACCTTTAAGAAAGATATCCGGGTCTAATAAATTTTTTACTATTTGCTGCAGGGAAAAAATATGAAGGAAAAACAGTTAGAATATGGTCTTAAATATCTTTACGAAGAATTTGGCCATGAATGTATTAATAACGCGATTTCTGCAATTGAAAATTTCAAAGTGGAAATTCCTAGTTGGGTTTTTGGTAAATTCGGTGGTGGAAGATTCGGCGATTATATGCCTCCAGGATATGCAAGGGATATTTATGAAAAGTTGGATGACGCTGCATTTGTAAATAAACTTACCGGAGTTGTCGAAAGAGTTGCAACCCACATCCTTTGGGATTATTCATACGACGGAATTATAGGTTCTTATGAACTGGCAAAACAGGTTGCAAGTGAGTCCAAAAAGCGTGATTTAAAATTAGGCTCGATAAGTCCAACTTATTTTTTAAGGGGCTCTCATCGAGGCAGCTTATCTACAGAAGAACCAAATATAAGAAACCGTTACGTTGAGCAGACCATTCTATCTGCAAAAATTGCTGCCGAACTGGCAAATGGTATTGTTTCAATATGGGTCCCGGACGGTTCTAATTATCCGGGGCAAGTAGAATTAAGGAAGGCAATAGGAAACACGAAAAAATCCTTACAAGATGTTGCTATTGAGATTGAAAGCATTAATAAGAATACGACTAACAAGAAGGTTAAGGTTCTCATTGAGTATAAAGTATTTGAACCTGGAACATATAGCACTATTCTATCGGATTGGGGGAGTGCATTTATATTAGCTAAAGAGTTCGGTAAGAATGGCGGTGTGCTTATAGATATGGGACACCACTATCATTCTACAAATGTAGAACAAATTTTAGCTAGGTTACTAGCTGAAGGAATATACGGTGGCTTTCATTTTAATACTAGATATGCGGCAGACGATGATCATGCTGTTGAACCGAACCCGGAATTAGCCAGAATCTTTTACGAACTGGTTGCTGGAGGAGGAATAATGGGCAAAAACAACTGGGCGCTGATGATAGACCAATGCAGCAGCCGTGAAAAAAGGATTCCAGCTTTATTACATTCGATTGATTCCTTACAATTATCTTTAGCTAAGGCTATTCTAGTAAATCAAAAATTACTGACAATACATCAAAAAAATGATGAGATTATATTAGCTAATCGAATATTTAATGATGCAATAATTAATGCTGATGTAAGACCTATTATAGCAAAAGCGAGAATGAATAAAAATTTACCGATAGATATCTTTAAGGCATACAGTGAAAGCGGCTATCAGCAAAAGATTGAAAATGAACGAATTAATGAGCCAATAAACGTTCATTCTTTATAACGACATTAAACTTATAGCGGGAGATTAGAAATTAGCGCCTACAAAGAATAAAATACATCAAGAAAAAAAATGAATTCTTTTCTGTTATTTAAAAAGTTTATTTTTTACTATTAATACAAAGAAGTGAACATGAGAAATAAAATAAGAGACATAATAATCCTGATGCTTTGTACTGTTATAGTCAGTGTCCATTGCATGTTTCCTCAGATTAACCAAACAGGTTCTTTAAGTGGAACTATTACAGGTTCTGATACAAAGGCGCCACTACCATTTGCAAATGTTATGATTATTGGGCTTAATTTTGGAGCCGCAACCGATATAAATGGTACATATTTAATTCGGAATATCCCAGCGGGTAAACAAACAGTCCGGATTTCATATGTTGGTTATATAACTAAGACCGTTGATGTAGATATAAAACCTAACAGGACAACTGAATTGGATCTGGAACTGAATATCACTACCGTTAAAGGCAAGGAAGTAGTTATAACCTCTCAACGATTAGGGCAACAAGGAGCTATTAATGAACAAATTAATTCAAATGTAATTAAAAATGTTGTTGCGGCTGATCGTCTTCAAGAGAATCCCGATGCAAATGCTGCAGAAGCTATCGGACGTCTTCCCGGTATTTCCTTAATCAGATCAGGTGGGGAAGGTACTGGTGTTGTAATCAGAGGATTAGATCCAAAATATAGCCAGGTTCTATTGGATGGAATCCCTTTACCTTCAACTGAAAATAATACCAGAGCAACAGATATTTCAGGTATTTCTCAATATGCCCTTCAAGGAGTAGAAGTGTTTAAATCCATAACTCCGGATATGGAAGGCGACGCGGTTGCCGGAACTATAAACTTAAAAATGAATGAAGCGCCTGTTGGATTTAAATACAGTTTAATGGCACAGGGAGGCTACAATCATTTAAATAACTATTGGAAGAATTATATGTTGGTAGGTGTTGTCAGTAATAGATTTTTTAATAATAAATTAGGTCTCATACTAAGCCTTAATGCAGAAAGTGTAAATAGAAGTGATCAAACGTTGGGGGCAAACTATGTCACAAAAAGTGTACCCCCTCCAGGACAGCTGGCTCCCTTATATGTAAGCGATATTAATCTTAATGACGAAAGAAGAATAAATAAAAAAGCGGCAGGAACTTTATTCCTGGATTATAAATTATCTTCCGAAACAAAACTTTCTTTCTCCAACTTCTTCTCTTATAATAATCAGAATTATACAATTGTTTCAAAGTCCTATGATATTTCCGGAGGAGGTGTTAAATATAATATAAATGATATACCTAATAATTTTTTAAGGTTATATATGGGTTCACTTAAAGCCAAACACGAATTCCATTTATTTGAAATGGATGAGGGATTGGCATTTACTCAATCAATCAGGAGCATGCCAGAATCGAAGGGATGGTTGTTTTCATCTTTAAGTTATGGACTTAGTAAATATGGTGATAAAACAACACAAAGTCTGCCATTAAATGAAATACTTGACTATGCAATGGATACACTTTCCACAGAAACTTTAAACAATTTTCAATTATACAACATGAATGAAGCCAAGAATCGTGTATTTGAGAAAGACTTACAAGCATACATGAATTTTAAAATACCTTTTAACATTGGTGACTACATTTCTTCGTTTGTTAAATTTGGTGCAGAATATAAAAGCAACTCAAGAAACAGAAACAACCGTGTAGCTGGAAATACTACTAATCCTATTGTTCAAACTCCCAATTGGGGTGATTATGCCGTAAAGTATCTTCCCTGGGCTGGTGAAACTGGAACGCATAATTTATCCATGTACGGATTATACGATTATATGGTGAATAATTTTTTAAAAGGGCAATACAACTTTGGGTGGTATCCTAATATCCACCGTTTAAATGAATTATTCGATTGGTGGAAGAGCTATTCCTATTATTATATTTATGTTGATCCGCAAAGTATGCCTCCAGCGTTTTATGGTGGTAAGATCGGTATGAATCCGGAATGGATACCCACAATGTTGCACTCGTATACAATGGATGAAAATTATTATGCTGGTTACTTAATGGGTGAGCTTAATCTAGGTAATATGATTACTTTTATACCGGGAATCCGATACGAAGAAGTTAGAGATGATTTAAATGGCTGGTGGATAGAAGAATCGGTTGCATTTAATTACTATGATTATAAAAATGCACCGGGATATGCAACACATGCTGTTCATAAAGATAATTATTGGTTGCCAATGATCCATCTAAAATTTAAACCTTTTGATTGGATGCAAACTCTTCTTTCTTTTACTCAAACTCTTAATAGACCTGATTATAATGATTTAATACCATATATCGATGTTAATAGAGGAATAGCTCCTTTTTTCTATAGAGCCGGAAATCCAAATTTGAAACCTGAATTTTGGACAAACTATGATGCACAATTAGCATTTTTCGGAAATAAGGTCGGATTAGTTTCTATCAGTGGTTTTTATAAAAAAGTAGTTGATATGATTTGGACTCCTGCCACATACAGAATTCCAGGTCAACCTTGGCCACTGGGAAATGAAATCAGTCAATATTTTAGTGATAATACTACAGTAATGATTGGTATTCCAGAAAATCACAATTTTCCGGTATACTTAAAAGGTTTAGAATTTGATGCTCAAACAAATTTATGGTATTTACCAGAGCCATTTAATTATATCTCGTTGGATTTAAATTTTACATTGATTAGTTCTAATACAAGATATGAATATTCTAAGGTTAACAATGTTATTTCAGGATATGACGTCAGAGGACGACCTATTTATACATTAGTAGCCGTTGATAGTGTTTATTCAGGTCCAATGCTGAATCAACCTAAAAACATAGTCAATTTTTCTTTTGGTTATAATTACAAAGGACTCAATCTTTGGTTATCATATCAGTATACTGGTGAAATGATTACGAGTTTTCCAAATCGTAAGGAATTTCAAAATAATGTTACACGATTTGCTAAATGGGATTTACAAATAACACAAAAACTCCCACTCAATGGATTGGAAGTATTGTTTAATTTTGCCAATATAAATAATCCTCTTGGTTATAAAAATTATTTAGGGGATTCAAGACCAACGTATATGGAAAGTTATGGCTGGACGGCAGATCTTGGAATAAGATACAGTTATTGATAATTCTTATAGAATTAATTTTCTAAACTTAGAAGTAAAATCTTTGTTAAACTTTATTCCACAACTATAATAATATTTTAAATAAAAGAAGGAGGAAAATAAAACCAAGGTTGTCCATCCTTGTCAAAAAATGTAACAAAATTATTCTCGAATGCGGCTTATCTGTTATCATTCTTATATGTATAATAAAAAATTCCTTAGGTAATTTTGTTATGCTATAAGATCTTTTCCACATTTTTTTAACATTAAATTAGGAGGAAAAAAATGAAAAAAATATCAACCACTTTGATCTTTTTTCTTTTTTGTACTACATTATTTTCGCAAACTTATTTAGATGTTGATCCGGGCTACGGCACTCTAAATGATGCCATTTCTACAAATCAGGGTAATGTAATCTATAGGTTACAAGCCGGTGGATGGTATACACTTAACGGGGTAATCGAAAATGATGGATTCCCGTTGAGTATTATAGGTACTACACCGGCTAAAGGCGAAATGCCCGCTGTGATACAAACAGCAACCAATGAGGATGGAACTGTTTTAGACAATATGTTTAATATGATAGGAGATTTAAAATTAAAAAATGTATTTATTGTTGATGCAAATGCACTTGATGTTGTAGGTTTAGGGATTTTTTCGAGTTCCAGTACAACACCTATAAAACTAGAACTTGATAGCGTTGTATGTGATCCTTGCGGATATAATATTATGATAGAATTTGGCAATACACCGTATCCAAAATTATTTGTAACCAACAGTCTATTTTTACGTCAAGGAACATTAGATGATGCAACGACCGGCTGGTTTGCTCACTTAGCCAATTCTGCTTCGAACGGCTTTGATACCGTATATGTAGAAAATAATACATTCTTAAGTACTGGATTTGGTATATGGCAAGCCGGTAAAAAGGGGGTGTCTCATTTTATTTGGATAAATCATAATTCTTTTATTTTCCATAAATTGAGAATGCATGCCGAAACCGATATTAGCAGTTTTTATGTAACAAATAATCTCTATTTTGATTTTTGTTCAGTTCCTTTTAATAAGACTTTTAATACACGCTTTCCCGATGGTAAGGTTTCAGGAGGAATACAAAGTTACCTTGTCCAAGTTCAGGAAGATACTACAGACGCTGATATTATAGACGGCCAGGTACATTCACAAAAGAAATTATTTTGCGAATATAATTCGTTTTATACCGATCCTAGGATACAAGATTATATAACCACATGGGCACCAGCGCATACAGTAAATAATGATGGAGCAACTCCGATCGATGATTCTTATATTCAACCTCTAATGTTTCCTCCGGATTCAGCTGGTGTTAATCGGGAAGCTTTTATGAGTACAGACAAAGCTCACTTTCCATATTTCTTTGAGGGTAATTACGTGGATAATCTGTTTGGGGCAGGTACACCTGATACAGATCCTCAATGGACTGATCCTAAATTCTATGACCTTCAAGATTCAATAGTATCATGGACTTTGCCGGCTACCGAGATATATTCATGGGGTTTCTCAGCTAACAGCCTTGAGAAGCAACCTAGCCAGGCTGGGAATTGGATGTGGAATCAAGACACAACTTACAATTGGGGAAATCCAGTAGTATGGCCGCGAGTTGATGCAAGTTATAAAAATAGTACTCTATTGACTGCTTCTATCGAAGGATTACCGCTAGGTGATTTGAATTGGTTCCCAAAAGCAAAGACACTATGGGAAGAAAATAAAGATGCCATCACACAGCATATTTTAAGTGAAGACACCACTAAAATGATTTTAACGGGTGTTAAGCAAGATAATAGAGAAATACCGGTTAATTTTTCATTATCACAAAATTATCCTAATCCGTTCAACCCAACAACTAATATTAAATATAGTATTACACAGAGCGGTAAAGTAACTCTTGCTATATTTAATATATTGGGACAAAAGGTAGCTACTTTGGTAAATGAAGTACAGAAGCCAGGTAATTATATTGTAAGTTTTGATGCATCAAAATTAGCTTCGGGAGTATATATATATAGAATACAAACAGATAATTTTACTCAATCAAAGAAGATGACCCTTTTGAAATAATTATAATTGCAAATGAAATAGTATAAATTATGATAAAGAATTAGATTTATAAAAGAATTTGGCATTAATTTTTGATAAAATATAGTGGATGCAAGACTTCTGATTTTATACTATTTTATATAAATATTCTCATCAATTCATTTGTGATCCATACTGTTTATGCAAGATATATCAATATTTTATAACGGGGTAGTTTCTATTACTACCCCTATATTTTTTAATATAGAAAAAAGGTTAACGATGAAAATAAAATTACTAAATATCCTTTTATTTTTAATTGTAATTTTATTAGCCGGATGTTCTACAGAAAAGGGTACAGATGTACTTCATCCTAAATATCTGAGATGTGAGTATTTAATTAATCCTTTAGGAATTGATGAAGAATCTCCCCGATTAAGCTGGTATTCTGATACTCAAGAGAGAGGACAATATCAAACAGCTTATCAAATAATAGTGGCAAGCACTGCCGAAAAATTAAATTCGAACGATGGAGATTTATGGGATTCTAAAAAAGTAAAATCAAATAATAGTATTAATGTAATCTATCAAGGTAAACCTCTATCTACGGGTTTAGAATGTTTTTGGAAAGTCAGAGTATGGGATAAATCAGATAAGATATCTGAATGGAGTAAGTCTGCAAAATGGAGTATGGGACTATTGAATAAATTTGATTGGAAAGGTTTGTGGATTGGACTGGACAAAGCTGTTGGAAATGACAAATCAAATGAAAATCGTACCATATTATCCGCACGTATGCTTAGGAAAGAATTTAAGACAACAAAAAAAATTCGACGAGCAACTGCATATATTTGCGGTTTGGGATTATTTGAGTTGTATTTAAATGGGGAAAAGATTGGTGACCAGGTGCTAGCGCCAGGTTTGTCCGACTATTCCAAAAGATCTCTATACATGACATTTGATGTTACAAAAAACCTTGTGGTAGGTGAGAACGCAGTTGGAGTAATTCTTGGCAATGGAAGGTTTTTTGCTCCCCGCCGTAATGATCCCGCAAAGACTGTAAATTATGGCTTCCCTAAAATGATCTTTCAACTGAGTATAGATTATATTGACGGTACAGAACAAACCATAGTTAGCAATAAAACTTGGAAAATAACGGCTAATGGTCCAATTACAGCTAATAACGAGTACGATGGAGAAATCTATGATGCAAGAAAAGAAATTTTAGGATGGGATAAAATTGGTTTTAATGATTCCAAATGGATGAATGCAGAAATAGTTACCAATCCATCTAAAATTTTATCGGCTCAAATGTTGGAACCGATAAGGATAATGCAGACTTTACAACCCCAATCTATCAAAAAAATTAAACCAGGAGTTTACATATATGATATGGGACAAAATATGGTGGGATGGGTTTCGATAAAAGTCCGTGCTAAAAGAGGGACAAAAATTAAGATGCGTTTCGCAGAAAGATTAAAACCCGATGGAGAATTATATGTTGCCAACCTTCGCACAGCTAAGCAAACGGATGTTTATATCACTAAAGGAAAAGGACTAGAGAAGTGGGAACCTCGTTTTACTTACCATGGATTTCGGTTTGTTGAATTAATCGGTTATCCTAGCAAACCTACTTTAAATACTATTGAAGGTAAAGTAGTTTATAATAGTATTAGAACAGTTGGCAGGTTTAGTTGTTCTAACGATATTGTAAACAAGGTATATAAAGCTGCTTACTGGGGGATTAGGGGGAATTATCGAAGTATACCAACCGATTGCCCTCAACGTGATGAGCGTCAGGGATGGTTAGGTGATCGCTCTATTAATTCTTACGGTGAAAGTTTTATTTTTGATAACAATATGCTTTACGAAAATTGGATGACAAATATTGCTAATGCTCAGAAATCCAGCGGCAGTATTCCTGATGTAGCTCCGCCATATTGGCCGGTCTATAGTGATAACATGACTTGGCCTTCATCCATCATTATAATTTCAGATAATCTATACAGACAGTATGGAAATATCAAAGTAATAAAAGACAACTATAGTGCAATGAAAAAGTGGCTTTTTTATATGCGCGATAAATACATGAAGAATTATCTCCTGCCAAAAGATACTTATGGTGACTGGTGTATGCCTCCTAAAGATCCAAAATTAATTCACTCGCAGGATTCTACTAGAATTACGCCAGGCGATTTTATTGGTTCAGCATATTTTTATCATTGCTTAAAACTAATGGAAAAATATGCTTATCTTCTAAAAAAGAATAGTGATGCCAAAGAATATTCTGATTTGTCTAAAAAAGTGCGGAATGCAGTAAATAATAACTACCTTGACAAGAAAATGGATTATTATGCAAACAATACTGTAACAGCAAATGCTCTTGCGGTATATTTTAATATTCCTCCAAAAGAAATAATATATAAAGTATTCGATAATATTGTTGACAGAACAGCAAATGAATACAAGAATCATACAAGCTGTGGATTAGTTGGAGAGCAATGGATTATGCAGACGCTTACCGATAATGGCAGACCGGATATAGCTTTCGATTTTGCTTCAAACATAACATATCCAAGTTGGGGATATATGATTGAGAATGGTGCTACAACAATATGGGAATTATGGAATGGAAATACAGGTGACCCTGCTATGAATTCCGGTAACCATGTTATGTTGCTTGGTGATCTTGTTGTTTGGCTTTATCAGGATTTAGCAGGAATTGAATCAGATCCCCAAGAACCGGGATTCAAGCATATAATAATGAAACCGTATCTAGTAGGGGATTTGAAATTTGTAAATGCATCATATCAATCAATATTTGGTCCCATAAAAAGTGAATGGCATTTAATGAACTCGAAATTTAGCTGGCAAATAGAAATCCCTGCTAATACAACTGCAACTATTTACATCCCGGCTAAATCAGAGAGGGATGTAACCGAAAATGCTATACAGGCTTCTAAGGTAAAAAATATCGAATTTGTAAAATATGAATCTGACAGGGCAATATATAAGATTGGTTCAGGAACTTACAATTTTGTATCTGAATTTTAAAACGTTAATCGAAATTATATTGGTTAAACCGAACAATAGAATAATAAATCCAAAATAATGGAATTTAAAATGAATTTTAGTAAGAAAATTTTCTATTTAGTATTTGTTCTAATTTTTACATCTTTTTCAGGTATACTATATCCACAAGAAAATTCAAACAATATGGAAACTACTTCATATGGCTTTCAGGATGAAAGTGGTAGTTTTTTTATTCCAAGAGGATTTGTAATACTTACTGAAGGACCTAATGGCCCGATTACATATACGCAAGAAGATTACTATAGAATGGTAAAGTATGGAGCTAATTATCAAGTAATTAGATTAGCTCTTGGAAAACTCGGAGGATGGCCGGGGTATAAATTACTTCCTGATTATCTTGCACATGTCGACTCATTAGTGCAGTTTGGTAAGCAAGCCGGCTTAAAAACGGGTTTCAAAATGACAATTTATGATATTAAGAATTTTGATGAAAAAAAGTGGACGGAATTGTGGAAAAATGAAAATGGTGAGCAGGAATTATTACTAAATGCTTGGGAAACAATTTGGAATCGGTACAAAAATGATCCATCTGTTTTTGGCTATGATTTATTAAATGAACCTCAGAAAGGGGAAGATACAGATTATAGAGATTGTGAAAAAAAATATTTAGTCCCATTATTTAGAAAACTTATTGATGAATTGAAAGCAATAAGCCCAAGTAAATGGGCTTTATATCAACCACTTCTAAAATATGAGAGGGACCAGAAACCTAATACGAGTCCGTTTATTGAAATGAAAACTCCAATTGAACGTGATCATATTATCTTTGCCCCTCACATTTATGATTCAGATACAACGCTTATTGAAAATGATTTTAAAATTTATCTTAAAGAAGCAGGTCTATCAAATGCTCGCATGATGATTGGAGAATGGATTCCACCCACTTTTGAAAAAACAGATGTAAACTGGGAAGAGCAAATTAAATTTCAAAGGTTCAATATAAAAACCGCATCAGAAATTGATAAGTATGGATTGGGAGCAATTAAAGCCTGGTTTTTAGGTTCAATAAAAACAGGTACAAACTCATCAGGTATATATACTTATGCTATTTTTCGTGACAAAATTCCGGTAGGTACGGCTGAACGCAAATATATAACTGATATTATTGCTAGACCTGCACCATTACTAATTTCCGGGAATGTAAAATCCTTTGGTTTTGATTTTGCGACAAGGATTTTTGCGATGAAATTTACACCCATAAAAAACTCGAAAACATCGGAAATATTTATTCCCGTGGATAGATATTATCCTGATGGTTTTTGTATAGTATATAACGACGACCTTATATTAGCTTTGGATTATTTAACCCCGACAAATCTTCGAGTGGTTAAAAACTCTAAAAATGTTAACCCTACGGTATTCCATTGGGAACAGAATTCACAGCATTTAATAATTTCAAATTGGCCCGATTATAGCGAGGATACTTCATTGAAAATAATTCCCGGTACTTCCGGTTTATGAAAATTATTTTGATAGAATCAAACTAGTCCCGCCTAAAAATTATTCAATATTTATTTTTGTATAATTTTCTTTTTATTTATAAAATTAAAGTTTTGGGAGACATTAATGATACGTCAACTTGAAACCTATTTTATTGCAATCCTTTTCTTTATAATTCCTGTAACATATTTAACGGCGTCGGGGAACAATGATGGGGTAGCAATAAAGTTGCATGAACTGAGCATGCGTGTAATAGTTATTTCACCCACTATTGTAAGAGTTTCTGTCACACCGAATAATTTCCAGGATAAACCAAGTCTGACAATCCTACCGTTAAATGAAAAAGTTGAGTGGAAAAAAAATGAACTAGACAAAACCATTGAGATTTCTACGGATAGCCTGATATTGGAAATAAATAAAACCAGCGGAGAGATTTCTTTTTTCAATAAAGATCACAGAAAGATTCTTGAGAGTGTAAAACCTGATAAGGCAGATTTTACAAATGCAGTTGTTGAAAATGAAAACGTATTCCATGTAAAGCAGGGATTTATCCTTACAAAAGACGAAGCACTTTTTGGCCTGGGGCAGTACGAAGATCCTATAATGAATTATCGAGGTCATGATATTTTGATTTCGGAGGCAAACAGAACCGCTGTAAATCCTTTTATTATTTCTACAAACGGATATGGATTATTGTGGGATAATTATTCGATGTCGAAATTCCATGACGGTAACGATGGAACTTATTTTTGGTCGGAAGTAGCCGATCAAGTCGATTATTATTTTGTCTATGGTCCAACTTTAGATAATGTAGTATTCGGATATCGGGAATTAACAGGTCAAGCTCCGATGCTTGGCAAGTGGGCTTACGGTTATTGGCAATCGAAAGAAAGATATAAAACCGCAAAAGAACTGGTCGGTGTATTAAAGGAATATCGTCAGAGAAAAATACCAATTGATAACATTGTCCAAGATTGGTTGTATTGGGGAGACATGAAACATTTTAGCGGAATGACTTGGGATTCGATTAGATATCCTAATCCTGAAAAAATGATAAATAGTATTCACACATTAAATGCGCATCTACTGATTTCAATATGGCCTGCTTTTGGGCCGGAAACCGAGATCTATAGAGAAATGGAAAAAGACAATTTTCTATTCAAACCGATTCATTGGGGTGGTGGAGGTAGAGTTTATGATACATGGAATCCTGTTGCAAGAAATATTTACTGGAAATACATTAAGAAAGGATTGTTTGACAAAGGTGTTGATGCCTTTTGGATGGATGGAACAGAACCAGAATTTAGAAGTACCGACGATCGATATAACACAAGGCTATCACTGATAAATGCAGGAAATAATTATTTAGGAACTAATGCAAGATATTTAAATACCTTTTCACTTGAAACCGCAAGAGGGGTTTATAATCATTGGAGAGAGGTAAGTAACAGTAAAAGAGTTTTTATCTTGACAAGGTCGTCATTTACAGGTCAGCAACATTATGCTGCCGCAACATGGTCAGGAGATACTTTTGCAAGTTGGGATGCACTTAAAGTTCAAATTGCTGCCGGAATTAACTTTTGTATGTCCGGTCTACCTTACTGGACAAACGATATCGGTGCTTTTGTTACGCGATTTAATTTTCCGAGGGGTGTTAAAGACGATGCCTATAAAGAACTTTATGTAAGGTGGTTTCAGTTTGGCACTTTCTGTCCTTTATTCCGTTCACACGGGACGGATACTCCGAGAGAAATTTGGCAATTCGGAAATAAAGGTAGTTGGGCATACGATGCTTTGGTAAAGGCAGATAATTTAAGATATCATTTAATACCATACATTTATTCACTTGCCTGGAAAGTTACTAATCAAGGATATACGATAATGCGTGGTTTGCCGATGGATTTCCCGAATGATAAAAAAGTATATTCGATAGGTAATGAATTCATGTTTGGTTCATCAATATTGGTTCATCCTGTAACAAAAGCAATTTACCATCAACCGGAATTTAATGGTTACGGAATTACTCCAGATCATTTTTATTCACCGGACGGGGAAGAACATGGTGCTGAACTAAGAATTTTCAGAGGCAATAATTTCGATAAACTTGTATTATTGCGAAAGTTTGAATCAAGCCAGGTTTGGAGCGGATGTTTACCGACTGAGTTTGATTCTAACTACAGCCTTAAAATAAATGGTAATATTTTGACTGAATCAAAAGGAAATTATAAATTTTTCATTTACAGTGATGCCGGTGTAAGGATGTGGGTTAATAATAATCTAATTATTGATAAAAGAAATAACAAAAATCCTCAAAGGTTCGAAGCAAATATCAACCTCGACGGAAATAAAAAGTATGAGTTTAAGATTTACTACCAACATACAGGTAAAAACAATTCCATGTTGACGCAATTTACGTGGATTGTTCCCCATAAAGATGACCATCCAAATAAAGTTTCGGTTTACCTGCCGAAGGGAAAGTTGTGGTATGATTTCTGGACAGGAGACACATCCGCCGGTGGAGAAACTCTTGATGTAAATGTACCTATCGATAAAATTCCTTTGTTTGTCCCTGCAGGCTCAGTAATTCCGTATGGACCGGAAATTCATTTTGCCGAACAAAAATCCTCTGAACCGATTGAGATAAGAATTTACGAAGGTGAAAACGGAAGTTTCCAAATTTATGAAGATGAAAACGATAATTATGATTATGAAAAAGGAATATATTCTACTATACCTTTTGAATGGAACAATGAAAGCAAGACGTTAACGATTGGAGATAGAAGGGGAGAATTTCCGGGAATGTTAAGGGATAGGATTTTTAATATTGTTCTTGTAAAAGAAAATCATGGTGTCGGTGTTGATAATACAGCCCGACCCGACAGAACTATAAATTATAGCGGTAAAAAATTATCGATTAAATTCTAAGAGGATTAACTACATTGAAAAAAATAATAATTCCGGTACTTGCTGCATTTTGCTGTTCTATTTTGTTATACAGCTGTGCAGCGAAGGATGAAAAAGACTATCCATACATGGATAAGAAATTATCTATTGATAATCGTGTAGAAGATCTTTTGCAAAGGATGACACTTGATGAGAAAATCGATCTCATCGGCGGCGACAGCACTGGCATGGAAACAAAAAGGATCGAGAGATTGAACATTCCCGAGTTGAAAATGTCTGATGGACCCGTTGGAGTTAGATGGGGGAAATCGAGTGCTTTTCCCTGCGGAACGGCAATGGCATCCACCTGGGATACTTCTATTGTTGAACAAATAGGACGATCGATAGGTGAGGAACTGAAAGGTAAAGGTAGAGATATTATTTTAGGCCCCTGCGTAAATATTGCCCGCGTTCCGATGGGTGGCCGTAATTTTGAAAGTTATGGAGAAGACCCCTACCTGGCTTCCAGGTTGGCAGTATCGTACATCCGGGGAGTTCAAACAGAAGGAGTAGCTGCAACGGTAAAACATTTTGTTGTCAATAATCAGGAATATGAAAGAAGGTTCGTAACTACTATAGTGAATCCGAGAGCATTGAACGAAATTTATTTTCCCGCATTTAAATCTGCTGTGGAAGAAGCTCATGTAATGGCGGTTATGTCGGCATATAACAAGGTTAATGGTGAATATTGCAGTCAGAGTAATTTTTTACTAAATAAAAAATTGAAAGGTGATTGGAAATTTAACGGACTTGTAATGTCGGATTGGGGAGCTGTACACAATACGATCCCCACAGTATTAAATGCCCTGGATTTGGAAATGCCTCACGGAACTTATTTAAATAAGAACAACCTTTTAGATAAAATAAAAACCGGAGTTGTTAGTGAAAATCTAATAAATGAAAAGGTGAAGAGAATTTTACACTTAATGTTTAAACTGGGATTATTTGACCGGCCGAATCCGCATAGTTTGGATCCAGGTTTGATAAATACATCCGAACATCAAAAGTGTGCTTATAGAACCGCTATAGAAGGAATTGTGTTATTGAAAAATGATAATAGCATTCTGCCTTTAGAACTTAATAAAACAAAATCGATAGCAGTTTTGGGTCCTAATGCAGCTATAGCTCGAACAGGCGGAGGTGGAAGTTCGATGGTATCTCCAATTTATTCTGTTAGCCCTCTTCAAGCATTGACGAACAGGCTCAACGGTAAGGTTAAGTTAAATTTCGAAGCCGGCGTCGATCTTGAAGGTGATATTTCGCAGATTGACAGTTCTTACCTCTATTTGCCGAAAAAAAATGTTCACGGACTTCTCGTGGAATATTTCGATAACCGAAGCTTGAATGGACAACCGAAATTTACACGGATAGAAAAAAAGATTGGTCTCGACGATAATAGTGAAATATCACCCGGCGGTGAAATATCACCGTTGCCGGGATTCTCCTCTGCAAATTATTCTGTAAGATGGATGGGCAGACTTTGTGTACTGCAGGATGGTGATTATATCTTTGAACTGAGAAGTGACGACGGCTCCCGCCTGTATATTGATCAAAAGTTGGTCATCAATAATTGGGATCAGCGGGGATCCGGAGTTCACGTATATGAAATGAATCTCAAAAGAGGAAAATTTTACGATCTTAAACTCGAATATAACCAGCGTGGTGGAAAAGCATCTATTAACTTAGGGCTGAAACAAAAGGGTGCAACTACAATTCAAAAAGCTATTGATGCGGCGAAACGATCGGATGTTGCCTTAATTTTTGTTGGAACATCTCCACAATATGAAAGAGAGGGAAAGGATCGCGATAATATGGATTTACCTGCAAATCAGGACAAATTAATTCAAGAGGTAGTTAAGGTTAACAAAAATACTGTTGTAGTACTTGTAAACGGCTCTCCTATACTTATGAATAAATGGATCAACAATGTAAAAGGTATTGTTGAAGCATGGTTTGGCGGAGAAGAAGCAGGTAATGCAATTGCAGATGTTTTACTTGGTAATTATAACCCGTCCGGAAAGCTGCCGATAACTTTCCCAAAGCGGTGGGAAGATTGTTCGGCATATAATTTTTACAAAAAGAAAGATAGTGTATCGGTGTATGGTGACGGGATTTTTGTTGGGTACCGGTACTTTGATGAATATAACAAGGAGCCTCTATTTCCATTTGGATTCGGTTTATCCTATACAAAGTTTACTTATGATAGTTTAAAAATTTCACCCCTCTTTGAATACGGTCAAAAATTTTTTAATGTAACATTTGTTTTAAGAAATAACGGTAAATTTACCGGAAATGAAGTTGCCCAGCTATATATTCATGATCCGGACAAATTAATCGGTGAACCGCCGAAAAATCTACGAAGGTTTACAAGGGTTCAATTAAAGCCTGGTGAAACAAGAAAAGTAATATTTAAAATTTCTCCAAAAGATTTCGAATATTACAGCGAGTCAAAGGAAAAATGGGTTACTCATTCGGGCGAATACGAAATTTTGATTGGGACTTCGAGCAGGGGAATTCGTTTAAGAGGTAAAATAACGATTTGATATAGATAATAGGTTCAGTGATATATTTAATATAGAAATCGGATTAAAGTGGAACGGAGATGGTAAAATTGAAATTTTTTAAATGGCTAATCCTCAATAAAATTATGAAAGGAAGGAAGGAAATTGGCTGCAAAATTGAAAATAATTATCTTTTGTTTCTTACTCTCGCTTTATTCAGCAGCATATGGTCAGAACAAAAATGCGAATAGAAAACCGAATATTGTCTTTATTCTAGCTGATGATCTGGGTTGGCGCGATGTCGGATATATGGGAAGTAAATTTTATCAAACTCCCAATATTGATGCTTTGGCAAAAGAAGGAATTGTATTTATGAATGCTTATACGACAAGTCCTTTATGCTCGTCTTCCCGCGCATCAATTATGACTGGATTATATCCTTCAAAGACTGGAATTGTTTCAGCAAAAGGACATCTTAAAGAAGTTAGGTTGTATGCTCATGTAAGTGAAGCTGCTGATTCGACAAAAAAAGCGCTTCCCGTTGAATCTGCTACTAGGTTAAAATTAGATTATTACACTTTAGGTGAAGCTTTTAAAGACGAAGGCTATTTTACAGCCCATATTGGCAAATGGCATCTGGGATGGCCACCATATGATCCTCTCCATCAAGGTTTTGATATCGATATACCGCATACCGGTTATCCCGGACCGGAACCACACGGCTGGTTTGCACCCTGGCCTGTTTGGCCCGGACATGGTAAAAAAGGAGAAAACCTTGAAGATGCAATGGCAAACGAAGCTGTCAAGTTTATAAAAAGTCATAAGGACAAACCTTTTCTACTTGATTATTGGAGCTTTTCAGTACACGCACCATGGAATGCAAAGCAAAATCTAATCGATAAATATGCACGACTTGCGAATCCCGATTATCCACAGCATAATCCCGTATATGCCGGTATGATTGAAACATTAGATGATGCTGTCGGAAAAATTGTTAAGACCCTGAAGGAAGAGGGTTTGACAGACAATACGATTATTATTTTTTATTCTGATAACGGAGGTGTTAACTGGAGTACACAAGTTAATATTCCCGAAAAATATAGGGGTATACCGATAACAAGCAATGCTCCTCTTCGTGCAGGTAAAGCTACGGATTACAACGGTGGTGTACATGTCCCATGCATCGTTGTTTGGCCCGGTCATGTGAAACACGGCAGCGTTAATGATAAAGCAATCATTTCGGGTGTGGATATTTATCCGACTCTTTTAGAAATGTGCAATATCAAACGTAAGGTTGGAATTGATTATGATGGGATTAGCTTTGTACCTGCTTTGGAGAATAAAAATTTTAACCGGGGACCGATATTCTTCCATTTTCCTGTTTATATAAAAAAAACTCACCAGGTACCGGCAACTGCAGTTCTTGATGGTGATTGGAAACTGATAAGGGATTATTGTGATAATGATGATCAAACAGACAGGTTTGAATTATATAATTTAAAAAATGATATTGGCGAGAAAAATAATCTTGCAGAAAAGATGCCTGCAAAGGTGAATGAGCTTAATAAACTTATAAATAATTTCTTGAATAAATCGGGAGCGGTTATTCCCAAACCAAATCCGGCTTATCACTCTCCAGGCACAACGGTGAAACCAGGATTGGAGCACGTAAAGTAGTTGTTAATTCTTGGAGTTTAGAAAATGGCAGAAGGTTATTCCAGGCGCGATTTTATAAAAATACTTGGTGCGGGTAGTTTAGCATTGCCCGGTATTATCATAACAACTGTAAAAACTAAAAGCCAAAATCCACCTAACATAATTTTTATTATAACTGATGACCAACGTTGGGATACACTTGGAGTAATGGGAAATAATATTATTAAGACTCCAAATATGGACAAATTATCGAATGATGGTGTATTATTTAACAATACCTATGTTACAACTTCCATTTGTTGTAGCAGTCGTGCCAGTATGTTAACGGGTCAATATACTTCTCGTCATAAAGTAAATAGTTTTTACAATGATTTAAGCGATAAAGCAATTCAAAGTACGTATCCCTTATTACTAAAAAAAGCAGGTTATAAGATTGGTTTTGTTGGTAAATACGGAGTGGGATTGAAGAAGAGACCTAAACAATATTTTGATTATTGGACTTGTCCAGAAATAGACCAACCGGAATATATAACAAAAGATGAAAATGGGAATTTTATTCATGATACAGATAAATGCGGGAATGAGACTCTGAAGTTTCTTGATAAATATTACGACAAGGGACCTTTTTGTCTTTCCATTAGTTTCAAAGCACCGCATTGTCTGGATGGAGCCCCTGCAGGGAAGGAATTTGTATATCAATCACGATATAAAGATTTGTATAAGGAGATAATTTTTATTGAGCCTGAAACTGCTAAACCTGAATACTGGAATTCCTTTCCTGAGTTTTTTAAAATAGATAACGAAGCTCGAATACGATGGAAAAAACGTTTTTCGACCAATGAATTATTTCAGACGACCATGAAAGGTTATTATAGACTTATCAGCGGTGTGGATGATGTACTAGGTAATATTATGAATAAACTTACGGAACTAAAAATTGAAAAAAATACAGTAATTATTTTTACGGGAGATAACGGTTTTTATTTAGATGAACACGAAATGGCCGGTAAATGGTATGGACATGAACCTTCAATAAGAGTACCGTTATTTATATACGATCCCAGAATACCCCAAAATCAAAGGGGAAAAAAGGTAGACCAGATAGCATTAAATATTGATATCGCTCCTACGATTTTGTCTTTAGCCGGAATAGATATCCCTTTGGGCATGCAAGGGAAAAACTTGCTAAGGCTCTTAAATAATAACAAGGATTGGAGAATCCAATTTTTCTATGAAGAGACCGTTGATATAAAAACTATTCCCAAATCTGAGGGAATTATTGCACCGCCATTTAAATATCTTGTTTTTACGGAAAGTGATCCGAAATATGAATGGTTTTATGATAACACTAAAGATAATCTTGAGAAAGTTAATTTAGCTTATGATCCAGACTATCAAGTACTTCTGCATAAATATCGTGAAGAATATAAAAAGATGAAAGAAGCAGTACTATAAATTGATTTTCCCTTTATTATTAAATTGCAGATCAATCACAATTGTTTGAATATAAGTTTACATAAATAAGTATTTGATTGAAGTTACTTATTATAAGTATAGCATTAGTTATTATATAAGTGTTTCCCGAATAATCTTATGGATAAATTCGTGAAGAAAAAGGAAAGAAAGTCAATAACAAGAAGACAATTTTGTCAATTAACAGGTGCTGCTGCATTAACATCAATGATACCCATTCCTGGTATAAAAACGAATGAGTTATTTGCTCGACAATTAAATAAAAAGAAAAAGCCTAATCTTCTATTTATCTTTTCAAATCAACATTCAAGAGATATGGTTGGTTGTTACGGCAATAATGATCTTCTTACACCTAATTTAGATAATTTTGCAAAAGAAGGAGTGAAATTTGAGCAGTGTATCTCAGCAGCTCCTGTATGCACTGCTTATAGAGGAATGTTGATGAGCGGACAGTATAGCCTGTATAATGGTGCAATATAGAATGATGTTCCGCTTTTAGCAAATAACGGTAAATATTTCGGCCACGTTTTGCGAGACGCCGGGTACAAAATGGGATATATCGGAAAATGGCATTTACTCGGAGTGGACCGTAATCGTCCGATACCTCCCGGTAAAATGCGGTATGGATTTGATGGAGTATTTCTTTCTGATAATTGCCATGTTGATTTTAGACCTGGCAAGTGCTTCTTTTGGAACAGTGAGGGTAAGAAAGTATTCTTTGATGAATGGGAGGTATACGGACAAACAAATCAGGCGCTGGAATTTCTTGATAGCTGTTCGCCGAAATCCGAAGAACCTTTTGCATTGTTTATTTCCTGGCATCCGCCGCACGATTGGGGAATTCATCCTGATTCTCTGGTATATCAATATGATACCATACCCGAATTGATGAATCTTTATGATCCAACCAAAATACATTTGCGTCCCAATGTGAAAGATAGTCCAGCTGTTCGCAGAGCCTATCAGGGTTATTACGGTATGATAAGCGGTGTTGATACTGCTTTCGGATGGTTAATGGAAAAACTTCGTAAGAAGGGTCTTGAAGATGATACAATAGTAGTATTTACTGCAGATCATGGGGCTAATTTACATTCATATGATTATACAATCACAAAAAATCACCCTGAAGATATATCAACAAGAGTACCGTTCCTGATGCGATTTCCCAATCATCTTCCAAAGAATATGTCAAGCCAATTATTGATTAATCCGATGGATCTAATGCCGACCATTCTTGGTCTTTTAGGATTAAATATTCCCGGAAGCGTGCAGGGGAATGATCTTTCATCGGCAATATTAAATGGTAGAGAAGATACAGTTGATTCGGTGCCTTTATTTTTCTTTCATCCCTCGTGGCGGGGTGTGTATACACGTCAATTCATTACGCTTTTGGTCTTGTAAGACAATTAGTAAAGGGAGATGGCAGTAAAGTATTAATGAAAAATATTCCTGTTCAGGTTCTTTATGACAGGACTGACGATCCTTATCAACTTAATAATCTTTATGGGAAAAAAGGTGCCGTTTCACTTCAGCGTGAGATGGAAAGGCTAACAAGAAAGTGGCTTAATCACTTTGATGATCCGGGCTCTAAACTTTCATTAGAAGAATTAAATCACCTTTACAGTTATCCTGACGGACACTTTCCGGAAGATACTCAAGAGCAGGGATTTAAAGGACGCCCAATAGATGTTATTAAAAATTATTATAAATCTAATAATTAAGTGGAGATTAAATTAAAGATTTTATAACATTCGAAATAGATGTTCCAAAATTAGTTGAGGAAAATATGACAATTTCAAATATGCATGACATACATGATAAGTATTCTTTGATTTCAAAACTTTTTAAAAGTTATTCAATTTCCAACAAACCTTTTAACCCTTATATCGATTGGGAACATAAATATTTGGATCTGGATACTGTAATTATTCAAAACGGTTCACTTGAAGATCCGAGATACAGTGAAGCAAAAAGTTATTTGAAAATAAAAAGAAAGAAATTATCTGGCGAAATGGCGGAGCTAAGTATTACCGGTGTTCGTGATAGTTGGGAAATGTTAAGTCTGGAAATAGATAAAAAATATAAGAACCACATTTTAGATCGTCAATTTTATTATACTGTTAATGCCCATTTAAATTGTTATACTGATGAACTATCAACTCCCAAATCATGGTATTATAATTCAAAAGTATCAAAGAAAATTAATGACAGCCCTTATCTTTATAGTGGCCTCAATAAGGAGTTTGTTGTAAAAGATAAAAAATTATTTATTAGGTGTAACCATGAAACTTCTCAATTAAACCTTTCCGAAAATTATACATGTAAATGGTGTTTGCTGGCTGCAGCCCAGCAGATGTCCGGCTCAGGGAAAAAATCAATTAATTTTACACTTATTGATGAATATGATTCAATAAGCGACAATCAAATTTTTCGTTTTCGTGAAAGTGTACAAGTTGAAACAGCTAATGGCTTGAGTGAAGTAAAATGTTTTGAACATTTGGGAATCGGTACCCAGCCTGCAACTTTATGGGTAGATAAAACCGGGCGACTCCTTTTCTATATATCGGGGATGCAGCTTTTAATTTTAACCGAGGAAAACGGAGAAAAATTGTTTTCCCGTTTTACTTATAAAAATTGATTGTAACATATTGAAGGTGATATCATTATGTCAAAAATAAATCGTCGTGATTTTATAAAGACTTCTGCAGCAGCTACGGGCACTTTATTATTACCATTTAATAAGTTAACAATTTCATCTATAAACGATTCGAAAAAGAAACCTAATTTTTTACTGATAATTTGTGATCAGATGGTTATAGATGCAATTAGTAAGTATAAAAATTATTTTAATCATCCTGCCTACGCATGCCATTGGGTCGAAACACCAAATATAGACAGATTAGTAGAAAACGGAATATCTTTTCTTGAATCTTACTCGGCTAATCCTATTTGTAGTCCTGCTCGTTCATCATTTTTAACAGGACGTTATAGTTCCGAGACAGGAGTAATACATAATAACATCGGAATAGATCAAAATGTTGTAAATATTGGTCAATGGTTAGAGGAACATACAACATATGATCGAGTGTATTGCGGCAAATGGCATGCCGGTGGTCAATGGAATGTACCGGATGTTGACGGACCGAGAATAGCTCCGGGCTTTGAAACACTTCCAAACGGACCCGGAGATTTCGGGCAGCAAATGGACTATGGTGTTTGCGGTGCTGTAGAGGCTTATATTCGAAATTATTCTAAACCGAATCCTTTTCTGATTGTTGCCGGTTTTATGAATCCACATGATATTGGTTATTGGGCGCCTCCTTTTTCAGGTCGCCTCCGCGATACAGATTTTTTTAATTTTGATAACAAATTACCTGTTCTACCCCCAAATCAGAATTACTCTTTCAAAGAAATTTGGGACTTTAAAAAGATGCCGCAGAATATGTTTAGTGATCTAGTCTGGAGAAATTATATTTATGATTACGATCATTTAGTTGAGCTTTTAGACAGAAGTGTAGGTCGTTTGTTAGATGCGGTCAAAGCAAGAGGTGATGATACAATTATAATATTTACATCCGACCACGGAGAAGGATTGGGCAGACATCGAAGAGTTGGGAAATGGCATCCATATCAATCTTCGGTTAAAGTTCCTTTTATTGTTTATGGCCCTAAGTTCGGTATTATGAGTAATGTAGTTGATTCGGAACATTTTATTTGTGGTATGGACTTGATTAGTACAATATGTGATTATGCGGAAATTGAAACTCCACCTAATGTAAGAGGAAAAAGCCTTCGTCCAATTCTTGAGGGGAAAAAGATGAAAAAATGGAGAAGTAATGTTTACATAGAACTCCAAGAGACCGGACGCATAATTCGCACAAATCAGTATAAATATATTATGGCGTATAAAAAATCACAAATTCAAAATAGAAAAACTCTTGAGTCCGTATTTTTAACAAAAAAAGGCTCTGCATCGGAATTTATACAAGGAGAAGGTGAGCGTTTTCAAAAAGAACCGGTTAAATTACTTTTTGATTTAGAAAATGATCCATGGGAAATGAATAATCTAACGGAAGATAAAAGATATACTGATGTTATTGCAGAACACGAGTATATCTTGCGAGATAAATGGGAAAACAAATTGGTGCCGGGTCACCATTTTACGAGGGATTTTTAATCATATCAGCCAAATTTCTCAATCACATAAATAAGTTCTCTCTCTAGTTTGTCACAAACAAATCAATGTATGGAATTAATATTGCGGTGATACGTTTGCTAAATTTCTGTTATCATAAAAAATATTGATGATTTAACTTAGTGAAAATAAAACAATTTTCTATTAGTAATATTATAATAAGATATAAAAGTATTTCTGCAGTTTAAATAAAAAAAGGTGGAATTTTTGAGAAGGAATGAAAAAGTTACCAAAGTAATAAAAAGATTTGGAATTCATGCTGCGGGAAATTTCCTGGTCGATCTTATTAAAATAATCGATAATTATCCGAATGAAGGCATGCTTGCCAATATAATAAGCGAGACAATTGGAACGGGCGGTGGACCGTTTAATGTATTAACAAATTTGGCAAAATTAAAAGTCAAATTTCCATTATTTGCTACAGCTGTTCTGGGAAATGATGAGCACGGTAAATATATATTGCGTTATTTAAAAGAAAAAAGAATTGATACATCAAATGTTTTTGTGAATTCCAAATTGCCGACTTCCTATACAGATGTATACAGCGTGGATAATTCCGGGCAACGGACTTTTTTCCATTACCGCGGTTCAAATGGTTTGTTGGATTATCATCATTTCAAAAACGTCAGTACAAATGCAAAAATCTTTCACCTTGCTTATTTATTGTTATTAGAAAAACTGGACAAAAAAGATTCTCGGAATGAAGTAGTTGCAGAGAAAGTATTGACTTCACTACAAAGAAAAGGTTATAAGACCTCGGTTGATTTGATCTCCGAGGATTCGAAACGTTATAAAAATATTGTTAAGCCATGTTTACCCTACATAAATTATCTTATAATTAACGAAATAGAAGCTGCAAAAATTACAGGTGTTACAATTCGAAAAAACAAAAATAAAATAAATATTAATTCATTAAACCTAATAGTAGACTTATTGTTTAAGTATGGTGTTAAAAATATTGTTGCTATTCATTTCCCGGAAGGTGGTTTTGCGGCCAATAAATCAGGCGATAGATATTTTCTGCCATCGTATAAAATTGAAAAAAATGAGATAAAAGGAACGAACGGCGCGGGGGATTCTTTCTGTGCGGGGATGCTTTATGGTATACACGAAGAATTACCTTTAGAAAAATGTATCAAGATTGCCAATGCCAATGCAAGATTTAGTTTAAAAAGTCCTACGTGTACAGATGGGATTGTATCCCTTAAGGAGTTGAAGAAGTTTATGATAACTGCTGAACTTAACAAAGTTACTGTTGATAAAAATTAAGGAGATAAATATGCCCGGTACATATCGATTTACTGCTGGTCCATGGAATATTCACGAAGGAGCTGATGTATTCGGTCCAAACGTAAGAGACACAATTCCGTTTAATAAAAAGCTAGAATTATTAAAGGAATTGGAATTTGACGGAGTCCAATTACATGATGACGATGCAGTACCTAATATTAATAATTTAACAGAAAAAGAAGTAATCCTGGAAGCAAAAAATTTGGGTAAGCTGCTGAAAGATAACGGCTTAATTGCAGAATTTGTCGCACCGCGACTTTGGGAAGATCCCAGAACCATTGACGGTGCTTATACTTCAAACGATAAATCATTCCGTAATTATGCAATTGAACGGAGTAAAAGAGCAATTGATATAGCCGATGCCCTGGAAACAAATTTAATAGTTTTGTGGCTTGCACGGGAAGGAACTATTATTCGAGAAGCTAAAGATAGTAGAGTAGCTGTCGAAAGAATAATCGAAGCAATAAATATAATGCTGGATTATCATCCCGGAATAAGAATATGTATTGAACCTAAACCAAATGAACCGATGGATCAGGCTTATTTTCCTACGGTTGGACATGCAATTGCACTGGCCTACAGAACCAAAGCTCCTGAAAGAGTTGGTGTTAATATAGAAAGTGCACATTCAATTTTAGCTGGACTGGATCCATCTGACGAAATGGGTTTTGCTCTTTTACACAATAAATTGTGGACAGTACACCTCAATGATCAAAACGGGCTAAAGTTTGATCAAGACAAAACATTCGGTTCCGTTGATTTAAGAAGAGCATTTAATCAGGTTAGGATTTTGGATAAATATAATTACGGTGCGAACGGAGAGTTCGTTGGTTTTGACGTTAAAGCAATGAGAACTCAAAAACAGGGAGATGCCTACAAACACTTAAGGAATAGTAAAATGATATTCATGCTTTTACTTGAAATAGTGAGAAAACTGAATGAAGTTGAGATAAAGAATTTTGTAGAAAATCGTGATTATGAAGAATTGGAACTTTATATAATAAAACACTTGCTTGCATAACAAACAGAATACAATATATATTAAAGCCTGCATTGAGAAATCTTTTCTCGGATAAATTTTATTTGGTATCACTTCATATCATTAGAAACAGCATAAGTAGTGAAGTGTATTATTTTACAAAGCAAATCGGTGGAATTTAAGGAGTATAATTCAAACATATCTAGATGAATTGCTCAAGAATTATATGCGGGAAATACCCCCAGTTACTATTCTATAAAATTAAAACCTTTTTTACACAATATATTATGTAAATAGGAGAGAAAATGAATTATTTGAAGGTAATGGTCTACTTAATGATATCCTTTTTTATATGCCAAACCACTTACGTTACTGCACAAACCAATTATCGTCCTCACGGTTCTAAGAATACCGATCACTCTTATTTTAAAAATGGTACCATAGATATAGTGATGTCAAGCCATCAAGATATTGCCTGGATGGATTCGATAAAAGCATGTGAAGTATTCCGTGACGAAAAAATGATAACGCCTGTATTAAATATTATGAAAACAAATTCTGACTTCTGTTTCGATGTTGAAGATGCATTATGTCTGAAAGAATATTTATCTCGGCATCCTGATCGTTATGATGAAATATTAAAGCGAACTCAAGAAGGTAGACTAGAATGGGGGGCCACTTATAATCAGCCTTATGAATCTATGTATGATGGTGAAGCACTAATACGGGAACTTTACTTAGGCAAAAAGTGGTTAGAAAAAAAACTACCCGGTTGTAATTTTATAACGGCATGGAATGAAGATGTGCCGGGAATTGCAATGCAGTTCCCTCAAATATTAAGTAAATCGGGGGTGAAATATTTTGAAATATCCAGATTTGAGCCTGGAATTTATCGTTGGAGTAGTCCTGATGGAAGTAATATTTTGGCATATACTCCCGGTATATATAGTTGGTCGGAGATGAATATATTTAATATTAAAACGGAAGAGGGACAAATCCAGGCGATTATTAATTATCTTAATTCTTGGAACGTTCTCTTTAAAACAAATAAGTTAAATCCGGCTATACCTTTTCTCATTTCCTCAGATTGGTTTCAACCACATGAATATACTGACCTGATTAGTAAATGGAATAAAATGGCAGGAGAGGAGAATTTACCAATTATGAATTATTCAACGGCTTCCTCCTCTTTTCAAAAGTTCGATACGCCGATTTCTAAGTACGACCAAGTAGTTGGTGAACGTCCTAACATGTGGCTTTATATACACGGACCTTCTCATGAACACGCTTTAACAGCTTCGAGAAAGGCTAATAGGACCCTTACTGCCGCAGAAAAATTTGCCTCAATTAATAGTATTCTTCAAAAAAATTCCCTTTTATATCCACAAAATGATTTTACAACAGCATGGGGTGAGGCTATTTATCCCGATCACGGATGGGGCGGAAAATGTGGAGCAATGACCGATTTAACATTTAGAAATAAATTTGAAAGTGCATATAAAACAGCTGATAAAATACTTAAACAAAGTTTATTTTCAATTTCACAACACATCGGTTTTAATAAAATAGGTAAGGCTATTGTAGTTTTCAATCCTCTTTCGTGGGAGAGAACAGATAAGGTAGAATTAAGTGTAAATGTATATGGGCAAGATACTGTATCATATAAAATTATTGATGCCGTTACAGGCAAGGAAGTCCCAAGCCAATTGATAAAATCTAAGCCTACTAAAAAATCGGATGAGTTTATAACCCTTGTATTTGTAGCAGAAAATGTTCCTTCAATAGGTTATAAAACATATTATCTTGTACCGTTTGTTGGTGAACTAAACGAACATGGAGTACCTGTAAAACCAACTAATCCGTCTGCTGTCAATGCCGTTGCCAATTCAAATACTTATGAAAATAAGTTCTATAAGATTCAATTTGGTTACGGTGGTTTAAAGAGTATATATGACAAACAACTAAAAAAAGAACTTCTTCAAACTAATAAACTGTTGGGAGGAGAAATATTTCAATTAGAATCTATTGGAAATGGTGCCGGTGAATTTACTAATGTACAGCCAGTATCTATGAATGGTTTCGAAAGGGTAAATCAATATCATCCTCAATGGAATTGTTCCGAATACGGATCTGTAAGAAAATCATGGACATTTACTCAACAAACAAAATACGGGATTATCAATGAAACAGTTACTCTGTACGATGATTTAAAAGAGATTGATTTTAAAACAAATATCCTAGGATTTTCCGGCGAACGGTACCGTGAGTATCGTATGGCTTTTCCGCTTAATCAAGTTCATTCGGAAATTGCTTATGAAGTACCCATGGGTGTAGTACAAGTGGGAAAAAGCGAAATGAAAGGTTCGGCAGGATATTCTTATAAATCATATGATTATTCTATTGAATGCAGCAAAATACATCCGCGTGAAGTACAAGATTGGTTCGGTTCAAGTAAAGATAATGTTTCTGTTAGTATAGAGAGTTCCGTCGCTGTATTTGATTGGATAGATCCAACCGACAGTACGGATATTAATACTGTCTTGCAGCCAATCCTATTAGCAAGTCGTAAAAGTTGTAATTCTCAGGGGAATTATTATTTACAGCCGGGAAATCATTCATACCAATTTTGTTTTACGTCTTTTAAAGGAGATTGGAAGAATAATGTGCAAAAGGGTAAACAGCAAAATCAGTCTTTAATACCGATTGTTGTAAACGTGCAGAAAAGAAAAGATGGTTTACCCGAAAGCCGGAGCTTTGCAAGCTTAAATGCCGATAACATTGTTATTACAACAATGAAAAAGGCAGACGATGATGATAATTATATTATACGACTCTGCGAGATGGATGGAAAGGATACTGAAATTACTATTAAACTGCCGTTAACCATTGAAAAAGCATGGAAAACAAATATGATCGAAGAAAATGAAAAGGAAATAGGAATTCACGATAATAATTCTTTGACTTTGAACATCGGACATAATGCCATCGAGACAATAAAATTACGTTTAAAAAGTAATACGAATCAATGATCAACCTAATTAAAGCCACTTCAAATATTATAAACAATAACTGTTAAAAAATTGAGAATCGATCATGTTAAACCATGAAGCTTCCTCTAGGAGTATTTGGTATCTGGTTGTTGCTACTTTTGTTTCTACTTTAGGTGGATTTCTTTTTGGATATGATAATATTGTTATCAGCGGTGCTATTGGATATCTTTCCACTAATTTTCATCTTGGAACAGTGGAGATCGGCTGGGCAGCCGCATGTGCTCTTGTCGGCTGTTTTGTAGGATCGGCTACTGCTGGTATTCTCGCCGATAGAATTGGACTGCGTAAGAGTCTTTTAATATGTGCCTTTTGTTTCGCAATTTCTTCAGTCGGTGCATTTTTTTCCGGTAGTCTTACTCAATTTGTAATCTGGCGAATAATTGGAGGGATCGGTATTGGGGCTGCATCCATACTTTCTCCAATGTATATAGCCGAAATTGCACCTACGCATGTTCGAGGGCGTCTAGTCTTACTTTATCAAATGGGCGTAGTGCTGGGTATTTTGGCTGCCGTGATAGTTAATATGTTCATTCAACGAGGAGGATCGGAAATATGGAATATGGCTTGGGGTTGGCGGTGGATGTTTCTTGCAGGATTAGTACCAGCTGTAATTTTCGGTATCGCCATTATCCCTGCATTAGAAAGTCCGCGCTGGTTAATGAAAGCGGGTTATATTGAAAAAGCTATAGCGGTTTTGATCAAGATTAACGGAGAGAAAGTAGGAAAGTCGGAAGCAAATTCGATTCAAGTTGCACTTATTGAAGAAGACGGACGTTTCTCGGAACTTTTCAGTTCCGGTTTTCTAAAAGCTCTGATTCTTGGCGTGTTGTTGGCTGCGCTTAGTCAGGCAAGCGGAGTTACACCGATTTTTTCCTTTTTGCCCGAAATATTCAAATCGGCCGGCTCACAAACCACAGATGCTTTCTTTCAGTCGGTTTTGGTAAGTGTAATAAATTTAATTGCGACGATAATTGCATTATGGTTAGTAGATAAAGCCGGTCGACGAATTCTGCTCATGGTCGGTACGGGGGTTCAATTTATTTCTTTAGCTTTTATTGGCCTGGCATATTTTATCGGAGGTTTTCCGGTTGGTGTTCTAGCCGGTGTAATGGTTTTTGTAGGAGCTCATGCAATAGGCAACGGTGCAAATGTATGGGTTGTAATCTCGGAAATATTTCCGAATAAAGTCCGCGGCCGGGCAATGTCTATTGCTACTTCTTCATTATGGGTTTTTGCGTTTTTAGGGAACCAGGTTTTTCCTATCTTAATGAAAAATTTGCACGAATACGGTACTTTTTGGGTCTTTGGTTTTATGGCTCTAGTTAACTTTGTTTTTATAGCTAAATGGATTCCTGAAACGAAAGGTTATTCACTTGAGGAAATTGAGAAAATTTTTGTCAAGAAAGCTTAGATCAAAAAATAGAGGAAGTACTTTTATCTAACTGATTATTTCACAATAATAATTGCTTATCGAACTCATTTTTACAAACTCTATAACACAATTAACCATAAATTAATTTTTCCTAATGATTTTTAGAACATACAAAAAACATTGATTATGACAACATATATTAAAAAACAAACCATTCCACTAAGCCTCAACAAAACGCTAAGAAAAGAATTTAAGGAATATGAAGAGCTATTTTATAAGGAGCTTCACGATGACATTTTATATTACTGGATTAAATACAGCGTTGAGAGAAAGGGGCATGGATTTTATGGCGCAGTCGATTTAAAGGGTAAGCCAGTGCTTGGAGTAAATAAATCTGTCATTTTAAATGCAAGGATACTCTGGACATTTGCTGCGGCTGCAAAAATGTTTAACAATGATAAGTATGCTGCTGTTGCTGAAAAAGCATACTCTGTTGTAACGAATGACTTTGAAGACAAAGAATTCGGCGGATATTTCATGGAACTATCCTCGGCCGATATTGTTGCCAACGATATTAAACATACCTATGCTCAAACGTTTGTTCTGTATTCTCTTTGTAAATATTATGAGTACAATCCTTCGCCGTCAGTGATGGATAAAATTAAAAATCTATTCAGTTTACTAGAAAGTAAAGCAAAAGATGTTGAGAACGTCGGATATATTGAATCGTTTACCAGGGATTGGAAAATTTACGACAATAATAGAATGACAGACAATGATGAGCCTAAATCAATGAATACTCATTTACATGTTTTAGAAGCTTATGCCGGTCTGTTCAAAGTTTGGAAAGACGAAATAGTGAGAGTTCGATTAACTGAATTAATCAAGTTGTTTTTAGAAAAAATAATTAGACCTTCCAGTCATTTTGGAATTTTTTATGATATTTGGTTCAATGAGGCGGAGGCAACAAAAGGTATTTCCTCTTTTGGACATGACATTGAAGGTTCGTGGCTTTTGTGGGAAGCCGCTGAAATTCTTGGTGATTCAAAAATCTTAAGTATGATAAAACCAATTGTATTAAAAATTGTAGATGTAATAGAACGTGAAGCTGTTGATAAGGACGGTGGATTGTTTTTGGAATCATACAGGTTCGGTAGTCATATACGAACTAATAAACACTGGTGGTTGCAGGCTGAAACGTTGGTAGGATTCATGAATGCGTTTGGATTAACCGGTGAAATTAAATATTGGGAAACTGTAAAGAAATCCTGGAATTTCATAAACACGTTTCTTATTGATCACGAATTTGGAGAATGGTTTACCAAACTCAATAGAATGGGAAAACCGTTTTTAATAGAATCCGAAAACGACCCATCTCCCTATTACCGAAATGATTGGAAAATTGATCCGTGGAAATGTCCTTATCACAATGGTAGAGCTATGATGGAAATGATACAACGTTTAAATCGTCTACAGGGAAGGTCAATATGAATGGTTACGAACGAATAATGGCTGCTTTAAATGGCGAGCCGACAGACAAAATTCCGATAATGCTGCACAACTTCATGGTAGCAGCGGAAGAAATTGGAATTACAATGAGTCAATTTAGGGAAGATCCAAAATTAATTGCTAAAGCATTTATTCATTCTGTTGAAAAGTATCAAACAGATGGAATATTAGTTGACCTGGATACTGTTACACTTGCAGGAAGTTTGGGGGTAATAGTTGACTTTCCAGAACGGGAACCTGCACGAGTTTCATCCAGCATACTTGATTCATATGATTTGTTAAAATCATTAAAACCGGTTGATGTTGGAAACTATACATATATTCAGAACTGGTTGGAATCGGTAAGAATTTTGATAGACTATTTTGGAAATGAAGTAGCCGTCAGAGGAAATTGTGACCAAGCGCCATTTTCATTAGCTAGTATGATGAGAGGAATGGAAAATTGGATGATTGATTTTTATAGTTCTGAACCTGAAAATCTTCACGAGCTTTTGGCATATTGTACTGAGGCAACAATTCAATTCATCGATCTTATGGCAGAAGCCGGGACACACATAATTTCTAACGGCGATAGTCCGGCCGGACCTGATTTAATTTCACCTGATTTATATGAGGAATATGCGCTGCCATATGAGAAAAAGGTTGTTGAGCATGTGCATCGATTAGGACTTCCTTATACTTTACATATTTGCGGTGACACAAGTTTAATATTGGACAGAATGCTATTGACAGGGGCTGATTCTTTTGAATTGGATTATAAAACTAATCTTCACACTGCTTTTGATGTCTTACACGACAAAGTTACTTTTGTTGGAAACGTTGATCCAAGCGGAGTTTTAGCTCTTGGCACACCGGAACTAGTTCGGGAAAAAACTCTCGAATTATTGAAGGTTTTTTCGAAAACAAATAGGTTTATACTAAATTCAGGATGTGCATTGCCATCATTCACTCCTGAAGAAAACTTAAAAACCTTTATCAAAACAGCCAGAGATTATAAGTAGGTGAAAAGTTAGGATATTATCCCAAAGGAATACAAAAAAAATAGCAGAACGTATGAAATGTTAAAATAGATTTCCGTTTCAACTGTCTCCAAGTAATTAAATAAATTAGAGTATTTTTTAAAGGAATTATATAATGATAAAAAATGTTTTAAGACAAGTATTAATACTGTTAAGGAAACTTTTAAAAATAACTTTAATTATATTAATCGCTGAATCAACAATATCACAAATATATTGTCAAAATATTAATATTAGTGAACAATCACCGATTAATGAACCGTACCCTTATGTTAATTTCGGCAGCTATTCAGATAAAACGGTAGCGGGATCGCCGGATCCATTGGTATCGTATCGTTGGGTTAATCCTCAAGCTAAAGATGGTTTACAAATTTACATACTCAAACCTATTAAAGTTACTTCGGATAATTCATCTTCGTTTTCAAATCTTAATTCTTTAATAGGTAACAAACCGGACGTAAGTGTGACGGGAACAGGTTCTATTACGTTTGACTTTGGCTGTGAGAATGCTGCCTGGCTAGAATTCGATTCTCCGGATCTCATCGACTCAGAGTCAGTTACAATGAGCATCAGTGAGTATAATGAACCCGCCATTATTTGTAAAGAAGCAACAAATCCGGTTAAAACAAAAATCCCTACAAAATACGGTATCACTTATCGATTGGAATTAAACAAAGAGTTGTACGAAGGTGTGCGTTTCGGCTGGATTCATGTTAATAATTTTTCAAAACCTTGGCATATTTCAGACCTTAGATTAGTTTGCCAAATTAAGCCGACAAATTATAACGGTAGTTTTTCATGCAGCGATTCTTTACTGACGAGAATTTGGTACACGGGTGCTTATACTGTTAAGTTAAATCTGTTAAAAGATTATTTTGGAGCTATTCTTATGGATCGAAGCGACCGTTTTTCCTGGACAGGAGATGCTCACCCTGCTCAGGCTGCATCGATGGTGGCTTTCGGTAATTATGGTTTTGTAAAAACTAATATTGAAAATACTGCTTTACAGGATAACGGAATTGCAAGCTATGCACTTTATTGGGTTCTGAGCCTTATTGATTACTATAACTACACGGGAGACAAATCGATACTTAATAAATATTTGGACAACGCTTGTTCAAAACTCGATGCCGCCTATCGTAATTACGGGACCGATCCCAATATTGGTTTTTACGGATGGGATGAAAGATTGGGTGCCGGGTTTGAAAATCCGAATTCGCGTGAACCGGAAAATGCTTATAAGATGCTGTCAATAAGAGCTTGGCGAGATTTTTCAGAGACCATGAAAGAATACAGACGATTCGATCTGTATGAAAAGTATAAGAAATATGCCAACACCAAAATAAAAGAATTACGACAAAACAATGATTGGTATAATTCTTTTGGTCTACATGCAGCAGCCGATGCAATAAATGCGGGAGTTACTACAAAAGAAGAACAAAGAATATTTTATACAAAAGAATTTTCCGACCGAGTTAATAGACTTTCATTTTCTCCATTCAACCAATATTTTATTATACAGGCAATGAGTGATATGGGTAGGTATGACGCTGCACTTAGCTGTGTTGAGGATTTATGGGGCGGGCAGATTAAATATGGAGGTACAACATTTTTGGAAGTTTATAGACCTTCATGGAACAAGATACTTAATAAAAATGATGCACCTATTGATGGTCAGAGCGGATTTACAAGCCTTTGCCACCCTTGGAGCGCAGGGGTGACAAAATGGTTGACCGAAGAGATATTGGGGATTAAACCTACTAGCCCGGGATTTTCAACTTATGTTATTATCCCTCATTTGGGAGAAACCTTAACTAGCGTTGAAGGAAAAGTTTTGACACCGCACGGAAATATTTATGCAAGTTTTAACGTAAAGAATGGACAATGTAATATAATAACACCTATTGAAACCTTGGGTGAGGTTGGTATTCCCAAAGTGAAAAAGAAAATAGTAAGTATACAAATAAACGGACAACTTGCCTGGGAAAATAATAAGTATATTAAAGTGAAAGATATTTCGGCAGCTCATGAAGACAACGATTTTGTCTATCTCACAGGAGTTAAACCAGGAAGATATGACTTTTCTGTTTTGTATTCGGGAAAAACACCGGTATATAAAGAACTACCCTGGAAGTATTCTGTGAATAATATAAAAGAAGACTCGACGACGAGGGGAAATTGGGGCGGTGTTTATGGTTCATCCGGATTTATTCTTTGCAGTTATATAGGTTCCACACTCGACCTTAAAAGATTACCTTCATATGTTTCATCAGTATGTTACGGTAGGAAAATTAATCGGTTATGGGCTACAGGGGTTTCGGATAAAAGAGCACCGGCTTCGGATGCTCACAACAACTTTCCCAGAAATATAGGGTGTTTTCATACCAATGACGGTGTCAACGGTGATCAAACAATGACTATAGATATTACTATTAAACATCAGCAGACTTTTAGAGTTGCACTATATTTTGTGGATTGGGATAATGCAGGAAGGAGAACAGCTGTGGAAATGTTTGATTTACAAACGAAGAAATTAGTAGCCCCTGTAAAAATGGTGAAAAACTATTCCGGCGGGAAATATATTGTTTTTGAATATAATAAATCAGTAAGATTCAGGGTCAACCAGGTTCGTGGAGTGGAAGCTGTTCTGAGTGGTATTTTCTTTGATTAAATTACTGTTTAATCTTCCACTCTTGATCAATTATCCGTAAAATATTTGCAACAGGGGCTGTCCAAAAAGTAAGGAACGATAATTGGATATTGTAGAGAATAAATCAAAAAATAAGAGCGAATAAAATGAATGATTCTCTATTTAAGAAAATATATCAAAGGATTCTCAAAAGAGAAAAAGAAGGAAAAAGAGATCAAGTAAGCCAAAGTTTATCGAATATAAACAGCACCAGGGAATGCTACTTCCCCCATCGATAGAAGAGATGATACCGGAGAAACATGTAGTAAGAACGGTAAATAAAGTAATAGAAACAATGAAACTAGAATCATTGATGAACACATACAAAGGAGGAGGTAGAAGCTCATATTCACCTCTAATGTTATTAAAGGTATTGATATATGCATATGTAATGAAGATATACAGTTCGAGACGAATATCAAAAGCACTAAGAGAAGACATAAACTTTATGTGGCTGAGTGGTATGCAGAGACCAGATTTCAGGACAATAAATAATTTCCGGTCAGGAAGATTGAAGGGAGTAATAGATAAGGTATTTTCATCGATGATAATATTTTTGACAGACAATAAATATATAAAGCTGGAAGATTATTTTGTAGACGGGACAAAGATAGAGGCAAATGCAAACCGGTATAGTTATGTATGGTCAAAAAACACTCAGAGATATAAAGCAATGACTACAAAGAAAATAAAAGAACTGCTGAAGGAAATCGAAAAGATAAATCAGGAAGAAGAGAAAAAATACGGAGAAGAAGATCTGGAAGAATTGGGTGATAAAACGGAGATAACATCGAAGGAAATAGAAGAACAGGTTGAAAAATTAAATAAGATTATCAGTCAAATAGGCGAAAACTCAGAAGAGAAAAAAGAAGATAAAAACAATGGAAAGAAAAACAGAAAGCTAAAGAGTG
>CAVVVS010000138.1:0-43698 GCA_963751355.1 uncultured Ignavibacteriales bacterium | reverse complement strand
AAGGATCATATTTCCAAACTGAATAATCTGAAGTCAACTCGTTAGGAGTTCCGCCAATTACATAAATCTTATTATTAACTACTGCTCCTGAAAACCAGGCACGATTATGCGGCATGTTTGGTTTTGTTTCCCAGGTATCAGTTTCCGGGTCATATACTTCTACCGTGGATAAAGAAACACCGCCTGATGGGGCTCCACCCATAGCATAGATTTTCCCATTAATTAAATAAGTTTGAAATGCATATCTGGCTGTAGGCATATCTTGTTTTTTAGTCCAGGTATCTGTCTGCGGATTATATGCATAAACAGTTTTTTTTGCCACTCCAGGTACATCAGTTGACCCGCCAAAAGTATAAATTAATCCATTGTAAGCAGTTACAGATAAAGCACCTCCTGCATCTGAAGGCATTGAAGCTTTTTGCGTCCATTCATCAGTACCGGGTTTATAAGTCCAGCATTCGCGTTCACTATAATTACCTCCCACAATGTAAATTATATTATCAATAACACAGGATGAGTTGCAGCCTATGTGACCCTTAGACATATCTTTTTTTTTTGTCCAGGAGTTAGTAACAGGATCATAAGCTTCAACTTTTAATTTATAATTAGGATACCCGCCACCAATAGCATAAATTGTATCATTAACAACAGCGGTGAAAAGGAACCCTCTTGCAGTAGGCATGGATGCTTTTTCTTCCCACGTATTTGTAGAGGGATCATATACTACATTGTATGCTACATCGGTAATACCCGGTAAAACAGAACCACCGATAACAAATATTTTCCCATCAACAAAAGAAGCAGAACCGCCGCTTTTTGGTAAATCAGCTTTCTTTGTCCATGCCCCACTTTGAGCTAGGACATTGAAAGAAATTAAAACTGAGGAAATAATAATTAAGTAGTACTTTCTAAAGTCTAAATTTTTCATAACACCTCCTGTAAATAAAAATTAGGATAAACCCTTTTATCCATTAATATTCTAACCTTCGAGATAGGGTATGAAAACGCTTGTTAATCCCGAAGGTCATCAAAAATTAATGACTTCCCAACAGCGATTTAATAAATCCATGATACTCGCCATGCCACCAGGATAAATCGGCTGGTGCTGTAATCATAACTTCTGCTTCGCAATGCAACCCGGTTAAGGTACCACCTTTTCCAGGACCAAATTCCTTTATAGGTAAAATCCATCCTGGTCCGCCATTCCATGCAGTTGGATTGAAAGTAGCTTTTCCATACCAAACCAGCTTCCATTGTCCGCCGCGTGCTTTCGGTGCATAAGGTTTAAGTTTAAGTGTTCCCCACCAATTTCCTTCACCGGCTTCAAAATTTATTATAGCATTAAGTTCAAGATCTCCCTCTCCGCTAAAAAGATCTGCACCGCCATCCTTAAATGAAGCCTTGACTACTACTTTGTTGTGCATGCCTCTCAGTATAGTCTTCCCATGAACCTCTTTCGTAATTCCGGGATCGGTAATCTCGATCGGATCCCCGGTTGCGGTGAATTCTCTGAAGATCTTTTTTTCCAGTAAACCCGGTTGATTTATGGATTGGTCCACAGGAGCTACTGGTGACTGGGATTTATCGGAACAACCAGCAAACCATAATATTACGAAACCTAATAGAGCAGCTAGAAATTTTAGTGTTTTCATAAAACTGTCTCCTCTTTTAAAGTTTTTAATGTTGTTGATTTGACTGCGTTTGTAATAGGCCTAAAAAAGTGCCAGTGAATATCAATAGGATTCAAATTGTGCTAAGTCATTATGAACCAAGCAATTAACAAAGAGGCGAGTGAGTTATGGGTTTATTATTTTATATTTAAAAAAGCTCGCCAATATTGGCGAATTAAAAAAAGAGAGAATTGATCAAAACAAAAAAGATTATTCTTTCAGCAATTTATAAAATAGGAGTTAAAGTAACTGCGCAGCTATTACCCCGGCGATTTGTTTCCATCTTCACATAAAGCTGTTCGGCTAACCATTGTGGGAAGATTTTCTGACAGCCAACAAGACACATAACCTCACATTCAGGATAATCCAGTATTTTACATCTAGGTAATTCAAATGTTGCTCTTTGTTCACTTAATGCCGTTACTCCTGCTGGTGTAAAAACCTGGAACTCGTATGCCATCTGTTTTCCAATCATTGAAAAAGCAGTATCCGGTGAGACAGCTCTTATCCCTTTTAACATTAATTTTGCCAGATAGGAATCCCTCTTTTTCAATGCTTCGACATCTGCTTTTTGAAATTCTTCAACACCGTTCTCGCCAAGATTTGTTTTGACGAAGTTATAAGCAATGGACCATTTCCACATCCAGTTGCAGTAAGCTGCCTCAAACTTATCTTCAATAGATGTATTCTCAGGGATTTCATTAAGTTTTTCCTGCCATTTCCTTTCTATTTCAGCCAGCCCTGCATTGCCCAAGTATTTCTTTACGAGAGGTAGGACAAAAGATTCAAGCAGCTTAGTATAGTCTAAAACAGAAGCATACTTCTTTTCGTATGTCATTTCTTTTACTTTAATCATTTCATTCCTCCTTTTTAAAATATCCCAAAGTATTAATTTCATTTCGAAAAATTCAATTTTTTCAATGCAATGACTTAGAAATCTTGATCTTTGATATGCAAGATTTCTCCCCCGACATAAAGGATTTAACAGAATGAGTTGAGGCCGAAACTACACTTACGTAATTATGATTAACAATCACTTATCTTTTCTGAAACTTTAAAAATATCCATTACGTTTTATTATGACTTTATTATTTTCAACTTTGACATTTTATAACGCATAGTATGTTCGGATATCTTCAAAATACGCGCAGCTTTAGATTGATTCCAACTGCAGCTATTTAAAGTATTTCTAATTAATTCTTCTTCATGTTCCTTTAAGCTTTCACTAAGAGATTTTGATTCTGGAATATTTTTAAAATTCTTTTTTATCTTTTTAAGCTCCTTAAGCAATTCAGAAGGCAATACCTTTCTATCAATAATTTTTTGTTTTTTGGTAGTAAGGGTAACTAATCTTTCTATAAAATTTTCAAGCTCTCTTATATTTCCTGACCAACGGCGCTGCTTCAAATAATCCAGAACTTCTTCATGAATTCCCTCAATTTCTTTTTTTTGTTCAAATGAGAATTTTTTAAGGAAATGATCGGCAAGAAACGGAATATCTTCAACTCTATCATTTAAGGAAGGGACAAAGATTGGATAAACATTCAGCCGGTAAAATAAATCCTCCCTGAAATTTTTTTCAGCAACCAATTTTTGAAGTGAAGAGCTTGAGGCAGTTATAATGCGCACATTTACTCTCCTGGATTGATTGGAGCCGACAGGACGAATCTCTTCATCCTGCAATACCCTTAACAGCTTGGATTGTATATCGACTGGAAGATTATTTATTTCATCCATAAATAAAGTCCCGCCGTTCGCTTCTTCAAGCAGTCCTTTTCGACTAGTTAAGGCACCGGTAAATGCACCTTTAATATGTCCGAACAATTCACTCTCTACCAAATTAGGCTGAATAGCACCGCAGTCAATTGCAACAAATTTGTTTTGACTTCTTGAGCTTAGTTTATGTACCGCTCTTGCCACAAGTTCTTTTCCTGTTCCGCTTTCTCCTTCCAGTAAAATTCTAACATCACAGCGGGCTGCTGCTTCAATTGACTGCAGCAGCTCGGTAAACTTTTTGCTTTTTCCGAGTAATCCCAGCATGGCATATTTAGTTAATAAAGCCTGCTTTGGTAGGGGAGATATAAAAAATTGAGCAATATCCTGCGTACAATGCAGATAGGGCGAAGCAATTGCAGAAAACTTTTCTATCAAGAAAAGATCGTTTTCTGTAAAAGAACAGGAACCTTCATTATTTAAGAGCAGTAAGGTTCCAATTATAATGTTTTCTACTCTAACTGGTACACAAACAGCGGATTTTGCTTTTACTTTATCGAACAGTTTTTTTCTGAAATGTGAATCTGATTTTATATCCTGGCTAACAAATGAGTTTTTGTTTAAAATCACCCAACCGCTTATATTGGTATGAACAAAATTATTTTGAACATCATCAATATTCCTTTCTGCATAAATTGTCTTAATTGTATTCCTCGTTTTTGGATTTATCATCATGATTAATGATGCATCGGAATTAACGAAATGGGAGGCTTTTTCAACGACCAGCCGCAGCACTTCTTCATAATCATTCTGCTGCCCTAGTATTTGTGCCAGTTCAACTAACGATTCAAGTTTTGTTGTGTAGTTTGGAATAAGATATTTATCCATCATTTAATCCATTTGTTCGTGCGGATGGATTAATGGATGATTGTATGAATGTCGAACCTTGCGATCCATTCAATCAATCAGATATTCAATTATCCACTCATGCCGATTGTACTTGTAATAAACCCAATTGTCTTTAAACATTTAATAAAACGTTCATCGTTTCGTACACTTTGCCACTCCGGGTCAACATTCAGCCAATGCAATTTTGGATCGACTTCTTCAACAGATTTTTCTACCCAATTTAATGCTTCGTACTGCTTTCCTGCATGACTGAATAATATTGCAATATCATATGGTGAAACATAATGGTACTTATAAATTTCAGCTAAACTGCTCGCTGCTGTATAAATTGCATTATCAGAACCGGCTTTATCCATAACTTGAGCAATGTCATTCAGACCTGCTGTTATAAAAGTTTTCTTGCATGCTTCTACTGCTTCATCTTTTCTATTCATTATGGAGAGAGTTCGCCACAAATACCATAAACCCCACCAAAATGGTGGATTCAATTCCAGATATTTAGAAAGGCGTTTACAGGTTAAATCATACTTCCCGGTATAGAAATCGGGAAAAACGACACATATTTCTGTATAATCGGATAACGGATCAATTTTCTTAGCCCTATCAGCTAATTCTTTGGCAACATTAAATTGCTTCCAGGAAACACGGTTAATACTGTAATTTTGTAATGCCACTGGATTATTAGGATTTAATTCAACACTATGATGCCAGGCTAATTGTGCTTCAGACCATTTCCATTCCAGACATGCATAATATATAGCTAACCAATCATATCCTTCACTTAGATTTTCATCAATTTCAATAGCTTTGTAAATATATTGTTTCATATAAGGTTTAACTTCACGCGAACTCTTTATACCAAAATATGTATATCCGAAATAGCAGAAGGCCAAACCAGAATATGCAAGGGCATAGTTGGGATCTAACTTTAATGCTTGATGAAAATAAGCAATGGCTTGATCAACTATTCCAAGATTTAATTGATTTGACATGTAAAGTCCCTGTTGATAAAAATTATAAGCTTCAACATTATCTGTATATCTTTTAAGAAGTCTTTCTTTTTCAGCTTCAAGTAATTTCACTTTCAATTTTTCAACAATGGCGAGCGAGATCTCATCTTGAATTTTAAATACATCTTTTAATTCTTTTTCATATCTTTCAGACCAGAGGTGATAGCCGTCCATTACATTTATAAGTTGAGCACTTATACGAACTCTATCTGCGGATTTTCTAACACTTCCCTCAAGGATAGTTTTTACGTCCAGCTTTCTTCCAATTTTCCTAACATCATAACTTCCCCCTTTGAATGTAAATGCTGAAGTACGTGCAACTACTTTTAAGTCTTGTATTTTGGATAATGCATTAATCAACTCTTCAGTCAAACCATCACAAAAATATTCCTGTTCAGGATCTGCACTCATGTTTATGAAAGGCAGTACTGCTATTGATTGAGATGGTTTCGGGGCAGGGAGTTCAAACTGGTAAGTTTCGATTTCTTTTTCATTCATAACATCCCTTAAATCATCAATCATCAATCCTAAAACCTCATACCTGTCTTCTCTGTCCTTTGCAATTAATTTCTCTAAAATATCTAATAGTCTATCCGTTATATCTTCACGGAATTTCCTTGCATCTTCCGGTTCCTGGTTTAAGATTAAATAGACTACTGCCTGTTCATAATCTGCCTTAAACGGCTGCTGGCCTGTCAGCATTTCATATAAAATTATTCCCAGAGACCAGATGTCGGTTCTAAGATCAATCTTCTCTCCTTTTATCTGTTCAGGGGACATGTAATCAGTAGTTCCGAATTTCATTCCTGTTTTTGTGAATTGGGTTTGATCTATTTTCTTAGCTAAACCGAAATCAAGTATCTTTACAGTTCCGTCTTTTGTAATAAAAATGTTAGCAGGTTTAATGTCCCTGTGAATAATTCCTTTCTCGTGAGCTTTATTTAAGCCTTCAGCAATTTGAGTAGTTATGTTTATTATTTCATCTATACTCAATAATTCTCTGCAGATTTTATTCTTTAATGTTTCACCTTCATAATAATCCATTGCAATGAAAAGCTGTCCGTCATCTGTTTCATCGATTTCATGTATTGTGCAGATATTATTGTGTTGAAGTGATGAAGCTGCTTGTGCTTCATTAATAAATCTTCGTTTGGATTCTTCATGTTTTGTGAATGATTCAGGCAAGACTTTGAGAGCAACGGTTCTCTTAAGCTTTAAATCCTCGGCTTTGTAAATGATACCCATTCCGCCTTCGCCGAGTTTTTCAAGAATCCTGTAATGAGAAATATTTTCCCCGATCATAAAACCCCCGGATTATTAATGATCAACAGGATTAAACAATATATCAGGGAAGGAAAAATTTATATTGTTTTAGAAATGATATATGTAATTGTAGTTTTTTTTAGGTTAAAAAGCAATAAAAAAATATTTTAAGTATTCGATATAAAATTAAGTAATTAGCAAAAAACTTTTACGAACTTGTTAGATTGAATTCACCGCAGCCAACTTACCCAACGGGGTATACTTCTACAGAATTCAGGCGGGTTCATTTAGCCAGGTTAAGAAAATGCTGCTGATAAAATGATATCATAAAAAAATATATTTTCCTCAAAAGCCTTGCTTAAACAACAGCTATTACATAATGAATTAAGCAAGGTTTTTTACCCGGTGATTAAGATAATTATTTTATGATTTACTGAATAGATGAAAAAATTATTTGTGAAGGGATGACAGCATACGAAAAGCAATAATTGAATAGGCTGTCAGACCGAACAATTAATTTTTGATAAAACTGCAAATGTTATGTTTTATGAAGATGGAGGTACAGAAAAAAGTCTTACTTATTTTTGATCGCAACAGATAAAAAAAACTGCAAAAATAAGGAAGTCTTTTTCGATTGTGACTAATGTATTAGCTGTTTTACTGAAAAGAGTAAAAAATATTTGCATGAGGATTGGGGAAGGGAATTAGGCGAGCAATTATTTTTTGATAGTAGTGATCACATTATGATCTAATGGTAGGCGAATAGAGCTTTGGGTTTATATCTTCTCTATTTCCATACTTTTAATTAAGCTATTCTCGAATTGATATATATGTTTTACAATTCCATCTGATAGTAGTTTACCACCCAAATCTTTGATTATTTGATGAACTGCAACCTCATATTTATGTTTCTCTTTTGCTTTAATTGCAACAGGTTCGACTTTTGGGCTAATAGATTTCCACTGCTTGGTCCAATAATCTCTTACTTCAGAATGACCTTTCACGCAACCATTCTCCCAACCATTCGGCCATAAAACATCTTCACTCATAAGTGCTAATAAAGCATTTATATTTCGGTTGTTAAAATGCTTATATGCATCAATAATTATATTTCTATAATTTATATTCTTCATGAAAATTATCGAATTATTAATACAATATATTAATTTTTTATAAGACTGCAAATGTTATGTTTTATGAAAATGAAGGTACAGAAAAAAGTCTTACTTATTTTTGACCGAAACAGTTTAAGGAAGAGCAAAAATAAGGAAGTCTTTTTCGATAGAGATTTTTCATTTTTTGTTTTAATGAAAAGATTAAAAAAATATTTGCGTGAGGATTGGAGAAGAGAATTAGACGAGCAATTATTTTTTGATAGGATGATAATGAAAGGTGATATCTCATTCTAAACAAGATACCACCTTTCTAATTATTATTACTTAAGCAAAACAAATTTCTTTGTTGATACAAAACTTCCTGCCTGCATTCTATAAAAATAAACACCGCTTGGGAGATTGCTGGCATTGAAATAAACCGTATAATTGCCAGTAGATTTTCTTTCGTTTACTAATGTTGTTATTTCTTTACCGAGTATATCATACACTTTTAATGTTACAAAACTTATTTGTGGAATTGAAAAAACTATTTTTGTCGCAGGATTAAAAGGATTGGGATAATTTTGTGAAAGGTTGAATGCATTGATTATATTAGTTTCACTATTGATGGCTGTAATCCCACCTGTAGTGGTTTTTAATATTTCACCACCGGTGCCCACAGCCCACCCTAATGAAGCATCAATAAAATGGATTGAGTAAATTGTCGAAGATGTTTCACTAGTATACTGCTTTTCCCAAATGGAGCCGCCGTCGGAACTATATAAAATAATTCCTTTATTACCTTCAGTTGTTTCTTCTGATCCACTTAACCAGGCAACATCTTTATTTATTATAAATACAGAGTTTAACATTCTTACCTGAAGAATTTGAGATTGCCAGTTCTTACCCCCATCTGTGGTTCTTAAAACAATACTTTCAGAATAATCAGATTTGTATCCGACTGCAAAGCCATAAGTTGAATCAATAAACTTAACAGAATATAAGTTTGCTTCGGTTTCAGTGTTTTGATCAGTCCAGCTTCTGCCGCCATCTGTTGTTCTGGAAATATAGCCGTTTTTCCCACATACCCATCCGTTATTTTCATCCGTAAAGCAGCATGAGAAAAGTTGCTTTGTAAAATTGCTTTGAAAGTCAAAATTATTAATTCCGTTTGTTGTTTTATATAATACACCAGAACTGCCCGTGTAACCGGCTAACCACCCGGTATTATTATTAACAAAACAGACACATCTCCATCGACCCTGACTGCTTCCCCATTTAGTTGGGAATGTCCAGGAGTCGCCACTATTCCCGGTTTTAGCATAACTAGGTAAATACACTGTAAGTGTAGGATCAAAGTCGGGTATAATTTTCACGCCGCAGACATAACCGCTATCAGCATCAGAAAATGCTATAGAATAAAATATATGATCTAGTCTACTATTATTATCCGAATCAAACCAATCTAAACCACCGTTTGTTGTTCTTGATATAGTTTGATCGCCACAAATCCAACCATTGTTCTCATCCGAAAAACAGACACAATACAATGATTTACTATGCGAGGTTTCCTGAACTATCCATTGAGCAAGAACAGTATTTGGAAAAATGAATATAATATAAATTGCAACAGTAAGTAATTTCATGATAACTTCTCTCCTTTATAATTTCTTACAAATTCGAATAAAGTTTATTTTATGTGAGATGATTTTGGTAAAAAATTGGACATTTATTATTATCTGCATGTAGGCAAATAATTATATGCTCAATCAGGATTAAACAAGTTCTTTTCAATTACATCCCCGAAAAAACTTAATTGATACAACGTAATCTCTTTTTAAATAAAAGGCAAGAAAATTCTATACAATTGTCCTACAAAAAGCCTTGCTTACCCAAAGTTTTACAATTGAGAATTAAGCAAGGTCTTTTACCCTGTGATTACGATAATCATTTACTGATTTAATGATAAGTTCAAAAAATTATTTGTGAAGGGTTGACAGCATGGGAATGGGTCAAGCGCATAGGCTGTCAGACCGAACAATTTATTTTTGATAAGATTATTTGGGCTTTGTTTTATGAGTATGAAATTTCTGGAAACAGAAAAAAGTCTTACTTATTTTTGACCCAATTTGCTAAATGAATAAACCTCATCATTAATTTCTGCAATTAGGAATTTCCAGTTATTAATTTTAACCAACCTGAAAGCAGCAGTATAATAAAAAAATGTCCTTTAAATTTGGTTAATAATATTAATTAGTTTATATTAATAGGTACTTAAATATATTTATAGGTTTAATATGGACGAAAAAATAACACCCGAAGAAAGTCTCTTGTTAATTACAAAGACAATAAATGAGACTAAAAAAAGATTTGAAGATAATGGTCATATAATGATTTTGTGGGGCACTTTGACATTTATTGTATTTTTTAGCCAGTATATTTTTGTACAAATAGGATGGTATAAATTATTTGACATAGCTTGGACTAATATTTTATTTATGTTTGGGTTAATCTACACACTTATATATACATGGAAAAAAATAAAAAAGAAAAAATTACCCAAGACGATTATTGGACGAATATTAAATCCAATATCCTGGGTGTTTGCTGCGAATTTTATGATATTAGGTCTTTTTTTTGGTCATCGATTTGGTGTGACTCTCGGTCCAATATTCTTAATTCTCTTTGCTTTGTTTATAATTATGGTTGGAGTCTCCATTAAATTTAAACCTATTACAATTGGCGGCATCATATTGAATTTGATGGGATTCGCCGCTTTTTATATTAGCCCGCAATACCATGGATTACTTTTGGCAGCAGGTGGAATTATCGCAATGGTCATTCCCGGGATATTACTCAATAGAGCGAAAAGAAAAGAAAATGTTTAATGATCTGGATCCCATATTGCATTCGCAGTTGCGTTTGTCGATAGTTTCTATTTTAATGACCGTTGATGAAGCCAATTTCACTTTTATAAAAGAAACTACAAACGCTGCTGCAGGTAATGTAAGTATCCAGATAAAAAAATTGCAGGACGCAGGATATGTTAAAGTGAAAAAGACTTTTAAAAATAATTATCCGAATACTACGGTATCGCTCACTAAAAAAGGAATAGAAGCATTTGAGGATTACGTAAATAATCTTAAAAAATATATAAATCCAAAAAAATAATTTTTTTGCCAAATTGGTTAATAATATTAACTACTTAATAGGATTAAATATGAAAACAACAATATTTATTTTAATGATTTCCATCCTGGTGGGAATTAGTTATGCTCAAAGCAGTTCGCAAAAAGCTGATGGGCAGATTATGAAAACCGGATTTAATAAAGATAGCATTTCGATGTTGGATTTCTATCGCCAGTACAGTTCATTTACCGATCCGGGAGAATATGCATATTTGTATAAGAATCTTCCTGATTCGTTACCGGAGCTTTGCCGGTTGATTAAAGCTCAGATAATACATCCGTGGTCGGAATTAAAAAAATACAGAAAACAAATACCTAAAGAAAGATCAAATGAAGATTTTAAGTACCAGACAGTAAAATCTATTCTGAAAGGACTTCTATCGTATAACTCACGTGGTTTAGTGAAAGACCGGAAACCTAAAGATCGATTGCTGCTGACTTGCCGGTCTAATGCGATCTTGCTTGCTTCAATTCTTAAATATCGAGGAGTTCCGGTAAGAGTACGTTATGGATTTGCATCTTACATAGTTCCTGGTTTTCATGTAGGTCATGCTATCTGCGAAGTATGGAATACAAAGGAAAACAGATGGATGTTAGTTGATCCGACTATGAATATGGTTGATTTCAGTAGAGATAAGTTTGAATTTAGTAACAATGTATGGAAAAAGTATATAAAAAAAGAAATTGATCCGGCAAAGTATGGAGCCATGGGACATACTGGTGAAAGTATTATTGTTGGTGCCTTCAACCTTGGTGTTGCATCACTTTTAGGAACAGAATATACGTATTTTCAACATTCACCACTAATGGAACAAACATTCAATAATAAAGAACAAATATCAGGGAAACAAATCAAATTATTGAACAGGATAAGCAATTTGATGACTTCAATAAATGCTGAAAATCTTTCGAAATTAAAGAAAATTTATGTTAGTACACCTTTAATTCAAATTACTAAAACATTTAAAGCCGATACAAAAAAATCAGAAGCCAGCCCTAAGGCTAAAAATACTTCAACAAAAAAACCGGTTATTGAATTTGTTGATATACCTGCTGGCACATTTATGATGGGAAGTCCTGTTACCGAGCCCGAAAGAAAAGATGATGAAATACAACACAAAGTTACATTGAGCGCTTTTAACATGAGTAAATATCTAATAACCTTTGCGCAATATGATAAGTTTTGTGAAGCCACCGGAAGAAATAAGCCTTGGGATGGCGGAATGGGACGCGGGAATATGCCGGTTATAGAAATAAGCTGGTACGATGCCAAAGCATTTGCTAATTGGATGGGGTGCAGACTGCCCACGGAAGCTGAATGGGAATATGTAGCCCGTGCAAATACAACCACGCCCTTTTACACAGGTGATTGTTTAACTTCCGAACAGGCAAATTTTAACGGGCAAAAACCATATACCAATTGCGATACAAGTGAAAACAGGGGAAAACCTTTGCGGGTCGGCAGTTTTCCCCCAAATGCTTTCGGATTATATGATATGTGCGGCAATGTTTGGGAATGGACTAACGATTGGTATGGTAAATATAATGTTAAAGACACATTGAATCCGAAAGGTCCTGAAAAAGGGACTCGAAAAGTTGACCGTGGAGGCGGCTGGTATGATCCGGCTTGGAGATGTCGGTCAGCCTATCGTGCAGGAGGTGATCCGCCAAATAGCCGTGGTACAGGAATTGGTTTTAGAATAGTAAAAGATAAATAAATCAAAAAATAGTGATGATTAGATAATGAAAAACCTCCGAGGAGTTAGAATCCTTGGAGGTTTAAAACCAGAATAATTATAAATAGTAAATTTGGCATTTTTTTATTAATAAATTAGAAATCAAAAACGTCAAACAAGAAAATTACAGTAAATAAACTATTTTTCTTCTTAAGAGGAATTAAAACAATGGAACTTAATAAGAAAAGCGACATCAGAAAATCAGTGAAATTCATTCTTGCTTTCATAATTATAATGTTAGGAAATAGCAGCTATTCACCTGCACAACCTTCAATTATTTTTGGAAAACAATTCGGAACAGACAAGGCCGATATCGGTCAAGGTATGGTTACTTATAAATCAGGTGATTTTGTTCTTTCAGGTACAACATCAGGTAATTTGTGTTCTACTAATTTAGGGCAAAGCGACGGATTTATAATCAAGTACGACAGTACCGGAAAAGAAATTTGGAAAAAACAATTCGGCACCAAGGATAAAGACAGAGTATGGAAATTGAAAAGGGATATCAGGGGTAATCTTTATGCTGCCGGAAATACTTACGGGAAGATAAACGGGCAACAATACGGTAACCAGGATATGTTTATCTATAAATTTAATCCTAACGGGGAATTAATAAATAGTAAAATAATAGGAACCGATAGTACCGATTATTTGGGTGATATATATATCGATAATAATATGAACATCTATATTGCGGGCAATACAAAAGGCAAAATAGGCAAACAAAGTTATGGCAATTGGGACTACTTCATTATGGAGCTTGATAGTAACTTTAACGAGATATATACATATCAATTCGGTACTGATAAAATGGATTATTGCAGAAATTTAAAAATTGATAAAAACGGTAATATCTATGTTGGTGGATTTACATTGGGGGACCTTGGTAGGAAAAATATAGGTAAATCAGATGCGTTTCTTGCAAAGTATTCCAAACAAGGCAAACTAATAAAGATATGGCAATTCGGTACGAAGTCGGAGGAACTACTCGCCTGCATTTTAATTGATAAAAACGAAAACATTTACATATCGGGAATAACAGGCGGAAATATTGCAGGTGTAAATAAAGGGAAGGAGGATGTTTTTCTAATGAAACTCGATAAGAACTGGAATATAATATGGAAAAAACAATATGGAACACCTTCATGGGATGAAGCATGGTCTATGAAATTAATTAAATCAGATACTGAATTATTAGTTAGCGGCAGCAATAATCCGGATGCATACATAAGGTTATATGATAAGGACGGAAATCTGAAATGGAACGAAGTATATGCAGCAATGGGAACAAGGCATGGAACAATGGGAAGACATTTTGCAGTTTGGAAAAATAAATACATTTATTTCACGGGGGGTACTTATGCTGACTTATTCAGTAAAAATCCCAATCAGAATGTTACCGATGTATTTATTGTTAAACTTGGCTTATAACTACAAAATACCAGGTAATAAATGCAACAACTGTAAACTGGATTGAGAGTTTGCGTTATGAATGGTTTAATCTATTTGAATGAAAAGTTGAACTTGGTTTATTAATTAAATTTTAAACAATAAATTTATGGGGGTATAAAATGATAAAAAGCTTTTCTTTTTTTATAGAAATAATTGTAAAAAAAATCTTCATTATTATCTTATTATTATTTGTTTGTCAAAATATTTCTTTTTCGCAAGTTGTTTATGTTGACAGTAATACCGGAAATGATAATAACACGGGTACCAAAGATGCTTCGGTTTTCTCAATTCAAAAAGCTGCAGAAATCATCAACAGCACGGATAACGATATTTATGTTATGAAAATAAATCCGGGCATTTATATCCTCAATAAGCATGTATCGGTTATCACAAAAAAAGAGATGACTGATAAATATATAGTTATTGAAGCCAGTATTTTACCCGACAGTTCTGCATGGACACCTGATAAAATGCCTGTTATCATGAGTATATCCAAAAAAGGTGAATTTACAGGTGAACAAAACAAAAATATTGTTGGCTTTTCAATCGAAGAAAACCATGTTGAAATACGCGGCCTCAAATTCCTTGGTTATTGTTATCCCGTAAATAAATATTTTCCAATAGCACGATTTAAGCTGGGGATAAATGACTTATTGGTTGAGCAATGTATGTTTGTAGGAGACCAGCAAAGTTCGGTAATTCAAGTTTCCATTATTGCAAATGGTAATGGAATTAATGTAAACCACTGCGTTTTTTTTAACGCAAATAATTCGGTTGTTTTTTATAATGATTCAGGAAGTGGTATAAAAACTGGAAATAAGATGACTAACTGTATTGTTTATGGAGCAGACGAAAGCGCTATTTGGACAGTAAAACCAGATAAAGATTTTGTATATAAAAATAATATTGTCGCTAATTGTAACTTTTTCTGGATAAAAAATCCGGAAAATACAACCACTTACTCAATAGATAGTTGTGTAATAGTAGACAATAAACATTACCAAGGTAATAATAAAGGAGATGTGATAAATTTTAAAATGAATGAAGATCATATTATTAAAAGAGGTAAAATTTCCTTAAGAACTATTAATACAATTTGGAGACCAATGCCAAAAGACCATCTTCATATTATCCCGGGAACATTAGGTTATGATCTGAAAGCCGGTTTGTTTACTAAATAAGATATTTAAAATATCGGTTAATTTTACTTTGACATTAGCAAATTCTTTTAAGTAACTGTAACAAGTAAAGAATAAAGGGATTATCGTATGGATTCTTTCATTACATGGCTGCTTGATGGGGATGTTTCGATTCAATATCAAACGCAACGGGACTTATTGGGGAATAATAATAGTGAATTACAACAGAGAATTTTAACGGAAGGTTGGGGAAAACGCTATTTGGATTTACAACATGATGATGGACACTGGGGACAAGGATTTTACAGGCCGAAATGGACATTAACACACTATACCCTTTTGGATTTAAAACATCTCAATATTTCTCAAACCGTTTGCAGATTTATTCGGCAAAAATTCGATCCGCAAACAGATGACACTTTTATTGTTAAACTTGGATTATAATAAAGTCAGTTAATAAGAAAATTATAAAAAAGAAAATTTAAATTGTTACATTAAAACCCTGAATTAATTGGAAATGATGAGGATTTTTCAAATATGCTCAAAATAAAACGGAATCCTGCATTCTGTGTGTTCTCAAATAAGCCTTGCTTAATCAATAATTCTACATATAAGAATTAAGCAAGGTTTTTTTACCCGGTGATTACGATAATCATTTACTGATTTAATGATAAGTTCAAAAAATTATTTGTGAAGGGTTGACAGCATGGGAATGGGTCAAGCGCATAGGCTGTCAGACCAAACAATTTATTTTTGATAAGATTATTTGGGTTTTGTTTTATGAGTATGAAATTTCTGGAAACAGAAAAAAGTCTTACTTATTTTTGTGAGGATTGCTTATTGATTTTTAACTTATTAAAGATGTTAGGCTTACGCTTATTTTATTATATTTTTATCTTTTAATACTCTTAAATAAGTTGCTATTTGACCCCGATGATGAATTTCATGATCAATATTTCGTCGAAGTATCAACCAAGCTAAGCTTACTTCTGAGTTATATGAATCATCATAAATTTTTACTTTGAGTTTTTCTTCATCTAATGTTTTAATTAAATCAATCTTTTTCTTGAGTACTTCTTTTAAATTAATTATAAACGCCTCGTATTCTTTCCTATTACAATTTTTTATAATTGCTGTTTCAGTTTCAATTGATTTAGTATTTGGATTTTTTATTTTTTCAAATAACCAATAATCCAAATCAATTATATGCTTTGCTGTTTCTGCAAAACTTAAGGCTCCGGAACTTACTTTCCAGTTCTCATAACCTTCCGGGACCAATTCTAATCTCTTTATTGTAGACCCTCGGATACTTCTGCAAAATTCTGTTAATAAATCAATTTCCATTTAAATTTATAATCTATTAGATGTTGTTAGTTATCTCTGATTTTTGTTTTTAAATATAAAAAACTAATTTTCCCAAAGAACTTAATGTCATTTCAACTTAATTCTATTTTATAATAAAGGCAAGAAATTTTATAAACTGTTTAGAAATAAAAAATCCCTTAAAAGTATATATTATAGCTAATAAGGGATTTAGATATCTGGAGGAAAAATTAAAAAGATGTTTTACACACTCTCAAAATAAAATGGAATCCTGCACTCTATAAAACCTGCACAGCCGTCAACACTATTTCCGCTTAAATCAACCACATTGATATCTATGTTGTATGCTTCGATGCTTCGTTCCGAGGACAGAATTCTATTTTGATATGAACCGATAAGATTGCAATACTGCTTATTAACCGGAGGAGTAAGGCCGATGTTACTGAATACAGTTAAATCATAAGCACCAACATCAACATAGGTCGGGAGAAACCAATTATTGTCAACAATCAAATTGGAAACTACAGATAATATGGTAGGAGAATCAGTGTTCTGCTGTTGAAACCTAATGAAATGCTGTAGGTAAAATCCGGACATATCAATGGTAGCCAAAAAATTATTCTCAAGAGATATCCATTTGGAATTAGAGTAGAATTGAACGAAGGGAAGCGAACCCGACCAATTTACTTCATAAAACCCCGGATTCCCTGCATCATAGTCCGAAGGCTGTCTAAAATAAAAAAGATAATCATTTGCAGATTGCTTTAATGTAACCTTTCCGATACAATGAATGGACTGGTCCTTCCGGAGGTTAAGTTTACCGTCATGTATTCCGCCGAATACAATGAACATATCACCTTCAGCACCGTTAGCAAGTGCATCAACTAAAGAGGTGTAATCGCAGTTATCCGGGCCAACTGTGAATGTCCTGGAAGGTTTATTTAATTTATTTCTTTCCGATAGAAAATGTCGTCTCATGATATGTCCCTTAAAAAACTTAGATAAGTTAGTTAGCTAAAAGAACCCTGATAAATTCGTCCGCACCTGCAGCTGAATCCATTGCTCTTCCATTGCATTCACCTGCAGCAAACGTAATTGCTTTGCCCGAAGCATCGCTTTGCACTTTAGCTTCTTGATTCACTGCACCGCCGGTACGAACCAGGGCAATTCCTAAAGACATAACCGGAGCCTGATTCCCGGTGTTTGTATTCGCATTCAAGACACCCAGAGCTTTCGCTCCGTTACCGCAAACATTTCCATCAAAACCGATGAAAAGATTTTTCTTATCGGATAAGTCCCCGACTGCAGTAATAGAAGTGATTAAAATCGGCTGTTCGGTTTTCATAAGATTTCCTTTCAGGAATAGTTAACAAAGATTTATTTCCGCCAGAGACGGATATCAGAGCCAATAAATTGGTTAAAATGTTCCACTGTTCTTTTCTCTTGAAAGAAAAGAACCAAAAGTTCAAGGCTGCAAATAATTTCCCTGCCTGTTGGGCAGGTAAACTAAAATTATGCTTCACTTCACTAAAGAAAATAACTCGCCCCGCCCTTATTATATAGCCAGTGAGGCGGGGCTCAGACAGAATTTTCCGCTTTTCGCTCCACTTCATAAAATTTTTTAACGCTATTCTTTTTAGGCACAAGAAATACAATAAATAAAAAAATGATTACAAGGTTTAAATATTCCGCCAGCCGGCGGGTAATGATCAATAAATAATTAAAGGAGTGCTATGATAGACATTAAAAATATTGTAACCAATATAGTTGCAATCATTGTAGGAATAGGAACTGTAATTCAGACAGCTCTTGGCAATGTACCCGAAGGTTCAAAGTGGTATATCTGGGTCGGTGCTGCAGCTGTAGCAATTATTTCCTACTTCACCGGGAAAGGATCTAATGGAAAGAAAATTATTCTTTAATCTCCTTATTCTTCCATTAGTCCTGTGCTGCATCCAGTTATTAACCGGGTGCAGCACTCCGGTTTTAGTTATTCATAAAACTGTTATCAGACCTGCAGAGATAAAAGATACAATTAAAGCAGTAAAAGAATTACAGATTATTAAGACTGATGAATTAACCCGGTTCGAAGAATATTACCAGGGAGTGAAGTTAAAGACAAATGGTAAGGATACCTCTGCAGTCATTAAGTTCTTTCAGGATAAAAATGAATTCACTTATAAGATTATTCCTGATACAATAATTAAATGGGATACAATTAAGATTGATGCCGATCCGATAATTGTCAGAGGCGAAAAGGATTGGGAGAAGGGGATTTGGATTGCAGGGACGCTGCTGATAAACCTGGTTGTTTATTTTGTGGGGAAAGGATTTAAGAAAAGGAAAAAATAAATTGTTGCTCTTTTCGTCTTAACCACCTTAAAAAGGGTACAGCAGACCAGAAGAAAAGAACATTCTATTTTCAATGAGGGAACAATTTCGAGAATATTTCTTTTTTCTTTTCTCTTGAAAGAAAAGAAACAAAAGTTCAAGACTGCAAAAGAAATGCCTGCCTGCATGGCAGGTAAACTAAAATTTTACTTCATTCCGCTACAGAAAAAGAACTCGTCCCGCCTATGCTTATTTAGATATGAGCGGGACTCGAACAGATTTTTCTGTTTAACGCTTCATTACATAAAATTTTTTAACGCATTTCTTTTGAGGTCGTTTAGGAAAGAAAAAGCGAAGGATGCTTTAAAATAGCGATTGGACGGTTTTCATTAAATTTTACCTTAAGTACTTGCCATCCAATCGAGTTCTAATTTTTAAGCTAATAAATTTTAGAACTTAAAGTTGATAAAATTAAGTATCAACTTCTTATATGCAAGATACGAATAGAAAAATTATAGTCAAGACTTTTTCAGAAAAATTATCCATGTATTAATTAACCTGTAATTAAAAACACAAAGGGGAAAATTTTTTAATCATTTCCGAATATATTTATGAACCAGCCCGAATTAAAAGATATCCTAAAAGTACTAGAGAAAAAAAACCACAAAATCTTCGAAAACGGAATTCCTTACAATCTCAATATTGGCGGAATTAGGACCAATGATATGAATCCCAACCGGTTCAACGATTGGATTTACTGTTTCTACAAAGATGATTCCGGAGAACAGAGGTATCACTGCTGGCCGGTTACAACAGATCCGGGGCTTTATTATTTAAGGTATCCATTATATAAAAAAGGAACTGCTATTCTTGCTCCGGGTCAATACCTTGGTTGCTGGAGGTTAGGGCTGCATAAAGGAAAATATAAAGCTTTAATACAAACCGGGAATGTGAAAGTTTACAGAGATGCAAACCGGGATGATAAATATGATTATGATGAATCATCAGCTGAATGGGGATTGTTTGGGATAAATATTCATAGGGCAAGTAAGTGGGGGATAGTGAATTATGTAAATAGGTTTTCGGCGGGGTGCCAGGTGTTTAAGGACGCGGAAGATTTTGGGGAGTTGATTGGCTTGTGTGAAAAGAGTTTGAAATGTTTTGGGAATAGATTTAGTTATAGTTTGATTGAAAAAAATGATTACTTTAGTTATTAAATATTAACCGCACCTGAACGCCCCGCCTATATTTAATTTGTATCTCCATTTATAAGCGAAGGATAATATTTCTTGATTTTCAAGCAAAAGATTTGTAATTATTATTAACTAAAACTGATTGGTTTTAGGGGGTGCAGGGAAATAAATTTTTTTTGTCTCCCGTTCTTTTCTAAAATTCATTTACTAATTTTATTTTTTAACAATAGTTTGGAGGGCAGCTATGAAAAAATTAATTATTTTTTCTATCGTTCTTTTTAGTGTTTTATTATTTTACAGTTGCAATGAAATGCCTCCTGTTAGTTCAACAGAGAATCAGGATGCAAAGACAGTCTCACAGCTTGCAAAAGTAAATTTCCCTACAGCGGATTATTTTGTTGTTCAATATACTTCTAGCGATAACGATTTTTTAAATGTTGTTAAAGAATCCGGTGGTGTTGTTGATATTATTCATCCCGAAATTAAAGTTGCGAAGGTAAGTAACTTAACAGATAAAAAAGCAGCCTCGCTTGAAAAGAAAAAAGGGATTAAATCGGTGACCCGTGATTTGCTAGTTCAATGGGTGAAACCGGAACAGAATGTTACTGAACAGTCAATTGGAAGTGACGAATCTTTCTGGGCTTATCAATGGGCTCCGCAGGCAATTCAAGCACCCGAGGCGTGGGACGCAGGGTTTACAGGTCAGGATGTTAGAGTTGCTGTAATTGATGGCGGTATTGCCAGTAATCATATTGATTTAAAAGATAATATAGATGTAGCCGCCTCAAAATCTTTTGTGCCCGGATTTAATTTTAACGAGGATGTAGGCACTTTTTGGCATGCTACACATGTTGCTGGAATTATTGCTGCTGAAGACAATGGTATCGGAACTATAGGAATAGCTCCTCATGCAACTATTATTGCAATAAAAGCCTTGCATGAGGGATCTGGTTCTTTTGATGCAATTATTTCAGCTATACTTTATGCCGCCAACGAAGCAAACGCAGATATTATTAATATGAGCCTTGGTGCAGTTTTTCCCAGAAATTCTAATGAAGCAGCCAAACTTATAAATGCTCTTGGATCGGCAATCAATTATGCATATCAAAAAGGAGTAACTGTTATAGTTGCTGCAGGTAATGATGCGATTGATTTTGATCATGCGTATATGTATGTATCAGAGCCTGCAGAGATTCAGCATGTAATTTGTGTATCAGCAACCGGTCCAACGGGGTTTGCATATGGCGGGACAAACTTTGACGATCCCGCTGAGTATACCAATTATGGACAGTCTTTAATTACTTTTGCAGCTCCGGGAGGTAATGATTTATTATACCCAAATGGTTATTGGTATTATGATATGATTTTAAGTCCAAGTTATGGAACAGGCTCATATACTTGGGCAGATGGTACAAGTATGGCTGCACCCCACGTTGCAGGTGTTGCAGCATTAATAATTCAATCACATGGAGGATCACTTAGTCCGGCAAAAGTAGAAGCTATCTTACGTTCCTCTGCAGATGATCTGGGAAAACCCGGCAATGATGATTATTATGGACAAGGAAGGGTTAATGCATATAAAGCTGTAATGCAATAATTCAACATAAATTGCTTATTATTAAATATAATCCCGGAATTTCAATCCGGGATTTTTTTAAATGATAAATACCTCTGAATTTTCATAGCTTATTTCTGAATTCAATACAAATGAAAATTTTTCCTTTTTAAAGAATTATCTTGGAAAATAAATTTTTTCAATATAATTTGAAATGGTCGTAGATATTTGTAGGCAACTACAATGAGGTCTGGGGAAAAATGGGGTAATTTCTCTTCATCCCAGCCATTCTGTTTATCCCTGTGTGGATTCTATAAGTAAAAATTAGATTAAGAATTGCGTCATGTTTTGTGTTGATGGGAGTGGTGCGGTGGAGCTGTGTTAATCTTGATAAAAGAAATAGAAATATCTCTATAAAAAAAAATATTTCAAAAAATCTGGGAAAATTTTTGTAAAATAAATTGAAATATAAATAAATGTTGCAAGATGAGTTATAAGACGTCTATAAAAAAACAAATAATAATCCATCACAAAAAAGGGAATTACAATGAAACTTAATATGCTTGGTTTCTTAGGCTTTTTAGGTTTACTGGGTTCACTTGGCTCAGCATTAAATACACCGGAGTTTTATGGAATGTATGCAATGTTTGCACTATTTGGATTATTCGGATACAAAGAAAAAAATAAAGTATCTTCATAAAAGAATAAGCAGTTGTAATAACTAAAAAAGATTATGAAATCTGAAAAATGCGCTAATATAGCAATTTAAGTTGACGGCATTTTACACTTCAACCTTCTGGGAATAAAATTGGGCTAATTCTCCCTCCCCATCCTAATCTTCTCCTCCATCTCTTTTTTACTGCAAATCCATTTTTTGAAAATTTTACTTTCCGATTTCTTGCAAAATTAATCCTTTCATTATAAATTGAAACCATCATCAAAATAAGTTGGCAAATGTTAAAAGGGGAACAACTATAATGAAAGACTTAGTTCGATTAATTATCTTTTTATTCATCTTTTGTACAAGTTTAATTCTAAGAGTATTAGCTTCTAAAAATTTACTCGAGGAATATTCGGACCAGCGATGCCCTGCCAAATAAAACAATAAGTAGATTATTATGTTAAAAAGTAATTTGGCGGGGCAGATGAACTGATGCTCTTGTTTAAGTAAAGTGGGTTTATAATTATTTCCGCAAATGTTTTACTCAATATTAATCTTAACTAAAAAGCTCTTCAATCACCAATAAAAGCACAATACCTGTCTGTCCTCTTTCAGGTATAAATCTTAGGTTAAGGATTTCTTAAAGAGGAACAGAAAAATGTAGTTTAAGATTATATCTAAGTCTTTAAATGAATAAAATATTGCCATTGGTTGTTTACATCCTTACCTTATAAATGTAAAATAAACCCACCTTGAGAGGAAGGTTTTAGCATCTGGTTTAAACATTCTCTCGAGTAAATCTATTGTGATTCTCCCAAGGTAAAAGCTGTTGTGATATTTTACAAAATTTTACAACAATTAAAGGTGGAGGACATAATGATCACATTAAAAAAATATCCCTATAAAAGAAGACTAATATATATTATCTCTTCTTTATTCCTGTTATCGATAATTATTTTTAGAGGCGGAGATCATAATCAATTTTCAACCGGTTATGTCAACCAAAAGAAATGTCCGGATAATTATTCCTCAATATCCAGATTTGGCAAGATTCCTATGTTTTTTGAACCAAACATAGGGCAGGTTAATGATCAAGTGAAGTTTTTATCTCGCGGGTTTGGATATTCTCTTTTCTTAACACAGTCTGAAGCAATTTTAAAATTACATTCAGAAAAGACTAACAATAAAAATCTCAACTCAAATGGGAAAAATATTACATCTGATGAGAATAGAGAAGGTGAAAAATTATCTGTATTGAAAATAAAATTTGTCGGTTGTAATCCAGTATCCAAAATATCTGGCAAAGAAAATTTAGTTAGCAGAAGTAATTATATAATGGGGAAAGATTCAAAGAACTGGAGAATCGATATTCCAAATTATGCTGAAATTCAATATAAAGATATCTATTCCGGTATTGATCTGATCTACTACGGCAAGCAGCAACAATTAGAATATGACTTTATAGTTAAACCCGGAACAGATCCTGAAATTATAAAATTAGGTTTTGAAGGAGCACAGGATATAAGGTTTGATAAAGCTGGAAACCTTATTTTGAAAACTACGAGTAGCGATGAAGTGATGTTAAAGTTACCGAATATATATCAGGAAAGAAATAATAAAAGAATAACTGTTGACGGAAATTATAAGCTGGATAATGAATCACTTGTTACTTTCAAAGTTGATGGTTATGATAAAAGTAAACCGCTGGTCATTGATCCGGAACTGGTTTATTCAACATACTTAGGGGGAAGTAAAGGTGATGGAGGATTCAGTATTGCTGCAGATATTAACGGAGATATTTACGTTACAGGTTCTACTCAGTCATTAGATTTTCCCACTAAAAGTTCATATCAAAGTAGTTTTAATGGCGGCACATCCAATGGGGACGTTTTTGTAACAAAAATGAATAGTGAAGGAACACAAATAATTTATTCTACCTATTTGGGAGGGAGTAAATGGGAATATCCCAAAAGGATTGGAGTGGATTCCGATGGTTTTGCAGTAGTAACCGGGGAGACTATATCTGAGAATTTTCCAGTACTTGCAGCTGTGCAATCTACAATTTTGGATTCGACCGATGTATTTTTGTTTAACGGAGATGCATTTGTGACAAAATTAAATCAGCAAGGTAATGGATTAATATTCTCAACTTATTTAGGGAGCTGGGAACGGGATGCTCCTATCGACTTGACTGTTACTCCGAATGGTCAAACATATGTGACAGGATTTACCAATTCAAGCTATTTCGATGATAAACATAATACTATTTTTCCCTTAACTCCCGGGTCTTATAAGGATTATATAAGTGAAGTAGAAGAAATTTTTGTTACCGCATTCACTTCTTCCGGGAGTCTCTTATTTTCCACACTTCTTGGCGAATCCACTTATTATTTAAATGTAATCTCGGTTAATTCAGATGGTAATTCATATATATTAAAAAATGATTATACTGAAACCAATCCTAACGGTGAAATATCTATAATCGTTCTAAATAAAACAGGATCGGCTCTTGTTGATTCATTAGTCATTAGCGCTTCAGCCAAAGCAAGTGGCATTGATCTGGATTCCAAAGATAATATATACATTACAGGTGAGACATATTTAACACAAGTTGTTGGAAGTTTTCCAGTAACAAATAATGCTTTTCAAACAAGTTACGGTGGAGGTTTTCAGGATGCGTTTGTAATGAAATTAAATTCACAAGGGACTATTTTATTCTCCAGTTTTTTGGGGGGTAATGAATATGATGAAGCTAAAGATATTATTATCGGTAAAGATGATATGGCTTATTTGACAGGATTAACATTTTCGGCAGACTTCCCAAGAAAGAATGCTTTTCAAAACGAATTTGGCGGAGGAGAAGAACTTGCAAAACTTGATGGTGGAAAATCAGATGCTTTCTTTTCTCAATTTGATCTTTCAAAGACCGGGACAGAATCATTGGTCTATTCGACTTTTATAGGTGGCAGCAAAGAAGACGATGGAGAAGGTATTGCGGTGGATATAAACGGAAATGCCTACATAACAGGATCAACAGAATCAGCTGACTTTCCTGTAAGGAATGCATTTCAGTCGAGTCTTAACGGACCTGGGGATGCATTCATTGTATGTGTAGGAGCCGGTGGAATAAACGATCTTATTTATGATAAAGTTGTGATTGGCGGACCGCCGGTATTCCCTCCATTACTTTCACCTTCCACTCAGCAAATATTGCCCCAGTTTTTACTTAATCAGAACGATACAATTTCATTTACATTTGAAGGCAGACAAACCGATAGCAGAGTAGGACTGCGGGTTATAAACACAAGATTTGGTTTTGCACCGCTTTATCTTGATCTGGCAGTATATGATCCTGATTTGGTTTATATTCCGCCATTTGAAATTCATAATCTGGGAATCGGGAATGCCGGAATGCAATTTGATGTAATTAAAGATGGAACATACACAATTAAAGTATGGGCAAAATCTGATTCTCCAGGGCCGTGGCCTTCTCCATTTCAGATCCACCTGGCAGGAAATGTCGGAGCTCCATTAAAGAGGATTTTTCCACCTGTAGGACCTCCATATATCGACTCTTTACGTGCTACAAGGCAGGATATTCTCTTCAATCACTCAGCTCCCCGGCCGCAACTCCTTTCAGGAAAGGGAATGATTCACGAAATGGAAGTTAAGGTTGCTCAAACTGCTCTTTTAAATTTACCAACCTGTCACTTGTATCTCAGAATGCAGTTGCTGTTCTAATACCCCCTACAAATTCAGGATTTCCGCAGGGAATGGCTCCAATCAGAGCCGTTGATCCAAATCCTATTATAGATATTACCACCCCTACTGCACGAACACCTCAAATTACCAATCCTGCAAAAGGTACAGTAATTGATTTTACCCAAGTCCCCATACCAGCCTCTTTAATAATCACTCCACAACTAGGTGTAGCTGCAGTACTCGGAATAAGAGATCAAATTAGTGCTTCATTACCCGTTAATACAAATTCGGGTGATATTTATACAATTATATTGGATATGGGTTCAGGGCAGGAAATAGTAGATGGTGACGGAAATGATTTTAGAATATACTCTTCAGAAGGAAATTATAATGTTGCTGTAAGTAATACTCCTTTCCAAGATACATTTATACCGATTGGCTCAACCATATCGGGGGATAATGATTTCAATCTTTCAGCCAGCGGATTAACCTCAGCCCGATATGTGCGTATTACTGCAGTGCCATCAGCTTTAGTGGATGCTATATTAGCATTAAATGTTTTTACAGATGAAGTACGTGAAGATATTGGAGCATTATCAAAGGTTAATTATACAACAATAACTATGCGGCGGTCAAAAGCTCCTGAAACACCAATAGATCCGTTTCTAGAATTAATTGCACCTGATGGTGCACGCATGGGAGCCAATGAAAGCGGATTTGGTGATGATATTACTTCAATACTTAGTGATGCTGCCTTGATAAAAATGGAATTAAATCAGGAAGGATTTTATAGATTTTTAGGAAGAGGTTATGACGTTAGACCTGACGATGAATCAGCAGGATCATTCTATGTAAGGCTTGAAAGCGGCGGCGGCTATGATCAGACCGAAATTGTAATCAGTGAAGAAGATGAAAATAAGACAATATCTCAGAAGGAGGGTATAATTAATAGTAAGAGACAAAGGAATTCATATTTGTTTCAGGCTAATCCCGGGCAATTTCTCAATATTGTTGTTAATGCTAAAGATAGCAGCTTAAATCCAATAGTCGAATTATATGATCCTGAAGATTTCTTAATAGGTGCCAATGATGATGCACCGGGAAGAGCAAGAAATTCAGTAATTTCAATTTCCCTACCGACAAAAAGCATGGTTGGACAAACTGAATTACCAAATCCAAGTACCTATCGAATTGTTGTAAGTGCAATTGATAATATTGGCAGTCAAAGTCCGACAATAGATATATTCTCATATTTCAGAATTGCCGCGAGTGGTGAATATGAATTAAAGGTATTTACAGGAGCATTGGAAGGTGGACACCAATCTATACCAAGTATATTTAGTTTAATACCTAACACATCAATTCAAGGAGTTACAAACCTTGATGTGATTATTGACGGAGAAAATTTTGTAAACGGAGCAACGATAATTTTCGAAGGCGGAGGAATTACTGTATATAATGTGGATGTTATAAATTCTAAACAAATTAAAGTAAATATTGATATTTCCTCAACTGCGCCCATAGGCTGGCAAAATGTAACAGTACAAAATCCCGATGGGAAAAGTAAAACAAAGGACAATGCATTTAGGGTAGCAGAAAGTCTGGGATACGTAGAATTAACCTGGATTGCCCCAACTGCCGGGGAAGAGATGGCACCCCCAACAAATTTAATTGCAATTTTGACTGATAGTAATGGAGACAATAATAAAACAATTAAGTTGAATCAAGATGTTCAAAGACTAAAGCAAAAGTTATCCTTTCAAAATATTAAACATGATTTTAAGCCTTCTTTACCCAAGTTGGAAATTTCAGAAGTTGAACCCAATAATAATCTGGCCCAAGCTCAAGTATTAACCGGTCAACAGTCTATTACCGTAAATGGTATTGCAGAAACTGATGATGATGGTCAGTTAGTAATTGCTGAACTACAGGATGATATTGAAGATTTGTATAAGGTAACAATATATCAGGATGGATTGCAGGTATATCTTGATGGATTTACATCTGATTGCGATCTTTATATTTTAGATTCATTAGGAGATATAATAAACTATTCTTTTTCCGAAGGGGCTACAGAGCCGGAACAAATTTCCGACGAAAATCTATTAGCCGGTACTTACATTATAGGCGTTTCAATTTATGATCCGGAACCTTCGGGCAGTGATACAACTTCTTATATTCTTTCTTTAGAGGGAGAATTTGAAGGAACCGGAGGTCCACAGTTAATTTCATATAATGTTTATCGTTCTAATGTTACCAGTGCAAGCAGCAGCGGATTAAAAGTTGGCTCAGTTGATGCATATACAACCACTTATGTTGAGGCTATTTCTTTTGTAGGCGAATTTTATTATCAGGTTACTGCGGTATATGATCAAGGTGAAAGTTTACCTTCAAATGATGCATCTATAAAAATAGTAAATATTGAGGATGAGAAGAATATAGATATACCAAAGGAATTCAAAATGTACCAGAACTACCCCAATCCCTTTAATCCAATAACTACGATTTCTTACCAGCTACCTAAGAATGGAATTGTTACATTAAAAATTTACGATATCCTTGGAAGGGAAGTTGCAACATTGGTCAATAATGAAGAAAGGACTATAGGAAGGTACAATGTAAATTTAAATGCAGGTAATATGGCAAGTGGAGTTTATATTTATCAATTATGGGTAAATGATCTTGTTGGGGAAAATAGTTATAAAGCCACCAAGAAGTTAGTGCTGCTCAAATAAATTTTAGTAGTGGGAAATTATACGTACTGATGTTGTGAAATTAAATTGCTCATTCATATAGAATCAGTTCAATTAAAAGCTCTAGACTTTTATTTAAGATTCAATATTACTACTGTCCAATTATAAGTCGAATAAATTCAATTGGTTAGAGGGAGCATAGGTTTTAGATTCGTAATCAACATCGTTTATAAGCTGTAAAATCGGGCTTTTTTCAAAAATTGATACACTTAAAATCTGTAAAAAAGTGTAGAGTGACAAATTTATATTTAATCTTTTCTTTACAATGGCTACCAGTAAATATACTGAGACAGCAATCCATATTTGTGTTTTAACTGCATTGGGAGTTGTACCATAAAAAGATTTAATTCTTAAATGCTGTTTAATCCATTTAAAGAATAATTCTATTTGCCATCGTTCTTTGAAAATTTTAGCAATCAATAAAGTCTTCAATTGAAAATTATTTGTAAGAAAGACAAGACGCTTATCTTTTAGTTTATCGTAATACTTAATTCGCCGAAGTTTATCAGGATAATCTTTTGATTGATAGAATCCAGTTAGGTTAATTGTCTGATCGCAGATTACACCAGTGGTTCTATCGACAGTATGTGAATAAATTCTATTAAACTTAAAATTGGATTTTGCACGAGTGACAAAAAATGAATTGTTCAAGTGCAATGAATATAGCCGAGCAAAATCAACATAACCTCTATCCATAACATAAAAAGCTCCAGCTTCAGGAATAAGTATATCAAGAATATTTACATCGTGAATCACTGCCGGAGTCATATAAATAAAGGTTGGAATGCTTGTTTGCACATCTAACAATGTATGAAGTTTTATACCTCCTTTATGCTTTCTGAATTTAGCCCAAGGAAATAATGATAAGCATAAATCTATGGTCGTGGAGTCCAATGCATAAACAGTTTCATTAAGTTCTTTCTCAAAGTCTTCGGTGGCATATAGTTCTCTTGCTTGGGCAATAAGTATTTGAGCAAAGTCAGCATATATATGCCAGTCTCTTTTTTCGTTTGCATATGCTAATGTACTTTTTGATACTTTGCTTTTTATTCCCATATGATAAAGTTTTCCTTGCATTGCTCTTAAACAAGTTTCAATATCTCTAAGAGATTCACGATAAGTAAGTTGTGCAAAACTCATGCAGAGGAACTGATCCCAACAACTAAAAGATTTTATTTTATAGTTACCTTTATATAGTTTTACACATTGATTGAATTTATGTTGAGGTAAATGTTCCATCAATTGACTGAAAATTGTTTGCCCTAAATTCATATATGCTCCGGTTGTTTAATCAAACGGAGCGAAAATTAGTTCTTTTTTATTTCAAATCGTTTATGACTATTTTTCCTTATAACACTTTATTTATTATATAGTTACAGATTTTTACTCTATCGTATCTTGGACAGTAGTGATTCAATATATAAATGCACTTAGATATGAAGATGTTAAAAATCAAGATTATGATTTAATTGTATTTGGAATTGTGTTTTTAACTCTTTTGCAAAATTTGAATAAGAGAAATGCACTTAATGAGGGAAGATCTAAATTAGAAACAGCCGCTAAGATACTACATATAGTGAACCGGATATTAATCCACCATGGATTTTATATGGAGGTGATACTTTTTAATAGTGATAACAATTTGTTTTTAAAGAAAGGTTTGGAAATATAATGAAGTTCATTTTAGTTTTACAGAAGCTCGGTAAATTAAAAACATTTAAATAAAATCCACACCTCTTTTGTACTATAATTTCCCTTGTGTAAATCTGGCTGAAAATGTAAAGACCCCGCCAAATAAAACAATAAGTAGATTAATTATGTTAAAAAATAATTTGGCGGGGCAGGTGAACTGATGTTCTTGTTTATGTAAAGTGGGTTTATAATCAAAAAATATCTTGCATAATTATTCTTTTTGATTTAAGTTGAATTGAACATAAAAACGAGTGGGGAGAATTAAGCAATTCTTGAAAATAACTATTACTCCCAATTATTAAAATAATGTAAGCGAGATAGCGAAGCTGTATTTAAATGTAAATTTTAAGAGAAATTATATTTCAATAGATTATTATTCTTCTAAAATAATTATGGGAAAAAGTTTCTTATATAAGAACAAAAAGTTTTCTGTTATCAGAAAAACAGTAAAAACATTTCTGATATAAGAATTTATTTTCTGATATTAGAAAACAAAAAAGGTAGAGAATAAGAACCTAATTATATATGTTAGGCCATAAAAAAGTAAATAAAAGGGAAGAGATATCAAATGCTTGCAATTGCTTTCATAGTAATAACGATAAAATATTATATAGATTTAAATAATTCGAAAAATATTGCTCTTGAAAATGGTGTTGATGAGGAAGATTATGATATACTTAGAATTGGTTTATGGTTTTATATTATTCCTCCGATTATTGGCTTTTTCTTTCCATTAGTTTTTAAAATATATTTCCTGCCATTATTAATGTTACCATATGTCCCATCAATATATTATGGATATAAAATTTCCGACAAACTTGATAAAGGCCATGATTATATTAGAAAACTTGGAAATAAGGTCAATCAGATTGTTTGGATCGGTTATGCCGGAATTGGTTTAGTCGTAATCAGTTGGTTACTTGTATATACAAATACATTACTTAATACTATTTGATAATATAAAATAAAAGTATAATAGGAAGCAGAATTTATTAAATGTTTAGTTTTAAAATCTTGGATGTTTTGTTATTAAAAAATTTAATTATTAAGTGTTGGCCTAACAATGCAATTTAAGTTGACAGTCCTTCGGCAGGCTCAGGATAAACTATTTTACGCATTCGGCTTTTTAGAGATTTTTAAGGTAGATGATCCGCTTAAAGTATCTTGTTCAACGTAGTCAAATTAATTAATAGTCTTGCAAACTGTGCTTGTCGTAAACGGAAAATTAAGCACAGTTTGCTTAATCTATGGCAGAAGTAATAAATAAAAGTTTCTAGTTATGGGCTGCAACTTAATCGCGGTTCGTTAGGTAACAATTTCTCACATTAAAGGGATAAACTTCAAAATGAAAATAAAATCAATAAGTCTCATCTTATTCTTTATTGGTCTTGCTTATATGGCAATTGATGGATGGTTAATTTCATGGTGGTATGTACCCGATTTCAGAATTGTTGGACCATCATTTATTTCTGATAAATCTTTATACTCAAGTAATACCTTCTTCATCTTTTGGGCATTATCTATACCACTTGGATCTATAATAACTGCTTTAGGATTGGCATTATATTCAAAATTAGAAAAAATAAGATTATTTATTTTTATTATTTGTTCAATAGTGTTTCTTCTATGGTTGGGTTTATGGGGGCAATCAGTTATCTATAGCGCCATATATGGCATAGGCGGAGGAATTATATTAATTTCATTTTGTATTTCAATTGTTTCGTTAGCTAAAACACGTATTCATAGTCACGGTTTAATAAAAACTGCATTCGATTTAAGAGCAATAGGTTACATCTTCTTGGTAATTACTGCTTGGGGGATGTGTGGGTTATTGGGTGTTCCAGCCTTCGGGCTTCGTCCTGTAGAGTTACTAGAATATAAAACTCAAGGTATGTTGCTTACAATGGGGACTAAAGTATTGGTAAGTTTCACACTTGGCTGGATATTTTTATCATTAAGTCAATTTATTGAATATCATTCAAACAAAAATAAAAGTACCCGAAAATCTTAATGACCGGTGACCGCGTCTAACGGCGTGCTTTATCCTGGTTTGCCGGGAGCAAAAAGCGTATTGCAAGTTTGCGGCCCGGTCAATATATAATGAAGACGAAATTGCTGTACCACAAAAAGTGGAAGAGCGTATAACAGGATATTCCGATTTTTTAAGAGGATAATTTTTTCGTCATTTTGGGTTAATGAGATTGTAAATTAAAGAATCAGCTTTTGTAAAAAAAAAGTACACGGAAATCTTTTTAAATAATTATTCAGACGACTTGTGTTTTAACATAACACTCCGTTAGGCTGTAATAACAAAATATTAATAGTAGATGATAATTTATATAGTGACCTAATGAAATATAACTATTTGAATTTATTAGGGAATTTATAACAAAAAATAAATTCAAAAAACTAAAAGGGCAGAAAGTAATAATAAACTCAACAAATTCACAAATTCAAAGCCATCTTCATAAAGGCTTCGAGATACTTTGAATAATCTTTATAAAATAATTTAGGAGGTCGAAGTGTTTCTCTTAAAAGAAATGGATGAATTGTGGGAACAATTTTCTAGTAATGCATATAAACCAAATGTTCTTGATGGAAAGACAAAAGAAATTATTGCTATATCAAATTCAATAATAGCGGATTGTCTTCCATGCCTTGAATATCATTATAAAAGAGCAGTAAAAGCTGGTGCGTCAATAGAAGAGATCGCGGAATCGATTGCGATCGCTATGTCAATATCTGCCGGAAGCAAGAAAGCAAAATATTTACCTGTAATTAGCAAGCTTGAAAAAGAATAGTAAGAAGTGGCAGATGAAGAATATTTTAAATTTGGAAAATATATCTAAAAATAAAAAGTTTTCTTAAAAGTAAAACTAAAAGCAGCCTAACATGGCAATTTAAGTTGACAGCATTTTACGCATCCGGCTTTTTTGAGAATTTTTAGTAAGATGATCCGTTTACAATATCTTTTTCAATTACTTACAAGAGATCCTGATGTTCATCAAGACAGGATTAATCACAGTTTGCTTAATCTTTGGCAGAGGTAATAAATATAAATTTCTAGTTCCAACCTACACTAAAGTTCCGGTTGATAAACTGGGCTGCAACTTAATTGCGGTTCGTTAGGCGGTATTAAACAAAATAAATATAGAACTGTATTTTAAAAAAATGCCATTTTACTCGGACCATTATTATTTGGGTATTTTTGTTTCCAATCCAAGCCGATGCCCAAAACACACTTCAAGGAGTCAATCATATGAATAGGCAACTTGTTTATAGTTTCATTGATGCTATCAATGAGCACAATGTAGATAAGCTCTGTTCGCTAATGACAGATGATCACAAATTCATTGATTCTCAAGGAAACGAGGCTGTGGGTAAAGAAAAAATGAGAGGCGGATGGATTGGTTACTTTCAATTGTTTCCCGATTATAAAATTGAAGTAACCGAAATATTTACTAATGATAATATTGTCGCTGCATTTGGATTTGCCAGTGGAACGCTTCAAGGGCTAAAGGAACGGAAAGAAAACTATTGGCGACTGCCCGCTGCTTGGAAAGTAATAATAAGGAACGACAAAATTCAGTTATGGCAAGTTTATGCCGATTCAAAAATACCATATGACATTATGGAGAGAGCTAAGGAATAATAATTCTTCTTTAATTCTATTATTCCGCAGCAGATTTTATATTGGTGATGAGTATTAAAATATTTTCATTATTAACAAACCGCCTAACTAGTTATTTAAGACAACCCAACACCTCCCTCCCCATCCTCCTAATCTTCTCCTCCATCTATTTCAAATTAAAATCCTTTCCAAAATTTTACTTTTAGACTTCTTGCAAAATTACTTCTTTCATTATAAATTGAAACCATCATCAAAATAAATTGGCAAACGGGGAGCAATCATAATGAAAGACTTAGTTCCATTAATTATCTTTTTCTTTATTTTTTTCACAAGTGTAATCCTTCGCTTAATAGCTTCTAAAAATTTACTCGAGGAATATTCGGACCAGCGATGGGATGTTATATTTAATACCAGAGGAACCTGGTCTTCGAATAAATATATGTTTAATGGAAAAGGAAAAAGATATTATGTAACGAGCAATAGTTTTGGAATTTTGTGGGTAGGTTATATAATTATTATTGTTGTATTCAATTCTTTTTGATAAAATAAGAAGAACTAATAATTCTAATTATCCCTTCCCATCCCCCTAATCTTCTCATCCATTCCGATTTTTCAGCACATCATTGAACAATTAACCATATCTATGCAGGAATTCTTTATAACTGGAGAGAAAATTATAAAAGTATTTTTTGTCTCTATAATTTAATAATTTTAGATTAGTATATATCTATATTTGAGGAATGGGGAAAAGTGGTTTCAAAATGATTACTTTCATTGTAGTTTGGTCTATATGGTTTATATCAGAATTATTGCTTAACATATTTACACGTTCCACTACTATTCATGAAAATGACCAGGATAAAGGTTCAATGAAAATAATCTGGATTACAATAGCTGTTGGCATTGATTTAGGAATTCTCATCTCAATCTTTTCCAAATTTCCAATAAGTAAATTAATGATTGTCCCATATACCGGACTACTTTTGATACTCGGAGGAATGACATTAAGATTTATTGCTGTATGGTCACTAGGAAAATTTTTTACAGTCGATGTAAATATTCAAGAAAATCATAAAATCATAAAAAAGGGAGTTTACAAAGTTATTCGGCATCCTGCTTACCTGGGATCTTTGGTATCTTTTATTGGTTTTGGAATTTCTATTAATAATTGGATATCCTTTGGGGTGATAATAATTCCTATTACAATTGCTTTTATTCGTAGAATTAAGATTGAAGAGAAATTATTGCTTGAAAAATTCGAAGGGGACTACTCCGACTATATGAACAAAACATATAGATTATTGCCAAAGATTTATTAAATATAATCTGCTATGAGTTAGGAGGGTACTTGCAATATTTAGAATTAATTCTTTAACAACAATTTTAAGTAACAATATTTCATTAGTTATAATTCTCCCTCCCCATCCTCCCAATCTTCTCTTCCATCTCTTTCTTCAGCACACCCACTATTTAAGTACATTCGAATATTTTTACTTTTATCGTAGAATTTTATTGGAACTTAAATTAATTCAATATAAGTTGAATTGGTCATCAAAAAATGTGGGCAACTATTCTTCTCTATTTCGAATCTACGCATAAAAAATTCCAGAAAAACCATTAAATGTGACTGATGGTGCGAAGCTGTATTAGTAGTTTACTCAATCTTTAACATTTGTAAAACCCAAAATGAAAATCAAAGCTATAAATAAATACTATATAAAAACAATGAAACTTCTTATTATCATTACTTCAATATTTTTTATCCAAATTATTATTTCCGCTAATAATGATGGACTAAAAAGCAGTAATTCAAATAAAACAGATCAATTAAATAATGTAATTGAAAAAAACGATGTCCTTAAGATTATGAAAACTGTTGCTGATTGGCAGCTGGCAAATCCATCAGGAACGGAAACATGGGAGTGGCAATACGGAGCATTTTATGCAGGACTTATGAGCTTATATAAAACAGATCCGGAGCAAAAATACCTGACCGCTATGATTGAAATGGGAAATTCAAACGATTGGAAATTAAAACCTAATCCGTATGTAGCTGATAATTTTGCGATTGCACAAACTTATCTTGATTTATATAAAATTACCGGTGATTCTAATATGATTAAAATAACTCAATATCTTTCAGATATGCAGTTTTATAGAACACCTGATACTCCCGATGTAAGATGGAAGAATAATCCATACGCATATGACTGGTGGAGCTGGTGCGATGCCCTTTTTATGGCTCCTCCCGCTCTTGCCAGGATGAGTGAAGTTAGTGGAGATAATAAATATATAAATGAAATGGACAGGCTGTGGAAGATTACATATGATTATTTATATGATAAAGATGAACATTTATTTTATAGGGATGACAGGTTTTTTAATGCACGGACAAAAAGTGGTAAAAAAGTATTTTGGTCAAGGGGAAATGGATGGGTTGTAGGAGGACTTGTTAGAGTTTTACAAGTTATGCCAAAGGATTTCCCTAACAGGCATTTTTATGAAACCGTATTTAAAGAAATGTGCATGCGCTTATTGGATCTGCAGTCTCCAGAAGGATATTGGTACTCAAGCTTATTGGATAAGAATGAATTCAATGTAAAAGAAACCAGCGGAACAGGATTTTACTGCTATGGCTTTGCCTGGGGGATAAATAATAATTTGCTGAGCAAAGAAAAATTTCTTCCTGCAGTTGAAAAAGCATGGGAAACTCTTACTGAAGCAGTAGAACCAACTGGCAAGCTGGATTATGTACAGCAAGTTGGCGAAGGGCCTGATCGGATAAAGAAAGAGGATACTGAAACCTATGGAACCGGTGCTTTCTTATTAGCCGGAAGTGAAGTGTATAAATTAGCAAAATAAAGAATTCAGATGTAGAATTAATTTTCAATTAATATTTTAAATTAAAACTGAGTACAGATTACTTGTAAAGTTCAGACAATTATGAAAAGTATAAAGAATTTTTTTACCAGCTCAGTAATAGCAAGATTTATTACATCAATATTATTATTTATAGCACTTACGAACCAAAAAATTGGCTATTATAAGTTTTTACGATGGGTGGTTGTTGCAACAGCAATTTATACTGCATTCATTGCTTTTAGCAAGAAAGAAAGCATTAATCTAGGCGTTTGGATTTTTGGCTTAATTGCAATTTTATTTAATCCGATTGTACCATTTTATTTAGGAAAAAATACTTGGCAGATAGCCGATTTAATAGTGGGGATAATCTTTTTAGTATCAATATTTTTGATAAAAGAAAAATAAATTAAAAAACATATAATAAGCAAATTTACCCGCCAGCATTCCTGTACCCAGCATTTTTGAGATAAAATTAAACTAATTCTCTTGTTACGGGCGGCAGCTTAATTGCATGTCCATTATGTGCTAAATAAGTGATAATGTATTTCAAAGAGAATAATTATATATAAGATAATAAAAGGGCGAAAAATGTATAAAACATTTTTAATTACTATTCTACTGTTTATTTCCTTTTTCCCAAACCAATTTTGTCAAGATAACAAGGCACCTACTGATAAAGCTAAAATAAAAGAGAAACTTGAAAAAATTGCCATTGATAATTTAAAGAGTTGGGAACCTCCTTTTTATGAAGAAGAAATGCTAAAACCATTTGCTCAGGATAAAGATTTGTCAATTATTATAGACGGATTTCCTTTTAAAGGTTACGAACAATGGAAGAAAATTGTTTATGAAAGTATGCAAGAAGATAGGAGTAGAGAATTCAAAAAATATCAAGATGTAGTAAAAGAAATACGAACATCAGTATTGAGTGATAATTCCGGTTCAGTAACTGTAATTTATGTTTGGGATTACATTACCAAAGAAAATGTTCACCATAAGATAGACTCAGCAGCTACATTAGTATTTAAAAGAATAAAAGACCAATGGAAGATAATACAATTTCATTGTTCACACGGCAGAGATAGAATTGTTTCTGAAAAATAATAATTGAATAATAAATTAAAGAGCATTCATATTTTACAAAAGATGCACCTAACGTTATAAGGGATTCATGCCGAAGCCTGCAGAGGCAAAGCTGAAACTGCACGCCGGGATCTGTGTGGGGGATGCCTGGTGACATGCATTCCTACCACGACGGCTGTTAAAGTATGGAAACAAAAAAACAATCAAGAATATTTCCGAATTGGGAAACCCTTTTAAGGCTCCCTAATCCTCTCACTTCAGGTGAAATGTACCTTCTTGAATATCTAGATAAATACTTACCAAGTGAATGGTTGATTTTTGCTCAATCCTATTTAAACGGAGTCCGTCCAGATGTAATTATCTTTAGACCAAATGTTGGTTTACAAATATATGAAGTTAAAGATTGGAGTTTGAATTCCTATGTTTGGAATAAAGCTAATGATGGTTTTGATGATTTTAATAATCAGTCAAATAAAAACTACTCTAGTTTATTTGTTATAGACAAAAATGGAAAACATCCAATCAAAAGTCCAATTAGACAAGTTGAACATTATAAAGAAAAAATAATTAGCCAATTGTTACCAATTATTGGTGAACTAACGGATAAAAATAAAAATGTTTATGGTGTAATTAAAGTTGGATTGTATTTCCACAATGAGACTACAGATAGAGCTACAAAATTCTTTTCCAAATATTCAAAAAGCCATACCCCAATTTTTGGAAATGACTAGTTAAAATCTAAAGATAATATTTCCCAAATAGCTCCTGATGTATATCGAAGCCAAAGTTCCTATTGGCAAAAAGAATGGAATGAAGAATTGTTATTTTGGTTAAATCCACCTTATCATTCTCTTGAGCAGACTATTTCCCTCAAATTAACGCCTCGTCAAAAAGAACACGCCGAACCATTACCGGGACATTATCGTTTGAGAGGTGTTGCTGGAAGTGGTAAGACACAAATTTTAGCTTATCGAGCTGCAAAACTAGCTTCTCAAAAAAAACGAGTTCTAATCTTAACTTTTAACATTACGCTATGGCATTATATAAGGGATATGATTCAGAGAGCTCCTTTTGAATTTGAGTGGAAAGATGAATTTGGAATGCCATATATAACCTTTAATCATTTTCACGGTTTTTGCAAAGATATATTAAATCACTATGGTATTAAGTGGCCTAAAGGATTCGGTGAAGAATTATTTCGTTCTATTATAGGTGAAGAAGTTAAAAAAGTTGTGAAAGATAGAAACTATCAAAAGTGGGATGCTATCTTAATAGACGAAGGACAAGATTATTATTGGGATTGGTATGATTTATTAAGTAAGTTTTTAACAGAAAGAGATGAATTACTACTCGTTGTTGATAAGAAACAAAATATATATGAAAGAGAATTGAACTGGATTGATGGTAGTATGCGAAATGTAAAATTTAGTGGTCGTTGGCGTGAATTAAAAACAGTTTTCAGATTGCCCAAAAAAGTTGTAGAGTATTCTAATATATTCAGCAAATTGTTCAATTTAAATCAAGAGATTGAAGCCGAAGAAATTATTCAACCAACACTTTTTGACAGAGAATACAATCCTCACACAATATGGTTAGAAATAAATCCCGCAGAGAAATTAGAATCTATTTGGAAAGCATTTAAATTTTTGAAAAAAGAAAAAATAAATGCTTCTGACATAGTAATTTTGCTTCCCGACAGATTTATAGGTAAAGAATTTGTAGATTTTTTTGAAAATAAAAATATTGGTGTTAATCATGTATTTGAAGATGAAGAGGAATCTAATTATCATAAACATAAAAGAGCATTTTGGAACGGGGATGGACGATTAAAAATGTCTACTATTCATAGCTTTAAAGGTTGGGAAAGTCTGAATGTTATAATTTTTATTGCACCTAAAACTAAATCATCTTTAGAAATATTAGACAAAATTATTTATACAGCAATTACAAGAACACGAGAGAACTTGATTGTTTTTAATACAAATCCAAGATATAAAGAGTTCGGGATACAATTACCTAAAAAATGGTTAGTGCAATAAACCAACCTAACGTTATAAGGGATTCATGCCGAAGCCAGCCGAGGCATAATCCTTTGTTGAACTAAGCCGCAAAGCTAAAAACTGTACACTGGGATCAGTGTGGGGGGTGCCTGGTAACAGGCATTCCTACCACGACTATTGCTAATAAAAAAAGGAGTATGGAATAAAGTTTTATACGGGTTCATAATTAACTATTTTATTCATCAATAAACCCGAGGTTGCAATGAAAGCATTATTTCTCTTAGCTGTTTCTTTAATTACTGTAAATGTATCAGCCCAAGAATTACAAAATGAATCGTCTTTTTCAAAGGTTTATTTCGGTATTCTAGGTGGAACTAATTTCAATACACTACCAACAGCAGGTACGGCAATAAATATTGAAGTTAAAACAAATTTAACTTCGAAAATTTTGGGAAAAATATCTATCGGATATTCAACTCTTTTTAATGACAACTCTTATCAAGTAAGAAGTTCCAGCTTTGTTAATATAGATGATTTTTCAAAGTATGTTACAAGATTGCTAGTTGTTGATAGGATAAAGTATACGATAATCCCGGTTAGCATTGGTGCAGAATACTCGTGGTTAGATAAAACTTTCACTCCAACTACATTTTTAGAAGTAGGTTATAATATTTCAAGTTCTCTAGCAGAAGGAACAACGTTCGATGGAATAGCTGGATATTTCGATACAATAAGTGAAGTTCCCGAAGAATATAAAGAGGTAGCTCCGCCATTAAATGATGGTTCATCTTTTACAATGGGAATTGGTGTTGGATTGAAATACAGATTAACTGATAGGATGGATTTGAATTTAAGGTATATGTATCATTATAATGATTCAATTGTAAATAATAATCAACTGTTATTTGGAGTAACATTTTAGGGAGCAAGATAACGTTATAAGTGATTCATGCCGAAGCCAACCCTCACAATAAATTGTTCCGTTTGGTAAACATGCCGAGGCATAATCCTTTGTTGGACTAAAACTGCACGCCGGGATCTGTGTGTGGGGAGTGCCTGGTAACAGGCATTCCTAGCACTACGATGCAATATGGTTACAATGAATTTGGAAACACGACACAAGAAAATTATTAAATAAAGAGAAGCAGCAACAAATATTATTGCATATAAAATTCCAACTTATTTAAAGGCAATATTTATATTCAGAAATATTTATAATCTAATTACAAACTTTTATTTATAAGATCGGAGGATAAAGAGATGTCTATAGTTCAGGTTCGATACATAGTGAACGATGTAGATAGTGCAATTAAGTTTTACACGGAACATCTTGGTTTCAAATTAGTGATGCACCCAGCCCCTCCATTTGCTATGCTATCACACAATGACCTTCGTCTAGTGCTTAGCGCTCCAAATCCTTCAGGCGGGGGAGGTCAAGCAATGCCCGATGGTACTCAACAGTTACCAGGAGGTTGGAATCGATTTGCCATTGAAGTAACTAATATTAATTCTATAGTAGAGGAACTCAGAAAAGTTGGAGTTCACTTCCGCAACAACATAGTTGTTGGTATCGGCGGCAAACAAATCATTGTTGACGACCCTTCAGGTAATCCTATTGAATTATTCGAACCGACAATACCCGAAGCCCATTTAAGTAATAATTCTTGATAGTAGAAATACAAAGGGGAACTTCCATTTGCATGTACAGAAGCGCATAATAAACGAGCAAAGGATCTGTTATTAAAACTAGGATTTAAAGAAAACAAAAGTATTCACTGGTTTCAAGTTAAGTAAACATCTTACTCATATAAAAAGCAAAATATAACGTTATAAGGGATTCATGCAGAAGCGAGCAGAGGCATAATCCTTTGTTCCGGTTGGACTAAGGCACAAAGCTAAAAACTGCACGCCGGGATCTGTGTGGGGGTGCCTGGTAACAGGCATTCCTACCACGACGCTGCATAAATAATTAATGAAAGGTTATCAATAATGAGAACAATTATAATTGGTTTTATGATTGTAATGTTCATTGAAGTTATTGCTTATGGACAGATTTTTGAAAAAGTAATTGTTGATAACAAAGACCCATATAATTTGTACGCAACTAACGATAAAGACTCTACAAATCTCTTTTATTATAAATTAGTTCCTAATAATAAACCCATTGGAGTCTTAGTTTTACTTCCGGGTGGTGGCGAAAGTATTGAAGAGGTGATGAAACAAATTTCATTACACGAACTTGCAGTTAAAAAAAATATATTAGTAGTATTTCCATCAATTAATTGGGGAACTGATACGTTTTATCCGGAGCGTAAGTTTTTAGATATCATTTTTCAACAAATTGTGAATCAATATACATTTATCCAAAATAAGTTTGTTTTAGGAGGATTTTCATCGGGAGCAATGCTGTCACTAATATATACAGAAAAAGCCAATATAAATACTGATAGCACATTTATTAAACCTGTGGCCGTTTTTGGAATTGACCCACCCCTTGATTATGCTCATTTGTGGAACCGGTCTAAACGAAATGTTGAAAGAAACTTTTCTGATGTTGCAGTTCGTGAGGGCAAATGGATAATGGATAGATTAAATAAATAAATGCAGTTAACAATGCTTTTCAAGCCGTTATGTAAAAAGTCAATAAGTGTTGTAAAATTATTTTATTGTTTTTTATTTCCTAAAAAATAAATCTGCTCCTTATAATTAAAGAACTTTATAAAATAACAACACCGGTGCGGAAAAACTGCACGCCGGGATCTGTGTGGGGGGTGCCTGGTAACAGGCATTCCTACCATGACGGCTGTAATAAAAATAGTTCAGTGAAACAGTATAAGAAATACTTCTCATATTTCTTCTATCTCATGGTATAGTAGTATTCATTAATAATATATTGAGGGTAAGATGAAACATATTATCATACTTTCATTTCTTCTATTTACGAAAATATTTGCACAAGATTATTTCCCCCTTGAAGTTGGTAATTCTTGGACCTATTGTGGAAACTATGATACTACAAATACAATAACTTATCATGTCTCAGATTCTATAAATATCGGCGAGATGAAATATTTTCTTTATGGAAATGATCTCAACACGAACTTTATGGATACTATTCGTAAAGATATTGAAGGGAATATATGGAAGAAAATAAATGGAATTGACTATTTGTGGTTTGATTTTACAAAAGACAATGGAACTGTCTATACATTCCCATCTTTCGATTCCTTATATGCATACGAAGTAAAACTGTTTAAGTATTTCATAGTAGAGACTGACAATGGAACTTATTCGCAGTGCATTGAGTTGTCTTTTGACATTCCACAATATAGAGATGCAGATATCCTATATACTTTTGCTCCCAAAGTTGGTCTTATTGAGATATACGGAGGTGAGGCACCACATTACCTACTTTACTCAATGTCGTTAAATGGATTTCCATTAGGGATAGTTAATGATATACAATCGAAATCAATTATGTTCGAGTTGATGCAAAATTACCCGAATCCATTTAATCCAATAACAACAATAAGATATTCTATTTATAATAATAGTTACGTGAACATAAAAATATTTGATTATTTAGGTAGAGAGGTATCAACATTAGTTAATGAAGAGAAAAAACCAGGTAATTATAGTATATCCTTTAATGCCGGTGGATTATCAAGTGGTCTTTATTTTTGTAGAATGCTTGCTGGGAATTTTGAAGAAACAAAAAAATTATTATTAATAAAATAA
>CAVVVS010000137.1:0-199007 GCA_963751355.1 uncultured Ignavibacteriales bacterium | reverse complement strand
GAGACCCGAAACTTCGAACTTTTTTCAGTTCACAGTACCAGTATTTTTTAGTTGCTTAGCTCGTGGGAAAAAACAATTGAACCTAAATATTGATCAGTTTTGCGATTTATATCAATTACCTTATACAGCGAAATTACGTATGTTAAAAAGATCAAAATAATATCACTTTTCGGCTTTCTTTTTATCTTTGGTATCTTTTTTCTTTTTTGACTTCTTCTCTTTAAGTTTCTCCCCTAATATTGGGGCTAGTAATCTGGCAAATTCATTCTGAACTTCAATTGCAGTCATATCACCATATAAGGCATCATAAATTTGTTGTACCTGGTATGTAACCGGCGATTCTGCCATATCAGGTGCTTCGAATTTCATTCTGTAATCAATTTTATTTAGTATCCTCTCCCCTGTTCCGACAACAGATTTCTGCTTGGGGAAATTCACAGAATGGTAATTAATAATCGGCAGCAATGCTGCTTTAAATTTCTGTAAATCAGATTTGGAAAATAATTCTCTGTTGGTTCTGAAAAAAGAATCTATTGATAAGATTAATTTATCAAATACAATTATAACCGATGGCCTAATAACCCGAGCTTTATTATACGCTTTTATAGCTTCAGTATATTTCTTATGTTCTGAATAATAATTACCTGATAAATGCCAGCCTTTATATTGCAAAGATTTGTTGACAGGAAATTCAGCTGTTGCCGGCATTGCTTCAGCAAGTTTCTGCCAGTCTTTTTCTTTGATATTTTTCTTGATCAGCTTCGTTAATAGTTTCTCAGCGTTCATTTTTACGATATTTAATTTATAGGTATATTAATTAAATATTAAAATAATATTAATATCAATAACTTTTATTTGATAACATAGATTTTTATAAATAAATATAGATAGAAATGAATTTGAACGACCTAACGGGATTGTTTGACGAAGTAACCGTAAATCAGGTAAATGATCTGGTACTTGACTTTAATTTGCCGATAAGGTTATTTCATCCGAAAGTTCAGAACATTTTCAACTCTGAAATATTTTGGAATACAATTTCTAAACGGTATGACTATAATAGTGAAAAAATGGATATCATCATTTTAATGATGAATTTCTACTATATCACCAAATTGATATCCAAAAGGAAATTTAAAAAGGATAGGGATAATTTTAAAAAGAATATCTTACATTACACAAAGTGGGATTAAAAATTCGAGAATTTCCAGAATTCAGGACCAAATCTGGTAGGAATAACAATTACTATGACCGAGATAAAATCTTTGAAAACTTACTAGCCCAGATTAAATTTAATGACAACAATATGTCAAATATATACACGGATTATATTTTTAAAAATGATTTAAAAGAAAGTTTAAGGTTTCTGGATTTGATTGGCTTTTGGGAAAATAAATTGCGTAAAACTTATTCTGTAGTAAGTAGTTTAGATCCAGAAAACATAAATCTTTCAAAAATTAAAAATGAATTTTATCCTGAAGATCCCTCAAACGAGGTTCGAAAGAGGAGGCCTATTCTAAAAGACATTCTCTTAAAAGTTCGTGATTTATTATTGAATTGTGAAGTTAACAAATCAAATTTAAATTTAAATTTAACCAATGAAATTGAAGAAAAAATTGACTATTTATATAAAGAATTAATTAACATACTTCAAACTTTAGAAAAAGTTAAGAGTAAGAATGTTCAAAATCATCTTCAAGGATGGTTAACAAAACTAAATCAATATAAAAATTTCGAATTATCACAAAAAATTGATGGATTAAAATGGATTTATAATGAATTATCCGACAAAGAAGTACTAAATCAATGGTTTTTAAGAATTTGTGAGAAAATGAGGCATTGGTATTTATCCGAGTTTTCAAAAGAGGTATATAAAACACTTGTGTCAAGATATGATCTGAAACAGACTGAAAGAAGATTATTTATTGTAATGAATATTGGTTTAAAAGAATTGGATTATAGACTACCCGTTTTAGAACCGATTCTAATGAAATATTTTCGTATGGAGAAGGATGAATTTCAGAATTTCTTAAATTTTGAAATTTATAGACCTGAAAAAGAAACACAAATAAATGAAATGTTTTTGAAAGCAAGGAGGGAAAAACGCAATAAGTATAGGACTAGAATAAAAAAATATCTTTTATTTTATCCTATCTTCTGTTCAATTTTATCTGATAAAGAAGAAGATGATAAATATTATAATAAAAATTATTCCGGTGAAGATAAAGAAGATATCATAAACAATATAGAATCTGAAAATATTGTTAATCCGGAAAAAATACCAAAGTTATTTTTGGAGGTCATGGGCAATGATAGCTCCGAATTTACTGAGGAATTAAAGAAAGTTTGTACACAACGTGAATTAAACTATATTTATTATTTTTTTTGGGAAGGTAGAAATCAGGAAGAAATTGCTAAGATTTTTAATGTTACTCAAGCAAATGTCAGCAAAACAATTAAAAAAGCGATAAATAAACTAAAAGAATCCAAAATTATTAAAGAGTTAATATCTAAATAAAACTCTAAAAAAAAATATTCATACGGGCTGAACCTGAGTTCAGCTTTTTTTTTAATTTTTTCAAAAATGGAGGTTATATTCTGCTTCAGTTTTACCTATATATAATAAAAACTAACTTATTTATGCAAGCTGAACCTGAGTTCAGCTTTTTTTTTAATTTTTTCAAAAAGGAGGATTAATCAAATTTTACATTTTTAGGTGGCAAAATTGCTAACCGTATCTATTTAGGTAATAAACAAAAAAAATTTAATTAAAAGGAAAAAAAATGACACAATCTAAAATCGAATGGACTAAATTTACTTGGAACCCGACAACCGGGTGCGATAAGATTTCTGCAGGCTGCAAAATTTGTTATGCGGAAATAATGGCCAAAAGACTTCAGGCAATGGGAACTGAAAAATATAATAATGGATTCAAATTAACTTTGCATGAAAATACTTTAAAGATTCCATATACTTGGAAAAAACCCAAAATAGTTTTTGTTAATTCAATGAGCGACTTATTCCATAAGAATATTCCTCTGGAATATATTCAAAAAGTATTTAAGGTTATGAACGAAAATCCCCAGCATGTTTTTCAGATTCTGACAAAACGGGCCGACATATTACTAAAATATAATAAGGAATTAGTATGGACAGATAATATTTGGATGGGCGTTTCGGTTGAGAATAATAATTTTTATGACAGGATAAGATTATTAAAAAGAACAAATGCAAAAATAAAATTCCTGTCGTGTGAACCTTTGCTGGGCCCATTATCAAGACTTCCTCTGAAAAATATAGACTGGGTAATTGTCGGAGGGGAAAGCGGAAAGAAAGCAAGAATTATGGAATCCGAATGGGTGGACAATATAATGAATCAATGCAAGAAAAAGGGGGTTAAGTTTTTCTTTAAGCAATGGGGCGGAACAAATAAAAAGAAAACGGGCAGAGAGCTAAATGACAGAACTTATGATGATATGCCCGAAGTCGGTGGCATTGAATAATAAATGCCGCCAGTGCAGCTACAACACCTCTTGCTTTTGACTACAAAATTGTACTTCCCATCCTATAGAGTTATCAAGGTTTTGGGGAATAGTAAACAACAATGGTACCTGGGAGGGGAAAAACAATTTGGGTAAGCTCTGGATGGAATTACGAGAGGAGATAAAATAAAAAAATGACTTATATAAGTAAGACCAGTTTGGTCAATTCAATTATCAAAATTTATATTAAAAGGACATTAAAAATGGTAAATTTAAATCTGAATAGTAAAATAATTACAAATAAAAACCTAGAAACAATTGATTATTCTAGTATCATGAATTATCCAATGTATGCTTTCGAAAGTTCAATAAAGAAAACGGTTTCACTTTTTAATAATTCAACTAATTTTAAAGCAGTAGTTAAAGAAAACGATTTTTTTAAATATCAGGTATTTTATAAAAACAGTCCAATTGAATGGGGGAAGCGTGACGTTTGTTATAAAAATGATATCTTATCAGGAGCAGCATTAATTTTTCCACGTCAGGATTGCTATGATATTCCAGTTGCAGATCTTCAAAAAATACCCGTTATGATAGCCGGAGTTGAAGGTACTATAAAAAGGGTATATTATACATATTTCTTTCCAACATTTCGATTTTTTCCTTCCAACTTAATCCTAGTCGATTTGGGCATACTTGGACCATCAGCTAATTGCCCAGATAATAAGTATGAAGCTTATTGGGATTTCCAAAAAAGTTACTTAGAAAAAATTCAAAATACCTTAACATCTGAATTCATTACCCCGCAGGATTATAACTGGTATTATTTAGAAACTGTAACTGCAAAACATTTGGTTACTAATTCTGGTAATATGCTTCTGTTTTCATTTCTAATACAAAATAAGTTTTCATTATTCGGTGATTTAAGATTATTTATAGATAATATGATGAATGACTGTGATAAAGAAATCCTAAAGAATATCTGATTACTTCTAAAACGGGGTGCTTCCGGCAGGATGTACCCCCACTCTATTTTAAAATAAAAAATAGTTAATCAAAAAGTTATTAAACAATAACGTAACAAAAAAAACAGGAGAGTCCGAGGAATCATACCCGGTAAGTTTAAAATATGAAGGAAATATAAATGATTTATAATAACCTTAAATTAGAATTCAATAAGACAGTAGCTTTCTCATTGATATGCGGGTATTGAACACCGGGCGGAGATAATTATACGTAAAGAAGATAATATCTGGAATTTCCAAAAATAAAATCATTTGAGTTTTTGGCTTTATGGCTGGCGGTAAAAAATTTAGCTTTGCCCCAGATGCAATACTACAAAATCTAAAAAGAACCGACCTAAATCTTATTATTTAGCGAAAATGGTAAATATTTTATATTTCTTGCCAATGTGTCTTGACACATTCATTATAATTACTTATATTAAATGTAATAATAGATTATGTTTATGACGCTACAAGTATTACGAAAAAAGAAAAATTTAACCGCCGACGATATGGCCCAAGCTCTTGGAATTTCCAGAGGTCATTACTCGCACCTTGAGAATGGATCCCGGGGATTTACTGATGATCTTATAACCAAAATCGCAGAATTGCTGCAGGTTAAAAGGCATTTTATATCTGAAATTGCAGAGAAAAACAGGATAAATACTCCCTACAATCAAAGCTGGATATTCAAAATTCATATTGACGGGAAGCCATTACTGAAGGCTTTTGATGAGTATCTGCAACAGGAAAGATTAAATGTATCTAATTATGATATTGTAAATGAACTTGCAAAATTTATAACCTACCGAATTGAATTTTCCATCCGGGAAGAGTTAAAAAACAATGCGATTATAGAATATATAGTTAGAAGACTAAACCTGAAATAATAAACTTCAAAATATAAGGATTAAAAATAATGGGATTATTTCAGTCAAAAGATTTTTATCTCAGTGCTTTTTTGATTGCCAATGGATTTGAACTGGCACATCATTACCGGGATCAAGGATTCACAGAATTCTTCTTTAATGATAGCGAAGAATTGCAGAATCTGGTGCGAAAATATTATTCGCTTAAATCAGCCGTTGAACCGGTAAAATACAGTCAGGCACTTCGTGCCCTTAAGGGAATTATTCATTCCCTATCAGCTTCAACTTCAAATCAGGAATTAAAAAATGAATTCTATAACAATAGGAAAGGATCAAAATAGTTTTAATAGCTTACAATTATTAAAAGGTAAACTTAATTCCCTACCTATAAACACAATTGCTAATTATTTAGGATTAGAACTAATTCAAACCGGAAACAGCTTACAAGGCCAATGCCCGACTGGTCATCCCTCCAATAGTGGTAGATGTTTTAGTATCAACTTAAGTGAGAATTATTGGTACTGTTTTAACTGCGGAACCGGCGGAGATAATATCAGGCTGGTAGAAGCTAAATTGAACAAGGGATTTGGAGAAGCGGTTACCTGGTTAGCCGAAAAATTCGGCATTCAACATTCTGTCAGTCTCCAGCAAAACAATATAACAGAATTAACTGATGAAGAATTAAAAAAGCAGGAAGATTTTCAGATTAAAGCTATGCTTTATGAAAAAGCATTCGAATGGATGCATAATCTTTTATTTAATAATTCTTCCGGTAAAGAACCGCTGGATTACCTGATTAACGACAGGAAGTATGATCTGAATATACTTAAGCAAAGTGATTTCTGCTGCTTCCCTTCAGAGAGAGAAATCAGAGACTACCTGTTAACTGCATTTCCTGATGCTAAAAAAGAAATCTGTTCACTTCCATTATGTGGATATTACGGAGATAACTTCAGATTAGCCATCCCCTACCGGAACGCAAAAGGACAAATAACAGGTTTTATAAAAAGATCAACAATTCCAGGAGGGATGAAACTTGTAACAAAAGACGGCACTGAAAAAGAAGGTGTTAGATGGGACAGCACTTTTGGTTTAAGTAAAAAAGATCTGTTCAATTTAAACAAGTGCAAACATAAAGATACGCTGGTCATACTGGAGGGATATCCGGATGCAGTATACTTTACAGCCTTAGGTATGGATAATGTTGTTGCAGTCGGCCAGGGCAGGTTGTCAAAGAATCATCTTGATGGGATGAAGAACAAAAAGATAAAACAGGTTGCCATCTCATTTGATAATGACAGCGTTGGGCCTAAGAATACTGCTGATGCCGTAAAACTTCTTTTATCAGAGTCACATATTATTCCATTCGTTCTGGAACCCTCTGTTCTTACTCCTCATAAAGATCCTGATGAATTTGTTCGTGCAAATGGTTTAGATGCATATAAAGATCTTTTGAAAAAAGCCAGGAAAGGTTCTTTATGGTTGACAGATCAGATACTTAAGAATTTTGATAAAGACAATGATCAGGAAAAACAAAAGGTAACAGAGGATATTTTAGATATATGCAATCTTCTGAATGATCCGATCGATATATCTATTATTGCCGATCAAATGACAACTGTGCTTAAAATAAATAAAACTGATGTTAGGATCTTAATCAAGGCTTCTAAGAAGAAGAGCAGCATCACCTCCTATAGTAAATTAAAGGAGAAAAATCTCAATGATGGTACAAGATATATCCCCTTTATTGAAAGAAGCACCAGTTCTTACTCATATTGGGATAGATGGCAGGATAAGGTATATCTTGGAGTTAGTAAAGATATTCTCGAAAACATCCTGGTTTCTTCTTCGCAGATTCTTCCAGATATTCTGCCGGTACTTAAAGTTGATTTTGTAGTTAAAATGGATGAGAGATATGATATGGAAAAAGAAATATTCAATCTCTTTAAACCTTCAGAATATATGCTATTTAGAAAGACACCAGAAGAGATAAACCCTGATATTGTCTTCCCTAATATCAATAAACTCCTTACTAATTTAATCCCCGTCGAGCAGGAAAAAGAGCTATTTATAAACTTTCTGTCAGGTATAATGCAGACCAGGGAGAAACAATTAACAGCCTGGATATTCAAAGGAGTACCAGGGACAGGCAAGGGTGTATTATTAAACTATGTACTTAAGCCATTATTTGGTAGTGACCAGGCTATCCAGGTTGAAAATGATCAACTTCACAACGATTTTAATCCCTGGCTTCAGAATATCCTGCTTATAGCTTTCAACGAAGTTGAAAAAGGAATGGATAAAAGTAAGAGTTCTTCTGTGAAATCAAAAATTAAAGCAATTATAACTGATCCAGAAATAATAATTAATGAAAAACATATAAAACAGTATTTTATTACTAATCATGTTAATTGCATATTCTTCAGTAATGAACGGATACCTGTTTTTATTGAAGAGGGAGACAGAAGATTCAATGTTGTAAACACGGGGAAACCTTTAAGATCATATCCTTGGTTTTCTAAGGATCCGGCTGGTTACCTAGATTCATTAAAAAAAGAGATAAGTTATTTTGCTCAATTCCTGATGAACTGGCAGTATGATCCATTAAAAGCTAAAACCTGTTTTGAAAATGATGTTAAAAATACAATGATATCAGCTAGTATGAACAGGTATGAAGAATTTGCTTACAGGTTGAAAAATGAAGACCTGGATTGGTTTGAAGAAAATATTACTGCCAGCCTGGGTATGCCGAAAATCCATATTATAAAAGATGATATATCAGGTAAGATCAGGAAGGAGTTTGCACTGCAGTTGTTTAATAATATTTATCATAGCTATCCTGTTTCTGCAGAGAAGCTGGGTACTGAGATGAAGCTCTATGGTTTAGAATCTATCCGTATAACCGAAAATAATGAGAGGGTTCGGTACTATGTCTGGAATTAGCTGTCTGCCTGGGTTCTGCCCGGGTACTGTCCAGGATGGTGGTTACCTCTAAGTCCTTTAAATATAAGTTATTGCCCGGCTGGTCAAGTAAACCCGGGTTATATAAATAGGCAAAGAGAAAAAAAATAATAATAAAATAAAATATACTCTGACTTACTTCTAAAACCAGGGTTTGCCTGGGCAGCATGGGCAGGTTGATTTTTTCCTTCAAAACAGGTCAAAATCGAACAAATTTAATGGATGCTAATCAGGGTAGAATAACATGCCCGCCTGGGTATGCCCGGGTAGAGAAGGGTCATGTTGGTCGTGTATAGACCATAGTTTTACAATAAAAAGGAGATTTACACATGAGTAAATATAAAATAATGGTAATGAAAAATTTTAATAAAATAAATAAAAACTTCCCGGAAACTGTAGCCTCAATAATAACAGGTAATAATCAATGGTTCCCTTTATTAGATGATTATAAAAACCTGCATGAGCTTATTGTTGAAAAATTAGTAGGAGATACACCCGAACTTTTTAAAGATGATATTCATACTTTTACAATATCGAGTGTCATATTCCTTAAAGATCGTATAAAATTTATTTCCTATGACTTTGGACCTTATACCTTTTCAATGGCTGACAAATTTACATTTAAGGATACAACAGGGATAGATTATCGGCAAATAAAGAAGTCAGATTATAAAATCTGGTATAAAAATAATTCAGAAATTATAAAGAATTTAGGTTTATATTCAATTGTATATAAACATTTCCTTTGAAACCAGGAGCTATATTGTTGGTTTCTTATAATACACAAAATAAAGGCCTCTAATTTAAAAAATAAATAAATATAAAAGGATTAGAATATGAATAATAATGTTACTTCTCTGATAGATGAAATAAATGAAGGTTTTAAGCCTGACTTTTTATTTTTTTATGGACATATACAACAAGATCAACTTGGAACTGAATGTTTAAGCCAATGGTATCCAGCAACATTTGTTCTTGATGGAATAAGCTACTATAATTCAGAACAATATATGATGTCTGAAAAAGCGCGATTGTTTAACGATGATAATATGCTTGACAAAATTTTATCTACTCAAAGTCCATGTCAAGCTAAAAAATACGGAAGATGTATCAAAAATTTTGACGACATGATATGGACTCAAAATAGATTTAATTTTGTAGTAAATGGGAATACAGCTAAGTTTGGACAGAATAAGCATCTCAAAAAATTTTTATTAAACACAAAAAATCAAATTTTAGTTGAAGCTAGTCCACATGATAAAATATGGGGCATCGGTATGTCAAAAAATAATCCGGATGTCAATGAACCTACAAAATGGAAAGGTCTTAATTTATTAGGCTTCGCTTTGATGGAAGTTAGAAGTAAGCTATAGTTATACTTTGTTGCGTATTGTCATAACAGTACGCAACATACAAAACTAAATAATCACAATGGAAAATTTTACATATAATAGTTCACCTTACAATTTAGAGCGCTCCTTACTGCAAAAAGCTGTACGCAGGGGCAATATAAATGTATTAGAGAAAGTATACAGCTACCTGCTAAGCACCGGAAATAAGGAATGGCTTAAGAACAGACTCTTTGTTATGACTTATGAGGAGTGCTGGCCGTTTGCGACGCAGATAAACTTAAATAACATTCTGGGCAGCTATAAAAAGCTTGCCCTTACTGTAAAAAATAAAAATGCTGCAGGACTTTCAACTTTAGCTCTTGCTCTAAACGATGGTAGTTTTGGTTTGCATGAAAGTGTCCCGGAAGAAAAAAAAATCGCTTTTAAATCAGTTGCTAATGCAATTAAAGACCCTGAACGATTCTGGGAATGGATAAAAAAGCAACCGGATTATAAAGCTAATAAAGAACCAATTCAAGCTGCAGAACTGGCTATAAACTATGCAGGTTTCTCTTATGATCAGGCCATGATGATAGCAGCTGCATACTTGGCACTTACTGAACCAGTTCCGGAAATTCAGTATACTCAACCCAACAATAATCCTGATTTTCCTTTCTGGGTAGCTTTCGATAAGCATACCCAGCTCGGTAAAGAAGTACTTAATGAAACTTCGAATCAGCTAGGAATAAATACAGGGAAAGCAAAGAAAATTACCTTTTATCTGGAAGGAGCCGTATGCAATCAGCTTGCAGAATCTCCCTACTGGGATATGGTAATTAAATGGCAAGGGATGGATAGGCAATATGCAGCGGATACCTGGGAAAAAATGAGGCCAATTTTAATCGAAAAGACAAAGTATGATGTGAAAGAGTTAAAAGCCAGGCTCGAAAATGTTGATAAAAAGGATGAGCAATTGACTTTATTTTAGCAGGAGTATGGGGTTAAGTTTTGTCGTGTACTGTTCATGGAAGTACGCAACATACTTACCCTTAATTACAAGGTTTAATTTAATCTTTGTAATATATTTCAGTTTATTTTTAATTCATTTTTGAAGCTTTAACTGAAATATTACAGAGTTACAATAATTTGTATTGCAGCTTATGCAACAAACATTTGCTTATGCTTTAAAGTTTCCATTGGATTTGGTTTTTACTCTGCTAAAGGTAAAGCTCTCAAATGTCTTTGCAATCTTTTACCCATTTTTTTCATTGAAAAGTAAGATATCCCACCTGAAACAATTCCTCCTAGAATCGGTACTAATTTCGATATAGCTTCTGAAAATGTAGTTTTAGTTAATCTAACACCAATCCATTTTGAAATTTGTTTAGCCAAATTATAAATTCCATACTTTGTTAATGCTTTTCTTGGAAGTCTGATTGAGGCTTCCAGAGAAAGTTTCTCAGCTAACTCAGAAACAACTTTGGCAGCAGCGCTAGCTCCAAACATGACACCGACAAATATGGTTATTTTTAATAAGGTTTCATCATCAACATCATTCTCAATCTCGTCAAATAATTCAGGCCATCCATATAAATAAATTAGCTTTTGTATTAGCTGAATAGTATGCCAATAAAATTGGGCTAAATCTGTAGGTATAGTACCCGCCATCCACCATCCACCCGGCAATCCGGCTGCAAAAGAAATCATTGAGACTTGCACTGTTTGCCAACTTATACAACTTTGAGCAATGTCATCAATAATTTTTCCGTTTATTTTCGCTTTAGCTGGAGATTTAGAAATAGCTAGTTCAACCTGTTCGAGAAGTACTCGTTTGTTAAGCTCTTTTCTTAAAAATACTGCACGATTAATTTTTGAATTTGGTAAACTAAGAGATGCTTTTAATAATTTATTCCAAATCTCAATTCCTTTTTCCCCATCCATAAGGTTCCTCTACAAAATATTGTATAAAACTCTAAAATAATATCCTAAAATGGGATATTCAATATTAGGATATAAATTTTATATGTGGAAAAGAGTTTGTTTAGTAAAGAATATAAGTATTTTATTCAGGTCTTTGTGGATTTCAGGATTAAAGCAGGTCTTCTTCAAACCGATTTAGCAAAGAAACTTAATGTACATCAATCCTTCATTAGTAAAATAGAAACAGGACAAAGGAAAGTTGATATAATTGAATTAAGAAAAATCTGCCCACATCTAAAAACAAACTTGGTAGATTTTTGTAAAATATTGGAGAGAAAAATTAAGTCAGGAAAATAATATCATTCGTCAGGTCTCCCCTGCTTCTTAAAATCCTTAAATCTATTAAAACTTATATAATGGCAATTAAATAATGTCTTATCGGGTGTTTAAAATAGTATGCTTCCCTTCTTACCCAGTATTATTTATCTCAGGGTTTTTTAGCTCTGCACGCCATGCAAAATAATGACTCCTTAACTTGGAATCTTCTATATTTAATTATAAATCAAGGAATACTTATGAAATACTTTAAAAAATTACCGGAAAGAAAATTAGGCGACAATACAAGTCCAGGATGGCAGGCAATTGTTCAACTATTTCAGGGTAAACCTGTGAAGGGCAATGAAAAATTCTTAGGACTTGAAAGAACTATAAACAGGGCAAGAATAGATTATAATACTGCACGGAGAGAAGATTTAGCAAGGCTGGCTGATAAAAGACCACTGTTAGAGACAATTCAGGATTTGATGTAAAAGCTGTCGACTTAAATTGCAATGTTAGGCGTTATTCTATATACGCTTCTTTTCTACAAGCCTTCGATAATGTTCACCAAGAGCTGTTAATGTACAAGTTTTACTTTCCATTGCAGCATTCCACATATGCGGAGCATCAATTGGAATAAGTAAATTAAGCCTATTGTATTTTTGTAGTATTGAAAATATACGGGTATTTTCAGTGTTTGGTTCAGGCATATCAGGGTCTCGTCCTTTCATTTCTGGTTCGTAAGTTGGATCAAGAGGAAATTTATATCCAGCATTTGGGAAAAATTCTGGTAAGCGTCTTAAATCCTCAATTGAAATAGGCGGTGTTGATTTTCGTAAAGAAACGAATTGTTTAACGTTAGTTTTAAAAACAGGTCTTTGTTCCCAAGCACCAAGAGACTGGTCTATATGGGCATAAACACTCCCAGGAGTTATATCACCGGTTAGGTTTGCCGCACTTCCACTCAGTGCATCTACAAAAAGAGTTGTAAAAACACCTCTACCATTTTCTTCAGAAGCATATTGGTCTTTTGTAGATGCAGTAAGAACTGTCAATCCTTCGGATAAAGCTGAAAGTTGATTGCTAGTTGGTGGGTTACCAGCAATCCCTGAATGACAACTATCCAATACAATAACTTTGTTTGTTGCTGGTGAAGAATTTGCATATGTTAGTATATCTGAAAGCGATACTCCTTCATCTCCACGTTTAGAATCAGACGCTAGCAGATATCCTCCTGTAGCTTCGATATGTCCATGACCAGCAAAATATAATAATGCAATTTCGGCGTCACTTTTAAATAATTTTTCAATATTATCCTTAAGCTCGCTACGGGATATACTTTCACTTGAAGAAGAAGCTGTTAACAGTTTGCAGTCAAAATTAACTGAGCCACCATCATTACGTTCTAAAATCGTTTTTACACTGTATGCATCATTAACACACCCAAAGAGATTTGATCCGTATTCATAATAATCTATGCCAACTACAAGTGCAATTTTCATAATGAACCTCAAATTTAGTTTTAAAGACTATCAATAAAATTCTTAATTGCTTCCCAAGTCCATACAACTGTATTAACACCAACTATATTAGTACGATCATCTGAATAAGCCCATATACCCTTTATTTTTATTTTTTCTTCTTTTGCGCAAGATATTTCCCATTTTTGACCACTAGATGTAAGAGAATTTTTACTAACAAGTACAATAACTCCATCTGACCTACGGATTCTTGTACGAACACGTTCTTTCCACTCTTTATCGTAAGGCTCCTTAACAGACATATCAACATATTCAAAAGGTGCTTTCGTATTTAATGATTGGCCTTTTAGCAGATCGCGTTGAGATTTGTCTTCTATTGCAAAAGCTACGAATACTACTTTTTTCTCTGCCATAATTATCTCCAGTTTTGTAATTAAAGAAATAAGTTATTTGTTAATTTTTATAAATCTTCAGGTTTTACTACATTAATTAGCAAAAACTCGTTATAATCATTAAGATTATTGGTAATCTGTCTTAATGGCAATTTTATATTTTCTATATTTGCAGCAATTGTATGTTCGTAGATTAATTCTGGATTTCTGTTTAATAAATCCAAATGTTGTCAGGGGCCAAAAGTATTCCCCAGTATTTTTGAATTAGGGCCATAAGCATTCCCCACCCAGGGTCAAAAGGATTCCTCAGCCAGGGCCATAAGGATTCCCCACCTATAACTATTCTTTAGCAAAGTAGTAAAGCAATTATTTTAAGTCCATTTTTCCCCTTTCAATAAATAACAAACGGGAGAAAAAGTGGCTTATCAAAGGATAGTTAATATGGAGATAGTCGAAGTTATCAGACGTTATTTTGATTCTCAGAGTATCAGTCAAATATCAAAGCTCTCAGGAATAGACCGTAAGACAATAAGAAAATACATCAAAGAGGTTACCGCCCTTGGGATAACCAGTTACGATAAAGAAAAAATCTTGTCTATTCTACCGGATATTATTCCTAAACTATCCGGCAGACCAACTAAAGCACAATCAATACTTCAGCCCTATAAGGAAGAAATCGGTAAACTTATAACTGATGCAGACAATAAAATAAAGCCCAAGACAGTATTCGAAGTAATACAAGAGAAACATGAGCTGGACGGAAAAGTAAGCTACAGCAGTTTCAAGAGATTTATCCGTGAAAATAAATTTGTACTTAATAACAACAAAACAACATGCCGTTTAGAGTATCAACCGGGAGAACAAGTACAAATCGATTATTCAAAAATGGGAATGCTCCATGATCCTCTATTAAAGAGGAACCGAGCAGTATATGCCTTCATAGGTACACTCTCATACAGCCGGTTTAAGTTTGTAGAGCTTGTATTTAGTCAAGATCAACAGAGTTTTGTTCAATCCCATGTAAGGATGTTCAATTTCTTCGGCGGTGTACCAAAAGTAATTTATCTTGATAATCTTAAAACCGGAGTAATTAAACCGGATCTTTATAATCCTATTATCAATAAAGCATATGCCGAACTTGCCGAACATTATGAATGCTTCCTTAATCCTTGCCGTGTAGCCACACCCAAGGATAAGCCCATTGTAGAGAGGGATGTACAAACTGTAAGGCAGCAGTTCGGAAAGTTCAAAGCTCTTAATAATAATATAACAATTTCTGAGGCGAACAAATCAATGCTTGACTGGCTTATCAATACATACGGACAAAGAACTCACGGTACAACCGGTTTAAAGCCATATGAAGAATTTACAAGTACGGAAAAACAGGCACTTCAGCCTCTGGCATTGGAAGCATTTGAGGCAGCATATTGGAAAGAAGCTGCAGTTCATCCTGATCATTATATACAAGTAAAGAAAAAATCTTACTCAATACCACACCGGTATGTGGGGAAAAAAGTATGGGTTAAAGTAGGGCATAATCTTGTATCGGTATATTATGAAGACAAGCTCATTAAAGAACATACAATCCCAAACGGTTCCCGACAGACTGACTTAAATGACTTCCCGGAAAATATGCAGGCTGCCTTGAACATTGGTCTGCCATATGCGGTAAGAAAGAGTGCAGAGGCAATTTGTCTGGAATTTGGTGAACTTATAAAAAAGATACTCACGCCACATGCGTATATAAATATGCGGAAAGCACAAGGCATATTATATATAGCAAAAAAATATCCAAACGATATGGTGTCTGCGGCAAGCAGGACAGCTCTTGATAATTACCGTCACCTTTCTCCCAAAATATTTAAGGCAATAATTGAAAAACTAATGGAACACAAAGAAGAGCAGCAACTGAATATCTCTGATGAAACATCGGCCTATGTGCGGACAATGGATTATTTTATTAACGATAACTAAACAAAATATCAATAACTTAATACGGAAGGGAAACTCATTTTATGTCAAATCTTGCTCAATTAAAAGGGCAGCTTAAAGCACTAAAGCTCTCCGGTACCCTGGAGAGTCTTGAACTAAGGCTAATGGAAGCCGCTCAGAATCAGTTATCATTTAACGATATGCTCTCATTGATTTTAGCAGATGAACTGGAAACACGTCAGCAAAGAAGGCTCCAAAGACTTCTAAGTGCTGCACGTCTACAGTCTGATAAAACTCTTGAAAGCTTTGACTTTAGTTTTAACCCTTCAATCAACGCTTCCCGGATCAAACAGTTATCTACATGCAGGTTTATTGAAAAAGGAGAAAATGTATTTTTTATAGGCCCGACCGGAACTGGAAAAAGTCATCTAGCTAAAGCTATGGGACATGCTGCTTGCAGACAGTATTTATCTGTCGGCTTCTACAACTTTCATGAACTATTTACTGTTTTATCACAAGCCGATTTAGTTGGAAAATTATCTAAACAGTTAAACGCTATTATAAAATATGATCTCATAATTATTGATGACTTTGCTTTTAAGAAAATTAATCAGAGCTCCGCAGAATATCTTTATGCCATTACTGATGCAAGATATTCAAAGAAATCTATTATTTTGACAAGCAACCGTTCCATGAGTGATTGGGGTAATATCTTTCCGGATCCCATAATGGCAAATGCCCTGATGGATAGATTATGCCATAATGCTCATCAGATAATTATTAAAGGTGAATCTTATAGAAAAAAAATGAAACCGAAATTATAGTAAGTTTTTATTAATTTTTACTTAACTTTCAAAACGCTAAATATAGTTTTGGGGTGGGGAATCCTTTTGGCCCTACCTGGGGAATATGATGGCCCTCGACAAAATGTTGCCCAAAATTCAAATTTGCATTTCCTTCAATATCTAAAAATTGGAACAATCTTATTTCTAAATATTTTATTCTTCCTCTCATACATTGTTCAGTGTACTCTCGGACGAAATCTGAGTTAAGATCTTTGATAATTAATACAGTTTTAGACTTTCGGCAGACATGATAGTTTTCATTAAGTGCTGATTCGACTGCAGTAGTAATTAATTCTGCATTTGTCTGGGAATCAGCATTTATTCCAAGAGGAAACCAATAAAAATCACCACCCCTTGATTCAAATTCAAATTCGACAAAAAATGATGCCATAGTTTATTTCTCTAATAATTTTAAATTTTTATTAATCCATCGTCGTGGTAGGAATACCTGTTACCAAGCATCTCCCAATAGTTTTTCATTACTACTGTCATGATTAAAGCAAACTTGTTGGTCATGCTTCACCACGCCACTTTCATAAACACAAACTATGATGAAATCCACATGTAATTTCTATTTACAAAATCCTCATAGGGCTAAACAGGAATGAAGAGAAATGGAACTATCTTCCCCACACCTCTTTACTTTGTCAAATAGTATTTACGACCTTTCCAAATTATATTGAAAATATTTAACTTTCAATAAAAAAATCATTTTTAAAAATATTCTTACGGATTTAGGTTCCATACCCCCCACCCCACTCAGCTAGGTGGCAATCGCTTTATTGACTGAAGCCAAAGGCAGGTATACCCCAGTTGATTTTTCATTTCAAAATCAAATCTAAAATTTTTTTTATATTTTTTTGGGGAAGAGCTATTGAGGTCTAAGATTTAATTAAATTCAATTTAAAACATTTAAAAGGCTCTTAGCTCAGCTGGTTAGAGCGGTTTATTTACATATATAGCAGAAAAAAAAAGTATTATTTTAGCCTTTTAACCCGAAGGTTACAGGTTCGAGTCCTGCCACGCTACAAGTCTGCAGAAAGAATACTGGTTGTTTTAAGAGCAATCAGGTTTTTCTGATTAAAGAAAGTCACATTTTCCACCGATGAGTGTAATACAAGTTTATCTAAAATCACCTCCACAACCTCAAGAATAATAATAAACAGGCTCTTATGATTAAAATATAAATATTATATTGTTATAATATTTTGATGATTAGTAAAATCATTCAGGTCTCTTCTGTCAACTCAATTTATATCTCCTTTGGTTTTGAAGACATAAGATCTACCAGTAATACTTCCATTACTAACCACTGGAACATTATGTTAAAGTCTCATCTTAATCATATTTCTATATCGAGTATCAGGTGCTTATTTAAACTATGCTCCTTTTTGTTTTCAGTTACACATTGTTTATTGAAATTTTTTGTTAGTAAATTTTTCTAATAAAATCGTACCTCCCGAATAATTAAAACAAAATCTTAATGATTCAGAGTACCTCTCACTATAGAAAACGGTAAAGGCATGTCCAATCCAAATACTAAGACAGTAAAAGCAATCAATTAGTTCCCTAAAAACTTTCTTATTTTGAAAATTATTTCAAGGGAACCATCTTCTTCAGTTAATAAATAAGTAATTCTCCATAATACGACTATTGTAACAAAATATTTCACTAATTCATTTACAGTCATTTTTTCATTAATTCGAATGCCAATAATTTAACGGCAGAGTTAACCTTGAATAGATTAGTTCCATCAATTCATGAGAAAGTGAAATTTACTAACCACCTTGTAGACAAATATTGTAATTTACCCATGTTTCAGATCCCATGCTCTGATTGTTTCTAATTGTTTTATCTACTGCATGTAAATGAACTTCCGCATGGATTACTTCCTGTATTTGTAGGAATGTTGAAACTGTTGCTGGGTAATGGCAATTTATTTGAGGTTCCGTTTATTCCTCCGCCAAAAGTGCTTCCAAAGTTAAATGAATGCAGGTTTACTTTAAAGACATAATGGCCCACGATAGTAAACGGATTATTAAGATAATATGAAACATTTGTTGTTATATTCCTTACTTTAATTCTCTAGCGATGACCAGTAAAAGCTGGTCGATTAATTACTAAAACTCCGCCGAAGGGCGCCACGGATGGAACTGATATTCCGTTATAAGTAAAAAAAGCATTTGTTTTTATCAAACCGGTCATATCATTAATTTGATCAACGGGAATTCCGCCGGTTATATTGAATAATGTTTTTACATCACCCGGATTTAAAACCGTGCCAGGTTTGAACTGAATATGAGAATCAACCGGTTTCCATAGTAATTAAGCAGATTTGGATCTATTGTTGACGGTAGCTGATTCCATGAAAGGACACTTCTAACTCTTACAAGATTGGGATTTTCGAATAATTTTTTATAAAATGTTGTATCAAGCGAAAGATTTAAAGTATAAAACAAACCATCTCAAGGAATTTTCAGATCATGTACATTCAGTTGTACCGTATCCAGATATTCCCACTCACATCAGTCTATCCAGAAAGTAACAAACTCTTTACTGCCGTCATCACAAAGCTCACCACTATATCTGTTTTGCTTTTTTAACTTAATTGTTGTCACCAAATTTTCCATATTATAATCTAATCCTATTCATTCAAGCTCTTCCCATTCAACATTGGCTTTTCTATTTATAGATCCGATGCTAGAAATAAAACGTTTGTCATTACCTGGATCTTCAGGGTATCCGGTGGCAGCAATGTTATCAGGATTTGTATTTTTCCGGTACCTGTTATTTACCAGCGAATCAGACAACATTGCTGGAAACAAAAAATATTTGTTCGAGTATCGCTTGTTAATCTAACAATATCGATATGAATCAATATGTTATTATTTTCAACTTATTTTTTATCATTTCATTAACAGCATCAATTGCCAAAGGAAATGTTTTTCTAAGATCAATTTCCTGTGAATCCACCAAAATACTTTTTAATGTTTTTGTAAAAATATCTTTGGTTTCGGTAGCTACATTAATCTTTACTATTCCCAAATCAATTGCTTTCTTTAAAGAAGTTCCCGGGATACCAGAACCACCATGAAGAACTAAACCAATATCTATAGTCTGGTTAATCAGTTTTAGTCTTTCAAGATCTAAACTGGGCTCTCCTTTATAAAACCCGTGTTTTGATCCAATTGCAACAGCCAGAAGATCAACCCCGGTTTGCTGAACAAAAAGTTTAGCTTCATCAGGATTAGTGAATTTATCATACTCTAATTCACTACCAAGTTTAGGTACGCTTCCTAGTTCAGCTTCAACATTAACTTCATAACTTTTTGCAAGTTGAACAACATCCTTTGTTATATTAATATTTTCTTTTAATGATTTATCACTCGCATCAATCATAACCGAATCAAATCCTTCATCTAAACATTTTTTAATGAGTTCAATCTCATCACAATGATCCAGATGCAGCCACGATTCAACAGCTAATTCTTCAGATAAAGTTCTGCCAATCCGAACTGCCGTTTTTAATCCCATATAATTGATAGAACTTTTTGTTAACTGTAGTATTAAAGGTTGCTGCAATTCCTGAGCTGCCAGCAATATTCCTTTACATGTTTCGAAATTGTAATAATTGGCAGCTAACAATGCTTTCTTTTCTTTTTGATAGTGTTTTAATTTTTCCTGTAGTTTCATTTAGCTTTATATCCTAAAGTTGTTTCTGCTATTTTCATTATTTCTTTGTAATTTGTAAAAGCTGTCGTACCGCCCGCTTTTGTAGTATTAATTGCTCCCATCAAATTTCCGAATTCCTGGCATTCTTCCAAATCAGAACCTTTTATAAATTTGAATATAAATCCAGCATTAAAACTGTCCCCGGCACCAATAGCATCTACAACATTTTTATTAACAAAAGCTTTTTTAGTAATCGTTCTCCCTTTACTGTACAATAAAGAGCCCTTATTCCCCATTTTTACTACAACATTGTTTATTTCAGCTGATAATTCTTTCAATGCATCTGGTATTGTATTTTGTTTTGTCAATAAAAGTAATTCTTGTTCATTTGGAAGAAATATATCCACATAAGGCAGAACTTCCTTATAATTTATATCCCATTTTTCATCGGGATCCCATTGCATGTCAAAGGATGTAGAAAGTCCGGAATCCTTTGCCATTTTAAACAACTTTCCGATATCTTTTTTTATCCCCGGCTGTAAATAACAGGAGGAAAAATGAAGGTGTTTTGCCTGCTGAAGAGTTTCCCTTGAAATATCCTTTATCGTTAACTCATTCATTGCTCCCTGATATGTTACCATTGCTCGGTCTTCTTTATAATTCAGGACGATTGTTGCACCTGTATTTGAAGCTCCATCTCTTATTATTAAATCAACATTTACATTTTTTGCTCTTAAGCTATCACTCGCAAGATCTCCGAAAGAATCATTACCGATCTTTCCAAGGAAAGCAACATTAGCTCCGAGAGATGAAAGGTTGCTTGCAAAAATCGCTGATGAACTGCCGAGAGTTAAGGTCATATTCCTTGCAATTTTTTCTTTCCCCATTTCCGGAAATGAATCAATATTATTAAGGATTAAGTCTACATTCAGTTCGCCGACTACTATGACATCAAATTTTTTATGATTCATAGTTCACTCCTCCTTTTGCTTCAATTGCGGGTTCATCGGCTGAATCTTCAAGAGCCATTAATAAAATTGATAATAAGGCCAGTACCATTCCGGTTATTATAACAGGATGGGGAATAACCTGATATATTGAAAGCGAAATTATTATTGTTATTACTGGCGCAACAGCATTAGTTAAAGGACTTACGATTATTGCCTTCCCATATCTGAAAGCGTATACTATCATTAATGCACCGATGGCATTTAGGATCTGGATCATAGCGGTAAGGTATGGTCCATTAAATCCCCAATTAATATTTTGGGAAAAATCTGTCATCAACAATGCGATCGGAATTAAAAGAAGACCTGTAATTGTCATATAAAAAAATATTCCTTCTGCTTTCATCGTTTGGTTTGCAAAACGCATAACAAAAGCCTGGATTCCCCAGGCTAAAAAAACCAGAAGCGAAAGGATTATCCAAAAATATCCTGATATGCCTGAATCTTCAGGCGATGAATAAGATAATAGCGGTATTGCAATTAAAGCAAGTATAATTCCGAACCACCCTCTTTTCGACGCACGTTCTTTAAGGAATATGTATGAAAGAATTATAGTAACTACCGGCGATAAAGAAATGAATGGGAAAACCAGGTAAGCGGGACCTGTCTTTAAAGCCTGAAATAAAATCAGTTGACCTCCTGCTCCGGCAAATCCGATAATGCATCCAAGAAAGATCGATTTCTTATCAAACTTAGGTTTCCAATTAATTTTTTTTAATGCAACCAATGCAGGTGGAATCATTGTAAGTGCCCAGACCGAGTATCCCAGAGTTGCCGGGAAACCACCTTTCTCAGGTATCTCAATTAAGGCGCCCCAAACTCCCCAAAAAACTGTTGTTATTATTGCGTATGTTAACCATGGCCGGGATTTCATAAATTACCTCCCAATGTAGCATAATTATAAATTTCCAAAACTTCATTTATTTTATTATATATTATCTCTATAGGTTCATTATTAATTTTTTTCTCCTTAACAGCAGTATATTGGTTCGGAAGATATAGACTGAGTAGTGTTAAGGGAATCTTATTTCCAGATAGATTAGTAATCAATTTTTGAAGAGATTCTTGAACTTTTTTATCGCTCCAGTAATATCTTATTCTATCACTAAAGCTGAATTTTCTGTCAAAGAATTTTTCGCCTTCACTTCCCCTATAATACTTTTCCCAGTATTTCGGGTTGGAAATCATCTGTTCATTAATTACTTTAAATAGTGATGATGATTTAATAGACTTATTTAAATACAAGAGTTCTTCCTCGATTTTTGATAAAGCATATACTGCTTCGCGGAAGCTGAAAGTAAGCCACGGACCGACTTTTAAAATAGCAAAATTATTTTCCACCATTTCCTTCAGAGAATTTCTTTTCTGATAATCAGTAGAATGAGCTTCGTAGGCTAAATTTTCCGTTTCTCGAATTTTTCTTATCAACAATTTTGCTTTTTCAGAACTATAATCAGAAACTTCATAGTTGCCGAACTCAACACCTGGTTGTACTACTACCGCTATTACTCTACTCCATGTATCCTTAAGCCCATACCTGCAGAATGCTTTTTCGGCTAATTCAATTGTTTTATCTACCTCTTCCGGAGATGTAATCTGAATATCTCTATGTTCTGTTTCCCCGCCAGGTGGAGGGACATCTGAACCAATGATATAAAATGGTTTATTATTTTTATTCTTCAGATTTTTAAAAGTATTCTCTGCAGCTCTGCATAATTGTGCAGCTCTTTCTGCAACTATTTCCGTATCAAGCTGTAAATTTTTATCTCCGTCATCAGCCAGCTTCATACTTGCATCTAGATGAATTTTAGAATAACCCGCTTTAATATATTCTTCGATCTGTACTTTTGCTTTTTCCATAGCTTCTGCTGCAGTTTCATCTTTCCATGCATTCGGTCCCAAATGATCTCCGCCAAGAATTATTTTATCCTGAGGGAAATTCAAGGCCTCTGCGGTTTTGAAAACAAAATTTTTAAAATCTTCCGGCTTCATTCCTGTATATCCACCGAACTGATTAACCTGGTTTGAAGTTGATTCAATTAATACATGACAGTTCTTCTTTTTTGCATTTAATAAAGCTGATTCAATTACATAATTGTTGGCGGAACAGATTGACGTAATTCCAACTGAATTACCTGATTTATTTTTATGAATTATTTGCGGTAAATATTCTGACATTTACTACTTCTAAGTATCTAAGTTTAACCTACATATTATTATTAAGTGTTAATGACCCATCCGCATTTAATTTTTGATGACAGGCCCATTCGACAGGATAAAGTTCTCCATTTACTTCAATTTCAGCTTTAACCTTTAACCCCTGCCAGTTTGTATTTCTGGGGAGAATAAACATAGCCTGTCTTACTCCCGTAGGTTTCGGATAACCGGGATCTAAACAACCACTTACGTTAACTGAACCATTATCGTTAAATACAGTTATTCTTAATACACCGGGAACTCCGGCAATTCCATCATTAACAAATCCCATTATCAATCCCGGGTACTCATCTTTATTGAAGCTCCATATCCAGGAAGGTCTGACCCGGTATCCAATTTTTTCAGATAAATTATCGATTCCACCGGGATATTTTTCATAATAGTCCAGAATATTCCTTGCAGATATATTATGCCAGTTCCAAACCGACCAGTAGTTTGCTCCAACATCAATCACATGCGAAATAAGATTATCGTTGTAACCAATTCCGTACTGCATATCTTTTTCGTGCCTTTCAAGTGTACCCATTCCCACTTCACAAGCGGCCGCAATCCAGCTTGGTCTATTGCTTAATGATTCTATCTGCATATTTTCAATATATATAGTATCAGTTCTGAGCCAGTTATTGGTTCTAACTGTTTTATCAACAAGTTCCGAATTTCCTACCATGCTAAAATCTGGTTGAGTGTTAGTAAGCAAAGGGGTTTTTGTCCAATATTTAAGCTGTATATCAAACATTTTTACAAATGTTTTTTCGGCTGTTACATTATCCGGGAACGGATTTCCTTCAAAAGGCCAGGAGTGACCTTCTCCCCAAAAACCATACATAAATGTATCCATGTACTCAATTTGCTGACTTCCATTAAATTCTCCCGCAAGCAATTCAACCAGTTGAGTAAATGCTTTTTGATATTCCGGATGATCATATCTTGGAATTTTGTGTTCCTTTTTATTTCGAATTTCTGATGAACTATTTTTCCATGATCCCTTCAAACTGACATAAGGAATTTTATCAATCAGAAAATCGGGTACACCTAATTCAGGTATATCAGGATTCTCCGTCATAATTCTAAATCCGATTCTTTTTCTGTATTGCTGGGCAATATCAAAGGTAAGTTTCCAATATTCCGGGAAATCTAATTTAGAGGCTTGCTTTTGGATGTCTCTCCAATTTGGCCTAATATATACTTTCTGTACAAACGGTAGTTTTATTAAATCCTCAATAGATTTTTCAAGCTTTTCACCTTTAATTCTGGGGGGACCTATATCACCAGAAATATATACTGTTAATCCCATTCCAAAATTCTTCAATATTTTCTTGGAAGGAGAAGTAATCATTACAACTTCACTATCAGGCGCAAAAATCTCCGGTTCATAGATTGGAAAAGGACCCTGATTAAGTCTGTCATGAACAACCGGTCCACTGCCAAAATCATATTTTTCCCAATTATGTGAGGGAACAAATCCAAATAGTTTATCAGCAACAGTACTCGCACCAAGTACAATTGCTCCGGATGTTTTAAGAAATGATCGACGCTTCATATTAGTTTAGTAGTTAAAAAGGGTTCATAAATATCTTTTTAATAGTGATAATTGTTTTATCAATTCACCGGGTTGCATTCAATTAATAAAGAATGTCTAAACTTTACGGCTAAAGATGATAATGGTCCGGTAACTTTACCGAGAACTATATTATTTACATAATCTTTCACTTCATAAGTTTTATTTAAAAGACCGCGTAATTCAACATTTCCATCCCATTCTGGGGCATAAAAAGCATAGAACATTTTTCCATCTTTACTGATGGCATGAGTCTCGGGTTTATCAAAGCCAATGTCATAAAGTTCACCGTGGTAATTACCTTTCGAAAGCATCTTATCTTCATAAATATTTACCCATTTCTCCCAATCTTTTTCTTTTTCACCAGTAAGGCTAATATCACCTGTCTCTTTATTTTTATGAACTCCGACAGGCCATACGAATTTAGTACCTATAACACCACCAATTCCTACTGTAGATGCGAAATCACTTTTTTTATCACTTAGTTCAACATGATCTCCATAATAAGGAAGGCTCTCGCCCATCAGGCCTTTAAGTGTTTTACCTTTTAATCTAATTTGCCAGGATGATTCAGGATCAGAAGCCACCGGCTGATTCATATAAGGCATGTTATAAAATGAATAGTTAGTACCGCAGGGACAAATTTCGACTACTGCATCCTTCTTGAGGCTGACAGCCGTTTCATAAACCATCTTCCAAAAATCCTGCAGCTTTTCAACAGATTCTTCCGGATAGGCATGTTTGTGTTTTGGATTATAACAAGGAGGAACTCCGTTAAGATGCTGACCATCTATTTTTAACCCGTCAAATCCCCAGACATTAAATATTTTTGTAACCAGATTCTTTGTATAGCTGAGAGTTTTATCATAAGCCGGACATAAATAATAACTGTTCCACCAGGAAATATCCCGCGTCGAACCGTCTTTATTAAGCAGCAGCATATCCGGATGGTCTTTAATTAGGTCTGTTCCTGGATCTACAGCCAGAGGTGCCCACCATAATTTTGCTTTGAGGCCTGCTGCATGTATTTTATCGACAAATGCTTTCATGCTGATATCACCGTCGGGAAATTTCTTAGGATTCAGATACCAATCCCCTTCAGCGGTTTGCCAGCCGTCATCAAGAACAGCCCATTTAAATCCTAATTTTTTAACTTCCGGAAGCGTGCCTAAAACATCTTTTACATTAAAGTCTCTTTCATAACCCCAGGCACACCAGATTGGCTCGTAAGCTGTTTCGGGAAATTTCTGCATAACTAAACCCTTTTTAGACATTATTTCTCTGAAATTCATTAGTGTTGCATAATAATCACCTTTATGCACATTCACGAAAGATTCAAAAGTTTCTAGTGATTCGCCCGGATTAAGAACTTGTTCTTTTTCATACTCAATACTGATCTCTGCACCGGTTTTCTCACTCTTCATTATAACGGGAAGTTTTACCAGCTTTGGAGTAGTTTCAACAAGTCCGATAGCTATACCTGCATTTTTACTCCAGATATCAACAACCGGTGTACCACCGCCGTAATCGCTAGCATTCATTCCCATATAATTTTCCTGTTCAAATCCCAGCTTTAGCGGTTTAACCCAATCTCTTCTATCTTCGTATGTAGCTCCCTGATATGACCAGAAAGGTGGATCCTCTTTTTCGTCCGTCTTTATATGATATGCATTATTGATCCATTTATTAACTATAACTTTTTTAGTTCCAGTATTCTTATATGTAACTTTAAAAAATGCAGATGTTGGAAAATTTTTAAATACCGAAACCGATATCCTTTTCTGAATACCATTATCTGAAAGACCTGTGATTATAAACTCTTCCCCCTTTCCTAATTCATTTTCAATTTTATCTGATTTTGAATCTTTAAGATAAAATTTGCTGATTTCTTTATCATCAACAACCAGATATTCTGAAGCAGTATAATCGTTAAGAACGACCTCATGATCCCCGATAGTTGAAGTAACTTTAGTATAAAGGGAATCATCGAACTGAATCTGTATGTATTTATTTTCTACTTTGCCAACGGAATTTTGATCCCGGCAAGAACTTAATAACATTAGTAAAAAGGATAAAACGAAAACAGATAAAATTTTTAAATTCATATTTATTCTCTCAGATATTTTAATTTTATTAAAGCTGCTAAGATCATCTTTAAATTCGAATTGCTATTAAAGCAATCCATTCTCATATAATTATCAGAATGCTGATGTTCCCAATTTAGATAAATGCATTTATCAAATGATATTATTACTGCAATAAAGCATCTATTCTATTATTGTCCATCATAAGGATAAATATTCACACCTTTTACTACTCTATGAATCATTCCACTTTCCGAAGGATTATCAGGATTCAATCCCAGATTTAATGATTTGAGGAATCCCAGGATTTGAGCAGGGAGAACTGAGACTATTGCCAGATATTCTTCACTTATTTTATTTTTATTATTATTAAGAATAATATTTAAATCAATATTTATACCTTCAATTTTCTTTTCCATTACTCCCAGGGAAAATATCGGTTTACGTCCTTCACTAATTGCTTTTACGAAATCAACTTCATATCTATTTACGTATTCATTATTTGAAAATAAAAATGTAACCAGGGTTTTTTCATTAATAATAGCTTTTGGACCATGCCTGAAACCAAGAAATGAATCGTATTTACAAATTATTTTTCCATCTGTTAATTCCTGTAATTTCAGATGAGATTCTCTCGCTATACCTTTCATAATCCCAGACCCTAAAAAAACAGCTCTTTCAAATTCTAATTCTGAAACTTGTTTTAAAAAGTTTATATATTCTTTAATGATTAGATTTCCATATTTGACAAGAAGATTTAAATCGGATTCTGTTTCATTTATACGATCAATATTTGCTATAAGCAATCCTGTAAGCAGCATAGATGTAAAGCTGCCGGTCATTGCAAGTCCTTTATCATCGGATTCCGGCGGCAATAAAAGAATCAAATTATCTGTACCAATTACAGAATCGGTAAGAAGACTTTTCTTGTTACATGTAATTACCATATTGAGAACTTTATGCGATAATTGCTCTGCTAATTGAACTGCTTTCGCACTCTCAGGGCTATTTCCTGAACGTGCAAATGAAATCACTAAAACATCCTTATCATTTTGAAAATACAACTCAGGATGGGTTACTATATCTGTTGTAGGAACTGCTTTTGTAATTATCCCTGTTTCCTTCTGAAAAATTCCCTCCAAAACATCACCTATAAAAGCTGATGTACCTGCTCCTGTTAAAATGATGTGTAATTTAGAAAGACATTTAACTTTTTTTAAGAATAGGGAAACTTCTGATTTTTGTTCTTTCACTAATTTCCATACTTTTAACCAAAGTGCTGGTTGTCCGGTTATTTCTTTAGATGTAAAATGAATCGAAGAAATAAAACCATCTGTATTTTCTATAACCAAATTTTTCTTCATCAATAGACCTTTCAGTTATCTATTTAATTACAGATCCACTGGAATTTGAAAACATTTCTTGTTCTGTTTTTTTAACAAGTTATTTCAATTTCTTTAAAAATTATTCTATCGGTTCAGCATAATTCAGCAGATAATCTTCTGCTTCTTTCGACCAAAGTCCTTTTGTTTTATTAATAATTTTAGAAAGAGTTTTGAACAGTGGATCGGTTTCACCTTTCTCTTCAAAATCTTCTAATGCTACTAGTGGTAAGGAAATACCAGTATATATAAGTTTCTTTCCTCCGGGAATTTTTGGAAGTTTTAAAATCGTTTCAGCAGCAGCATTCAGACCACCTATATGTGTAATCATTATTGCCGGATTTATTTTACCCTTTCCAATTAAATTTATGGCATCCAGCATATCCTGAGTATTAGAACCAACTGAACCCATTACATGATGCCCGTAATAGTGGACATTATAGAAATTGAAAAGTGCTTTAAATTCATGATCAGTTGGGCCAGTAAAAAAATTTAAACATCCATCCAATCCAAGAATCCTGGAAGATTGTTCAACAACAGAGCTGTTTGGTATTAAGACAAAAACATCATGATACCCTTGCCCTTTAGTAAGATTCATAAGTTCCTGTATAACATCACTCCTACTAACATTCACATAGTATACTTTAATTCCCTGCGCTTCCATCTTATCAGGAGGAAATAGAACAGAAGCCCGGTCAAGTTTGCTCTGATCAATGTCTGTCATTGTTATTATATCAGGTTTTCTTTCACTATTAATCATTATATCTAGAAATTCTAAGCCCATTGGGCCACCCCCACCCAATAAAGCAACATTCCCTCCTTCTTTTATTCCCATCTCATGTGAATATTGATTTGGCTTAACATGATATTGGGATTTTAAAGCCGCTAATATGCAGGCAATCGGTTCGGAAAGCGAGGCCTTAAAAAAAGAATCTCCGTAATACGGAACCAAACAATTCATTTCAATTATATCTGAAGTAATTATAACTTTTGTTGCATCACCACCTAAATGTTGATAAGAATACCCGACCGCTTCGCTTTCTCTACCGGGATAATTTATCGCAGGCTGAATACTATACCTTGTACCGGTTTTAAATTTGTTCTTTAGTTTTTCTCCTACCTTTAAGATTGTACCGCATTGTTCATGACCTATAATTATCGGCTTTTCATCTATATTATTTGTAACCCTTTTATGATCAGCACCCTGGATAGCAGCCTTATAATCAGACATACATATACTATTAGTAACAACATCCGCAAGAACTTCATTTTCCTTTATATCCGGAAGTTCAAAAGATTCAAGCCTCAGATCATTTTTCCCATATAATCTCAAAGCTGTTGTTTTCATCGTTATATGCCTCTTCTATTTCTTCTTTTCATTTCAGCTAATGTTTGATTTGTAACGGTTCTATAATTTGGCAAAGGTATAATACGTTCATGAATTGCATCTATAATCCATTCTTTTTGCGGAAAAAACATATCTTCCATTTCTGCACCAGGAGTAATCCAATTCCTGGAACCAACCACAACTGGCGGTGCATCCAGAAAGTCAAAAGCTAATTGGGTAACGTGAGATGAGATTGTATTTAAGAAAGAACCCCTTTCAACTGCATCTGATGTTAACAATATTTTACCAGTTTTTCTAACAGATTCAATAATTAAATCATAATTGAGGGGATTAATAAAACGGGCATCAATAATTTCAGCTGATAATTGAAAATTATTTTCAAGAATATCCGCAGCCTCTAAAGCAGTATACAATGTAGAGCCAATTGTGAGAATTGTTATATCTTTCCCGGTTCTCCTTATTACCGGTTCCCCTTCGTCTACTTCATAATAATCTTCAGGAACACCCGTTTTTTCAAATAGTTCGCCAATATCATACAACCGCTGACTTTCAAAAAAGACAACCGGATCGCTTCCTTTCAAAGCTAAATTTAACATACCTTTTGCGTCATATGGAGTTGCCGGAAACATTACCTTTAATCCCGGAATATGAGCCACTAGTGCAGTCCAATCCTGTGAGTGTTGTGCCCCATATTTGTTTCCAATAGAAACACGCAGAACGAAAGGCATTGGCAAAATTCCTGCAGACATTGCCTGCCACTTAGACATTTGATTAAAAACCTCATCACCGGCACGGCCAAGAAAGTCGCAATACATTAATTCGGCTAGAACTCTTCCGCCGCACATTGCATAACCTGCTGCAGAGCCAACAATTGCACCTTCCGAAATTGGAGTATTAAACAATCTATGATATGGAAGAGCTTCTGTTAAACCTCGATAAACTGCAAATGCTCCGCCCCAATCCCTGTTTTCTTCTCCATAAATAACCAACGTGGGATCTATATATGCTCTGTATAATATTGCTTCAAACAAAGCATCCCGGTAAGAAAAAAGCTTTGCTTTGGCAAACGGTTTTCCATTTTCATCAATACCATACCTTTCCTTTTTTGAAATAGATTTTATGCGAGGATTTTCCTCTTTGGTGATCAAAACTTCGGGTTCTCTGGTCGTCAAATTTCTCCATCTTCTTATTTGAGAACATAAAATCGCCGATTATTTCTGAATCAAAGCTGATCCTTGGAGAGATTTCCGGAGAAATCGCAAAGTTCAAAATTTCTTTGATACTTTCGATTGAATAATCCTGCAGATTTTCAAAATCACTTTTTGTAATTGACGATTATTCATTAATCAGGTAATTACCATATTCAATTAGCGGATCATCATCCATCCATAATTTTAATTCTTCTTTTGTTCTATAAGATGATGCATCGGAAGGAGAATGCCCCGAAAAACGATATGTTGTCGTATCCAATAGAACCGGACCATTCCCCTCATCCAGGATTTTTCTTTTTCGTTCAATTGCATCAGCTACGGCTAAGGGATTACTTCCATTTATTCGTTCACTATGCATTTGATCTTCATTTACACCGGCACCTATTCTTGCAAGAATTTAAAACCCATTGTTTCGCCGGATGTCTGTCCGCCCATCCCGTAAAAATTATTCATAAAATTAAATATAACCGGGGGAGCTCCTCCAACTTTCTTATCCCAAAGCGTTTTATATTGATCCATTGCATGCAATCATTATTGCTTCCCATGTCGGACCTGTAGCCGATGCACCATCTCCAATGTTTGCGATAACCATTCCGGGTTTCCGATTTATTCGTTTGAAATAATGCAGCTCCCACAGCTATATCTGAGGAACCTCCTACTATTGCATTATTCGGCATACTACCAAACGGTGCAAAGAAAGCATGCATTGAGCTGCCAAGCCCCATATTAAAACCTGTTTCTTTAGCAAATATTTCAGCCAGGGTCCCGTATAAAACAAAATTGAGAGCTAATTCTTTAACACTTCCATATTTAGTCAATTTCAGTACTTTAAGTATTCTCCCCCCCATATAAGTGCTCATAATATTTTCAAGTTCACTTTCACTCATTTTATGAACAGCAGAAAAACATTTACTTAATATTTCTCCATGACTTCTATGAGAACCAAATACAAAATCATCTTTTGTTAAATTCAAAGATTGTCCGACAGCTGCAGCTTCCTGCCCAATTGATAGATGAGCCGGTCCTTTATGATTGTATTGAATTCCATGATAGGCACCTTCAATTTTAATATCATTCAGACATGATTCAAATTGACGGATTAATAGCATATCAACTAGAATATTTTTTAATACTTCTTTTCCATATTTTTCAGCTTCAGTTTTAAAATTTGATTTATATTGATTTAATTTAATATCATTTAATTTCAATAATCCGCATTTTTTAACTTCTTTCGGATCAACGACAATATTTCTTGGCACTATATACTCCTATAAGTTTATTTAATTTATAATCCAGGACTCATGGTATATCTCAAATATGCTCGAAACAATTAGAATAAGAAAAAAATTATTGTGTCTTAATATCTGCCACTAAAGAACTTTATTTCCAAACTCATTTCCAATAAAATTGCCGAATATGCATTTGAGATGATTTCATGAATCCAATAACCTTTCTAATACTTTGGAGAAAATATAAATCATTTTTCATAGTAAAATTTTCTATTACACAGTTTATAAAAATTATTACTCCATCGTATCAGCAGTTATTACCAAATCTATTTCATTTATAGTTTTTGCTAGACTCTGTAAAAAGCGTGCACCTGCTGCACCATCTATAGCTCTATGATCAATTGTTAATGAAAAGTATACATAATGTATAAATTCTATTTTATTATCAATTTCTATAGGTTTTAAGGAAATTGCATTTACTCCAAGAATACCTGTCTGAGGCAGATTTAAAACAGGTGAAAATGACTCAATACCATAACTTCCCAAATTAGTGACTGTAAACGTAGCACCATTAAGATCTTCAGGCTCAATTTTTCCGGAAATAGAAGCAGAGGCTAGGCGTTTTGCCTCTCGACTCAATTGAAGCAAGTTCATATCATGAGAGTTCCTAATTACAGGAACCATTAATCCTCTTGGTGTATCTACAGCAAATCCCAAATGGATCCTATTATAATATTCAATACTGTCACCTATTAGAAGGCTATTTAATTCAGGATGATCAGGCAGAGTTTTTACTACTGCGAAGTGAATAAGATCATTTATAGTTACATCTTGAAAATCATCATACATAATGCTGCTCTTAAACCGCTTTCGCAAGTTTAATAACGCTCTAGCATCGGCACTACTGTTCAGCGTTAACTGAGCAGAGTTCTTGAGCGACTCAAGCATACGCTCTGCAATGATTTTTCTTATTCCCCTTAATGGAACCACTTTTATATTTTCCTCTTCTAAATTAAATACTTCTGGTTTTATACTTGATTCGATATCAGATTTTTTTTCTACATTCTCTACACTAGGATATGAGTCTATGTTATTAACTAGATTCCCATCATTGCTAGTTAAATTTTTATAATTTTTACCTGCTTTTAGCACATCTCTCTCAATAATTCGATCATCAGGGCCAGTTCCCTCAAGTTTTTCAAAAGGCACTTTAAGTTTGGCTGCAAGTTTTTTTGCACGCGGCGATATTTTCTTTTTGCTGATAGTTGTCTCATTTACTTCTTCGCTTAAGGAATTCAGATTTTCACCAGCGATTGATTCTTGAGAAATTACTTCCTCTTTGGAATTATCGTTTTCTACTGATGATTTATTTTGCATAGGAGAATATTCATCAAAGTCTTCACCAATGCTTCCCACCACAGCAATATTGGTTAAAACTGGAACATCATCCCCCTCTTCAAAAAAAGTTTCCAAAATTATTCCTGCTTCAGGTGATTCAATTTCAAATACAGCTTTATCAGTTTCTATTTCACAAATTACTTCTCCCTTTTTGATCTCATCTCCTTTTTTCTTCCTCCATTCAAGAATAAGGCAAGTTTCGACTGTATTCCCTTGTTTTGGTAATAAAATTGGTGTAGCCATATAAATCTTTCAATACTTTTTTATATTTATAAATTCTTGAGAAAATTCATGAAATTCAGAACAAACTAAATTTAATATTTCTTCTTGCTCTCCTTTCAGTAATGTTTCCTTCCAGATATGTAATAAGATATCTTTAATATTATGCTCATTTAAATCTTCAACATCTGCCGGGTAGGCAAATTCAGTATCAATCCGGTTATTGATTATATAGCAGATCCCACCAAGAACTGCCTTTATTAAAATTTTTGGATAGATTTTATGTTTCAGAGCTTCTCTAATTGTTCCGAACAAACGATCATCATATTCTAATTTTCTAACTGGATCCCGGCAAATTCTTTTGACTTCATCACGGAGATAGGGATTTGTCATCCTTTCTAATAAGTCTTCACCATAGAAATCAAAACCTTCTTTTGTGAAAAGGGGATCATTTATTTCCCTGTATTTCCGTAAAAGAAAAGCACCACTTTCATTTTTGAAAGCATTTATACCATATTTATATAAATGGGGATCATTTCTAATTTCACTCATATAAGTGTAGCCTCTAAGTGATGCGAAGAATCCAAGCATTGAATGAACAGCATTATGACCATATAATTTAGCTTCTTCAAACGGCAGCAAATCATCTTTTTCCCGAAAAACAGTAATCCCTCTTTGAAAATCAGGCAGAGTAACTTTGGATACTATTATATTATTAAATTCTTCAACCAGGATCGCAGCCTGGCTATACGGGGTCATCAGATTTAAATTCAATTCAGCTATAGTATCTTTATCAAATATTACTCCTCCCATTTTTCCGATAACAGTGTTTATCGCCTGAAACTGCTTCATCCCATTTTCATCCGTATATAATTTCATTTTTTCAACAAGTATTTCTGCAGCATAATTATTATTTTCGGCAGCATATAAAATCTGGGACTTAGCTGGATTAATATTTCCTGCTAATAACTTTGCAATAGAATTTTTACCTAAATCATAAACATCAATACTGGGTACTGCTGTAGCCATTTCGTCTGATTCCTTTATGGCAGCCTTAATTGCATCATGATCGATAGTATCATCAGGATTATAAATTTCGAATCCGGAAATGATAGTTTTAATAATATTATCTTTGGTCGCAGTATTAACAACAATTTTATTCCCCCATTTTCTTGCAGCATCTACAATCTCCTTGTTTACTTCTAAAATTATATATCTATGGAAATTATTTGATTTAAAAGCCTCATAAAGCATTAAACCAGATTGCACTGCTCCAAGTCCGAATCCTAAAAAAGTTTTTTTATTTAAAGTAGTCATCAATATCTTTTATATTAAAATTCTCAAAAGCAGATGCATTTAATTACAGTCTGATGGATTTAATATTCTTATATAACTCTTTATAAAGTCCGAACCTTTTGCTATACCAATTAATGTATTCTTTTTGAGGGTAAATAATTGATATTTTTTTTACCCACTCCGATGCCAGTTTTTTGACAGGCTTTTTTGTACCAGCCGAACAAGCAAGCATAGCAGCTCCGAAACATCCTGCTTCCTGGATGTTTAACATTACTATTTTTTTGTTCATAACATTTGCTTTTACCTGGGCAAGCAATCGCGATTTTGAGCCGCCTCCTACCCATCTCAATTCCTTAATATGATAACCGGCATATTCAAGTATTTCAAGGTTTAAACGCATTTCAAATGATATTCCTTCTAACAATGCTTTTAATATATCTTTGCGCTCTGTAGACAATTGCAGACCAACAATGGCTCCTTTCGTCTGATCATCAAAATATGGTGTCCCCGAGGGAGTAAAATATGGAAGGACCAGTAAATTACCTGGCATACTACTAATCCCGGTTAAAAGAAGGTCATAAGGATCTTTTCCTTTAACTTTAGATTCTTCAATTTCTTTATAACCAAATTGTTCTTTAAACCATTTAAATAAATTTCCACCAGTTAAGCTATATGCTACAGTAGTGAATAAATCCTTTATTGAATAATTATAAGTACACAGGTTGTTTTCTTTTAAATCTGTTGAAAAGACTGGATACTTGAACGCGGGACAAATACATTCAACAGTTCCACTTCCAAGCATTGCAGTACCTTCTTTAATAACTCCCGCACCCAAAGCACTGCAAGTCTGATCATGACCACCGGTCACTACTAAAACATCGTCTGATAATCCAAGATGATCTGCTATTTCTTTATTAATATGTCCAACAATAGAACTGGGAGGTAAAGTATCTGCGAGCTGTTCTTTTGAAATGCCAAGCTCATTCAAAATTTCTTCATCCCATTCGTGTTTCCTTACATTAAACATCATGGTGCGGCCTGCTAAAGACCAGCTCATTGCAGGTTTGACTCCAAGCTTGAATTGAAGTAAGTCTTCAAAACAGAAAAAGTATTTTGATCTTGCCCATAATTCCCGTTCGTTTTTTTTAAACCACAATAGTTTGAATAATGTAAAAATTGGATACGCAGTATGACCGGTAATCTGATATAATTTCTCTTCACCAAATTTATCAACCCATTCCTTAATATATTTCCTGGAGCTGCTGTCTGAAGATACTTTTGCATTATTTAATATTTTACCTTTACTTCCTACTGCCGTAAAAGCTTCACCCTGGCTGGAAATTCCAATAGCTTTTATAGAACCTTGTTTAACTTTGCTGCTGCATTCCTTAATTGTTTCAAAACATGACTTTATTACTAGTTCGGAATTTAAAGTGGCACTCCCATCTTTTGCGAATTCAATGTTGTATTCGCGTTGAGCATTGTATATCTGTTTTCCTTTCTCATTAACTACTAATGCTTTTGTACAGCTTGAACCAATATCTATTCCTATATAATTCATTTTTCTTTATACTATGTGAGCTAATATTTTTCGCTCATATGAATAAATAATTTATATTCAAATACGTCTTAACAATTTCCCTCATTTGCTGGTATATTATTTCTTGTCTATATGAAGTAGTAAAGAAATTTATCGAGCGGGAACTCTCAAAATCGGCTTTCTTACCGAGATATTCTTTTTCGAGCATCTCCTTAGCCTCTGCAATGCCAACAATCTTCGAAGCATTCTCTACCATTTTTTTAAATAGTATCTGGAGCACTATCACGTTCAAGTATTGTCCAGATATTCACTTTACAAATTCCATCCTCATAGAAGTGAGATATTTGTTCTTCAGCAAGAGAAGATGCACCATGCAAACATAAATACGGCCCTATCCGATTACTTATCTCTCGTGCTAAATTCCCCTCATACTTTAATGTTGATGTGGAGGATCTATGCTCGGTTCCTAAATTAGGAACAATAATATCAACACCTGTTTCTGAAAAATATTTTTCAGCTTGATGAGGAGAAGTTATATGTATGATCAGACGATCTGGATATTTCATCACAGGCTCCTTCGATTAAAATTTCTTCTCCATGGCTTTCAACAAAAGCAGCAGTATTCTTTATATTCTTTTCTATAGGCAAAGTAGATGCATCATACATGATGGAAGAAAACTTACCCATATCCCATTTTAATAATTCTATCATCATCATCCCATTGAATGTGATCAAGATGAACCATTACTCTTAGATGCTGGTAAATGTGAGTCTTATGAAGTTAGAACCTCAAGACTTTTTAAAAATAGATTTATCCCAATATTCCATTTTTTTGTATGAGTATAAAATACTGATTGAGAACTTGATGCATAGTTATTTGTAATCCCGATTATAATTGGTAAATTTTTGATATTTTTCTCTTTACCAAATGTATATGCCGCATTTAATATCGCTTCTAAAGTAGTATTATTCTCTGCATTAAATGAAGGTATCACCCATTTCTGCTCCTGAGCCTCTGAATATATTTCTATTACATGGCTGCGTTACAAACTATTGACATTTTTATAAAAATATTTAAATTTTAAATTATATTTTTGATTATAAAAAAAATTCTTTACTGAATAAATTCCGCATCTGAATGATCTGCATCATTTAAATAATCGATTCAACTATTAATTCCCAGCGATCTGACATTTAAACATGATCCTTCGGAAACCTGCAAACACCTCTTTCATTATATGATTCCGATAGAGCACTTGTTAAACCAGGGATCGGTTCAAATGCACATTCATTACGTTGAATCCCCGTTTCATTAGGATATCCGTAATTATTCCACCATACCCCGATAGAGGGAAATATATTCCTTAGGGAAGTATTACTTTTAACAGCAAACCATTCCTATAGGTCCAGCTCATTTTTCCTTCTTTAATTTGTCTTAAGAATAACATCTTTGCGGTACCTAACGGCTGATTTAACACAAATTCCTGAACCTCATTTGTATTTTTTAGATCAAAATAAGTATTACCGGTTCTGCTGAATACAGATTGAAATCCCGGAAAATATACACCTGTAATTTCATCTAATTTCATAAGAGGATGCATAACATGCTGAAAGGGTAATATTTTTCCCCACTTCATTATAAACTTCAAAATTCCAAACTATACCGGAATCTAGAAAAATCATTTCACGTTTAAACTTTATAGGCAAAACTTTACTTTTTGTAAAAAAGGTTAATGTATTCTCAGTTTCATTATAATCCCACTTTAACCAACATACCTCACCGTGATCCGGAATTACCCAATCTATGCCGGGAAAGTTTGATTCTTCTACCGAAGGAAAACAATCATCATAACCATAAACAGGACGCTTTTCATATTCTCCGTAATCTGAAGCTGGAGCCTCAAAAGATGACGGTTCAGTAGTTATTAGATCATAATCTTTATAACATAACCGATTTAATCTTGCACCGTCTTCCGATGTGAACTCAAGATACCAGGATCCGGATTTAAATGTTTTCTTCATAAAAATTTATATCCCTGAATTTTATTAATCGAAACATTTTAAAATGGAATAGATCTGATTCCTGTTAATTCACAAAAGTCTAAAAGTTCATTATATAAATTTTCTCCATACCCGAGGACAGCATATTCATTATTCCATGAATCAACCAATTTATCCATATCATCGCAATGTACGGTTACAAAAGCATGCGGCCAGAAAGGAATACCGCATTCCTTCTGACGTTTTTCCAATTCTACTTTATCGGGTTCAAAAATTGAGCACCGTACAATCGGCATTTCAAATTTCCCGTCATTCCGACCTAAACGGGCTAAGACGCCTTTTCCTAACTTACAGGTTAACTTTACCGACAAACCTCCGGCTTTTCCTTCGGTTGGAATCCCATGCTCGGCAAAACCAGCTGGACCTAGTTTTCCTGCAAGTGAAGGAGGACATGCACCGTCCCCAATTATCTTAATCTCCTTTTTGATTTATCTATATGTTGTAAATCTCCATAATAAACACGTTCATTACTGAAGTCAGTTAAAAGTTTAACGGTCATTGCTGTATTAAATCACTTAAAGTTGATGTTCCTATTCCATCATTTAAAATCATGCTTTGAGCAAAACAGGTCGCACTATATTCATCACCAAGCCCCGGGAATGATTGAATTGTGTAGAAATCCCATCCTTCTTTTTTAATCAACTTCTTTAATGGCAATATATAGACGAATGGATCGTTCCGATACTTCATCGTCCGGGATTGGATCGACAAAATAAGGTTGAATATTTTTTTTTGTATTCTCTATTTCTTGTTTTGTAATTTCTTGAGCGGTTATAAATAATTCAGACGTATCACGCGAATCAATATCGACTCCGAAAAGTTTCATCCATTGTGAAGGATCAGCAACTCCGCATGTTTGTCCCATACCACGTCCGCCGAAAACACCTATTGTACTCATATTCAGAATATTCTTTTCATGGCAGGCTCGCAATAAGAAACTACTTTATTAACCTCATTAACATCTTTATAATCTACCATAAACAAATCGATGATTTATTCCTATTTCCTTGAAAGCTCCATGCAGAACTAATCCTCCAACCGGTCTCCATCCTTGTGACCCGGGGTTTGTCCAAAGGAAAATTCCTTTTCCTGTTGCTGAAAATCGCGAATTGGCGCTATTAAATGAGCAGCCCATACCCATGTACCGGAAAATAAAATAATTGCATCGATACTGTCATCTTTCTTGAACTTTGATAAACTTTCTTTCGCCTCTTCTTTTGATGCTATTATTAAATCATGTACAAACAATTCCAAACCTGCTTTTTCCAAGCTTCTTTGGCATTTGAAATTAATTTATCATCAATGAAAGGTATACCCATGGGATCCTTTAAGACCATCTTTATGAACACCATATACAATAAATCCTACTTTAGGTTTTTTCATTTTTCCCTCTTTACAAAATAGTAGTTAGATTTTGTTAATTTGGTACTGCCTTTAATAACATATACTTTTTAAAAATTACATTTAAGTGTCCCGTAGGACCGGTAACTTTTCCCAATTCTTTATTATTAACATAGTCCGTCACATTATAGCTTGTATTTTTTAATCCTCGAAGTTCAATACTTCCTGTATAATTGTCCCCATAGAATGCATAATATAACGTGTCATTTTTTTGAATTGCATGAGCTTCAGGTTTATCATACCCAATGTCATACAAATTTCCCAGATAATGTTCCATAACTAAGATTATTTTTCTTGTAAATATTAATCCATTTTAGCCATAACTTTTCTTTTTCTTTTGTCAATAAAATACTATTGCCTCCTTCATGAGGTCCGGTAGGCAAATCGGGCCATGTAAATTTCGTACCGATTACAGCGCCTACCCCGACTGATGAAGCAAAATCGTCCGCACTATCGCTAAGTTCGACATGATCACCATAAAAGATTACTTTATCTCCGCCCAGAGCTCTTAGAATTTTTCCTTTCAACCTAACTTGCCACGAATTAGTAGGATCTGATGCAACAGACTGATTCATATATGGAAGCAGGTAAAACGAGTAGTTCGTACCGCAAGGACAAATTTCAACGACTGCGTTTGGATTTACACTTAGAGCTGTTTCATATATATCCTTAAAAAAATCGGGAAGCTGTTCAAGTGATTCTTCCGGATTTGCATGATGGTGCTGAGGATTATAGCAGGCTGGTACTGCATTTAAATTATTACCATCAATTTTAAGGCCGTTAAATCCCCAGTCTTTAAATGCCTTAACAATAAATTTATGTACCCTGTTTTTAACACTTTCGGCGGCCGGACAGAGAAAAAATGATTTCCAGAATTCAATATAAACCGGGGAACCATCTTTTTTAATTAATAAATCTTCAGGGTGATTCTGGAATAAGTCACTGCATGGATTTACGGACAAAGGATTAATCCAAAGCTTTGCTTTGATACCCAGGCTGTGGATTGAATCGACAAGTTTTTTCATATCCTTATCACCGGAAGGAAATTTGTTTTTATCAATAATATATTCACCAAGCCCTTTTTCCCATCCGTAATCCAGGACAACCCACTTTAATCCTAATTCTTTAACCTTGGGCAAAGAGTTATACATCTCGTCTATGGTAAATTTTTCACCATATCCCCAGCCGCACCAAATAGATTCATGAGCATCCTGAGGCGGAATACGAAATTCAATCCCGTTTTTCATCATAAATTTTCTATATGATGACAAAGCCTGGAAGCAATCACCTGTATGTACTGCGACAAATGTATTGAAAGTTGAAAAACTCTGGCCTGGCTTTATTAAGATCGGTTTTTCATAAGAAATTTCTATTTCAGAATAATTATCATTCAACATTTTTGTGGGTAAAGAAACGAACTGAGGTTTTAATTCCGTATGACCAACAGCCAATCCGACATCCTGTCTCCAGATATCCACGACTGGTGTTCCCCCCCCATAATCCACCCAATTCATTCCCATATAATTTTTTCTTTCAAAACCTTTATCTATTTTCTGAATCCAATCATTTTCCCATCCATATGAACCTGGCTGATAAGACCAGAAAGGAGGTTTATTATCTTTTCTTTTTAATGCAGAAAATAAATATCTGTTATTTGTCCACCCATCAATTGCTATATCAGTTTTTCCTGAATTAGAATATTTAACAGAATAGAATAACATTGAAGGAAAATCTTTATAGCTATCTATTTTTATTTCTTTTGTAAGATTACCTGAAGTTCCTATGAGAGTATATTCTTTCCCTTCCCCAATATTATTCTGAATATCAGAAAACGAATGCTTTTTCAGAATAAAATCTGATAATTTTTTATCTCCTATGGTTAAGTATTCCGATTCTGTAAAATCACCTAATATTTTTTTCTCATTATTGATCTGAGATTTAATCCGGCTGTGCATTTGATTATCAAACTCAACGCTTAATAATCCCCCGTCAACTTTATATGCTGTTGTTATTTGTCCGATTAAAGACGGACAGAATAAAACATATATCATTATCAAGTGCAGAATAAACGTTGTAAATAACTTCATAGTTAACCTGTTATTCTATTTTTATTTAATTTTTAATATACTGATGGCGTTATCATAATACAGCTTCTTAAGTGTCATATTACTTAATCCCAAACCATATAGAGGCCAGTGGTAACCATAATCAAAGTTGTAAAAATGTTCATCTTCTGATTCAAGGATTCTAAAAGTCATTTCGTACATTTCTCTGCTGGGTTCGTTATCAGTGCCGTAAAGAAGTTTGTCGTTGAACTTTTCGATAAATTCTTTTGTATATCTTGGTACTGTGGATACCTCACCCAGACGGGCAGCTATATCGGCATAAAGGTTTGGATACTTGTCTAATAATTTTCCAAGCTTTTCCAATTCGGTAACCTGATTTGCAAAATGACAGGCAATAAATATTGTCCGGGGATGTTTAGCAACTGCATTTTCAAGAGTTTGTAATTCTTCATCAAGAGTAAGTATATTTTTTTGATCATCTAAACGCCAGTCATAGGCAGTCATTAATCCGTCGTTCGTAGAATCCATAGTTTCATAAAACCATTGAGGTTCGCCAACGTGAATACTTACAGGCATCTGAAGCTCGGCACATTTCTCCAATAATAAATCCATTCTGGGATCATCAATATGCATTCCCCATGCAGCGGGATTACAGTAGAATAATCCCTTACCTTTATCACCTAATTCACCAATGCCTCTTGCTCCTTTTTTATAACATCTTTCCAGTTCGTTTACAGCATCGGGTCCGTATCCGGGTTTATCATAGGCATTGTAGTCAAACCCACAGAACAAAATAAATTTATCCGGATATTTAGAGAAGAAATTTGCTAATGAATCGAATTCTCTGCCGTAACTTTTTGTTAGAATGACCGTTTTTTCGATTCCCATTGAATCCATAACCTCGACCCATTTATCTAATTGCTTTTCCGAAGAAACATAAGCATGGGAATGTATATCTATTACTGGATACTTTGCTTTGTTAATGGTTGTTTTCTGTACTTTGAATATGCTTTCCGGACGGTAATTTTTTAACAGCAGGTTTTCAGGACTGGATTGTGAGAACAAAATATCTGAGAAAAATAACAATCTCAATGTCAAAAATATCAGGAAAAATTTATTTAATTGAGCTTTTGATCGTGCCATTTTATATTTTCAAACTCCCTATATTTTGTAATGAAATATACATTATTTGTATTTTCTTGTCAAGAGCTTTTATTTACTTTCTATTATATAATTAATAATAAGGTTTTATAAGTTTATTACTCCCATTCAGCTAAATAAAACAGGACAAGAAGAATTCCGGTTATTTATCATGAAAACTTTGATTTAATATGAGAGTTGTAAGGACTAACAATTTATTTAAATGCTGAAAATAAGATTTCACCTTGATCTTCAGTTCACTATTTAACCAGGATCATCATTTTTGATTCTGTGTAATTATTAAAAGTCAATTTGTAGTAATAAACCCCTGAAGGGAGATTTATCGCATTAAATAAATATTCGTGAAATCCTTTTTCTATCTCTCTATTTACAACTGTGCTGATATGCTCACCCAATACATTGAAAATATCAAGTTTAACTTTTGCATCACCTGGTAGATAAAATTTAATCTTGGTAGCTGGATTAAAAGGATTTGGGTAGTTCTGATATAACTTAAAAGGAATAGCAGAATCGATTTCGTTCTTATCTTCAATATATGTAGCGTTATTCATTATTTGATTAAAATCTGATCCGATTCTTAAGTCATCTATTCTTCCCCAAAACCTTTTAAATCCGTTTTTACCTGAAGCACCAACAAAAAGACTGTCGTCATTCGGGAATAAATCTGCAGTAAAATTAAATGTATCAACAGGTACTGCTAATTTATCATTCCATAAATAAATTTTGGAATTTTGATAATCATAATATACAGCAACAAAGGACCATTGATTTTTAGGTACAAAAAAAGAAGATGTTACACTTCTTAAAGTTCCTGCTTCCAGGTGCGTTAGAAATTCCAGATAACTTTTATTTTCTGTAGTATTAAGTCTAAGTGAATAATTATCTGTTTTTGAATTTCCGGATCTATCTCCCTTTATAAGTAAAAACTGTGGATTACCATTTCCCTCAACAGGATAAACCCATAAAGAAATAGCTATGCTTTCCTTTTGGAAATCTAAATCACTATTATCGTTCACTCGGAAAACTCCATAATCGTTTTCGTTTTCCAAAGACAAATAATAATTCCCTTCAGCTAATGGTTCTATATTAGTATAACCAGCGCTACCGGAGAGTAATCCATTATATGAATTGGAATTCCATATACAAGAATCATTGCCATTATTTTCAAATTGCCATCTGCCTCCTTTATTTTGTCCTGAAACTATGTTGCATGTACATAATAGAAATATGATTGATTTTAATATATAAAGAAAAAGGATTTATTCTCATAGTACAACTCCTCACTTTTTAACTACGATATCCCTCCATGGACCTGTAGGAATGGCACCTAAGAATGAAAGATCCGAAGTTCTGAAAATTAATACAGCACCATCCTCATAAGTATTTGCTACTACATAGACAACCTGCTTTTCAGGATCGACAGTAATCCCTTGCATTTCATCAATAATTCCTTCATCAGCAATATTTATTTCAGCAGCAATGGAAAAATCAGTCAAATCAATTTTGTAGATTAATGCATCCCATCTTCCAGCCATATACAAGTAATTATCAACTACTTCGGTAAAATAATAATCACCTCCTTCTCCTAATTCCAATTCTCCCTCGACAGTATTTGTAACAGGATCAATTACTCGGAAAGAAGGTGATGCCCAGTTATTGCATACCAAAACTTTGGAATCGTCTGGTAATATTACAATTTCACCAGTAGCTTCTTCCTCTACAACATTTTCAATGCTTGTTATTGCTGATTTATTTACTATATCAACTACGATAACAGATTGACCGGTTCTTGTGCTAATATATCCTTTCTTGCCGGCATGATCTATTGCCATCTTGTAAAGAAAAGCACCTTCATGACAATAGTCTGCTAAAGGAATTGTTGAAGTTATTGATCGGGAAACTGTATTAATTATAACGATATCATTTGTTCCCCTGCACAGAACCCAGGCTTCTGTTCCGTCCGGTGTAAAGCAGACAAAAAATGGCTCCTCTACTCCATCGGGCATCGGAACAGTAGCAATAATACTTCCGCTGGAAGTTTCCAAAATTCCTACTGCATTATCTGCTAAACTGGCAATATATAATTCACTTCCTGACGGATTGATTTCAATACTAAGCGATCCATCAGGGTTAAAATTTCCGACTTCGGTAGTTTCAAAATTTTTCACTATACCGATGCCTGTTTTGCCTTCAGCAGCATTTCCTGGATTTCCTGATCCCAGATAAAGAGGAGAAGAGCCGTAATTTCCCTCTGTAGAAAAGAAAAAAGTATTTTCATATTTTATTGACATACCGTCGGCACCTCTTAATCCCGGACCTACCCACTTGTCTCCTTCATTAAAAGCACCTTTAAGTTTTACTGTATATTTTGAAAGCTCTTCAAGGGGATTTGTAGAGAGTGAAGGTATAAATTCCATTATCACTTCCCCATTGACCAGCTAATGCAATGGTATCATTATCTTTATAAACTTTAGCATTCTCATTTAGGCTTGCAATATCCATGTTGATATTGAATTCTAATTTAATTTTTTCATCGGTTGGAACCATAATACTTTCTGTCTCAGGCGTGATGGCTACAACTTCAGGTCTTGTTTCAACTGGTGGGTCTGTAGGCCAGTCCAACTCTTTACATCCCGCAAATTCTAAAATAAAAGATAAAATAACTATTGAAAAACAAAGATTAGTAAAAATTTTGTTCATTATTTCTCTCCTTAATAATATCTTTCTCAAAAAAGAATACTAATTGAATATCTATGAACATTTCCCAGTCTGTTTGCATCGGCAAACGCATAGTCAAACTTGAAATCAAAATTTGCCAGGTTTAAAAATAATCCTCCACCCAAAGTCAATCCTTCTTCATCATAGTTACCCTTGTAGCCTGCTCTTATACTGACTTTTTGTTTTCCAATCAACTTAACAGTATACTCACCACCCTACATTATATCTTGACTGGTAATCGCGGGTATCATTTAAGTCCACTTCCACTGATAAAGAATTATTATCATTATTAAGTACATAAGTCCCCAGACCTATTCTGAAAGTCAAAGGAAGATCCCAGGACTGAGTTCCTAAGCGTGCATCAACAGTTTTATTTGTTGGTACGTCTGAGGCTACGTCGTAATTAACAATCAAATCCGGCCCATCCAGTTCCATAGAAGTACCGAGGTTTGACAATACGATACCTAATTTCATTTCATTCAAAAAGTTGGTGGTAAAAATGCTCCCAATATCAAAAGCATAGGCACTTGCATTTTCCCTAGACAGTGTTTCAGTAATATATTTTATAGAAAAGCCTACAGAAAATCGATCGGTGATTAATTTTGAGTATGTAAGACCTATAGCTAAATTACTGGTGCTAAAAGTCCTACCCGTTCCATCAGGTTGCGCGGTTGTTGTTTCTTCCATATCTCCAGATGAAAAATTATAGAAGCTTGCCCCAAACGTGCCAAAGTCTCCCATTGGTAGTACCAGTCCCAAATAATACAAATTAGTTTCTGCAACCCATTGTGTTGTTTGAAACAGAACTTCATTCTTATTGACATAGAGCTATACCGCCGGATTCCAATAGAGAGAACTTGCATCATCCGAAAGTGCAACAAAAGCATCTCCCATAGCAATGGCTCTTGGTCCTACTCCAATTTTTAAGAAGTTAGCCATCGAAGTTCCCACCTGATCAGATTGTTGAGCATACAAACATATAGTTGCTAAAAACCATAGGATTAAAAATGTTCCATTAGTTAATAATTTTCTCATCGATTTTTCTCCAAAAAAATTTTACTTTAGTGTTTTATTTGACAACTCATTTAATAATTGCGAATTTTCCGATTTTTTCACCAGAAATAAGCTGCGATGAGACATAATACACATATAAACCTGGTGCTACTTCCTGATTTCCTGTTGTTCTTAAATTCCATACTTCCTCGCTTGAATTATTGGTATGGTTAAGAACAACAATTTGTTCCATAGCAATGTTGTAAATTCTTATTACACAGTTCCCTGGTAAGTGGGTAAAATGCAATTCCCTCACATTTGGAACAGTTTCAAATTCGTTTGTTGACAAATATGGATTTGGAACTACTTTAATATCATCTAGCGTTTGTGTTGCAACTGTCGATCTTGGAGTAGCTACAACCGTATTATCACCTCTAATATTTGGAGTCTGTAGCAGGAGAGTTTTCAACAGGAGGAATTACATCAGTTCCAATATTGTATGCCGCGATGTAATATCTATAATTTAATCCATTGATAAGGTTTTCATCTACAAAAACATATTCACCGTTTTCATTTGTTTCAGGCAAACCGGTATCACTTCCAAAGTCCAGCCATGTTGCTTCGGGATTAGTAGAAGTTCCCACTATTCCATCTTTTAAATCGATATTGAGCTAAAGGAACATAACCTATTTGTGTACCGTTAGCATCGGTTATTACCCTATCGCCCCAAGTCGCACCATTATCCTTCACTCCTATAGATTCTATATCCTTCAAATCCAGGTGAACTCTCACTATCCTTTCCCCATAATAAAGTTATTTTTCTATCTCCCGCTATAGCTGTCACCTTTGGCTCAATAGGGGGTTCAGCAATTTTAAATCCTGATTTATAAAGGTTAATTGCTCTGTCAGCATTTTTTCTCAGATTCGAGCAGATTTGTACCCATCACCGTACAGACAATCAGAGTATCTTTTCCTCCTGGTTCCAAAGTAACAGGACCTGAATTCATATAAGTACTATTACCGTCACTACCGGCTACACTATATCCATAAGGAACTTGTACACCATCTCTGGTACTTGCATCATCGATTCCATCACCATCGGTATCATATGGACTCCCTTCGTTCAGATATATTTCTAATGTAATAACTATCTGATATTTTACCATCATCTGCATCTCCAGGATCAAGTGACCAGCTAAGTGTTGCAATTCCTGTCTCCTGTCCATCTTCTCTCTTTGGAGTTTTTAAGAAAATTAATCCTCCATATGCTGTGGGTGAAACAGTTCTTCCATCCTCCGTATCACCGTACCGGAAGGATTATAGGCATAAGCCATATTTCTATCTTTATCATATGCTTGAATTTCTTCACCCCAATCCAGCCTATTCCAGGGGAATGCATAATCCATGATCATACCGAAATAGCAATCCGTAATTGGCTGCTGGCCTATATTTGTAATTTCATACGACCAAAAAATATAGTTTTCATAAATTTTTCCTTTAAATGCAATTCCCCGGAAAACCATCTGTGCTTTTAGCCATCTTTCAGGCGGAACTTCTGCTACATGATTAACATCGAATGCAACGCCAAAGCTTTCTTGATGCCCGATTTGTTTACCATTAGGCCCCCAGCCAGGCCATCCATTTTCATTTAATAAAACCGGGTCATTAGTATTAGGATAAAGTTGCGGCCATCCATATCTTCCGTCGGCATTTGAAGAATCTGGCCAGCTTCCAATATCATCACTCATTGGGGCGCGACCTGAATTTCCAACAAAATTAAATACACCATTCAGCGGAACATCATTTTCGTATGGACCTGGTCCGTATGGATCCCAATGAGAATCATCCCAATTATCTTTATACTCATCGAGAGCCATATCCATATACCATTTACCATCTGGATTTTGACCACCTCCATCAGCACTTGTTCCACCAATATAAAAACCTATGGCCATTCCATATTGATTACCGCTGCCTGTAGGATATTCCATGGCAGGATGATGCCCATAACCGTACCAAAATTGTCCCTCAGTCTGCGGTACCATAATTACTAAATAGAGTAGTTATTTTGTTGATATCAAAAGTATTCCATCTTTTGTATATTGTTTGTGCATTTAACTCTTCTGGGATAAATAAAGACACTATCAAAAATAATAGCAGCATAATACTTATCAAATAGTACTCTTTAATTTTCATTATTCGACCTCCTTTTTCGAAATTATGATTATAGTAGTTACCATACTGCAAATGAATCAATCATATCTATTTATATTCCTAAGGTAAGCCCTATATATATCTGTCTTCCAGGACCATAATTATTGGGGACATCATATATGTTAAGGTTACTAGGAGTTCTTGGAATTCCTAAAGGCAGATCGGGTTTACCACTATTTGCATAAACTGAATAAATATTTTTCCTATCGGTGAGATTAATAATATTTATATAGATTTCCGGAGTTACACTAAACATTGTAAACTTCCTGCTGAATTTCAAATCAATAGTTTCTATATAAGGCATTCTTTCAGTATTAGGTTCTGTTTTTATAGTATAAGGAAGACCTGATTGAAAATTACCCGATAAACTTACATCCAATATATTGGGCAATTGCACATAAAGATCGAGGTTAAAAGTATGTGGCCTATCCCAATCGGAAGTAAATGTCCTAAATGTTGGATTTTGAATTTGTAGTTGTGCCCAAGGGCTCGAGCTGGTTACTAAAGAATTAGAGTAAGTGTAATTAGCTCTTAAAGAAAAGTAATTACTGAATCTCTTATTCAATACAAGCTCTACACCCTTAGCATTTGCATAATCATAATTATCAGAAAGAGTAGCGCCAGTTCCGTAATTGGCATCTTGTATGTATCTAACCCCTACCAGGTTTGTCATTTCTTTATAAAAAGCTGTAACATCTAAAGAAATATCTTCGGAAACTTTAAGTTGTACACCGGCTTCATATGCCACAGTTTTTTCTGGTTCCATATTAGTATTTGCTAATCTAGTGTTACCGGAGCCTTCAGAAGTGAAAGGGAAATTTTTTCCCCTAAATTGCGGATATTTATCCCAATCTTTATCATCAGAGTGTGTTAAATATCTTTGACTCCCATATAAGTTAAAATATGAAGGCATTTGATAAAAATGACCATATGCAAAGTGAAATGCAGCTTTATCAGAAATAGGATATGAAACACCAAAACGTGGTGAAAACTTTGTTTTTACAGTAGCCTGCGCTGTTTTTAAATCAAGTGTATTAACAATATCAGTTGAGTATGGAGAGTCAGGATTCCATGAGTCTATTCTGGCACCAACGTTAATTATTAATCCGATTTCAGAAAATTCCATTTTATCCTGAATAAATCCATTTATTTCTTTTGGTTTATGAGAATAATTTACCCAATAGCTACCTGGTTCAGCGGGATTTCTAGATTCATACTGAATATCGAGAAGTCTTAAATTTCCACCGATTTTTATAAGATTTGTTTTATTCACCTGGCTTGAAAAGGAAGCTTTTACCGTGTTAACTGACCAATTTTCGTTTTCCCATATCCAATCTTCACCAACTACAGAAAAATTTCCGGTGGGATCAAATGATTCGGAGGTTTGAGCATATTTAGCCCAACTATCATATACCCCTAGAAACCGGGTATGTATCTGTCTAGCAAAACCAAGTTCATAATAACTATCAGCCGATAAAGCATGGGTAATGTTTAAATTAAAGAATTTTTCATCGGATTTATTATAAGGATCACCATCTCGATTATATTTAAATATATTTGAATAAGCATCGTTTCTTAACATACCATAGTTGCCAAACCCAGTGATTATAAATTTTGACGTCAATGTCCATTTCAATAAAATTGTACTATTCCAAAAATCAAATCTATCCATAGATTGCTTCTCACCAACGCCAGCGGGCAGTTTTGTTACCGAATCAACATCCTTTCCTTGTGAATCAACCCAGTTTGGATATTTATAACCGTAAAATATCCATCGCTTGCTTTCCTTTCCCCGCTAAAATAAAAAGTTAAATTACCATTAGTAAAAGGTACTGGTCCACCAGCACCTACTGCGCCTTGCAGAGTATTTTGATCGTATTTATCTATTCCAAATTGATCAGTGTATGCAGAGAGATCAACGTTATATTTGTCCTTACTTCCACTTTTTGAAACTACGTTTATTACACCTGACATCGCATTGCCATATTCCGCATTGAAAGTTCCAGCAAGAGTATTAAATTCGTCTATAAACTTACCTGAAGAATTTTGGATAAATTGAGCACCTCCCCATACTGGGTCAGTGACAACTATTCCGTTAAGTGTAAATGCAGTCTCTCCCTCTCTTCCACCTCGAATGTGGAGTTCATCCGAAGGAGTATTGACATCATTCAATCCTTGTTTCCCCATTTATTATATCCTAAAAGAACACCGCGTTGCTGTTTCAACATACTTTGAACATCTCTTTGGGGACTAACCTCAATTTCTTTTGAGTTAATCTCAACAATGCTGGAAGTCAAATCTTTCCTAATTACAGGTCTCTGTGCAATAACAACGACTTCATTTGTTGAAATGCTGCCTTGTTCAAGTTTAAAATCAGCAATAGTTGTCCTATCGATATTAACTACAATATTAATCATTGATTGGGTTGTATAACCAATCATAGATGCTTTTAAACTGTATTTTCCCGGAGGAACATTAATTATAAAGTAATCACCTTCAGCATCTGTTGCTGCCCCCATGGTCGTACCTTCAATAATTATATTTGCTCCTAAAAGAGGTTCTCCTGTTTTTCCATCGAGCACTTTTCCGGATATTTTTCCCGTAGTACCAGCAAATATTAGCTCTGGTACAACCAAAGAAAGGAAAAGAATAAAAATGACGAACGTTGATTTAACAAGTGGTAAATATTTATATTTCATTTTACCTCCATTTATAAATTTCCAAGTTTCCGTGAGATTTAAACTTTTTTAATATTTATTATTAATAGGCAGGCAATAGTAAGTTTATCCTCCAATTTACTAAGAAAACCAAACTATCTATATTTATATTATAATATATGTATCTTTTATAACCTTATCAAGTATTTTTTTTATCTTTTTTTAAAAAAATAATTAAAAGGTTTTATAAATTATAATTTGTTTTTACATTTCTTTTCTTGATGTTCATCATTATTTGTATATTTATATATGTAATTTTAAAAACCTAAAAATCATTATGAATCGCTTTAATAATTTTTCTTCTGAAGGTAGAAAAACTCTTGAACGAAGAGCAAAAATTCTTGAAATACTGGAAAAACAAGAGAAAGTAATCGTTACAGATTTAAGTCCTATTTTTAATGTAAGTGATGTAACCATTAGAAATGATCTTTATAAATTAGAGGAAAAAGGATTATTAGTAAGAACGCGCGGCGGAGCAATAAAAAGCCAAAAAGTAAAAATTGATTATCAGTTAAATAAAGAGTCAACTCATCACCTCCAAGAAAAAAAACTAATTGGGCGAAAAGCTGCTCAGTTGATCAAAGAAGGAGACACTATTCTCTTGGATTCCGGGACAACAACTCTTGAAGTAGCTGTAAATCTATTCAGCTTTAATGATTTAATGGTTATTACTAATGCACTCAATATTGCCGGTGAACTTATCAACCATAGCAATCTCAAAGTTGTTATGTTAGGTGGAAACCTACGACCATCTTCTTCTTCATTTATTGGTCCGATGACTGAAAATAACATAGAAAATCTATATTGTGATAAAGTCTTTTTAGGTGTTAATGGCATTGATACCAAATATGGAATTTCAACTACACATATTGAGGATTCATATTTGAATAGATTAATGATAGAAATATCCAAAGAAGTAATTGTCGTAACCGATTCAAGCAAATTTCTAAAAAGAAGTTTTGCTAAAATTGCACCTATAGAATCATTAAATGTTGTCATCACTGATTCTAAAATTCCGGAGGAAGAATTAAAAAATTTAAGGAGTGCCGGTATAAAAGTTATTTTGGCAGATACAGAATAACAGATTTTTTAATCTTATTACTTTAAGTAAACCATTTTACCAGTTGTAAATAATTTCGTATCTAATCCACTTATACTATATAAATATATTCCGCTAGATAGATAATTTTTGTATTTACCAGAAATATCCCAGATATATTTTAACTCCGACTGTCCATTTACAGGTACTATTTCCGAATCAATCAGTCTTCCCAATAAATCAAAGATTTTAATCTGAATATTATCAGAGACAGGTTTGCTGAATTTAACATCCAGAGTAACGGATGGATTAAACGGATTGGGGTAAGAAGTACAACTTATTTTAAAATATTTTGGTCTAATTGGTTCTTCATCTACAAGAGTATAATCTGAACTATGATAACTTCTCAGGGTATAATCATTAGGAGCATAATCATCAGGTATTTCGCTATTCCCATTGTCAATATTGTATATAAACGAAATTGATGCCGGATGTCCATGTAAATAACTCTTTAATATTGCCATTTCAGCTTGCTTATTATTTGATATTCCTACCTCATAATCTATCTGATCTAAATACTCCCAAGACCATTCATTATTACTCCCATTATACCTCCACAAGTATCCATTTTCACACATCAAATCTATTCCTATAAATGATCCATTTGAATGGTATCCAGTAGCAGTATCATTATCTTCATCAATAAATACATGATAATAATAAGGATCTGCAATTATTTAACCCCCCACTGAAAAAGAGAAATAGTAATTATTTTTATCCTCAGAAAACCAAAGATCGAATATTAAGCTGGGAACTCTCCAATAGTCTTGATGTATGAAGTAAATTCACAGTCCAGTCCTTTGGATTTTTAACTTCAGAATAAGTTTAAGATAATTTCGCATTCATTTGGGAAATCGGCAGCTGCTGTTCAAAATCAAGAGAATTGGTAAAAATGTTTAAGGTACTTTCGAATTTCGACAATTGAAAAAGGTGATGGTTATTAAGGACATCCAAATTTTCATATCTGTTTAGACTGCGAGTTGTACCTGTGCTCAAGAAATTAGAAAATTTAATTTTCCCCTCGGGTAACTGATAATCCATAACCAATGCCCCATTATATCTTAATCTGTCTCTCGGTATATAATAGAAACTTAGGGATGTCGTATAATAATCTATAGTACTAGCGCCAGCGATAGTATAAGATGCTCCTAATTCATTCGAAGTTAAATTCTTACTTTCCATATCAAATTGTGCAAATACTCCAAAACGATTGCTTAAATATCTATTTTCAGCACTAATAACATATTTGTAATTATTATATTTATTGTATGCTTTTGATAGATTATTATAACTCCCCTGAATTAAAGCACTAAATCGAGGGATAGCACTATCGTTAGGTTTTGCTTCTCTCAAACTAAAATTAACTGTACTACCAATTACATCAGCATCCATATCGGCTGTTATTGTTTTATATACTTCAATTCCATCAAGCATATTGGATGAGATTGTACTTAAATCTGAACCTCTATCATCAGGATTTGATGAAGACATTTGAACACCATCAATCAAAATCTTGTTGTATTTCGGTTGAAGCCCTCTGATTACAACAGCATCTCCTTCACCACCACTTCTAAGAACAATGATACCAGGCAATCTGCCTACGGATTCGGCTGCATTTGCATCGGGTAGTTCTTGTATTTTATCAGCCGAAACCACATTTATTATTTGATTCGATGAAAGTTGCTGATTTATAGCTTGTCTTTGACCACTAGCTTGAGCAATAACTTCAAATGTTCGACCTTCAATCGCGACTATTTCCAAATTAAAACTGAATTCGGTTTTAGCTCCTTCTTTTACTATTATTCCTATACTTTGGGACTGATAACCAATATAAGTAGCCTTAATTGTATAGGAACTGGCAGGTACATTCTGAATTGATTATTTTCCATTCATATTTGTAACACTCCCCATGCTTGTTCCAACCAATACTACGCTTGCTACAAAGAGTGGTTCCTCTGTTTTTTCATCCTTCACAAATCCTTCAATGGAAGAATTAGCAGCCATAATAATATTATTGAAAAAGAATATTATTATCAGACAACTAAAAAAAGATGTAACTACTCACATTTTAATCTCCTTTAAAGGTAAACTTGTTTTTCTATGACTTCCATGCATTAGAAAAAATTCTTAAAGCATTTGTTCTATAAATTTTGTCTACTACTTTTTTAGGTAATTTTAATCCCTTAAAAGGACTACTTAAATCCGATACAGACATGGTTTTATTATTTGTGAAGTAATTCCAATCGCTTATCCATTTATTATGAACATCTATTTGAAATTTTTGTTTATCCATGCCCGGCTCCTGAAAAGTATCAGTTGCATACATTATCCTGTTCTGATACTTTATAAAAAAATCTCTCACTTTATCTCTATTGTATATAGTCTGGTATTGAATTTCCCCCATTCTCGCAGCACTATCTACACATGCTAATGGAAATCTATCAAGGAATTTTGCTAACTCATCAACGTTCCATTCAAGGCTGGCAAAATGAGCTCCAATGAAAAAAATGTCCATATTTTTTTCCAGCATTTTGTTTCTTGCTTTAATTTGATCTTCATATGATGGTAATTCAGGATGTGCGTACATGTGATATTCGGGATGTTGAGTAAAATAATCTCTTACATAATTAACAATCATTTCATTGACTGGCAGCCAGCAATCTTTCGGCTCACCGAGGTGTCCGATAAGTGGTACACCTAATTCTTTAATTGCTTTAAAGATTGAATCAAATTTGGGATGATCTATCATGATTAAATTTCCATTATTATCTCTAAAGTCCATTCCAATATTTTTCCAGACTTTAACAGCACAAGCACCTAATTGAATTTTTTCCTCGATATATTTAATCGTCTTTTTTTGCCACCCCGGATCGTCCCAGCCTTCCATATAAAACGTAGTTGCGAAGGCCAGGATATCGGGATATCTCTTAGATAAGGAGGTAGCAATGTTGAATTGTTTTTCAACAGGAGGAAAAGCCGGGTAATCTACATTTATAGTTAATATTTTGAAGTTATCCTCTAAAGCCTGTTCAATTAAAGATAGTTCATCTGTATTAACATGAAGATGCATATCAATTTTTTTTACATTCCTGAAATCTTTCTCTAAATAGAATTCCATTTCATGTTTTTTTTGTTTTACATTACTCATTCAATTAATCCTTTTTTATTTACATTTGTTAATCATCTTTTACCTGTTCTTCATCAAGAGTTTTGAACATGTACTTCAGTTCAAATATTCCTTTATATAGTACTTTAACCGACATGTATAAAAATGATATCAATGAAAATACGACCGCTAACAGCCAGACTATTTCCCAAAATTTCATTATATCTTTTCCTCCACTAATTCCTGATTATTTTTGTTTTCTATCGTTTTTATTGGATTAATTTTATTTTGGATTACAGAGCCTATAAGCATACCAAATAATGCTAATACGAAGCCTCCCCATCCTAATTCTGAAGCCATAGAATTTTGCAGTTCAGGAGGCAAAAACAGATAAGTAATTGGGGGAATTGCACCAAATGTAATGGAAAGATAAGCACCTAAAGATCGTGAACGTTTCCAATAAATTCCAAGAACCACGCTCATGATAACACCTGGAATAAATAACATGCCCGTCATCTGTAAATAGAAATAAATATAACCGCCCATTTCATAAAACAATGAAAACCAGATGATAAATATCATCACGAAAGTCATTGTTATCCGGCTGATCAGGAGTTGTTTTTTTGAGCTGGGTTCTTTACCTGTAATAAACTTAACAATCGAACCAATAATATCCTGCGAAACCACTGAGCTCCATGATAGAAGATAGCTTGAATAGGTCGACATAGAAGCTGCTAGCAAAGATGCAAACATCAATCCGAGTAATCCACTCGGCACAACTCGACAATAAGATTGCCTAATGCGTCAATGCCTGATATTGTAGCTCCCTGGAGCCCGAAAGTATGCGAATGCAATAATACCCCAAAATATTGGTAGTATCCCCCTGGAAAAAAACATCAGTCCGGACCATCTGTAAATTTTCTTTCCTGTATCAGTATCTTTTGAAGAAAACAATCTTATTGATATTGCCTGCCAACCTATTAAAAGAGCTGTCCATTCGAGGATTTGCCAAACTATAAAACCAATCCCAAAATCACTTTCAAAGGCATTGGAGAAAAAGGGATTTATTCCTTTTTCACCTAAATTTGAAGTAACGTACTGTACAATACTATTCCAGTCGACTTTAATTAAACCAAAAACAGTAATTAGAATCATTCCTATACTTAACAAGGCATACTGGATATAATTTGTTATCAGAACAGATACCATACCGCCAACCAGTGTATATAAAAGTACTACGGTCAGTAATATTACCATTGTAAGTAGGATTGAATTCGGTGGAATACCGGTAACAATATTTATGAACCTTGATTCCACTCCAGGAAAAACTCCGAAATTGAGTATACCCCCAACAGCCATAAAAATTCCTACATATAAACGGACACCTTTACTGAATTTTAATGAAAAAAATTCAGGGATAGTTTTAATTTTCATTTCAAGTAGAGGTTTAATTACCCAGCCGGTTTTCCCTAAGACGATATAAGCAATTACAGGAGGAATAGCGGCAATCAAGCTTGCAAAACCTGCAGCGAATCCCAATTCGGCATAATAGACAAATGTAATTATCCCGATCTCCGAACACATTAAAGAAATTAAACCGAGATGAAATCCCATTGAACGACCGGCAACAAGATAATCGTCAATTCCTTTAATGTATCTTTTTACTAAAACGCCGGATGCAAAAATCAAGATGAGATATACAATAATTATTGCAATATCGAAATAACTCAGATTCATTTTTATTCCTAATTAGGTTATTTTTTTGTCACCTTCAAAGGCATTATCACTTTATAAATATTTGCGCTGTATGGTCGTGCAGGAAAAATTTCCTCATTTACTTTAATATTATTTAGCATGATGGTTTTGCCTGAAAGTTCTTCATCAGAAAATAACCATCCGTCTACAGTCCAATTTTCTTTCTTATCTAAGTTTATTTTACATGAAACAGTATTATTTGATTGATCTAAATCAGCAAAAATCCAGAACCATTTTCCATTCTGCTGCTTTATATTAACTTTTTTGTTTTCATTATTTACAACCATATTAACTACCGGCTCCGGAACACCCTGAAGAGAATCAGGACATTCCAATAAAAAGCCTATCTTTGAGTTTTTATAATTCTTAGGTACATTTATTTCGCACGAAGAGATAAATTCATTTTTTTCATTTATTATGGATTTAAATGTTTTAATATTTATTTTTTCTTTTTTGTTATTAATTTCAGTCAACTCTCTATTATCAATTGACTTTACTTTTAACAGTGAGGCACTCTCACCATAAACTTTTAGTTTATTGTCGTTAATGGAATACTTTATCCCAACAGGAAAATCTTTATTGATATTATCAAGAGGTATTAATTCAGCTGTTAAGATTTCATATCCATCCAGGTTCAATACCAATTCCTGATTTATTCCAACAGGATCTGGCAGGATTATATTGTAAGGATATATAACCTTTATGTAATATTTTAAGGAAGTTGAAATATCGCCAAGATCAGGGGTTAATTTAACCTTAACTTCATGTCTAGAGACATCCGGGTTTCTTAATAATAAAATCCCCTTGTCCTTTGTTAAATGAATGAAACCATATGGTTCCTTTTTTAATGGATTTCCTAATATCATTCTTGTTTTTTTAAAACATCTTTGTTCGCTTTTGCCCACTTTATCGTTGACGTTATAGATTTCCATTCATCTCCAGAAACCAAATCAGGAGTAAGGTATAATTCCCACATGGAAACTCCTCTTCCGAAATACATCATTACTTCATTGCTAAATGAATCAAGAGTTTCATTCTTGCCTCCCAATAGATTCAAGCTACCTTTTATAATTCCGTGTGTCATTATACTGGATATAGGAAATAATAATTGTTGATTTCGTAAATCATCCCACAATACTCCGTCCTTATAAGTAATAGCTTTATCACGATCATTTATACATGGAACATTATCAGCATAGCCATAATCTTCGCCTTGCATCCATACACAATCAGCATATTTCAACCACCAGGGTGAGAGCCATGTCCCAATGGTAATATTTATAAAGATATCGGGATTAATTTTTCTTACAGACTCGATCATTGAAATAAAATTTGAAACGATTGTTTCATGCGAATAAAGGCCAGGAAGATGCCCATGATTTAATTCATTACAGCCTATAGAAAGTCCGTCCCATTTAAAATATCCTATGTCATATTTAGTTGTATAATTTTTCATAGCATCAGAAAGGGCAGTAAAATATTTTTTACCTGCAAAGCATAAGAAATCTCCCGATGTTTCATATCCATGTTGATTCGCCCATTTGACACGTTGATTCCTTTCTTCATAGCCACCCCATGGTGATGCCCATAAGCCCAGTGAAGTATGGATACTATCAAGAGAATTTTTTATTTTTGAAAATCCATTCGGAAATTCTGTGGAGTCTATTTCCCATTCAGGAGTAATTTTATCCCAACCTAAATCAATTACAAAAGCATTTAGCTGAATATTTGAACTGCTGAGTGTTGCTTTGAAAGAATCTATCCTATTTAAAACGTTTTTCTCATTTAAAATATTATTTGGATTATCTACAAGAAATGGAAGCCTCATATCATACCAGGTATTATATAATAAGAATTGTCTTGTCCCCTTGACTTTTATATCATCTACATAATTCATAAAGGTTTGTTCAAGTTTAACAGATGATGGTGCAACTCCTAATATTGAAGTGTGACTTTTGTATACATTGTTCGTAATTTTTTGACCGACAATATAACCAGTCATAGCTTTTTCAGAGTTAATAATATTTTCTGTTGTTGGATATTCAACGCCAAGAAAGATATCTTTATTAAATACTGGCTGACCAAAACTTCCGTGCGAAAATTCTTGATCCTTAAATGTTAACGATTCGAGAAATATTTTATCTAAAAACTGTGTACCATATGAAGTATCCGAAATCTCAATCCATTTCCTTACATAAATGTCACCGGGGTATATTTGAAAGAAAACATTTACCACAAAAGCAGACATACTTTGGTTAAAAGTGTAATTTAGATTTAATTCTTTACCACTGTTTTCTAAATCACGAATACTATAGTTCTTATACTGAAAATCCCTTGAAGTAAGTAAAACTGCACTCTCTCCATTTTGCTTTTTTGAGTATGCAGGTCCCCACGAAGAGAATACAATATTAAGAGCAAATTCATCAGAGTTTACTTCATAATTAGAACCTGATCTTTTATTGATGATTTGAGTAGTTGTAGCTGTTCCATCCTTAATATCAATGACTCTCTCAATGTTTTTATTTCCAATTTCTATTTTTCCTTTGCTAACAGTTATGTATGAATTTTCTTGACCATATATCCACAAATCTGAAATAAACAGCAGAAGTAAAATTGTTTTAAGCATTATCGGGTTCCTTAACCTTTTCTTCAATTTTATTAAGAGATACAAATGGCCATTCATTATTGGCTTTAGCCCACCACAAGAAAACCAACACACCTATTATTAACCAAACTAATCCTAAGCTGATTGCTTCTAAACCAGAACTGATAAAAATAAAACTGAACCCGCAGAAAGCTATGATTGACGGAATAGGATATAACCACATTTTATAGGGTCTTTTTAGATTTGGCTGGGTTTTTCTTAAAACGTGTAAGACCTATTATTTGTCCAAGAAACTGAATTAATATTCTGCTGGAAAGAGTAGCAGCAATAACGAAATCAAGATTGAATAAACTTGCGATACATGTAATAAATCCAACTAGCAGAAGAGAATAATGAGGAAAATGTTTTTTAGGATGAATCGTTTCTAACCAGCTAAAAAAGAATCCGTCACGGGCTGCTGCAAACGGTAACCGAGAATAACCCATCATTAAAGAATAAGCAGAACCGTATGCTGTAAGAACTACCAGTATTGTAATGATAATGGCGGTGTATTTCCATATATGTTATTAAATAAATCAGAAACAATATGTGTGGTGTTCTCAATTTCCCTCCAGGGTATAATTCCGATAACAGAAAAATTCATAAGAGCATAAATAAGAGTTACTCCAATAGTTGACCATAAAATGGCACGGGGAAATACATAACCTGGATTTTTAACTTCTTCTTCCATATAACATATATTGTAATATCCAAGCAAATCATACATTGCAATAAGTGTTGCACTACCAAGTCCCATTACAAATCCCCACGAAATTGAAAACCATCCTTTAGGAAATGTAAATGCTAATTCGGCATGAAAATGAGTTGCACCCACAAAAATTGTTATACCGACAGTAGTTAACATTATTATCCATAAGATTACAGTAACCGTTCCAACAACTTTAACTTTGTTATAATGTAGAACTATTGTAAGTAAACCAGTAGCGAACGCTAATATCCTTATATGTGTTTCTGTTAATGAGGGCCAGATAAATGATACATAATGTATCATGCCAATAAAGGCCGATGCAATTTCAAACGGACCGCTTAAAAGGAATGACCATATAAATAAAAAAGCTATTAATTTACCGAAGTATCTTTTAAATGCTTCCCGATGATAAACGTAAGTTCCGCCTTCACCTTGAATTGATGTACTTAATTCAGCCCATACCTGTCCGTCTGAAATTGCAATTAAAGCACCCACTACCCATCCAAGCATGGCTTGCGGACCACCCATTGCAGATATAATAAGAGGAATGGTTATAAATGGACCAATTCCAACCATTGTAGCCATATTGGATGCTGTTGCATGTAATAATCCCAGACTTCTGTCCAGTTTTTTAACTTTCTCAACCATTCATTACAATTGGATATTTTATTTTATGTATATTTTTCAATTAATTGAATTAAAATTCCATGTATAGTTAGAACTCAAGGTTTTTATAGAACTCTATTTTTACTTGCTTAAAAAATGGAAGCTGCTCTTCCAGTAGCTTCTCATGAGATTGATCTCCTTTGAAGAAATCTAATATCTTATATGCCTCGTTTATATCAGGAAATTCATACTGCCAAATAAGAGTATTGCATGGTTCCGATGATGATATCGGCTGCATTCTTTTACCCTTAGGGTAATCCGGACGGGACCTCTCCAATTCTGCAAATTTGGATTCGAGTTTAATAAATTCATCTTCCTTAGTTATATCAAATTGTTGAATAATTCGCATTGTAATGCTCATATTTATTCCTGTAAAAAGTCCAGAATGTTTTCTGATAAGTTCAAATGATTCGTTTGTACTAAATCAATTAAGGATTTTTTATTTAATTGTTTATTAATTGTATGTGGAGAAGTAACAGAAAAAGCCCCTGTCAAAGTTGCGATGTCTTGAGCTTCTGAAAGTGTTAATCCTTTAGTAATTCCGGCTATTAAACCTGATGTAAAGGCATCTCCTGCTCCAGCTGTACTAACTACATTGACATTAATCGATGGCTTATAAATAATTTCTTTTCCATCCCATAGATAGCTTCCTTCTTTTCCGTCGGATACAGAAATTAGTAGATTTGGATTTATAGTTGATAATGACCAACTAACACTCTTTACGATTTGCTCGGCATCCAAATCAGTAGAATTTATTTTTAATATACTAGCAGCCTCCTCACGATTAATACATAGAAGATTAACTTTCTCCAAGGATTTTAGATTCTCGCTCTTACTAATTTCTTCGGAAGTCAGTGAGGCAACACTAAAGAAATTATATTTAGCTGCTAGTTCTAATAATTCCAGGCGGGCATTAATAGGTACTTCCGGAACTGCTAGTGCAATCCCTTCTCCCTTATATTTGGCAAACTCTTTTTCAGCTTTAGATACATATTCTGAATCAATAGAAGAAGATGCGGAATTATCCGTTGTCATATTTCCACCACTCAAATCCGGATATAGGAAACAAAACGAATAGAGTGTTTGATATTTTTTATCAATTTCAACATAATCCATAAAGAGGTCAATATCATTCATTTCATTCAATAGTTTCCTGCCAATTTCATCGTCTCCGACTTTTCCAATAGGAAGTACTTTAAATTGTGTTCCTAGCAATATTTTTACATAATGTGAAATTATGTGCAGTTTACAGTAATCATTCTTATTTAAAAACCTGCCGCTTCTGCTTTCTTCTCTGCCAATTGTATGATTACCATTTAATAAAAAGAAAGAGCCGGATCCGATTCCACCGATTCCTATCATTATTTTATATTTGAAATTATTTTGTCCCATCGCCGGTTACTTTGGCTAATAATTCTGAACCAGATACAGAATTTCTTCCATTCATATTAATACCTAAGTCCCATTCCGGATGTTCACTGATCGGATGTGAAGCTGTTTCTATTGTAGCGGTTAAAAGTGCATCTGGATGTTCTTGCAGCAAGGTAATCGGATATTCAGAAGTCAATTCACTAAAAAGAGCAACACGAAGGGCAGTTTGCTTCCATGCTCCTGTACCACTAAACAGTCTTATTTTCTTTGCGGAGAGACATTCTTTCATTCCCAAAGTAACCGACATTGGAGGGACAAATTGATATGCTGCTCCAAATGTTCTATGAGCTAATGCTACTATAGTGTCAATATTATTTTCCTGGATCCTAATTGTTGATTCCCTTAACTCATCTAAGGTAATATGACTTAATGGATGACGTCTCGATTGGTTATATGCTACATGTCCATCCTGCCCCCATCCTCCATAGGTTATATCGATTGGTGCTTCATTGATTTTGGATTTTATCTCTTCTATGTTTTTAGCATTCAGCCAATTTCTGTTTTTAATCTCAACTGATAATTCGAAAGGTACTGGATCATAAAAGTACTTTTGCATAAATCCGCGGAATGAATACGGATGATTTATTGGAAGTTCATTTCCCTGCCAATCTAAACATTCATCCATGTGAAAAACGATTAATTTTTTTAAGCTTATTTTCTCGTCATTTACAATTTTAACAAATGGGGCATACCAGGAATCGGGTCCACAAGGAATTATAGCTCTAGTATATTTCCCCTTATTGTTATTTTCTTTAATTAGATCTATAAGTTCCCTGGCCATTATATTTCCCATTTCAACATTATCTTTGCATAATCTGAAGGGAATTTTGAGGTTTATATTATGCTCTAATCCTTCTACAGAAACTTTACACCATTCATAAAGTTTATTATTGGTTACTGTACTCATATTTGTACTCCGAATAAAAAATCTATTTTGCCCCTGACAAGTAAATGGGCCTGTATATTCAATGTAAATAACTTTTCAATAGGTAAATTCTTGAAATCGCTAGCAAATGATCATTTCTTTCAAAGACTTTCTTTACGAAGCAATAATTTGATTATCACACACAAATACAATATATCTAATTTATTTATCCTTGTCAAATATTATTATTTACTTTCATTAAAATATTTAACGAAAGGTTTTATAAGTTTGTTCGAGGACTGGAACAGCTTTAAAAAGAAGATGATTTTTGAACGAAATATTTAAATTTTTTAATGGATTCTGAATAGTTCCCAATTACCTTTGTAAAACCCGTGTTTTGATCCAATTGCAACAGCCAGAAGATCAACCCCGGTTTGCTGAACAAAAAGTTTAGCTTCATCAGGATTAGTGAATTTATCATACTCTAATTCACTACCAAGTTTAGGTACGCTTCCTAGTTCAGCTTCAACATTAACTTCATAACTTTTTGCAAGTTGAACAACATCCTTTGTTATATTAATATTTTCTTTTAATGATTTATCACTCGCATCAATCATAACCGAATCAAATCCTTCATCTAAACATTTTTTAATGAGTTCAATCTCATCACAATGATCCAGATGCAGCCACGATTCAACAGCTAATTCTTCAGATAAAGTTCTGCCAATCCGAACTGCCGTTTTTAATCCCATATAATTGATAGAACTTTTTGTTAACTGTAGTATTAAAGGTTGCTGCAATTCCTGAGCTGCCAGCAATATTCCTTTACATGTTTCGAAATTGTAATAATTGGCAGCTAACAATGCTTTCTTTTCTTTTTGATAGTGTTTTAATTTTTCCTGTAGTTTCATTTTTATCTATATATAACCCTCTTTGATCAATAATTATTATTTTTTGAGAGTTGTAAAGCTCTTATCATTCTTCTTTTGATTCAATTCAGAAAAAGATTTGAATATTTTTTAACTTTAAAATTAGCAGTTTGAATCCATATTAATTATAAGAATATATGGAATTGCTACTGTTAGTTTGCTTCAATTTTCCTCTATTCAAAAAATATGTTCTGTTTTCTTTTTGATTAAGAATTAGACTCATCTCCTAATTGAATAAAACTTTTGATTAATGAACTCAGAATTTCACTTTTTTCAACAAAATCATTTCATACAGCAATTCTTAAATTTTTTTCCACTATTGCAAGGACAATAATCATTTCGACCAATATTTAAGTGAGAAAAACCATTATCTTTGTCTTTTGCCCAAATCATTACGTTTGCTGGAGATCTATATTTTTTCAACTCATTCGTCATAAATTTCATATACGAATCGATATGATGGAAAAACATTTTATAACCAGCACACAAAAAATTCAATCCTTCCTCTCCGTCGGGAGTTTTAATGAATCGGTGTTTAGGACATTCGCCATTACATGCAAATTTGACATCGCATTCTAGACAATAATTAGGTAGTTTTTTCTTTTTATCCATTCCGAATTGAATTTCTTTAGGTGAATTAACCAATGTAGCCAGTGTATTTTCAAGAATATTACCCAGTTTATTTTCAGGATAAACATAATGATCGCAGGAATAAAGGTCTCCATTATGCTCAATTGCCATTGCTCTACCACATGTTTCATTAAATACACATAATGATTGTGATTTACCATACCAACTTTCTAGGGCAACTTCAAAAATTTGTACGAAGTATTTTCCGACATCTTTTCTTACCCATTCATCAAATATTATATTTAGAAAATTACCATACTGCTTCGGTTTCACCGACCAATCAGTTACCACTGATTCACCCTTATAATCAGGTGAAATTAGCTCTAATTCGTTTTTTGCTCTACTCTCTGCCTTTCTTTCAATTATAGGAATAAATTGTAAATATAGACTACCAATTTCTTTTAAAAAGTTATAGATTTCTCTCGGATGTTCTGAATTAATCCTATTTACGCATGTCAAAGTATTGAACTCAACATTGTGTTTTTTAAGATAACCTAGTCCCCTCATTACTTTATCAAAACTTGGCTTTTGATTTTTATAAACTCGATAATAATCATGAAATTCCTTGGGTCCATCTATTGAAATTCCAATTAGAAAATTATGTTGAGAAAAGAAACTACACCATTCATCATTAAGTAAAATCCCATTTGTCTGTAGGGAATTATTTATTTTTTTCCTCCCGGCATATTTTTTCTGTAGTTCTACCACTTTTTTAAAAAAATCAACACCCAGCAAAGTAGGTTCACCGCCCTGCCATGTGAAATTAATTTCTGGTACAGATTGAGTTTCAATATACTGTCTTATATACTTTTCCAGAACTTCATCATTCATCTTCCAGTTTTTTGAACCGGGAAATAATTTATCCTTTTCTAAATAGAAACAATATTTACAATCTAAATTGCATATTGGTCCTATTGGCTTTGTTATTATATGAAAAGCATCTGAGAATTGCATTATTAAAACTTACTATAAAAATTAAATTACAAATAATTTAAAATAAAAAACTAATCTGTTCAGTTTATAGAACCTGTTAAAGTGTTTAACATCAGAAAATTACTATATTCATTCCAATTTATTTAGTAAATATTCCATATATTAAAAGAATATTGGCTTTATATGGCGGCTAAATAAATTTTCGGTAACATTTTTAGATATAATAGATTCATATTTCTCTAAAGTATTTATATATTTTGGTCCCATCTCTGCTGCGATTTTATACCCAATATGTAATAATTGTCTAATACTAGGATTATACTTCTCCGACGAAAGGTTATGTTTTAATGCTGCTACAAATTCTTCGCCCGACCAATTGTTTACCACTTGTTTTGAGGGTAACTGATTTTTATTTATATCTATAACAGTAGCGTAAGGAAAAGTCAATTCATCAAATCTATCGAGAGATTTCGAGTAAATTTGTTTAGCAACCTCCAGACCCTCACTACCAGCAAGCATAAGTCCAATTAATTCTTCAAGCCATGTTGTTCCAGCAGTCTTAACGTGAAGACCGGCATGATGTTTCTTTATTATTTTGTTTATGATAGAATAGATTGAAAATTTATCACTTCCGGAATGAACACTAAGTTTTATCATATGCGGGAAATTAAATTCACTTACAGCATATTTTAAGACCAAAATATCTTCTTCAAATTCTTTTGCAAATTGCTCTAAATCTCCGGCATAGTCTATTCCTTTATTGAAACGTCCGCTGAATTTTGGCGCAATTGTATTTAAGGGTATAGAATATTTTGCAATGGCTGATAAAATAAAAAAGATTTCAATAGGTGTTTGAGCTGCATTCGTTTCATCCATGGATATTTCAATAACAGGATTTTCATCTGGTTTATTATCCTTTATATGATTATAAAGAGTAGAAGCTTCAGATATAGCGAATAAATATTGTTTCCCTATTTTAGTCAAGAGTTTCTCTGTTACTGTAAAAATCTCTCTAATACCCGGCAGTTCAAGTTTGCCTAAATATTTTTTATTTGAATCTATAAATTCATTTATTATATCTTCCGAGCAGGGCCTACCTATAAAATCAGCCACATCAATTGTGAAAAAATCACTGTAAGGTAAAAACTGATCGACTGTTTTGACAGTAATATGATCTGCATCTACAAAGTAACCTTCTTGCCAATTTGCATTTTGTACAGCTTTATCAACAGCTATTCTTGTTTCTAAAGGTTTGCTGCCAATTGTTTTGTGTTCACGATAGGATTTGTTCCAGACAGGTGTGATTTTAACTCCGTTTTCATTCGCAAGTTGAATTGCTTTTAATTGCGCTTCCGCTTGATGGGCAAATCTATCACCCATACCGAACGAATTAATTTGTAATCTTAAATTATTCATTCTTTATCAACCAATTTTAAAAATGTAATATTTTAATAAATAACCTAAATATATAAATATATCCAAAACAAGTACTAAACTGTGAACGGTATTATTGAGTAATAAATGGGATGTTATGAAAACATTCTTCAAATAAATGATCAATTAGAGAAAAATGGTTTTAATAAAAAGAGAATAAAGTAAGAATTTAAACTGGAGAAACCAACCTATCTTCAGGTACCGGATTCCATTCAAAACAATCTGTAGGACATAAATCAAAACATGTTGAGCATCCTGTACATTTATAAGGATCAACTATGGCTACAATACCTTTTTTGTTCTTTCCTACCCAACCTTTACCTTCTATCATATTAATTGCATAACAATGCCCAATAGGTATACAAAGTTCACAACCTATACATTTTTCTTCAATAACAAAAGCAACCCCTTCTTCCATAGCTATATTTTGAGCTGTTTTTATAGTTGGCAGAAACATATCACGCATTTCGTTGATTGAGGAAAAATCATGTTTTTTTAGGTATTCTTTAAGCCGGATAATTTCTTTTTCCAAAAAGTCATACCCGCGTATCATCGTTTCGGTACAAACACCAACCATATCAGCGCCTGAAATAATCATTTCAATATAATCTTTCCAATTAGACATACCACCATATCCGCATATTGCGGGTTCAGGGCCGCAATACTTCCTAATTTCGAAAACATCACGTAGTGCAAGAGGTTTCAACCAAGGACCAGAAAGGCAGGTCATTCCATTATCGAGCTGAAATCTTTGAGTACTCTTCAAAGGATCTTCTATATCTATCGGAGGAATCCCAAGTCTGTTTCCAACTGAAGAAACAGCATCAGCACCAGCAACAAAACAGGATTTGGCTATCGAAGCTATCTTCCCACCTTCAGGTGTAAGTTTTACAAATAAAGGAATATTAGTTTCAGTTTTTATTGCTCTTACAACTTCGTCAATCAAATCTGGTCTTTGACCCATAGATGCACCTGTACATTTTTGAATTTTTTCACCTGTTATTTCCACATTAAAAGACATATTTGGACAGCACATATTTAATTCATTCCCATCTGCTCCAGCATCTTCAAACGCTTTTGCCATACGAACCCAACCCTCAGGGCCGTCAGAACCATCATAAGTAATATTACTAAAAATCTTTGTTACACCTGCTACTTTTTTGCCTCCTTCACATAACCTAAGAGCTTCATCCAATTTTATTCTCTTTTCAAGTGTAAAACTATGCATCTTAAGCTTTTTTGTCCAAGTATACCGCGGCTCTCGATTAATATACGGCTCGGGGTCAATTGTAAGCTTTATAAAAGCCGCACCCCAACCAGAATCATTTATTTGCCTTATCATATCTACTGTTTTTACAGTAGGACCGGAACCTACACAAAAAGGATTATGTAAATCGAGACCGGCTACTTTTACCGGTAAAAATGTTTTTTCTTGTTTTTCAGTCATGATCAACTTTACACCTTTCTGTTTACTATAGTTTCACAATTTTTCCATTTTTAGCTGACTCATAAATAGCCAAAACTACTTTTAATGCTTTCAAACCATCTTCACCTTTAGTTCCGTTTTGGGGTTGTTTATTAGTCTTAACACAATTAATAAAGTGTTCAATTTCTTTTACATAACCTAAGGATAAAAATTCATCAACTGCTGGATGAGTCCAGCCATTAGTGAAATCAGCTTTTTCAACTGCATAACCATATCCTGAACGACTATATACTTTAAGTGGTGAACCCTGAGTAAGATCTATATGAATATTCCCTTCCGTTCCATAAATTTCTATTCTATCATCCATACCGCCGCATGTAATATAATTTCCCTCCACAAAACCCCGTGCGCCATTTTCCATAGTTACCAGAGCAGCAGCCCAATCTTCACCGGTATAATTAAAATGCAGAAGGTTAGTGTTGCCTCCATTAGTTGTCATTCCCATAACTTCTTTAATATCACTGCCAGTTAGGTAAGCTATAAATGCAACAGGGTGAATTCCCAAATGTATCATTGAACCGCCTCCACAGTACTCTTTTTTTTGGGCAAACATTGAATGGGAACCATTGTGTGTTTCTTTTGCTTTTACATATAAAAGCTTACCGATTCCCCCCTCATCAACAATTTCCTTTGCTCTGATTAGAGCAGGTGCAAAAATCCAATCTTCCGCATACATCAATACAACACCATTATCTTTGCAAATGTTAATCATTTCTATAGCATCTTCAATGGATGTTGCAATAGGTTTTTCACAGATGATTGATTTTATTCCATTTTCTACTGCAGTTATAACAATTTGTTTATGTAAAAAATTCGGAACGCAAACACTTACGAGATCCAGTTCTTCTTTTTGAAACATATTACGGTAATCTTTATAATGCCTAGATATCTTATATTTACTGGAAAATTCCTCCAGATTATCCAAAGCAGATACTGCTTGCATTTGTACAGAAGGAAATCTTTTATATGATTCTGCATGCAATGAAGCCGCAAATTGCGATCCGATTATTCCAACCTTTATTTTTTTCATTTATTTTTAACTAATTTGTAATATTTAGCATTGGTAATAAAATTCGAGGTTTTCAATTAACTATAATATTTTAAAAAGCATTTGTAATGGATAAAATCCATATACTAAATAGTTGTCGCTGTAAAACCACCATCCACGCTAATAATTGATCCTGTAACAAATGAAGCAGCCTTATCCGAAGCAAGCCAAATGACAGCAGCAACTAATTCTTCAGGTTCACCAAAACGCTTCATGGGTGTATGATTCATAATATTTTCTACACGTTCTTTTGTAAGTATTTTACGATTTAATTCAGCAGGGAAAAAACCCGGCACAATTGCATTAACACGAACGTTTGCAGTTGCCCATTCTATAGCAAGACTTTGAGTTATGCTATTTACGCCTGCTTTAGATGCACTGTAAGTATAAACCTTCGAGAGCGGTGGACTTGAAGCCACGGAGGATATATTGATAATACTGCCCTCTTTTGCTCTAACCATATCTTTTCCAAAAACCTGACAACAAAAAACCATACCTCGCAAATTCACATTCATTATGTCATCCCATTCTTCGGTCGTAAGACTGAAAAAAGGTGTTTTACTGGTTATACCGGGCGCATTAATTAATATGTGAACTCTTCCCAATTCATTTTTAATCTTTTCATGAGCAGCAATAATTTCATCTTTTCTTGAAACATCCGCTTGAACAGCTATTGTTTTGACTTTGTTTTCCGCTGCGATGCTTTCAGCTTTTTTTTGAGCTTTCTCAATATTTCTTCCTAGAATAGCAACATTAGTTCCAGCTTTTGCTAAACCTTCCGACATTGGGCCACCAAGCGTACCAGCGCCGCCAACAACTACAGCGTTTTTATTTTTCAAGCCAAATAGATTTTCAATATAACTCATTTTTCTGTCTGAATTATTTTTTTTGTTATTTGTTAATTAATTATGAAAATTTTTCAGAGAATATTCGCAGAGACTCTTTTATAACTTCTATATTCCCAGGTTTATTTTCTTTTTCAACAAGATTTAAAAGGAGCTGACATACCCAATACGGGAGTATATCCTGAATTTGATATAACCTCTCTATATTTTGGACCTGTTTCGAGATTTACTCCTCCCGTAGGCATAATAATTTTATCATTGTGCCTCTCGCGTACATAAGGAGCAAGCAATGCTTTAAAACCGGAAGGACCATGCACACCAGCAGGAAATATTTTAACAGCATCCGGTTCCAATCCGTCAGGACGTTCAATAAAATAATTTAATTCAGTGGGAGTCATTATAGCAGGAGCCGAAAATATATTGGCTTCACGCGCAATTCTTACAAATTCTTTCCCATCAGCATAACCTCCCATAACATTACCGGGAGCAACAATCATTTCAAATCCCATTTTAATTGCCTGCTCAAGCTCTGAAGGATTTATAATGCTTCCGCATCCTAATATAAAAGGATTATCGGAAGGCGATTCTTCTCTTAATTTTACTAACTCCTGCATACCTTCTTTTAATATAGCCACATCAATGCGGAATGTTGTTTCGGCTACATAACCAGCTTTATACACCTCAACCATTGTATTAATCAAGTGTTCAGGATTTTTAACATGTTTCTTATTAAGAACTACAACAACGCCACTCTTTAAAAGAGCTTCTCTAACTTTTTTTCTATTTTTTTGATAACTCATTTTACTATCTCCCTTATTATTTTATCTTATTGCTTTAACTCCGCCACCTGATTGCGCACGTTTTACTTCTCTTTCAATATCTTTCAAAGTAACCATTGTAAAATCTCCAGGTGTTTCTTGAACCAAAATACCATGAGCAGCTCCCCATTCGACAGAAGTTTGCAAATCTTTACCAAGCATTAAAGCTGCTAATACACCCGATGTGAATGAATCACCACCACCTGTCCTGTCATGAATCGGGATATTTTCACGGAGAGCAGCTACATAAAACTTATCATTTATTGCATCAAATAAAACAGCACCCCAATGAATTGAATCTGCATTTATAGCACCTCGCCATTGTGTTCCAATGAGACTAAGATTCGGAAAATCTTTAGAAACTTTTTTGACAGTTATTTTGTATGCTTCAATCCATTCTCCAAAAGATGCACCTTTGCTTGTTTTAGTCTCATATCCTAAAGCATCATGAAGATCGGAATCATTACCTACCAGGAATCCAAGGTACGGAGCAATTTCTTTATTAATTGAACGTGCAACTAATTTATCCGGTTGAACTTTCGATCTATAATTTAGATCAGCTGCAACGAAAACTCCATATTCATTTGCTTTTTGAACAGCCTTAAGTGCAACCTTTGATGAGTAAGGTGAAATTAAAGTGAAGATACCACCAGTATTAAAAACCCTAATCCCGTCTTCCCCAAACAATTTGTCCCAGTCATAATCATCCGGCTGCAATGTACATATGGCTGAATGGGCACGATAATATACCGTATCAGATGGGATGACGCCTTTACCATTGTAGGTAAAATTTAATCCATTAGTCAACCCGCCTTTTTGATCAGTGCTGTGCGGCGAATCATCATTCTTAGTATTAAACCATATGATATTGGAAGTATCGACTCCAGCTTCACGGAACTGGTTACGAATATTTAACCCGATGTTGTCATCAACCAAGACTGTTAAAACAGAACTTCGTAATCCAAAAGTATAAGCTAATCCGCACGATACATTAGTTTCGCCACCGCCCTGTGATATACGAAATAGTTTTGCTCTAGCTGTAGGTACATCATAGGGATCTAAACGCAACATAACTTCTCCCAATGACATTCCATCATATTTACAACTTTCAGCTGATTTAATTTCTGTATATTTTACTATTCGTCCCAATTTTTCTCCTTTAATAAGTTTAACTTCTACATGAGTTTTTTTAATTAAAAAATGAATATACTATAATCATATAAACATAATTATGCAAAGAAATCCAAGTTTAGTATCTATCTATAATATTATTCTTTAATAATTAATTAAATGTTAACCTCATTCAATACATCCTTATTAACAACAAATTCCGGAATTTTTCCATTAATGAAATCTATGACCGCACTTGTAGACATTACCTGCATTCCGATTTTACCGGAATCTGTATCAGATCCGACATGCGAACTAACAATTATGTTCAATCCGTCTAAAGGAAGATCTGTTTCCAGCCACATTTCGTCTAAACCGTATCCCCAAATTTTACCTTCTTTGACAGCTTGATATATTGCACAATTATCTGTTAAAATACCGCGGGCACAATTTACGAGCACAGTGTTTTCATTCATCAAATCAATTTCTTTTTGTGTAATTATCTGTTCGTTGGCAGAGGCATGAAGAGAAATAATATCACACTGCCTGCAAATTTCTTCCATATTGGTATAAATTACATTATTTTTTTTAGCCCAATAATCATCCCTGTAAATATCAAACGCCAGCACCTCCACTTCATACCCTTTCATCAATTTAACCAGGTATTTTCCAATTTTACCAGTGCCAATAATCCCAAGTTTTTTACCAAAAACATCCAATCTCGAAAGACTCTCTTTTACTTTACCCGCGCTTGCACAATTATGGTTTAGGACACGTCTGCCGGCTACATCAATAATTGTAGACTGCGCCCATTCCGCAGTTGCCAGAGCATTACATCCAGGAGCATTGGCAACAATAACTCCAAATTCCGTAGCAGCTTGCAAATCTATAGAATTATAGCCGGTACCATATCTCGAAATCAGTTTCAAAGAACCGCCTCCTTTTTCACTAATTTTAGATAACATTTCCCTGCTATATTGCTCTAAATCAGCAATTACAGCAACAACATCAATAAAGTCTTCTACCTGCAAAGGCTGCTCAGGATTTCTATCGCATCGATAAACAACTTCAATATTATCTTTGAATTTTGTTTCTAAATCACAAAGCATTTGTTTTGCTCTTCCTTCACCTTTCGGATGGCTTAACAAATTGTCTAAAAAACTGGTGGCTAAGACAAGTATTTTCTTTTTCATAATTTATTAATTTTAAGTAAGTAATTATTATTATTTAACTAATCTCAGGACCACCATTCTATAAAGCGATGGAAATATTTTGTTCATTTCCGTTTCCCAATAATTTACTGTATCATGAAAATTTTCTGTGGTGTGTTTAATACATTTTTCCAATTTCTCTAAAAGTAATACTGATTCACTCATATTTAATTGCATATGCAAATAATTATTACAATAATAATAAATGTTTCAACGTTGAATAAAAAAATGTTTCAATTACAAATCAAGAAATAAGAAACAAGTGGTAAATTAAAGTACGGAATGGTTCTATTTTTATTTAAAACCGTTGAGTAAGGTTACTTTTCACTAGCTCCAAGATTAGGTTGGACTTATAGTGATATACTGTTTAGTATTTATATAGAAAGGAATAGACTATATTAAGTATTCTTCTGGCCAAAAAGTCGTTTGATAACTATATGGACTTTTAGAGAATATTATCTTAAGTAAGATACTTTAATTTAAAGAAAAAGCTACATACTCATTTTAACCCCAAGAAACAAAGGCAGAATTAAAGTATAGCGACACTATTTTACATGGCAAGGAAAGCTTTTAGTTTAGCAGCATAACGTCTACTCATTTTAAAGGGTTCTTCAATCCCTTCAACATAAATATTTTGTGTATTGTTTTTACATTTTTCTACTTTGACAACGTGTTCAAAATTAACTATTGCCGAACGATGAATACGAACAAAATACTTTTCAGGAAGAATTTTTTCCCATTCCAGTAATGTCTTTGATGCAAGGAATTTTTTACTTTCTTTATAAATAACATATGAATATTTTCCTTCTGAAAAAATACTTTTAATAAGTGAAACTTTAATAAATTTTAGTGATCGATTTATAACCAGATAAATTACATCATCATAAGTAACTTTACCTTGAGGTTTTTCATCATAGCTAAGCACTTCATTATTAATTAATCTAGCAATAGTTTTACTAAGTCTGTCTTTCTGGATTGGTTTCAACAGATAATCTAAAGCGTTGATCTCAAATGCCCTGATTGCATATTGATCGTATGCTGTGACAAAAATTATTTTCGCTTCCACATTTATTTTTTCAAGTAGATCAAAGCCCGTCTCATTTTGTAGCTGTATGTCTAAAAAAATAACATCAGGTCTTCGTTCTTCAATTAATCTAATCGCCTGTGTAATATTTGCTGCTGTACCTATTACAATAATTTCTGAATATTCTGCTAATAAATATTTTAATTCTTCTCTAATTGCTCTTGAATCATCAACTATTATAGTTTTTAATCTGTCCATAATTATCTGAAAATATTTTTAGTATTAAAATTATAAGAAAATTAATAACAATAATCAAAATTTAGCCTTCACTTATTTAGAAAGCATCTTACAATTACACTGAGTCAATCCCGTATATTTCATTCTCATTTTTCATTTCTATTAAATTAAGATCATTTAAATAACTTATGAAATACATAATTCTTTCATGTTAAAGGAAATGGATATTTTATTTTACCAAATGTGATTAAACACATCCTCGGCAATTTGTTTTACATATTGTAAACTTTTAAATGCAGAAATACCTCCCGCTTCGGTTGTATTTACAGCTCCCATCAGATTACCGAATTCCATACAATTAGCTGTCTTTTCTCCTTTGAGAAATTTAAAAACAAAACCCGCATTAAAACTATCGCCTGCACCGATCGCATCTACTACTTTATTATTAATGAGGGATCCATTTTTATTATTTTACCATTTCTCATTGATACCGAACCCTTGTCTCCCATTTTCACAACGACAGTATTCGCATACCTGGATAATACCTTTAATCCTTTTTTAACCTCTTTTTCGTTTGTCAGATAAAACATTTCTTTTTCGTTCGGTAAAAATATGTCCACGAAAGGAAGGATTTTCTTGTAATCGATTTTCCATTTTTCCGCCGGATCCCACTGTATATCGAACGATGTGGTCATATTATTTTCTTTAGCAGTTTTGAACATAACCGTAGCATCTTTTCGCAATCCTCCTTGAAGGAAATAAGATGAAAAGTGCAAATGTCTTGCACGAACTAATTTTTCTTTTATGAGATCTTTAATTGTTAATTCATTCATTGCACCTGGATAAGTAACCATAGCTCTGTCTTCGTGAATATTCAACACAATTGTTACACCGGTTTTAAATTTCTGATCATGGATTATCATACTTGTATCTACACCGGAAGAATTTAATTTATTGATTATTAAATTCCCGAAATTATCTTTCCCAATTTTCCCGATGAATGCAACTTTGGCATCGAGTATACTTAAATTATTTGCAAAAATAGCCGAAGAACTTCCCAGTGTAAAGAATGTGTCTTTAGATAATTTTTCTTTCCCGATTTCATATTCAAATCCCAACGGATCAAACTTCGGTTTAACGTCCAATTGGGATTAAACTCCATTTTATATTCTTTCGTTACTCATAAACTTTTTTGATCAAATTACATCCTCATATAGGCTTTAATAGTTTCCAACTATTTCACCTTAACTTACCGAAAGGTTTTATTGAATATTCTTCTACACCGGCAGGTATCACAAAAGTTTCTGTATAATTGACAATCCTCAATTCGGTCCAATAAATTTTTTTTATCCTGCCGGCTATACGCCATTCAAAGAAGAATCCTCTTTTATATTTACACAAAAATAATTCATTAAAATTTTGGTTGCCCCAATTCGCAATTTCGCCGCTTCGGTAGCGAGCAGTACCGAGTATCATAAGGGCAACATTATCATATCATTTAGCAGATCCGAAAAAACACTCTCCTAACAACGCACTATTTGCATCGTTTTCAATTATAAAAGGATATTAAAATTATTTCTGTGCCAATCGGCCAAATCGATGTTTATTGCAATCATCATATTTTCATTTGTGGTAAGATTTTTTTTATTAACGGAATCAATAATACCGGGAAATGCAAAAGCCAAAGCTTTACATTTTTCATTTAATAATTTTTGTATTTCCTCTTCCAAAATCGGAAGTATACCTTTAAGTCTGCGCAAAGGACTTGTATATAATAATTTTGAAGCCGTAATTTTATCATTTTTTAATATTCCAAGTTTAATTCGTTTACCGCCTAAATCAACACCAATGGAAATCAAAAAACTCCATTTTTATTTTCTTGAATGAGATTATCTGCATGATAAAAACAATTCATTTTATGATATCTTATACGAGGACGGTAAAAGAGTACCTTTCCCTTTTAATATTTTTACTCTAAAAGCAAAACTATTACCTGCAATAGAATCGAAATCATACCCTGCATCGGTGAACCAACATGCACCGACTATCAAAGGCACATTTCCCGTATTTACAAGTTGGTGTGCAAGCGAACCATCTAGAACCGTTTTTAACATTTTCCACACGGCAATCACAGGTTTTAACCATCAGCACTAACATTCCTTAGCCTTTGACTCACCAGTAATATTCCGAACGGGTTTTGTTTTGATGTACATGACCTCTGGTCATAAAAAATAATCACCTACTGTAAAAGAAATTTTGTCCGGAATCATATAGTCTCCTTTCTTAATTTTATTATGATTCGTTTAAATCACTCTTCGGGAAAATTGATTTTAACATTTACGGAAATGTTTTAATAAACAGAATGTTTTTGAATTTAATTCTATGATAAAAAAATCAGCCGTCTTTTTTTAATTTTTCAAATTTTAGAAAGACAACGCCATCGCCAGCAATATTAAATGTTTTGTTTCCATCCTTTAATTTAAAGTCTTTATCGTCCCATATGTTATAAAAACCATATTCCTCCGAATCCGATAAATACAAATCCGAACGCGATAAACTAACCTGCACATTATTTTCATTTCGATTAAAAATTCCCATCCATCCTTTGCCGGGTTCATTTTTATTAGGCGTTAGCCACCCCTCGACATTATTCTTCTTATATACTCTAAAGCCCATTACGCCGTTTTGATTGCATGCGATCATTTCTTTGTTGGTCAATAGATTCTTAGAAAATTCATCCATTGTGGTTAAGACACCGCCAATCATCAACGGCGATGCGGCAAGTGCTCTCGTCGTAATAAATGTATAATGCTGGTTTTTTGTAAATTGTGACACGCGCTTATAACCATGACCGGCAAGCCGTAAATCCTTTTCTTCTTTATAATATTCTTTCGGGGTCCTTGTCATAAGATGTCCGAATGGAATCATATCCAAATCCGGATAAAATCCTTCGTAGCTTGTGCCCTGATACAAATCCCATGCATTAAATGCTTTTTCAATATCTCCCCTCCTATCCCAAACATCGCTGATAATACGAACCATGTTCGCTCTTTTATAATAAGGCAGGTCATAAAATTTTTTACTTCCGGCCGAAAGGCTAAAAACAATATCGCGCCCACTCTGTTCAATTGCATTTGACATACCGATAATTTCCTTTGGATAACCAACAATATCGTCGCTTTTAATAAAATCTACTCCCCAATCTGCAAGTTGATTAACTAAACTATTGTAAAATTCCTGTGCCCCAGGTTTATCCATGTCCACACCATAATTATAATGACACCATTCACAAATACTGTTTGTATCGGCAACATCTCTTGCCCTGTATTTTGTTCCTTTAATAGGAAGATTTTTTTCGACAGCTTTTCTGGGAATTCCTCTCATAAGATGAAAGCCGAATTTTAAATCTAATTCGTGAGCATGATCGATTAAATGTTTTACTCCATGAGAGAAATAACATTTCGAAGGCTGAACCAGTCCGTATTCGTTAATGTGTATGTCGGAAGCATGTTTTTCTGCAGGATATTTTGTATTAGGGATTAACTTATATTCCCCGAACCATCCGTTGTCGATCACGAAATATTCATATCCGGCTGACTTATACGTCTTTGCCATTTCTTCCATATTTTTTATTGTAGCATCTTCATCAATATAAACGGCATAACCGTCGTAACTATTCCACCCCAAAGGAGGCGCTGAAATGAAATCATTGATTTTTTTTTCATCATGGACCGGAATTTTATTTTTACCAAAGCTTACTTTGGGTACTGCTAAAGCTCCTGCACATAATGTCGAAAATTGTATAAATTTTCTCCTATCAAACTTAATTGTCATTTTCTTTTCCTTTTTTTAATTTTTTATTTTTTTTGACAAAAATCCTGAATCAATAATCAAATCATATTTTATTCGGCTAATTTATGCACGGAATTTATCCTGATATTTTTCGGCACGTCTCATGTAATCGGCATGAGGCAGAATATCATATTCGTCGATAATCTGTTTAATCGTTAAATCCGGGGAACGGGCTTCGATCGTTACCCAATCTTCATCATGATAAAATTTAATATGTAATTTATCTCCATATTTTTTTCTCATTGCTTTTACTTTTTTAACATGAAAATCTATTTCGCAAAATACTTTTTCGAGATTCAAAGGAGCGAAAGCAAAATGCTCGTAAGTACCGCTTTTATCGATAAGGTCTCCGGTCATATCATAAATAGAAGCGGGATCCCTTTGCGAACTTCCCACCACGTAATAATTAAACATCCAGGCATACGACGGAAGCATTCTACCTGCAGGATAAGCAGCGGTAAAAAATACTATTTCCGCGCCCTGATCTTTCAATCTTTTCCATCCTTCGGGCCAATTAACATCAAAACAAATTTGAATTCCGATAGTACCGAAATCGGTTTTAAATACCGGAGGCTGCAGTTTCCCGGGCGTTACACCGTTGTCGCATTCTCCTTCGGTCGGATGTATTTTGTCATAATGACCCATAACTCTTCCGTTTCGGTCAATTAATACTGCTGCATTATAAACTTTGCCATTTTCTTTTAAGTAGATTGGACAAATAATATAGCTGTTGAATTTATCGGCAAACTTGGCAAATTTAGTTATAGTCGGTCCGTCTATTGGCTCACTAATTTTGGTGCCTGTGGCAAAAACTTCGGGAAGTACAATAACATCGGGCTTGTATGACGTCATTCTTTCTAGGCGCTCAATCATTGGATCCACGGCATCAGGACCCGGAGTAAGATTTTGCTCAGAGAGACTCAATATTCTCGGTTCTCTTTTCGAATTTACGGAATAGAGAGAATCGGCTATTAAAACATTCGGTTTAAGTAGAGAAGCACCTGCAGTGCCCGCCGCAACTATTGTTGTATTCTTTAAAAGTTTCTTCTTGAAAACGAATTTGATTCGTCCATAATCACTTTCATCTATTTTAAAATTTGCAAAATCATTCAGTATGATTAATTGTAACATCTGGCGTATAAAAAGCTTATACCGTCAAACTTACAATCAAATCATAAAACGCTAAATACTTTCAGTCCCGGTTATATTTGAGGTATTATATTTAAATTATTCCAATAAACGGTATGTATCAATCATTAAGGAATAAATGGTTATAGAAAGTAATTAAAGGTATAAATTTGAGTGAATTATTGGAAATCAACCTATTGGCATTAAACAAGCGTTAAGTCAATCTTATTCTGCCGTGTTGGTACCAATTAATAAAGTAATTAGATTGATTAGTTAAAATAAGCAGAGCTGATTTGCCGTTATGAATTCTAGCGTTTTCTTTTCTCTCTTTTTAATTATTCAATTTTATTTGCTATTATCCTGCTCCACTAATTGAATAAATTATAATCCGTTTAGTTTTTACTAATCGGCTACAGACAAATAAAATCTCACAAATTTTTCCCTGCAATCAGTAAATGCATTCTAATTATGAACGGAATTTATCTTGATATTTTTCTTGCTGTTTTATGTAATTGGAGTGTTGTGGAAATAAATTATATTCATCGATAATCTGTTTAATAGGTATATCCGGCGTACGGGTTTCGATTGTAACCCAATCATCCGGACCATAAAATTTAATATGTAATTTATCACCATATTTCTTTCTCATCGCTCTTATTTTTTTAACGATAAAATCTATTTCACAAAGGACTTTTTCAAGATTCAAAGGGGCAAATGCAAAGTGTTCATAAAATTCGCTTTTATCGATAAGGTCTCCACTAATATCATAAATAGAAACAGGATCCCTTCTTGAACTTCCAGCAACATAATAGTTAAACCTAATTGCATAGGAATTGATTAATCTAGAAGAAGGATAAGTAGCAGAGAAAAACACTATTTCTGCTCCCTGATCTTTCAGCCTTTTCCATCCGTCTGGCCAATTCGAGTCAAAACAAATTTGCATTCCAACCGTACCGAAATCGGTTTTAAAGACAGGAGGCTGCAAATTACCTGGTGTACAACCGTTGTCGCATTCCCTCGAGGTTGGATGGATCTTATTGTAATGCCCGACAACTTTTCCTTTTCGATCAATCAAAACAGATGCATTATAAATTTTACCTTTCACCTTTAGGTGAAGGGGACAAACAACATAACTATTATACTTATTAGCAAGTTTGGCAAACTTTGTTATAATTGGGCCGTCTAGTGTTTCTGCCGTTTTTACAGTTGTAGCAAATGCTTCGGGAAGAACAATGACATCGGGATTATACGACGTCATCATTTCTATACGTTCAATTGTAGGATTAACGGCACCATTTGAACCCGCCGTCGCTATTCCCTCTTGTGAGATGGTTAAAATTCTTGGTTCTCTCTGTGAATTTACCGCATACAGAGAATCGGCTTTTAAAACACCCGGTTTAATTAATGATGCGCTGGCAGCTCCCGCTGCTGCTATTGTTGTATTAATTAAAAATTTTCTGCGAGATAATGGATTTGATTCACTCATAATGATTTCTCTTTATTTTAAAAGTTATAAAATTTAGATCTCTATAAATTAATTATCTGTTCAAATACAAATCATACACTGCTGACAATACATTCAAATCATAAAATACACATTATCACCCCCGGTTATATTATTGATAAAACACTATATTTAAAATTTGTCCCGATTAGCAGAGTGTATCAAATTTTAAGGAACGAGTGGTTATAGGAAATAATTAAGGATATAATTTAAAAGATATTTGGTAAAAATCAACCAACATGCTTATCGCAGACAGGTACCGCATTGGACCATAAATAAAGTAACCGAAAAAGATTTGTAAAAAGGTCGTTGGGTCATAATATAGGTAACCAAGAATATTAAAGGTTATCTATGAGCAATTCAGCAAAGAAAGAGTATCTGGTTGAGATCAGAGAAAGATACTCTCTGGCAACGAAAACAGAAAAATCACTAATTTTAGATGAGCTTTGCACAGTCTGTAAATTTAATCGAAAATACGCAATCAGAGTTCTTGGAAAAAAGCAGACCGGGCAGAACAAGAAAAAAGGCAGACCAAAAATTTACCATCACCAGGCAATCATAGAGTTCCTGAAAGATCTATGGGTAGTAACCAATCTTGCCTGTGCGGAAAGATTAAAAGCGGCTATACCATTATGGCTGCCATATTATCAGTTTCACAAAAAGAATTCTCTGAATGAAAAGGAGGTAAAGCTCCTACTAGAGATTTCAGCCAGCACTATCAAGCGATTACTCAGAAGACTCAAATCAAAACACAGGAGATTTGGTCTTTCAACTACAAAACCAGGTTCCTTAATCAAAAAACAGGTTCCCGTTAAACTGAATCAATGGGATGAATCCATCCCGGGATTTATAGAGGCAGATACTGTAGCACATTGCGGCTCTTCTGTTTCGGGACAATTTGCATATACACTTAACATCGTTGATATTGCAACCGGATGGACAGAGCAGAGAGCCGTTTGGGGCAAGGGTAGAGCGGGTGTCTTTGATGCCCTCAAAAACATCAGAAAGGCGCTTCCATTTAAGATCCTTGGTTTTGACTGTGACAATGGTGGAGAACTGCTCAACTATATGCTGCTGGAATATTTTACAAATAAAAAAAATCCTGTTCAGTATACACGTTCAAGGGAATATAAGAAAAACGATAATGCTCATATTGAAGAGAAGAACTGGACTCACGTCAGACAATTTATTGGTTATCAGAGATTTGATAATATCAAAACTGTAGACATGCTCAATGAGCTTTATCAGAGTGAATGGAGATTTTATTTGAACTTCTTTATCCCTTCTTTCAAACTGATTGAAAAGAAAAGAGACGGCTCTAAGATTGTAAAAAAATTCTCTTCTCCACAAACTCCTTATCAAAGACTTTTGGTTTCGGAGCAGATCAGTCCAACAAAGAAAAAAGAACTTACTAAAACTTTTAGTTCTCTAGATCCTTTTGTACTTGAGAAGAGAATGAAAAATAAAATTATAAGTATCCTCAAACTATACTAATAAAATTTTCCCAGAAGCTAAGCTGCGTTCGGCTACGCCTCACTCCGCTTAGCTTCAAGCTTTCCCTTAATTCCATTTATTATCTTTATCCCCTTATTTTTTTCCTAATGTAATCCTGTTTATTAATACAATTTTTTATTATTCTACGGTTACCTTTTATTATGACCTAACACGGATAAACATTCTTGTTAATCCATAAAGTTATTATCCGGAACACAAAGGAGGACAATAATCTTTTATTAGTTTTTGCCCTACTTTATTTCCGAACATTACAATCAATCATTATAATGAGCCTTATTGCTGCCTATTTTTTTTACGAGATCCGGTAAATCATAATATTTTAATACTCCGAACAAAACATTCGAAAACATATCTCTCTGAAGCGGATTTCGTATAAATTCTTTAAAAGATTTAATCGAACGGGAGAGATCAGCTTCATTGATTCTGTTATCCAAAAATGCAGCATGGATAACTGCGGGGCAGTAAATTCCGTTTGCAAATATTTTTATTTTATGATTTTTCATTTCCGGTTGCGTGTTAATAAAGTCAAGCAATGAAATGATATCAATTACTCTCTGCCCCATTAAGGGCTTCCCGATATGCAAACTTATCATTGCGTTGCGATATTCTTTGTCCCAATATTTAGCAGAGTTTTTTTCAAGAGCATCAACAGTTTCACCAAAACCTCTTAAGTCGGCAAGTATTAAAATGTCCCCGTTATTTATAAACGGATTTATTTCATCCTTATTTAATGCAATATTATTCTTGCCCTCTTCATTCAAATAAATAATAACATTACAGGAAAGATTAATGTACTCAGGTAAATAGACTAGACAAGGAACCGGTATTTGATCTTTGCGTAAAACTTCATATTTATAAATATCGTACGCCCTTGAAGATATTTTCCCTGTTAATTCAATCGTTACTTCATCCATTGGAATACTTATCCCCAAAAGATCAAGCATTTTTGTTTTGAAAGTTTTATCACTTGCAGTATCGACAAATTCTTTTCTCTGTAAAGAATATTTTTGGGATAAATCAGAAAAGTAATCACTTACAGTCTGCTCGTTTTTGTAATTTGTTACAACATTTCCGATAGAAGTACAAAGTAAATCTTTATCCGGCACAAAAACATTTCCTTCATTATTTTCATGGATAGGAGTATTATCGCCTAGTAGCCATTTTCTAAACCATGTAACCGAAGCCTCCCTTTTCGGCTGCGGCATACCATGTCCGTAAGGAATAGAAAACATTCCAACTTTTTCAGGTTGATTCAAAGTAGAGTAAACTTTTTTCAGTTCTTTATAAGTTGTGAGCGCACCCCAGTAATCAACAAAATCGAAACAGCCTGACATAATTAACAGTGGTTTTGGTGCGAACATTGTTAGATAATCTGCAATCTCTAAATGTTCTCTTCCTTCATATGGAAAATACTGACATCCGTCAGGAGCCCCCATATTTTCAAGTTTTCGTTCCCATGTAGTAACAAAACTACAAACTACAGCAGTTTTAATACGCGGATCCGCGACAACTGTATAAGTTGTCTGCATCCCGCCCCCAGAACTTCCGATACAACCAATTTTTTGTTTGTCTATATCCTGCCGCGTTTCCAAATAATCTATACCCCGAATATTATCCCATATTTCCTGGGCAAGTATGCTCGTTCCTACAAGGTTGGCTCCGGCATTCAGAAGAGTATGTTCAGTAGTTGCACCTCTTGTTAACGGATTCCCCTTTTCGTCAACAAGTTGATCCCTCTCACCCTGACCAATAGGATCAATAACAAAAGCAGCAAAACCGTTTTTAACCAACAGCAACGCTTCTTCGACTATTTCTTGAGTTACTTTTGCTTCCTGCCAATGTCCGCATAAATATACAATTACAGGGAACGGCCCTATTCCATCTGGGACATAAAAATTAACTGTGACATGTCTGTTGGGAACACTTTCGTAAATAATTTTTTCAATTCTGTATCCTTTCTGATTTATTGTACCGACAATTTGAGGATTTAATTTTGTTTTGAACGGTACCTCTCCAAATAGTTTCCAATATTTTTGTTTACACTCATTCTGATATTGGATTAAGTCCTGTTTCGAAGTTAATGTTTTTTTTATCTCATCTCTTCTCATCTCATATTGTTCATGTACGGTCCGCAGCAAATAAGAGTTTACTGCGAATGTTTGTTTCCACGGGAATACCGTGTAGTCGCTTTGCCCTTTAATCAAAGAAGCACTGACTAAAAGCAGGGTTACAATTATTGTAATATTTCCACATTTAATAATTCTCTTTATTCCCATTGATTTCTCCTCCCAATATTAGTCTATTCAATTACAGAATATTTCTCAGCAATAATTTTATCGGAATTTTATGAATTCAATTATTTGAGTTCTATTAATTATATCATTCCTTAATTTTCTACGCTTGTTACAATTTTATCTAGCAACACTTTAAGTTCTGCAACTTTTCCCGGATATTTTTCTGCTAAGTTAGTTGTCTCTCCTATATCTTCATCGAGATCATAAAGTTCCTCTACTTTTTTGCGTTCCCTATCGCGTGCATAGGCAGGTAATTCTCTCTCTGCTTTAAGATATTTCCATCTACCTTTACGTATTCCATTACCCTGATAGAAAAATGTATCCCGCGCTCCTTCTTTTTTCTTACCAAACAATAAGTCACATTGGTTAACACCGTCAATTATTCTGTCATCAGGAGTTTAAAATTTGCAAGACTTGCGAACGTTGGTAAAAAATCTATAGTTGCGAAAGATCGCCTCCGACGTTTTGTTTTCCGGAATTTTACCCGGCCATCTGAAAATGCACGGAACTCTGGAACCTCCTTCATAACATGAGCCTTTACCATTACGCAGCGGTCTTGAATCTCCCCAAAATATTGAACCGGGCGGATGCCCTTTCTTTTTATTTGTAAAACGCGGCTGATTCCATGGGCCATTATCTGTCGTATATATAATCAAAGTATTATTTCTTAATCCAAGTTCATCTACTTTATCAAGAAGACGTCCGGTCTCAGAATCAAATTCTTCAACAACATCGCCGTATAAACCTCCTTTTGAAATCCCCCTAAATTTCTTTGAAGTCCCGATAATGACATGCATCATTGTATGAGCAAGATATAAAACAAATGGTTTTTCCTTATCTCTTTTATTTTCCAGGTAATCAATTGCTTTGTCTGTATATAGTTTTGTAAGACTGCCCATATCTCTGGTACTACCTTTCGGTTCATTATTCTCATAAAATTCCACATCACCGTCATCATTTGCTCCCAAAGGTCCAAAATAATAATCAAATCCCTGAGCGTTCGGCATACATTCAATTATAGGCTTACGATCGGAAACATCCCATTTCCCGGTACAAGCAGTATCGTAACCAACATCTTTCATCAACTCGGCGAAAGTAATTTCATCTGTCGGCATTTTCCAGCCTTTACTGCGAATTGGGTAACGCCCGGTTAACAAAGCAGAGCGAGAGGGACCGCAGATATGCTGCGCGTAAAAATTTGTAAACTTTGTCCCCTCCTTGGCAAACTGATCCATACGCGGAGTTTTATTTTTCTTTGAACCAAAACAGCCAAGATCGGCATACCCTTGATCATCAGTAAAAATAATAATTATGTTCGGTCTACCGGATTTATTTTGAAAAGTCTTTGAGATTCCGGTAATTAAACTGTTATACTTAAGCAGAGGTACGGTTGCAGCCCCTAAACCTAATGTCTTAACAAAATTGCGTCGACTAGTAATGACTTTTTCCATTCTTCATTTTCCTTAATCAGTTACCGATAAACCTTATTTTGATACAGCATTTTTAGAAATATTTATTCTGCCTTCTCAGCGTATCTCCAAATCGTCTTTTGAAGGAAATTTTGTCATCCATATATGCTGGATTGCTCCCGACCCTTCTATTTCGGCAAGCACGAAGGTTTCATTTGGTTTTATCTTCACATACGGATTAACCTTCCATCCCTTTCCTAAATCTCTCGCTGTTTTAGCAGCACTGCCGTCGTCAAGTGTTGCCATACCGCCTTTTCCTTTTTCTCCCGTAAGATTCTCGGGACTAATGGAACGGGTTTTTGCATTGGATAAATAAGGTAAAGAGCTAAGATTCATATTTAGTCCGTTAAACTCCTCCTGAGCAAATGCTGTTATCGCTGCAAACAAAAATAAAATAGTACAACGCATAATCGACTTCATAACAATTATCCTCTTCATTATTTCCTTCCTTTTGTACTATACGATTTCGATCTTAGCTTATTGATTTTTAATTCTACCTAGTGCTTTAAAGATATTTAAAAAATTAAAACGGAAATCTCTTCCCTGTATAAAAACAGCTGTGACAATTATTGCTCCTTTCAACATCAACTGAAAATCTTTCTGAATTCCGTGCAGACCGAGTATGTTGCTTAACAATCCTATAATCAAAACACCGGCAAATGTACCTTCAAGAGTACCCTTCCCTCCCATTAGGCTCGTACCGCCTATTACTACTGCGGCAATCGCATCCAGCTCAAAACCAACTCCTTCATTCGGGTTGCCCTGAAGCAGCTGCCCGGTATGAATTATTCCCGCTAAACCGGAGAGCAGTCCGGCAAAAACAAATGTATAAGTTCTGATCCATTTTACTTTAAGTCCTGCTAGTACGGCAGCTTCTTCATTACTACCGATGGCGTAAACATATCTTCCAAGCCGCGTTTTTTTTAATATGATTAAGAACAAAATTGTGACCGCAATGAAAATGAAAACCGGGAAAGGAATGCCCAAGTAACTTGTTGTGAATATTCTAAATATTTCCGGTGCCGCACCGGAACCAAAACCGATATCACGTGAGTTGTTTTGAGAAATAAAAAGCGCAAATCCTCTCGCCGCCGTCATCATAGATAAAGTAACGATAAATGATTGAATTTTTCCCCAGGAAGTTATGGCCCCATTTAAAAACCCGGCAAGTAACGATACTACTAACACTAAAGCGACTGTTAGAGGAAATCCTAATTGCCAATCCATCATTCCAAAAGCGGTAAGCGTTGCACTCAGTGCCAGTACTGATCCTACTGAAAGATCAATTCCACCGGCAATAATAACAAACGTCATTCCAATCGAAATTATTCCGTTTTCTGAAACCTGCCTAAGTATATTTGTTAGGTTTTCAAATTTTAGGAAGATTATACTTCCTTTGCTGTTAAGAGGTGAAAAAACAACGCACATAACGAAAATAATTACAACACCCAATATGGGTTTAACCCACTCTCTTTCGGATAACTTCAGTCTATTTTTTCCGCTCATACTTGTTCCTCGTTAAAAGCATAATGTAAAATTTCTTTCGTGTCTGTTTCATTTGTATTCAAAATTGCCGTCGGCATCCCTTTGAAAAGAATTAGGACCCGATCGCAGATTCTTAGAAGTTCTGGTATTTCAGAAGAACTGATGATAAACGAAATGCCGGAAGCACATAAATCGTCAATTAGATTATAAATCTCTTCTTTTGCGCCAACGTCTATTCCGCGAGTCGGTTCATCAAGTAAAAGAAGTTTCGGATCTGTCAGTAATCCGCGCCCTACAAGGACTTTTTGCTGATTGCCGCCGCTTAAAGACATGATCGGCTGATGCAGGAATTTATATCTTACGTTCAACTTTTCTACTTGTTCGGCAACAGCTCTTCTTTCTTTATTCTCATTAATAAATCCGCCGGAAACAAAATTTTTAAGTACCGAGATACTGCTGTTTTTGATTAAGTCTAAGCCCGAAAAAATTCCTTCCGCTTTTCTATCCTTAGACAGATAGAAAATATTTTTTTTAAGAGAATGAGCAGCGGATTTGGGAACGTATGAATTTCTGCAAAAAGAAATATCGCCGGTATACTGCGCCTTTAGTTCGCCGAATAAAAACTTCAACAACTCGGTCTTTCTCGAACCCAGAAGTCCTGCTACCCCTAACTTTTCTCCTTTCCTTATGCTAAAAGAAATATTTTCCAGGTATGTTTTTGTTTTATCGAAAACTTCCAAGTTTCTTATTTGCAATATTGTTTCGTCGCTATAAAAAGATTTTGCTTTTTGAGTTCCGTCAATATCTTTACCGACCATTTTACTTATCAATTCACTTGGACGGACTTCTTCCGCGGAATATTTTCCTATGAATTGACCGTTGCGTAGTACCGCAATATCATCTGCTATTTCATAAATTTCTTCAAGTCTATGCGAAATGAATATTACGATTTTCCCTTTCTGTTTTAACAATCGGATTTTTTCAAAAAGTATTTTTATTTCATTTTCGGTAAGAGCTGAAGTCGGTTCATCCAGAATCAGAATTTTTGCATCACTCGACAAAGCATGAGCGATTTCCACTATTTGCTGCCAGCCGACGCTTATATTTCGAACCGTTACATTCGGTGGATACGGAAATTCAAAATCTTTAAGAATTACTTCTGCATCTGCAAATAGTTTCGGGAAATTTACAAATCCGAATTTTCTTACCGGTTCTTCACCTAAGAAAATATTTTCAGCAACAGTCATATCGGGAATGCAGCTCAATTCCTGGTGAATAATTGAGATACCGGATTTTTTCGCCTCACGAGGATTCTTGAAAAATATTTTTTCGTCATCTATAAAAACATCGCCGTTGTAATCTATATATACTCCGCTCAATATTTTCATTAACGTAGATTTACCGGCACCGTTTTCACCAACCAACGCAGTAACACTCCCGCGTTCAATCGAAAACGATACTCCGTGCAAGACTTCGACACCGGAGAAAGACTTTTTAATATTAGAAAGTCGGAGCATACGATACAGCTTCGTTAATGATTGACAATTTCGTACAATAGTTCAAATACATTACTTCTTACTATTTATTTTCTTCAGCTATAAGTTTTTTTGCTTTGACCGGAGTTATTGTATCCGTAGAAAGTGTAATATTTTTCCGAACCTTTTCACCGTTTAAAATTTTCAGTGCAGTTTCTACGGCAGTCTTACCTCCGGTAGGATAAACAAAAGTTGCACTGAGTTTACCGTCGGCAACAGCTTGTATTCCTCCTTCTGGTCCATTCAAACCGTCTATACCGATGAAGTGCAAATCCTTCGCTCTGCCTACATATTGCGCAGCAAGATAAGCCCCAATTGCCATGGGGTCGTTATGACCATATACCAAATCAATATTTTCAAAACGCTGCAGCGCATTTTCCATAATTGATATTCCTTTCTCCCGCAGCCACGCACCGTCTTGGGAATAAATTATTTTAATATCCGGGTAATCTTTTATTCCTTCCATAAATCCGTCGTGCCTTTCAATTGCCGGAGTTGATCCTTTTAATCCCGTAATTTCAACTATCTTCCCTTTACCTTTTAAAAGTTCTGCTGCATATTTTCCCGCTTCCCTGCCGATCAATTCATTGTCGGCACCGATGAAACATGTATATTTATCTGATAGTATCTTTCGGTCAATAACAATAACGGGAATACCTCTGTCAAATGCTTTTTCAACAATCTGTGTGAGTGGCTGAGCTTCGTTTGGCGATATCATCAGTAGATCAACTCCGCGGACAATAAAGTTTTCAACATCGGCAACTTGCTTTGCATTACTCTGCTGTGCATCCGACGTAAGCAATTTAATTTCGGGATGCTTTGCAACTTCGGCTTCTATTTCCTTATTCATTGCCGCGCGCCAGGGTTCGGCACTGTTGCATTGCGAAAAACCTATTTCATACTTAGTAACGGTTTCATCTGTTTTTTTATTACATGAAAAAAACAAAACCGTTGAAAATGTAATCACAATTAAATTGATTAAATATTTTTTCATTCCGCTTCCGTTTTTGTTTAGCTTTCTATTCGTAAATAAAATTAAAACTGCTTTAGTATTTCTTTATATTCAACAAAGTGTTCATACATTTTCTTGAATACTTTGTATTTGGCATTGTGATAATCACTATTTTTTGTTCGCGGTTGGTATCTTTCTCCGGTAGTGCTCATTTTTACAGCCGCCTCCAAAATCGAGCTATATATACCTACACCAACGGCAGCAAGTATTGCACTCCCGAGTAGAACTGCTTCGCTTTCTTTCGGAAGAATAATTTCACAGCCCGTTATATCCGAATGCTCTTGAAGCCATAACGGATTTTTTGTCCCGCCTCCGCAAGCATATATTTTATTTATGTTGTAACCGTGTTTATTCATTTCTTCAATTATGTGTTTAGTACCGTAAGCAACTGCTTGAATTGTTGCATAGTATATTCTTGCAACTGTTTCTATGCTTTCATCCAAAGTTATGCCCGCAATTATTCCTCTTGCCACTGCATCCGCTCTCGGTGAACGATTGTCGAGAAAATACGGAAGAATATTAATTTCCTTAGTTATCGCAGCTTCTTTGTTTTCTTTTTTCTTTATTTCATCAACTACCTTATTTAAATATTGATAGACACTCTGTTTTTTTTCTTTAGCTTTTTTACAAATCAAATCATATTTAGAATTATATTTGATGATGAAGTCAATTAGAGAACCGGTAGCGCTCTGCCCGCCTTCGTTAAGCCACATTCCGGGAATCATTGCACTGTAATACGGTCCCCATACTCCGGGAATAAATTTAGCTTTTTTTGATACTGCCATATGACAGCTTGATGTACCGCCGATAAGAGCCAAAATTTCTTCAAGCTCTGTCGTGTCCGGCACCGAATCGAATTCTATCCCGATTACACCTATTCCTCCTGCATGCGCATCGATAATTCCCGTTGCTGCTTTTGTTTTATTGTTAAACCTAACTGAGACGCTGCTTTTTCCGTAAGAAAACCTACAAAGCTGCCCATCGGTTTTACGTCAGTCCCGATTTTATTGTTGAGAAAAAGATCTGCTATTTTCGTCTGTTTATAAAAAGTTTCGTCCCACTTATTTTCATGTCCAAGATATGTCCATTTGCAAACTGTTGTACACAAACTTCGAGCATCGTTACCGGTTGATTTATATGTTAGGTAATCAGCCAGATCAAAAAATTTCGCAGCTTTATTCCAGGTATCTGTTTTATTATCTTTAAGCCAAAGGAGCTTGGGGGGTTCTTGTTCGGGAGATATTTTCCCGCCGACATATTTTAATACATCGTGACCAAACGAGTTTATTCCATCTGCTTGCTCAATCGCGCGGCGATCCATCCAAACAATAACATTTTGTTCCGGGTTGTTGGTAGGCGAAACTGAAACCGGTTTATCATCGGCATCAAGAGCTACAAGTGAACACGTCGCATCAAAAGAAATACCTATAATTGATTCCGGATTTAAGTTCGCTCTTTTTAACGAATCTTTAACAGTAAAACATACTGCCGACCATATATCATCCGAGGATTGTTCAACAAAATTTTCTTCCGGACACCATATTTTTATTTCTTTTTGGGAATGTGATATCATCTTCCCGGTCAAATTGAAAATCCCGGCTCTCACGCTTCCGGTTCCTACATCAATTCCGATTACATGTTCTTCTTTTTGTTTCGGCATTTAATATCCTTATTTAAATCGCGATTAATAACTTGACTTAGATTTCTCCGCAATACGACACCTTTAGACCAAGTTCTTTCATCGATGCTGCTTTTACAAACATTGCTTTCTTGGCACTCCTTTTATCCGGTGCATAAGCCACCTGGATATGATTTGATTTATGTCTTGCCATTAGCTGATCTCGCGATACTCCATTTAATACTGCATGCATTATGGGCCATTGATATGTCGTAAGTTTTAATCTTTCTTCTGTTTCTTCGTCCGGTAATTTTACGGCTTCACCTAAACCGATATCAAAATTAAGTTTATTGTTTTTAACAAATACTCTACTCCAAATAATATGCCCGGGTTTGCTTACACCTTTAAGTGTTCCTCCCCCGAGACGGAAATATTCGGCAGGCTGGCGTTCACTTACAGCTCCCTTATACCCGCCTTCAATGTGGGCAGCCGGAATTGAACCGGAAATTTCAAATGCCCAAACAAAATCATCAATGCCCTCACCTCTAAAGTGCCTGCCCCAGCGAATATCATGCAGAGTAGTTGCAGGGTCGTAACCTAAACTTTCCCATGCGCGATTTGTTACAAGTGCGTCTAATCCAGCGCATTCGTCAACTTCGTTAAAATGCGGTATCGCTTTACCGGCAAACAATTCCTTTCCCGTTTCTTCATGGTAAACCGGCGGACGCTCTACATTGTTCAGCAATCCTTCCGCTAGATCGGATGCGGGTGTTAAATCTTTCAAGCCCTGCTGATATTGAATACCTATCAGCGCACAACCAAACTCATCGGCTATTCGCACAGCTGCTATGTACATTTTGCACTGCAGCAGTACTTGATTCTCGGTAAGATCTGCCGCCTCGTTTTTTCCAAAATTAAATTTCATTCCCTTTTTAACAATCCATTTAAATACTTTCTCAGCTTCTTTATCTGTAACTGTCAACATTTTTGCATAAAGTGTTGATTGACTTAACCGTTCTTTAAAAATGCCAAGCGGTGAAAGTAATTCATCGGGAATAATTGCATTGTACATACCCATGCATCCTTCATCAAAAATCCCCATGATTGTTTGATTGTTTTTTAAATCTCCGGCTATCTTAGTCCCCAATTTCAAGTGAGCTGTTGGAATACTTAATTTTTCATATGCTTTTACGTGAGAAGTCTTATGTGCAATCCTTCCTTTACTTAACCAACTCTTTAATCTTTTCTCAAAGAATTTATCTTCAAAATCTTCACTCCAAATTGTACTGTATTTTTTTCCTGCTTTTGTTAATGATGCATTTAAATTTAAGAGTCCCACTAATCCCGGCCATGTTCCACTCCAATTTGCAACGGTTAAAATTGGTCCGTTGTGTGAAAAAAGTCCGGGTAATATCTGCTGGCTGTATTGCCACACAGCAAGAGCTACTATCAAAGGTGCGTCTTTTGGAATCGATTTGAAAACCTCTATTCCGTATTTTTGGCTATCGATAAAGCTATGTTTCTTTTTAGAATCATAGGGATGGGCACGTTTAACTTTTATCCCTTCCGCTCGAAATGCTTTTATAAGTTTTACTTCCATCTCCTGTTGAGCTTTTTCACATGCTTGATTTGCAGATAGTCTCAAATCTCCATTTGCAACTAAATAAACTGTCTTCATCTTACTCCCTTTATAAATTAATTTTTCTACAGCTTCGATATTTTTAATGCGTTACCGTTATATAGTTTTTTTAATATTTCATCTTTTAGATGAAGTCCATAGAAAGGCCAAAAGAGGTGATAGAAATCTATTTCGTAGTAATGTTCATCATCACTTTCAAGCATTCTAAGAAATACTTTATACATATATTCTGAATATCCTTTATCCGTACCGAAAAATAATTTGTTTTGATAACGCTCAATAAATTTAACAGCATATCTTGGGGTGGTTACTAAATATTGGACACGTGCTGAAACGTCGGCATAAAGATTCGGATATTTATCAAACAAATCACCAAGCATTGTTAAATCGTGATTACAGTTCGCAAGATGACAAGCTATAAATGTTGTGTTCGGATGCTTTACCAAAGTATTTTCTAAGGTTTTGACTATTTCTTTAAGGATTAATCTCCCTTCCATATCGTTATCAATTCTCCATCTGAATGACTGCATCAATCCGTCATTTGTCGAATCCATTGGTTCATAAAACCAGATAGGTTCGCCGACATGAATGTTAACAGGCATTCCAAGTTCCGCACATTTTTCCCAAATCGGATCCATTACAGGAGCATCCGCGTGGACAGCACCACAATTAGAAGTTCTTCTTCCCAAAAGACCTTTACCTTTATCGCTCAGTTCACCGACACCATTTGCTCCAACTTTAAAACATCTTTCTAATTCAGCGATTGCATGCTCGGCAAAATCGGGCTCTCCGCACTTAGAATAATCGATACCACACCAAACTTCGAAGCGATCGGGATATTTAGAATACAATTCATAAATTGAATCGAATCTTTCTCCGTATGCAGAACTCAAGACTATGGTTTTTTGTACGCCAACTTTATCCATATTCTTTACCCACTGAGCTACTTCCTCTGGTGTTTTTGCATAAGCATGAGAGTGCATATCAATTATCGGATATTTTGCTCTTTCAATATTGCTTTTAGCAACATTGAAAAGATTTTTTGGTCGGTAATTTTTAAGTAATACTTTATCGGCTTCAGTTTGTGAGTAAACAAAGGCATTTTGCAAAACAAACAATAAGGAAAAAATTATTTTAAAAGGTAAGGCAATCTTTTTCATTTTTACTCCCGCTTATTCTATTTGTTACTCAGTTGATTCCCGGCAACTTTCTCTAATATTTCTTTTGCATTATTTATAATTCATCACGCCTCTAAAAAATATTGAATATTCAACAGCGGTCGGATTTATTTCAACGATCGCAGCCAATCAATACATCTATCGGTCCACGTTTGTAAATATTCTTTCCCAATCGCTAGTGAAAAACCGTGTCCGCCCTTCGCATAAATATGCATCTCAACGGGAATATTTTTTTGCTTCAATGCTTCGTAAAATAACAAGCTGTTTTCCACGGGGACGGTTTTATCATCAGTTGCATGCACAATAAATGTAGGAGGTGTATCATCCCGTACGTGAAGTTCGTTCGAATAATATTCAACCAGTGACGAATCTGGATTCTTTCCGATCAGGCTTTCCCGCGATATTTCATTGCAGTACGGATAAGTAAATGTAATAACAGGATATAATAAAATTGCAAAGTCCGGTCTCGAACTTATTTTTTCAACATCATCATCCACGCCGGACTTTTCAGTACCAAAACGTGTAAGCAGTGTTGAAGCAACATGACCGCCCGCGGATGATCCCATAATACCAATTTTAACTTTATCTATATTCCACCCCTTTGCATGATACCGTGTAAGACGTATTGCGCGTTCCGCATCAAAGAGGGGTGACTTATATCTTATAATATTACTTTTAGAACCGGGCAATCTATATTTTAAAAGTACAGCAACTATACCTTTTGAATTCAGCCACTTTGCTACATCAGTCCCTGCCCATTCATAAGCCAATCTTTGATAACCTCCCCCGGGACAAATCACAACTGCTTGTCCGGTTTCACTCCTTTTCGAGGGTAAAAAAACTGCTATATCGGGTTTCTTCACATTTGTAATTCGCATTACATCTGTGGTATCCCTCAATTCAAATTCATTTGTTTCCGTATAATTTGGAATTTTATCGGGCCAAAGAGGCATAATAAATGTTTGCGCAAAACTCATTGAATAAAAACCGACAATACATATAATCATAAATAATTTTCTCAAGACGGTATTCCTCTTAATTACTTTTAATATATTCTATGATAGCATCATAAATTAATCCCGTATTTTGTTCTGCTGATTTCGGAGTCATCCAGGTTAGTGCCCAAGTTTTATATTCGGATCGTAGTGAATTTAGCAGAGCAAGCAGTTCTTGTTTGTTCCCCGTTTTAACTCCTTCAGCACGTCGAACAATTTCTTCTGCAATAACCAGCTGCCAGTATTGAAAATATCCTGCTAAAGACCATGCATTCAACACAAGTCTTCCCTTTTTTGCCAAAGGAATAAATTCGTTTAATAAATTAATGCCCGACCTTATTTTTTTCGGAGCTTCGGAAACTGTTTCAAGACTTTCTTTCCACTTATCACCATTCTTATATTTTTTCCATTCGGTTTTAAATTTCTCTATAAGATCCTTGATATAACCCGGTGGTGCCGGTAATCCGTCCTTCCCCATTCCCGATGCCATGATTCCTGTTGACTTGTCCCGTGCAAAAACGAAAGGATATCCTGTTAAAGAGATTGCTTCAAAAAAATTGTTTTCATGACAACCAAAGAGCGCCATTGATGCTTTTTCGAATAATTCCCGTCGTGATAAATCCGGGTATTTAATCGCAAGCGGCGCCAGATAAATCCAGGGCTGTTGTGTTTCATAATTCGGTATAATTGCTGCCCAGCTAGTGACACAATTTCCCAATAGTTCAGATTGTACTGTTTTTTTTGCAGCACCAATAATATTAGGTGCATGTAAGTCGTGTTTCCCTGCAAATACACCGTCTAGGTGCGAACGGGAAGAACTGCAGAGAATAACATCATAGCCTCTATTTTTTAAAAAATCGCTTGAGTAAAACGCCCGCAAATTACCGGACTCATCTAATATTTCGGGGAATTGATTTGAAATATCTTTTGTAATTTCTTCCTTTGAAAGGAAATCACGTTTGCTGCGAACCATTACACTATCCGGAGTCGTGTCGCCGGTCCAATAATCCCAATCCCATAAAACAAATTCCTTAGGGGTCATTGAGAGCTGGTCAGGATATTTGAGTATCATATCGTCCCAAACCCCCGGTCTTATTCCTTTCTCTAAAATCGGTTTAGCAATTTCTTTTAGGTGACTCAGATATAATGCATTTGCCCCATATTTTTTTACATATGCAGAGCATCGCGGACATGTTCCCATTGTATGGGCTTCATCGCCGCCTAAATGAAAATATCGTATGTCTCCGAAAAGGTCGAGATATTCACGGATCCATTTTGTTAAAAATTCTCGTACTTCCGGATTGCTTATACAATAACAGTCATATCTCTTAGGATTTTCTCTAAATGGTATGTATTTTTTTTTCTGAAGAACGTATTCCGCATGTGCGATTGTTTGAAGCAAAGGTATCGGTTCTAGACCTAATTTTCTGGAATAATCTAAAATCTCACGAAATTCTTTTTTAGTAAAGGCGTCCGGACTTGCACACTCGGGGCAGGTTTCCCATTGAACTTCATCTTCTATTTCCCATAAGACAGCATTGTATCCCATATCGGCTAAGTTTTTCAACCATGTCCGAAGGTATTCTTTTTTTAAGGACACCGAGTTCATGTCAATATGAAAAATAATTAACGGCTTCTGTTTTACCTGATTACCTAAAACAATCGAGCTGCCGAGTAAAGCTGGTAGCAAACAAAAGACTATAAATTTATTTATCAGATTTTTCATGACCCAATTATTTTTTAGCGAATTACTGAGTTAAAATATTTCGAGATGAAGAACACGTTCAACAAGAAGATGTGGTATATGTTTTAGTATTAACTCCTCCTTTTTTACTGACTTATGTATACTATAAAGATAGCGGGGATTGCCCGCTATCCTTATTTTATCTACCGGAGTATTGGTTCAATATGTGTCATACACTCCGATAATGATTAGGGAGGCACCTAATCCCCGAACTTGATCGGGGCTCTGAGTTCGTTCAGATCTACCTTAATCGTCGTTGGGATCTTTGTATTTATATCAAAACTTACTATATCTGTTTCTCCATCTTTTTCTACTTTTACTGTATTATCGTCCATCCTCGTTATTACCGGATCTTCAGTACCGGGTTTTACCGGGTAGATTACTACTAGAAAATGAAAATTACTTTCGGGATTTTTTGTTGTAAACCAATAATTATCCTTACATATATTTTTATTATATCTTGGTTCTTTCATATCGAGTGCTACCCACTTGTTCTTAAGATAATCCATCCCCGTTATTGGATTCTTAAATTGATCTTTGTCTTTCAAATCCAGATAATCCAACGAATCTGCGTAAGCTACTTGTTTTAAGAATACTTTTACATCTCCCAGTTTATAACTCAGCAAACCATTGGAGGCATCGTAATTCGGGTTACCTTCATTAAGAACACGGTAACGCCATGAAAATTGAGAAGGGCGGGTTGGATCGGTTTTCAGGTCATCATAAATAATTAAATATTTATTTCTCATGAACAGCATATGTCTGCGGAATCGCTCAAGCTTCGGCGCACCTTTTGGACCGAACAAACTGCTGTCGTAATTGATCTGTGTCTTCGCCGCCCATCCACTATTAAAGTCATATGCATATTCATCATGACGAGGATAAGCTGCTGTTGCATCACCCATCCAATAAGAAAAGTTATCTCCGTTTTCATATGCCATTAATACAGCTCTATAACCCTGTTCACGTGATTGTTCCGTTATAGTTTGACCAAGTCCGTCTACCATTATTGTGTTGTGTGCAATTGTTTGAAAACCGAACGGATTTTCATCGCCGGAATGACCGCCGTAATTTAAATATTGTCCGTAAGCATACATCTGAAATGTGTTTTCATTATTATACTCATCCCCTCGGTTCGGTCGTGAACAAAACATAACTCCCACGCCATCTTTAAATGCTTTCTTTTCACTGGGAGAATATTCATGAACCATTACAAAACCGCTAGCTGGGAATACATATTTTGTTTTCTCTGAGGGAACTGGTTCCAACTTACCGCTGAATTCAAGAGGTGCGGCAGCGTGAACCCATTGACGCCATCTTTCATTTGCTTTGATATCAATATTATCCCAATTATAAAGTATGTCTCCGTCACCAGTCAGGTAAGCAAGGAGATCAAAAATTTCTTTTCTATGTTCCATACCTGCCCCATGCTGGGCTATTCTTCCAAAGTGAGAATATTCCATTCCTACCGGCACTAGTCCTATAAAGAAATCTGCGTACTGCCTGTAAAGAGGATTTTCGCCAAGATGAAGTGACGGCAAAGCACCTTTCAAATACATAAGTTGGTAAACCAGCCATTTCATATGCGATTGTCCGTAGTGGGCACCTAAATCGTATCCGCCATTTTCGGCTATCAATTCTCCAACACTAATTAAGTAATTTGATATCCAGTGGAAATAACGTCGTGCAATTTCACTCTTTTCATACATTGCAATCGCAGCAGGAAATGTATCCATTGTACCTTCCCACGAATGACCTGAACCGGCAATAAAAATACTTGCCCTGCCAAGCTTTGGATTCTCAATGCCGTTAGTGTAAAAAGAGCCGCCCCATCTGTAATCGTACATCCAAGATTTTAATCGCCACTCTAACGAGTTCTCAAATATCTTTCTCTGCCCGGGAGTTAATTTATCGTAGAACCAATCGTATACACATGCGATGTATTCCGTAATACTAGTATTGTCTTCACTTTCGGCATAACCGTTTCCCATTCCTTCGGGACTTGCAGGTCCGCCCTTGGGGTACGATGCTATTGTTGTCCATATATCAAGAATGTTTTTATATTTTTCGTCTTGTGTTACCAAATAAACAAATGCTGTTTGCGTCAGCTCCCTTGTTTTATTCCACAAATATTTATTCTGTTCCTCTCCTTTATACATTGTGAATTCCGGAACTGTCCTATCGTTTTTAGGCCAGTTGTTCCACCATTTATCTTGTGTTATTTTATTCGCAACTTCTACCATGTTTTTGTATACAGGTTCTTCCACTACTATTTTCCGTAATTCCGGAAGTTGATCCTTTTTAAATAATAATCTCGGGTGTCCTCCGAAATCTGGCTCCTTTAGCACTGACCTGTCCCACTTCGGCGTTCCTTCAGGTATATTAAAACTAAATGTCTTCGACCATTCCGATGGTTCTGTTTTTCCTTTCGGGATATACCCTACTCTCCAGTAATATGTTTTTCCTTCAGGAAAAGGCGCAAGTTCGTTATATACATTTACTTCTGTTTTTACATCAACTATAGGATTTGTAAAATCTTTATTGTCCGCAATTTGAAAATGGAATAGATACGGATCGATCGGCCATTTTACTTTATTAGGATTCATTACATAAAACCATCTGAAACACGGAGGATTTACTTCGACATTTATCCCGTCACCCGGTGAATTATTTACATATGATGAAAAACGCATACGGGAATCCAACTTGATAAGTGCGTCTTTACCTATTACCGTCGTTTGACCGGATTGTGAGCACTTCAAGAATAATCCTAGAGATGCAGCAGCGAATATTGCAGCGATACTCCATAATAGAATAATTTTAAAATATTTTTTTAGCATATAATACCTCTTAAGTTAAAGAACATTATACCAAATAAGCCTTCTAATTTTTATTGTCGCTACGAAATTAAAAATTAGATTTAATTTTGGTCCCTTGTAAATTCTATATCCATTTTGTTATTTGAAACAAAACAATTTTTCACTTTTATTTGTCCCAATCTCACATCCAAAAAGGGTCTGCCTTCCTTTAAACCTGCAACGCCAAATCCCGTTTCCGTAGATATAAAACATTGGAAATTGTTCCCTATTTTTGAATCGATATATAATGTTTCGTCAACCGCATCATATCTTATTCCGGTTAATGCTTGAATCAACCCGTAACTAGCCATAGCACGTGCGTACCAGTGCCCGTATTCATATTCATCAAAGGGATTACGAACTCTTCCATCGTATCTTTCTCTGCATATTCGAACTACGTTCAATCCTTCCTTAACCATTCCTTCAAATATTAAATGAGAAGCAACTTGATACTCAATCCCGGTCCAGACTTCATCGCTGTATATAAACGGCAGGGTTGGTTTTCCTCCTTCGGGCCAGGTGCAAAGTAAAAGTCCTCCTTCATTCCCCATCGCGTATCCGGGTCGCTGCGGATTTGAGTGGTCGATTAAATCCGTCCGCAAATTGTATTTATAAACTGATTCTAGATGACTTTTTACTTTATCGGGATCAACGATTGGTTCATCGATACCTGAAACTTTTGTTAACCAAAGACCTAAGACACCATCGGAAAGACATCCTTTTCCATACTGGTATTTGGGTCCTTCTTTTTAAACAATTCCTTAGATTCGGGATAATCATAATCAACATTCCACTTACCTTTTGCCAATTCAATTGGATTATTGGCTACTAAATCCTTCCATTTAACTTTTTGAAAAAAATATTCTCCGTTAAACAACTCGGATTCCAAATAAGCTTTTCCTTTACTTAATAGATGTTCATAAAATGTAGTATCATCGTTAAATTCCTTAGCCATTTTTATCATGGATTCTAAGGCTCCCAGATAAAAATTTTCTCCCAAAGGTTCCGGTCCCCAAAATTCAATATCGTATGTATTGTGATGTCCTTCTTCAATTAATCCTTTGTGTTTAGGGTCCCATTTATTAATACAATAATTCATACTTTTTTTAATTTGCGGCCAAAGATCCCTCAACCATTTCGTATTGCCCGATATTCTCCACTCTCTATAAGCTTTTATTATGGTACCCAATTGTCCGTCCGCGGCAGGATATTCCCCGTTAGCAACTTGGCGAATAGGCAGGCTAGCCCGGAATTGAAGAAAGCCGTCCGCGGCAAGACTTTCATTAAATTCTGTCTGTCTTAAAGATCTTTCAAGCTTTGGGAATAAATGAGGAATTGACTGCGCATAATTCCAAACATGAGAACATGAACCGGGTCCTATTCCGTGATCATCATCGCAGCCTTCCCATCCCCACAATCGTCCGTCGGTTTGACGCAACACGGTAGGCGACTTGAGTATAGACAAATTCGCCCCAACAGCCTCAAGTACTTCGCTGGGTAAAGTTGATGAGTAAAACGCATTCGTAAATCGTTCTGTTCTTTCGCGCAAATCATTATAGTGAAGTTTCCAGTAATCAGCGAGTGTGTAAATATCTTTGAATTTACCTGAGTACCATGGTTTATAAGTTTCAAGTTTATCTTTGAAAATATTCTCGGTGTTAATTTCATCGCCTTTTCTTAAATCCGTATTAGGTACATACCAGCAGAATTTTAACCGGATAGTTTTCGATTCACCCGGTTTAAGAGTGAATGGCACAAAGAGAGATGCGCCTGGAGAATTTTCAGCCACAGGAGAATTTTCAACTAAATTACCGTCTCTTATGTTATTCCAGGTAATTGCCTTATAATCGCCCTCGATACTTCTAAACCATGTATAGTCTACTTTAACATTTTTTTCTTCATCAGCGAAAAAAACAAAACCGCCTTCTTTCACCTTATTTTTTTCACTTCCTTCCTGCCATAATAAAAATCCGTTTGGAAATTCTTTAACCGACGCTCCTTTGAAAATATTATTGTTCTCATCACTCATACGCATAAAATTTTCAGAGTTAAACGAAAAAACTGCTTCACGGATTTCGTTGGATGAATTAACAAAGTGATATTCGAAGGCCCCGACGGGTAGACTTGAATTATCTTCATCTCCCGGGATAAATGGACTCCAGCCGGTAACAGTAACATCGAATGGAATTTCTTTATCTTCTAATTTTATTTTAGCAAACGGAAAGCGATCTAGAAATGTATTTGATTCGAACCGTGGATAACCGTAATTCGATTTAAAAAATCCCCTGCCGGCATGAAGTCTATCGCCAAATCGTTTCCATCCTGGGACTTGTCCTTCAAGTACTTTCGCAATATTTTTTCCTTTACCTTTAACACATAATGCGGCGTACATTAATGGTTCATTAAACATATCCGGATGATTCCGAACCGAGACATGAGAAACAGCGCCGGTACCTTCAATACAAATCATTCCTGCGCCGATTCCTCCAATAGGATATGCAATATAATTCAAATATTCGCCGGAATACTCCCCGTTGAATTCTCTTTTTCCAATAGAATTTTCAACTTGCCGTCTTGTATTTATAGTTTTTTCTTTTTCACCCGTAGAGCCCCAAATCATACCGACAAAAAACAACAATAAGAATATTGATAGAATGTAATTTTTTACAAATATATTCCGCGTGTGTTTTTTAAAGCTCATATAGTGTCACCTTGGAAATTTGTTTTCCCAACTAAGCTGTTGTGGTAAAAATTAGAAGTACAAAAAATTTTATAGAACTAGTACGAATCACAATCTTTGGTTTTGAATTCATGTCGTCTCAATTTACTAGACTTCTCATATACCGAGTATTTTATTTAAGAATTTATCTCGATATCCGACATGTATCAAATAATAAGGAATAAGTGGTTACAGAAAGTAATCAAAGGTATTCAATAAATTACAATTAAAGTAATATTGAAATTAGTAGAATATTTCTGAAATTTATACTGATAAGTCACAAGTTTATTTATTATACAAAGCTTGTGTATATCATTAATCTTTTGAAATTACTAAAGAATTATTTTAGTAAATATTAATTTTTTAGCGGATCATATTTAGACTTAATCCCCGAACTTGATCGGGGCTCTGAGTTCGTTCAGATCTACCTTAATCGTCGTTGGGATCTTTGTATTTATATCAAAACTTACTATATCTGTTTCTCCATCTTTTTCTACTTTTACTGTATTATCGTCCATCCTCGTTATTACCGGATCTTCAGTACCGGGTTTTACCGGGTAGATTACTACTAGAAAATGAAAATTACTTTCGGGATTTTTTGTTGTAAACCAATAATTATCCTTACATATATTTTTATTATATCTTGGTTCTTTCATATCGAGTGCTACCCACTTGTTCTTAAGATAATCCATCCCCGTTATTGGATTCTTAAATTGATCTTTGTCTTTCAAATCCAGATAATCCAACGAATCTGCGTAAGCTACTTGTTTTAAGAATACTTTTACATCTCCCAGTTTATAACTCAGCAAACCATTGGAGGCATCGTAATTCGGGTTACCTTCATTAAGAACACGGTAACGCCATGAAAATTGAGAAGGGCGGGTTGGATCGGTTTTCAGGTCATCATAAATAATTAAATATTTATTTCTCATGAACAGCATATGTCTGCGGAATCGCTCAAGCTTCGGCGCACCTTTTGGACCGAACAAACTGCTGTCGTAATTGATCTGTGTTTTTGCGGACCAACCACCGTTGTTACCGCTTATCTTGTCCGTTACAATTTCATCATGACGCGGGTATACGTCCGTAGCATCTCCCATCCAGTAAGTAAAGTTATCTCCGTTTTCATATGCCATTAATACAGCTCTATAACCCTGTTTACGGGATTGTTCAGTTGTAGTCTGTCCAATACCGTCAACCATTATTGTGTTGTGTGAGATAGTTTGAAATCCGAACGGATTCTCATTCCCCGAATGACCGCCGTAATTTAAATACTGACCGTAAGCATACATTTGAAATGTGTTTTCGTCATTATACCCGTCACCTCGATTAGGACGCGAACAAAACATCACACCAACGCCGTCTTTAAATGCTTTCTTTTCACTGGGAGAATATTCATGAACCATTACAAAACCGGTAGCCGGGAAAACATATCTTGTTTTCGCTGAAGGGACAGAATTTAATTCCCCTTCAAATTGGAGTGGTGCAGCAGCATGAATCCATTGACGCCATTTATAATCCGGTTTCATTCCTGTGTTACCCCAATTGTAAAGTAAATCGCCTCTGCCGGTTAAATAAGCAAGAAGATTAAAAATTTCAATACGATGCATCATACCTGCACCGTGTTGAGAAACACGCCCAAAGTGTGAGTATTCCATACCTACAGGTACAAGCCCAATAAAAAAATCGGCGAATTGAGTATAGAGAGGATTCTCACCTAGATTAAGAGAAGGTAATGCGCCTTTTAAATACATAAGCTGATAAACGAGCCATTTCATATGTGATTGTCCGTAAGCTGCACCGTCGTCATAACCTCCGTTCTCGGCATTTAATTCGCCTACGCTAATCAAATAATTTGCCATCCAATGAAAATACCTTTGTGCGAGTTCACTCTTTTCATACATTGCAATTGATGCAGGAAATGTAGCCATTGAACCTTCCCAGGAATGTTCGTGCCCGGCAATAAAAATACTCGAACTGCTTAGTTTTGGATTTTCAATTCCGTTTGTGTAAAACGATCCGCCCCATCTGTACTCATACATCCATGCTTCCAAACGCCACTCCAACGAGTTCTCAAATATCTTTCTCTGCCCGGGAGTTAATTTATCATAAAACCAATCGTAAACACAGGCAAGGTATTCCGTAATACTCGTGTTGTCTTCACTTTGTGCATAACCATGTCCCATCCCCTCCGGGCTTGCGGGTCCCCCTTTCGGATATGCCGCAATTGTTGTCCAAATCTCTAAAATATTTTTGTATTTCTCATTTTGTGTAATTAGATACACAAAAGCAGTTTGTGTTAATTGACGCGTCAAGTTCCACAATAATTTATTCTGTTTCCTACCGGTTGTACTCCACCTGTACATCATAAATTCCGGAACCTTACTCGCAACTTTAGGCCAGTTATTCCACCATTTGTTGTGAGTCATATTGTCGGCTGCTTTTACCATGCTTTTATAGACTGGTTCATCGACTACTATTTTTCTTAATTCCGGAAGTTGATCTTTTTTAAACAATAATCTCGGGTGTCCTCCGAAATCGGGATTTTTCAATACCGATCTGTCCCACTTCGGTGTGCCTTCGGGTATGTTGAAACTAAATGTCTTTGTCCATTCCGTCGGTTCAGTGTTTCCTTTAGGAATATAACCTACCCGCCAGTAATATGTTTTTCCTTCCGGCAGCGGCGCCAATTCATTATAGACATTCATATATGTCTTTACGTTTACAATCGATTTACTAAAATCTCTGCTTCCCGATATTTGGAATCTGTACATATACGGATCGATTGGGAAATGTACTTTATCCGGATTCAATAAATAAAACCATCTGAAGCGCGGTGGATTGACTTCAGCATCAATTCCGTCTCCGGGCGAGTTATTTACGTAAGACGAAAATTTCATCCGGGAGTCGAGCTTGATTAATGCTTTTTTCCCGATAACGGTCGTTCCCCCGGATTGCGAACACTTCACAAATATTCCTGATGAAATAATTCCTACTACAGCAAATATAATCCATAAAGGAATCGACCTTAAATATTTTTTCAACATACAATTTTTCTCCTACCAATTAACATGACTAAGAAATTCATTTATTATTTTTCATTTTTCAAAGAATCTTCCTTCGAGTCATAAATAGTTGCATAGTATGCAGTAGCATCATAACAATAAACTCTTCCTTTCGCTGCGGGTCCGCCCGGAATAAATCCCCAGACAAATGATGTACCGAGATTATTGTTGAAAGGATTCCAATGTTTTCCGCCGTCTTTACTGATTATCATTCCAACATTCTTCGTACCCGTCATCATAAGCATATAACGGGGGACATACGGATCGATGTAAAGTTGTTGACCGTTATGATAATCTAATTTTTTCCAAGTTGGAGAACTCGATAATCCGTTTGCAGTTTTATAAAGGTAACCGTCTGTATCATTAATAAATATTAAATTTTCATCATTGGGATGAACAGCAAAACCGATTACCGAATGTTCCGGCGCAATGTTAGACCATTCGTTTTTATTTTTTAAATATCGATATAAACCTCCCGCACCGTCCCACAAATGAAAATAGACATCACCGTTTTTTGTAACTATAGATTGATGAATTCTGTGAATCGGGTAAACAACCTTAAAATGATGTCCCCCGTCGGTAGATTTGTAAACACCTTTTCCGCCGCGAATGGTTACATAAACCGTGTTTGAATTGGTCGGGTCTACGAAAACTCTTCCGTCGTAATCAGCATGCGCCAAAGCAACACTCGTAAGTTCTTTATATGTATGACCTCTATCTATCGATTTAGAAATAAATAAAAACGTGCCCTCGTTAGTGGCGGTTATTTTATAATATATATTATGATTGTTGGGGTCTTCCGTAACAGCCTGACAAGAAATACGACCGGTTTCACTCGTGTGCCAGGTTTTGCCTATATCGGTTGTATATGCTTCTCCAAAATCAACCAAGGCACAATGAAATACATTCCGATTATCGGCGTCAAAATACGGATTACCGTTCATCCATAATCCGTTCACGCCTTTATTCATTCCTCCTACCCAGGTTAAACCTGCATCGTTACTTTCCTTCAACATCGTACCGTCGCCGTAAATAAACAAATTGGAATCAACCGGAGAAGAGGTTATGTCGCAGCATTTGAGCGCCGAAGCGGTTGTTCTACGATCAGTAAAAGGCCACGACGGAGCAACCGAATATTTCAAATATTTTTCAAGCGTTTCGGTAAATGTTTTTCCACCGTCCGTACTGCGGGCCATACTGTATCTGCCGACTGCGATTACAATTCCCTTACTATTAATGGTAATTCCTCCTCTATGCGGAGGCCAGGTATCGTATGACCAATAATTATTTTGTTGAACGGCACCAGTTTGAATAAAATTTCTACCTCCGTCTGCCAATCTGTAAATTTTCCCGTCCTGCCCCAGCGCAAGAATCAGATTAGGATCGACCAAAGTGCATGTTAAATCTACAATCCATTTTCCTTTTAGTTTTTGATTCCAACTTTTTCCGCAGTCTTCGGAGTAAAATACACCATCGTCTTTTAAACGATTAGCAATCCAAATAACATTATTTGTAGTGATTTCGATATCGCATTTATAATTAGCAAAAGCGTGCCATTTATCGTTGATTTTAAAAGGATAAGAATAGCTCGACCATGAATTGCCGCCGTCCGGAGAACTGTAAATTTTTAAATCGCTAGAGACGCAATAAACAACTCCGTTATGATCAACAGCAACAATTGCAGCACCCAAATCATCGTTACCCTTGGTTTTTGTCCACGTGTCTCCGTAATCGGGAGATCTGAAAAGTCCGGCACCTTTTTTTTGACCGGGAGAGAAGTAAATAATATTTCCATGATTAGATCGAGGATCGACAGCGACGGCATGTTCTCCGCCGCGATATTGCTGAGGAGGCATAGTTGCTGTAGCTACTTTTTGTGAAATCCGTTTCCAGGTATTTCCTTTATCCATACTTCGGTAAAGATGCCCGGTATCTATCATTAAATAAATTATGTTCGGATCAGTCGGATGACAATAAACACCCATTGTTACCAATGCTCCGGGACCAATATCTGTCCATCCCTTTTGCGCATACGATGAGCCGGTTAAAGAGATTCCCAACAATATGCTCAATATAATCAATTGCAATAATTTTGAGGCAGCTCTAAAATTATTTAGAACAAATGTTTTTTTTTCATAGGACATTTTAATATCCCCTTAAATATGTTGTTCCGATACCTGCAATATCTTTTCATGGATTTTTTTTATATTCATCGGAAACTAATATTATAAGTAATGCATTCTTTTCGACAAGTATAAGAACCGTTTATTAGAATGATATTCATTTCAATAAAACAATTTTACCCAAAAGAGTTCTATTAGCAGAGCTTAATCTAACCAAGTAAATGCCGCTGTTAACTATTTCTCCCGAATCGTTTTTTCCATTCCAAACAATTTCGTGTTGTCCGGATGACATATTTCCGTTGACCAACGTTCTTATTTTTTGTCCGAGTAAATTATATATTACGAGTCTCACATTCCCGCTCTTTGAGCCTACCGTGAACGGGATATACGTACTTAGGTTAAAAGGATTCGGATAGGAATTGCCTAAATAAAAAGTTTGGGGTACGGAATTATTTGTTTCTTCATTTACCGAAACTACAGTCGAATCGTAAATAGTTGCATAATAAGCCGTTGCGTCAAAAGCATAAACCCTACCTTTGGCTGCCGGTCCGCCAGGAACAAATCCCCACACAAAAGATGTACCGAGATTATCATTAAATTGCTCCCAACTGTTTCCGCCATCACGACTAATAATCATACCGAGACCTGCCGTTCCGGTCATCATAAGCATATACCTCGGAACATACGGATCAATATACAATTGCTGTCCATTATAATAATCCAATTTTGTCCAGGTAGGTGAGTCCGATAAACCGTTAGTAGTTTTATAAAGATAACCGTTATTATTATTGAAGAAGATAACGTTTTCATCATTAGGATCGACGGCAAAGCCCATCACAGAATAACCGAAAGTAATATTCTTCCACTGATCTGCACTTTTCAAATATCGATAAAGCCCGCCGCTTCCGTTCCAAAGATGGAAGAAAACATTTCCGCTTTTTGTAATGGCAGATTGATGAATGTTTTGTATCGGATAAACAACAGTAAAAGAATTACCCCCGTCGGTAGACTTATAAACACCTTTACCGCCGCGAATTGTGATATAAATTATGTTGGAATCCGTCGGATCAACAAATATCCTTCCTCCATATGTGTCGTCATTCATTGATACACTGGTCAATTGAGTAAAATGATGTCCTCTATCAGTAGATTTATAGACTCCTAAAGTAGTGCCGCCGTTTGTTTTAGTTATTTTATAATATACATTGTGATTATTGGGATCTTGTGTAACGCCTTGACAGGAAATACGGTCGGTTTCACTTGTATGCCATGTTTGTCCAAGGTCTGTTGTATAAAAATGTCCGTTGTCAACCATAGCAACATGAAATACATTTGGATCGTCAGCATCAAAATAAGGATTACCATACTCCCACAAACCGTTAACGCCTTTATTCTTTCCGCCGACCCATGTTAGTCCGGAATCAACACTTTCTTTCACCATCGCACCATCACCATATACAAATAAACCCGGGTCGACCGGTGAAGAAGATAAGTCACAGCATTTTAGTGCTTGATCCGTATTATGCCGATCAACAAACGGCCATGTCGGTGCAGAATAATTCAGACTACTTTCGGGTGTTTCCGTAAATGTTTGTCCTCCGTCCGTGCTGCGAGCCATACTGTACCTACCTATAGCAATCACAATACCTGCACTATTAATAGTGATACCGCCTCTATGCGGTGGCCAAGTGTTGAACGACCAATAATTATTTTGTTGAACAGAACCTGTTTGAGAAAAATTCTCTCCCCCGTCATCTGATCTGAATATACGTCCGTCTTGTTCCAATGCTAAAATTAAATTGGAATCAACAGGAGAACATGTTAAATCAACAATCCATGTTCCCTGAAGTTTTTGACTCCATGTCTGACCGCCGTCTTTTGTATAAAATATTCCGTCACCATTTAAACGTGTATCCACCCAAATATCATTATTCGTAGTGATATCTATATCACATTTCATATTTTGGGCATCATACCATTCGTTAGTTATTTGAAATGGGTAGGGATAGCTTGTCCATGTATTTCCACTATCCGGAGAACTATAAATTCTTAAATCGCCAGATATACAATAAACAACAGCGTTATGATCGACCGCAACAGCCGAAGCTCCTAAATTATTGTCTCCGTTTGTTTTGGTCCATGTAGTTCCATAATCGGTAGATCTCCATAATCCAGCATTGGTTTTTTGCCCAGGTGAAAAATAAACTACGTTTCCATGACCTGGACGAGGATCTACTGCAACAGCATGCTCGCCTCCGCGGTATTGCCGCTGAGGCATTGTAGCAGTTGCAACACTTTGAGAAATCCTTATCCAATTATCTCCCCTATCCATAGTCCTGTAAAGATGTCCCGTATCCACCATTAAATATATAATATTGGGATCGGTGGGATGGCAGTAAACACCGTAAGTAACACCGTTTCCCGGACCTATGTCCGTCCATTTACTTTGTGAAAATGTGTAACCGGTAATAAACAGTATAATAACAAAACTCACGATACTAATATTAAAAGCATTCCTAATTACTATAATTCTCTCCGTAGTAGACTGTTTTTTTTCGTTCTTCATTTACATAATTCCTTTTATTCATTATTTGTATTAAAAATTAACGGCAACGGCTGACCTAAAAGTCGCATGAATATTTTATAAACTAGGACTTTGATCCCACTTCGGATTATTACTCAAGTTCATTTTACTTGTATCTGAAATATTTACGCGGTATATATCACTTTTGTTAAATTGAACAGATTCAAAAATGATCGACTTACCGTCGGTTGTGATCTGCGGGTTTCTATTAAAATAATTTAATCCATCTGTCAGATTTTTAAAATTTTTTCCATTTACATCCACAATACATATATCGGTGAATCTATTACCCCTTTGCCTGGATAAAAATATAATTTGTGATCCATCAGGTGTAAATATGTTTTTTGCTACCGCCACTTTATCATTTACCAGCATTTTTAAATTTGTTCCGTCACTGTCAACCAGATAGATATATGATTCGGCATCATTGTACGCGCAGAAAGATATTTTATCCCCGTTAGGTGAATAAACAGGATAACGAATACTCCCGATGCGCTGCATCAATTCTTTCCTCTCGGTTCCGTCCGTGGTTACTGTGTACAAATAACTAGATTCATCTCGCTTGGAAACAAATATTATTTTCTTCCCGTCAAATGAAAAAGAGGGATCAAATTCATCAAAATCAGGGTTTGATAAACATTTCTCATCTGAACCATTTGAATTCACAATAAAAACTTTTCTGTGCCCATTGTTTCCCCTTATAAAGATAACTTTGTTACCTTGTGGTGAAAAAGACATTTGAGGATCGAAGGGGACAGAATCTGTTACATTTGAAATTGAATGTTCGTCAATTTTAAAAATCTGCAATTTTTTCACACCATCGATTGAAAGGAATAATATTTTTTTCCCGTCCGGCGATAATTTGGGATTTGCAAGACTAGTAATTGCACTTGAATTAGGAGTTAGATTAATTTGTTTTTTCCCGTCGGCATTCATTTCAAAAATATCGAAATGACGACTTGGCGCTTCTCTGTTCGAAAGGAAAACAATTTTGTAAGAACTATTATTTGTTTCCAAACAACCGGATAAAACAAAAAAAACCGCTACTGAGAAATAGATCAAATTTTTCACAGGAATACCTATTGCTAAATTTCAATACCCAAAATAATAACAAACATTGAAACCGATCTACTCTCACCTAGAATTTTGTTTTCCGGAGTAACTATTTCCGGGAATGCTATAATGGACAGATTCTGCGTCCCGTCAAAACGTGGTGTATTTAGATTTAAATATCGAATACCAATGTTATATTTATTCGCAACGACTAAACCCAAGCCGGCTTCAAATCCAAAATCTGTCGCCATATCAAATTTACTATCGTCTGCCAGTACTGTACCTACCGTATCCACAGTAAGAAAATTTTCGGTTACACTTTTGTACGGACGCCAGGAAAAATTAATTCCTCCCATCACTATTCCGTAAATACCTATATTATACGATAAATTAAAATCATATCTCAACCCAGACATTATTGGGATATTCGTCCACCTTCCGAATTTGGAACTGACTGCAATTGTATCACTTGCATCAGTTTGAAATTTGGTCTGTACCGTATTTGAGTTTACACCATTTGATAAAGCACTTACACCAAAGATCCAGCTTAGTCCGGAAATTCCGGTTTTTATACCTAGTTCAGCTCCCAAACCAAAACCTATTTCTGCAAGTCCTACTTCATCGCCTATACTATAACCGGCTCTACGTGTCTTGCCGGTAAATGCACCGATATTTTCGCTAAAATTTCCTGTTGGAAGGGAAAGTGTTCCGTAAACTAGTACGCTTGTATTATTTTCATCCTGACCATAGGTAACTACAGTAACTAACATAAAAAGTAATACAACAGCTACAGTACTCCTCATTTTTAGATTCCTCTTCTGGTTATTTCACTATCTTCGATTTAATTTACGATTTATTAAACTTATTAAGGAGCGATGATTTAATTCTAGATAAAGTACGGGATAAAAAACCATCGCCCCAAGAATTATTTTTTATAAATCGCACAAAGATATTCTTATTGACACCTTTTTATTTCATTAATATCATCTTCTTAGTCAAAATAAAATTGCCGGTTTCCAATCTATAGAAATAAACACCGCTTGCAAGTCTTGATGCATCAAAAGTCACTTTATAAGAGCCTGCTGCTTGTTCGTTGTTTACCAATGTTGAAATTTCTTCTCCTAAAGCATTAAACACTTTTAATGTAACAATACCGGATTTAGGCAGCATATAATTAATTGTAGTTGTCGGGTTAAACGGATTAGGATAATTCTGACTCAATGAAAAAGAAGTTGGAACTTGATTATCTATCCTTTTAACACCAACTGTACCACCGCTTTCCCACAAAGGCATCAGGTCGGGATACCAGTTTAGGTCACCAACAGGGAATCCTCTTTCGGCATAAGTATATGCCTGAGCAGTTGCACCATAATTAAAGCTATATTCTCTTGGTGATGCCGTTCCCCAGGTAGTTGGATCATCAGTTTGAGGAAGCATTTGTGCAGCAATATCAGGGTTATTTTCATTCGAATTATTTGAAGTATATCTGTAATCAACAAAATTAACAGCTACTGCAGGATCCGGGGCATTCTCAAAGGTCAATTGCTCTTCCATATTATTTTCAGCTACCCAACCATTTGAATCAATAAGTGCTTGTGTTTCGCCATTCATAAAATTATAAAGTTCTAAATCTTCTTTAGTATCGATCCAATCAATAACCGGCTGAGACCAACCATAAACATTGTTTGAAATTGTTATATGACGATCAGAGTCGGATGATACGTCAGGGGCGTTTAATTCACTCAATGAAATAATTTGTCTGTTTGAGTGATTTGTATCTGCCGGAATGTAAGCTCCCGAGAATCCAAAATCATAGATTAAGTTATTTGTAATAGTCAGATCAACAGCTCTATCGAAATTAACTCCGATGGCGTCGTGGCTGCTTGCACCTAGTTCATACATTGTATTATGATCGAAGAAAGCATATAAAATAATATTATTACGATCATCAAAACCGGTATATGTAGCTCTATAAAATGTATTATTTTGGAAATAGAGAGAATCAACTTGGGAATCACAATACATAATGAAGCCTTCGTAAGGATCTGCAAGTGTAAAAGAATTTCTCATAATAGAATTTGTCACCCGAATATTCTGGCCTGGTGCAGAACAACGGATAAAAGCCTGGGCTTCATTTTCACAGAAACAATTATCAATTACAACTTTAGCATTATCACCAAAAAGACGGAACATATCTTTCTTGAATTTAAATCCAAGGTTATTAATTCCGCTTATATAAAGATCTTCAAAATAACCGTCTCCGTCGAGTGCAAATGCCCTTACTGCTGTTCCGGATTCATCAGCTGCTGAAATAATTATAGGTCTTGGTCCGTCTCCTTTAGCAGCTACAATTCGCACCGGTCCGCCTTTTACACCATAAATACTGCCGTTAAGTAAATAAACTTCACCTCGCTGTAAGCGATATACCCGATTTGGATTCAAATAATCACCTGTTGCGGTTGTATCACCTTCAACAGCAATATTCAAAGTTTCATATCCGGGTGCAACATCTAATGTATCCTGTTGCGCGTATGCGGCCAGAGAAACCATAAAAAATAATGCAATTGCAATTAAAAGAAATTTTGTAAAAGAATTACCTGTCATATTGACCTCCTTTAATAAATAAAATAGTTTACAGTAACTTATTTAAGTGAATTAAGCTATACAAAAATTAATTTTATATATTCGCTATTATTCAAAGTGTAAATCCGATACCGAAATTCATAGTCCACCCATAATAGTATTCCGCCACTGTGTTTTCAGCGGTTTGCTGATAATTCACATCGGGTTCGTTAGATATATTATTACAGCTAAAGAAAACCGCCAATTGATGGCTTATGTTATATTTAATAGACAAATCCATTCTTACTAAATCCGCAGTAAATCCGTCTGATTCAGGACGTTCACCAACACTGCGAAGTGTTTTTCCTTGAAAGAGGACACTATATCTACCTGAAAATTGTCCTTGATCATATCCGATCGAAAAGTTCAAAATATCGTCAGGTTGATTTAACATATTACCAACACGAAATGTGTCTATTACAACTGTTTTTATATACGGGAAAACATTTAGTTTTTCTTGCTGGACAAAAGATCTCGGGTATTGGGTCTCCGACCAAATATGTGTATAATTGATACTTAGAACTATACCATCAAACGGCGAAGGTAGCCAATGAAAATTATTAGCCTGCCATTCAATTTCAAAGCCTTTAAACTTTGTTAAATATGGACTGTTTTCAGGCCTATTTAAAGTAAATCCTCCTAAATTTTTTTCGAAACCTTCTACCTCAGGATTCAATATTTTGTGCCCTACCCTATTGAATATGAGGTTCTCTATTTCTTTATAAAATGCACCTGCAGTGAACAGCCCGATTGCATTTCCGTAAAAGGATAGATACAAATCATAATTTGTTGAAATCTGCGGTTTCAGATCAGGCCTACCGATAGTAACAGTATATTGAGTTCCATTTACTTTCTTTTTGGGTATCATCCAATTCCATCTAGGACGAGAAAGCGATTTCGTATAACCCAGTCTTATATCGAACCAAGTCAGCGGACGAATTCTCAAATTTATCATCGGAAACCAATTGCCGTATTTGTTAATAGCAGTAGAATCTTTAACAACCTGGTTTAATAAGGATTGTTCATTGTCAGGACTTCCAACATTACCAACTCTACCGTTTGTATTAGCATCAGTGTATTCATATCTTACACCGGGTAAAAACATCACGTATCTGCCAAAATTAATTTGTGTCATTATATATCCGGCAGAAACTCCCTGCACAATTCCATAGTCATCTAAAAATGAAAGGGGATTTTGGTAGTATAGGGAATCCAGTGCATAAGCATTTAACAATTGGTTCAGCTTATCAGCGGAAAGTCCCGGTCCAAAGTTATATTTACCGTTCAGAAAATCACCAGTGTTAAAATTATCATTTAAATAATTTAATATTGACGGGAATCCGTTTGCAGCCCAAACAAAATTAGAATCTGAACCGCCACTATAGACTCTTACAACACTTTGATTATTAACAAATTTAAGACCTCCAAATCTGTCAGAACTGCTTCGATTTCTTGAGGTTCTTCTATAAGTTCCTCCAAATTTTACATAGCCACTTATTTGATCCGAAATAGTATAAGGAATATTTATGTTTAATTTCCCGCTCAATTCCTCTTCAATTGAACTTTGCTGGCTAAAACCGCCGTTATACAAATAAGTATTCTGTAAATTGTTAAATGCTGAGTTAACAAGATCGTGAGGACCAAAAGACTGAGGTAGAAGTGTTTTATCAAATCCGCCTTTTTCGATAAAAGTAAACGAATTGTCGAAAGGAATCCGGGTAAAGGATCTACTGCTGGATAAACCCCAATCGATATCCCCTACATCCAAGTGATGTTCACCGCTCAAAGAATTTGTAAATATGCTTGTTTGTAATATTCTCTGTTCATAAGTTCGTGAATGTCCTGCATCAAATAAATTGAAAAAATTTCCGTAATTGTTGGCATCACGATCCAACCTGCTAATTACGCTGTTTAACATGATCTTTCCGTTGGACAACTCATAATCCATAATCACGCTAAAATCTTTTCTTTTACGGATATCGATAGTATAATTTAGATTTACATTTTGAACTTGTATGGGAGCAAATTGCTCTCCGGGTCTCTTTTCTCGCGTAGTTTCGTAATCTGCATTATACTGGTCAGCTCCGCGCTGAATTCGTTCTGCACTCCCGGAAACCATTATCCCAAACTTATCATTCCAAAAACGATTGCTTAACATCAAAAAGCCTTTATAGTTACTAACATCGTTACGAAGATCATTGTAAGTCCCTGTCATTCGCGTCTTAAGATTAAAACCTTTGGGTGCGCCACGTAATTTGAAATCAACGGTTCCGCCGATTGATTCGGCATCCATATCTGCAGTTAAAGATTTTTTAACTTCAATACCGCTTAACATTTCGGGGGAAACCATGCTTATGTCCACTCCCTTGTTATCTAAGTCGGTTGCAGAAACCCGTGTACCATTTATTGTGATAAGATTAAAAGCCGGGGATAATCCGCGAATAACAACTTGACTACCTTCGCCACCGCTTCTTAATATGGATATACCCGGCAACCTCCCTACAGCTTCGGCGGCATTTGCATCCGGTAGCGCTAAAATTTTTTCTGATGATACGACATTACTAATTATATCAGAACTTAACTGCTGGTTTATGGCAGCAATTTGACCTTCGGCCTGTGCGGTTACTGTTACAGTTTTACCTTCCAGTGTACTATAATTTAACTCATAATTAAGTTCATGTGTTTCGTTATTTTTGATTACAACTTCTTCAGATTGTTCCTGATACCCTATATAGGTAACCTTCAATGTATAATTTCCACTTGGAATTTTAACAATTCTAAAATTCCCATTAATATTGGTTGCTGAGCCGAAAGCTGTTCCCAATAAAATGACATTTGCTCCGACCAAAGATTCACCAGTGACCTTATCGGATACATGCCCTATTATTTTTCCACCTCCTGCTGCAAAGAGATTTGATTCATTTAAAACTATAAAAAATAGGATGAAACAAATAAAAGTAACCTTTTGTAGCATAATAATTTTTCTATATGTTTTATTTATGAATAACATAATAAATAAATTTCTAAAAAAAAGTTGCAAGGGAACGAACGGTACCATTGAGAAATAGGTGGTATATCGCAAGCAAATTTTTGTTTAAAATCATTAGAATTATTCAACAGTTTAATATTACCTTTTTTCATCAACCCTGAACCGACATACTAAAAATATATTCTTATTTTTATATTGCCTTTTATTTCCATTGATTCATATCCCGTGTCCGGAATAGACAATAAATTAAACAGTCATCCATAATTAGCTATCATATGTGCATCCGGTGAAAAACAAATATTTATTTTTGGCTGGGTAAAGATAGGAGAAGTACTCTCTTAATGTGTTAGACTTTAAAATCAAGCTTCTAATATTGTTCATTATAATTTCAATGCAATGTTTCACTATTTATTTAATAAATTAGCTTTACAATTACTCATTTTTGTAAATCGAATTTTTATTATTATCGTGAAATTCATCAATTTGAATGTTATCTATTCTTTCAAGATTATGATTCCATGTATAAACGCGTCCGGGAATTCCTCCATAAACAAATCCTGTAGGATGATAATTGGCGTGTGAATTTTGAATCGATTTCCATGTTAGACCCGCATCAGTACTTCTTACAATTCCTTTTCCGCCTTCTCGTGTCGACATTAGCATAACATTGGGAAAATTAGGAGCAATATAAATTGCAAAGCCGTCAAAGCTGCCTAAAAGTTTCCAGTGATTACCGCCGTCTACCGTTTTATAAAGTTTACCCTTTCCGGGTTTTCCGTGATACCTGTGTTTTTCATAAGAAGGTAAAACTCGTGCTGACGCCCAAGCGTTATATAATGAACCGACATTCATGTAAATTATATTTTCATTTTTTGGATGAACCGCAAAATCATTTACCCATCCTTTATGAATTTCTTCGAAGCTTTTTCCGTGATCGGTACTTCGGAATAATCCTTTTGAATCCCAACTGCATATAAAAACTGTTCCCTGTTTGGTTACTTCCAACTGCCAGGGGTGATCCAATCTCAGCACTCTCTTAAAACTTTTTCCGCCGTCTTCCGATTTATATAATCCGTCGGTAGCTCTGGCGCATGCATAAATACGTTTGGAATTAGCGGGATCAACACTCATTGCACCTAAGAATTTATTTAAAAACGTAGAGTCCTTCACTGAATAATCAAAGTTCGCCGGTATGGCGCTCATTTCTTTCCAAGTCATTCCTCTATCAAATGATTTATAAATTAAAGCTTTATCTGGAGGATGTCTGTACATCTTATAATAAATATTCGGATTGTTCGGATCCTGTGCCAGACCAACAACAGTTTTCATTTCCGTTTCGGTTGAATGCCAGGTTTTTCCGCCGTCGGTAGAATAATAATGACCATTATCCCCGGCACCAATATGTATTATGTTAGGATTTGTTTCGTCTATTACCGGCGGTGTATATACGCACAAAATATCAATTCCGTTACAAAGACCTCGCCATGATTTACCGTTATCGTCGCTTCTTTTAATAACTTCCCCTCCGGAAGAATACCAACGATTGGAAGCCGGAGACGCTGCCAATCTATTACACTTAAAGAGACCCATATTCGTTTGCCTATTTGGAAAAATGAAATCTCCCGGATTCCATGTAACCTGATTCTCTTTATAAACTGTAAAGTGTAAACCAGCGTCCTTGCTTATTCCCATTTCATATCTTCCGACAGCCATTACATAATTATCATTATTAATTGCAATTCCCCCGAAAAAAATAGGTCTCTTATCCCATTGAAAATATGAACTTTTAATAGTACTAACCAGTTTAAAACTTTTACACCCGTCATCTGAATGAAATATCCTTCCGTCCTGCTCCAGCGCCATTATGAGACCAGGAGTTATAGGAGAACATGCAACATCCATAATTTGAGTGCCTTTTAAAACCTGGTGCCAAGTATTTCCTTTATCCGAAGTATAATATAGACCTGTACCATCTCTTCTATCACCGATTATTATTTTGTTGTCTCTGGTAGTATAGACAATAATCCGGTGATGTCTTCTCCATGAATAGTCGTCACCCGAATAATAAGTCGGGACATCTGGTTTCTGTATCCATGATTTTCCCTTATCGGTGGAAATATACATCTTCTTATGTTTGACTCCGTAAATTACACCGTTATAATCTACGACAATTGAAGCCGGCGCCAAATCTGGTGAACCGGGAATTTTAAACCAAGTTTCACCTCCATCGGTAGATTTGTACAATCCCGGAACGGTATATATACCTCCGTCCATTGCCCAGTACATTATATTCGGATCTGAAAGATCATAAACCAGTTCATGACCAAGACCTCGCATCCATTCAAATAAACGTTCCTTTCTCTCAATTGGTCCGGACATTCTGCGAAAATTTTTCCCTCCGTCGGTAGATTTGAATATTCCGGTTAAATCGGTTTCAGCCCAAACAATATTGGGATCATTAGGGTGACATATAATATCCACAATAAAGCCGCCTCCACCCGGACCGAGACGTTTCCAATCGGTATAGCCACTGATTACCAAGACTATAAATGGAATTAAAATTAATAGGAAAATTTTTTTACTCATTTTACAAGAAATTATATTATTGGAAAATATTCATGTTGTAATTGCAGAAAATAGTAAACCGGTATTTAAACGTATTCTCATGAGCGGTTCAATTTTTATTTTATTAATTCTCGTCGCTAATAAAAACTGTGTTATTTTTACATTTACATTATTTAATCAAAATCTATTATTCTATTTCATTTTAAAATTTTCCCCACTATCAATCAATTATTAAGGAATGAGTGGTAGATTCAGGTATTTAGCGGCAATTGATAAATCACATAGAAATAAAATAATGCCTAAATCAGCTTTGCAATAAAGTTCTTACCTATATATTATTTATTAAATTATTGATTTATTCATGTCGACCGCTTTACTTAGATTAGAATACTTATCCATGAATTAACACTATTGTGCACAAATGCTTATTAATTATTTGAATTATTTTAGTGTGTTAATTAAATCAATCCAGGGATACTTTCGGAAAGACATAATTTTGTGGGTGGCTTTTGAATTTACCCTAATCATAAATGGTTAATTTGAATAATTTATCAAATTCATTCAGCACATTTTTTTAGGATTTGCCAATTGTCCGTTCTGAATGGAGCTGCAGGCAAGCCCTCCTTGTTATAGAGTTTTGGAATTACATTTATACTCCAGCTAAATCTAACAGCTACAGGTTTCGGGACTTTATCACTATAAACTACGACAGTCGATCCATCAATCACTGCATCTGCTTTATAAAATTTTCTATCCTTTCCGGCTATTTTAAACTGCGTTAATTTTCTTCCTTTTTTCATTAATCCCGAACCGGCATAGTCAAAATGTATTCTTATTTTACTGCCTTCTATTTCCATCGATTTGTACATAGGCCCCGAATAAACAAGATTGCTGAAACCGTATGTTTTAGCCAATGCCCAAAGAGCCAATCGTTTTCCTACATCCTGTTTATCCGTAGGATGTCCAACATTAAGATCACCTATATCAACGGTAACAACCATTCCTGTATTCGGAATACTCATTGCCATTGCCTGAGATTCTCTAAGCAGTGTACCTTTTTCTAAGTCACTTTCGTTTTTATAATTGTAAGGGGTAAGCTGACAATAATAAAAAGGAAAATTCCCGATGTCCCATTCACTTCTCCAATCCCGGATTAACAAAGGAAAGAGTTTTCTGTACTGAATAGGTCGATCCATATTATTCCCTCCTTGGTACCAAATCACTCCTTTAATCGAGTAAGGAACTATCGGAGCTATCATTGCGTTATATAAATAACTAGATCTTCGGTGAGGTTTTTCAATCATATCAACTGAAACCGGTACTTCAGGCTTTTCATTTCTGGGTTTATTATTCTTTTCCCAGACTTTTAATTCTCTATCAAACTTTTCCTTAGAAGCCGGATATTCTTCTTCCCATTTTTTCCACATATTATTTAATTCCGACGACAGCATAAGATCATCAACTAAGGCTTTATTGCTTATCCATGATTCAATCGGTGAACCTCCTTTGCTTGCACTTATCAAACCTATAGGAATATTTAATTTTTTGTATAAATCCCTTCCAAAGAAATAAGCCACAGCCGAAAATAATCTTACCGATTGGGAACTGCATGCAACCCATTTTCCGTTGCAGTCTTCCTGCGGTTTAGCTGCATAAGTATGTTCTACATGAAATAACCGTATCTCCGGATAATCTGAATTAGCAATTTCTTGTTTTGCGCTATCTACATTTTTCATCTCAAATGCCATTTGGGATTGACCCGACGCGAGCCACACTTCTCCAGCTAAAACATCTTTAATTACTATTTCGTTCTCACCTTCAATTACTATTTCGTATGTTTTTCCTGCTGAAGGAGATTTAATCATAACAAACCATTTCCCGTTTTCACTGGTTGTTGTCGATACTGCTCCATCCATCCAGTTCCCTTTTACTTTTACTAACTCACCTGCTTTGCCCCATCCCCAAATCGGAACATTTGCATTCTGCTGAATTACCATATGATCACTTATTATGGAAGGCAATTCGACTTTGGGAAAGACCGACGAACTGAAAAAAACAATTGTTATAAAAACGACCGTTCTTATTTCTTTTACAGACATGAATACCTCATGTAAAAATCCTAAATAAATTATTTATTAACTTATCTCCATACTCTTATTCAATCAACTTCCAATGTATTTTTTGTTACTATTAATAAGATTTTCCATCGTAGGCAATCCCATCCAAGTAAACACTCCGTATCAAAAATCATATAACTTGGTTCGAGGAAGTCCTATGCAACCTTTTTCCCATTATGATAGAACCAAATGTTGTTTTTATCTTTCCTCCACATTCCGTAAATGTGAAACTTATCTGCAGAACCACCAAACATTGGGACACGTACAGGAGTTTTTAGATATTCCGGAGTCCCGGCTTTATAATGAGTATTAATAATTATTAAGTTTGAATATTCTGGAAACTTCGGGAATCATTTTCCAAATAAACCCTTCCGCCGCTTCAGTTAATTGACTTTGATTCTTGATCATTCCGGACTATTTGGACTGTCCGGAAGCAAAAGATGCTATAATCATCAATTTAAAGCAAATAATTATCAACACCAAAAAATCCTGACTTCAAAAAAAATCTAATCAAATTATAAAAATAATTCTTGCACCATATAGACATTATATTAAATACATCATCTTTATTGTTCTATGATAATTCCTCGTTCTTATACTCAAAAAGTATACCCCGCTTGATAATTGTTTCCCGTTATTATCATGTGCATTCCATGTTATTCTATAATTTCCTGCTGTCTTATATCCGTTGAACAGCTCAATTATTTTTCTACCCAGAATATCGAAAATTGTTAGTTCAACATTACCCGATATCGCCAACTTATACTCAATTATTGTGCTTGGATTGAACGGATTGGGATAATTTTGAAATAAACAGAAGGATTTGTTCATTACCGGTTTATCATGAATGTTAACACCGACAATTTGTGTTGTGTCATATTCAAATGCTCCGACGTCGGGAGCAGTGCCTTTGTAATCCGCGAATACTCCATCTCCTTTATTCCAAGAAATATTTTTGTCTACCGTAATGGTATTTGTACTGTAATCAACATTTACAATGGTTACTCTCATTGAGTCCACATATATTGTATCAGGAGCGATCAATCCATATCCGTCCATAAAATAAAGAGCATCTTCTATGGGAATCACCGCTCCGTTTCCCGAAGAAGTTGTTTTCGTTAAAGCAATGCCTGCATCAATACACGGACTGTTTTCACTCAACCTATAATTGCCGTTTTCGGAATCAATAAACAAAGGATCGGCTTCGAAATTACCAACAGCCAAATCCGGATAAGTCTGCTGAAAAACATCAATTGAACTGTTTCTCGGTACTTGTGGTTTTTGATAAACGGCATCATCGAAATAAAATACATCGGCGTCTTTCGTTCCGCTATACAAATTATTATTGAAAAATCTACCGAACTCGGGTGTGGCATTCCAAATAAAAGCCACCTGTATTGTTTCGGAAGATTTGGTTTGAACACTATTTGCATTCTTATAAAAAATATTATTGACGCAAATGTTATCCCCGTAAGCCACATCTGAGTAACCTTCTGCGGGCGGATTAAATAAATTAGTTGAATACGTCATCCCGTAACCTTCCGACGAAGTATTTTCGGAAGGAACAATCCCGTTGGCTTTATTGTCATTAATCATCTTCAGAACAATTTCATTTGTTCCGCATTCGGCAATAGTATTATTATAGAACCGGTTATGCTCATCGTGCCATGCTTCAGGTGTTTTTGCACTGCCTAAATAATTTGCCCACCCCATTCCTTCGTTTGCTCTACTAAAGATATTTCTTCGTAAAATCGAATTGTTACCGGCATACTGCATTATTTTAATAGGAGAATAACCGAAATAATTATTCTCGATTAAATTATATTCAGAGTGTCCGTAAGGTTCAAAGCGGGAACTTTCTACTTCCATGCACCGCCACAGACGATTCGTTAGTGTATTGTTTCTGATAACCGAATTTTTTACACCCAATAAAACAAGTCCTGTATGAGACGCATCTCCGAAAAAATTTCTTTCGATCAAATGTCCCGAACCTCCGTCTTGACTTACCAAATCAGTTCCGCCTTGAAAGTAGTTATTCTGAATTATCATCCCGTCACCGATTTGACCGAGACGGCAATTTATCCAGCCGGTACCTCCTTCGAAGTAACTGTTTTTAACGGTAATATGATTGCTCTTCATTCCTACAATCCACCGCTTTACATTCAACACTTTAATTCCGTCAATTTCAATGTACCGTCTATCATCGACAAATACGGCAGCAGGTCCGTTTGAATCTCTTTCCCCATCATATATGCCGTTAATGTCTTGAAAAACAGCCTTCTGTTTGTTAGCAGCACTGAAAGTTATATATGCACCTTGTTCACCGGAATTGTCGGGAGCGATCGGTGTACCGGTATATGTCCCATCCAAAAGAATTGCTGTTTCACCCGGAAGCAAAGACTGATTAGCTTTTTCCAAAGACCAAGGAGAATTTTCGGTTCCTAAATTTGTAGCCTTACCGTTAGGAGATATATAATAAGTATTTTCCGAAACAGGGCTTGTTTTTAACATAAATAATAATAAACCGATAAAATATAGATTAATTTTTCTCATGGTCTTGTTTTTTTCTTCTTTGTTGAATAATCTTTAGTTAATAGATAAAATCAAACAACAAAATTATTCCTATCTCAGATATATCAGTTTGATTGTTTTAGAATAATATTTAGATATAATTCTTAAAAAATATACTCCGCCGGAAAGCTTATTTCCGTTATTATTTTTCGCATTCCAATTAATAGTGTATGTCCCGGCAGGTTCTCTGCCTTTAAATAAATCCACAACTTTTTTGCCTGTAATATCATATACCGAAAGTTCAACATATCCTGATTCGGGTAGTCCGTACTCTATCTTTGTACTCGGATTAAAAGGATTAGGATAGTTGGATAAAAAATATTTATCGGGCACTGAAGATTCCGTTTTTCCTTCAACACCCGTTGAAAAATTCTCAAATACTGCAGTAACATTTTTATCGGCGTCCATTGTAATCTTGAGAGGATTATCTGAACTTGATATATCGCCGCTCCACTCTGAAAATATCCATCCTTCATCAGCCTCGGCTTTTAAGGCAATAACAGTTCCTTCAACCACATCTGCAATTGAAGGTTTTACATTTCCCGAGCCAGTTATATTTGTTGTTAGCTTAAATTGAATCGGGTATGTTCCGGTAACATATTCATGCGCCCCGATATCCCAATTATTTCCCTGGGGTCGTACCGAATTGTTGAGATCGGTTTTTACATCAACGCTGTAAAGCTTTTTAAACTCATCGTATGCTGTACTTGAAATACCATTGTCAATAGCGGGACTTCCCCGCTGTAAACCAAAATTGTTATTTGTCGGATCAATAAATAAAGGATCGGCTGTTATGCAATCCGTACAATCATCACCTTGTCCGTTTTCCCATAAAAGATTATTACTTAACAGCCTTGTTGCAAGAGGATCTCCGCTAATCTTTGCAATAATATTATTCATTACATGACCTTTTACAGCTTCAATACCGTTTCCGCAATTATAGATTGTATTATTTATTACATCTCCTTCATCGGAGGTTATTGCTCTATCGCAATCACGAATTACATTACCGATTATATACGGCGGGAACAAACTCTGAACCGGATTTACTCCTATTATGCTATCGTAAATATTATTATATATTACCCAAATATTATTTTGAGCGCCTTCGTCGTTGATCCTGATTGCATCTCCCCAAGCTGCAGCGGCTTTGGCATACCCGTAACATTCATTTTGCGAAACAATTACATTCGTGGAACCTTTTACATCAACCGCATTTTCGCCGTTATGGTGTATAACATTTCCACCGATAAATACTCGGTCAGCAGTCGGAGCTTGGAGAAGAATTCCTTGTGTATGCCGATCGAGGACATGTATCCCGTCGTCGCCATTGTAACAAATTGTGTTATTGAGAATCCATAAATCTTTAGTTGCATTATCTATAATCATTCCTTGACAATTGGTTTCTATAGATGCAGGATACGGTCCGTTGTCGTGTATTAAGTTTTTATAAATAACAATATTTTCCTTCAACTCTCCGGGATGGTATTGTGTTTTCCAGGTCCAAATACTTATTCCGGTATTATTTTCACCGGTTATTTCTGAATACCTAAGGGTAAAATGATTTGTAGGCTGATATACTTTAATACCAGCATCTTTAATCAATACATTTTCCATTATTAAATAGTTGGCATATCTTACAAGTACATTGTGGTTACCATTGATTCCAAATACATGAGAAGAATCGGCACCTCGTATAAAAATCGGTTTTTCGGCAGTACCGTACATGTAGTTTATAGGCAAATATGTTCCACCATGAATTTGTTGAGAGTAATTATAAGGTCCGTTATGAACTTCTACCACGCTACCTGCCGGAAGGTTTTGCGGAATAGTTAAACGAGGTCTTTCCGGCGTGCCATAAGGATTATTGACATCGGTTGCATTAGAATCCTTATTATCAACATAGTGTGTATAGGGTCCGTAACCTGCATCTTTATATGCTTCCGGACCATTGCCGAAATTGTAAAGAGAATCCGCATACATATAGTGAGTTTCTTCAATTCCAAACTCTGGAACCGGGATTCCGATCGGTGGGAAAAATTGTGCAAAAATATTTCCCGGACGTATAATAAAAACAAACAAAAGCATTATGTACGAAAACATCTTTACAACTGAATTAAGAACTTCTTTCGAAGAGCAATCTTTTTCTTTCTTTTTCATTAATATCCCCTAGAATAATTAATAAAATGAATTAATAGACTTAGCTAAATTTAATTCAGGTTATCTAAGATACATCATCTTTATTGTTTTGAAATAATTCTTTGCTTTTATACTCAATAAATACACACCGCTTGTAAGTTCATCACCATTATTATTTCTTGCATTCCATATATATGTATATGTTCCTACACGTTTATTGCCTTGAAATAAATCCGACACTTTCCTTCCGGTAATATCATATACTGCTATTTCCACATTTCCTGAATAAGGAATTGTATACTTCACTGTTGTGATTGGATTAAAAGGATTTGGATAATTAACTAAATCCAATTTATTTGGCAGTACAGAAGGACTATTAGATACTAAATAAGTCGTTCCATTTTCTAATTCAAATGCTCCCAAATCCGGTGCATTCCCGGAAAATGGAAGTCCGACATCGATGCCGGCATTAATCAAATCGCTTCCTTCGGCTAAATGCAAAAATTCGGTTTCCGGTAAACTACCGTCAGACTTACGTGGACTTAACATACCAGTATCATCAAGGCTGATAAAATCATCGTCAGAGACAGAAATATTTATTGTGCTGTCCCAAGAATTATAACCGCTGATACTTAAATCCGCAATCGTTTCAGGATAACCAGGATTGTCATAATTATTATCAAATTCTATGTTATTGTGCATCTCGTGTTTATTACCGTCTGTATAATCAAATCCGAAAACTTTGTTGTTGTAGGATACGGAGTTAAGAATAGCAGACGGACCAAGATTCATGTGAAAACCCGCAGCATTATTACCCCATGTTATGCAGCGAATAACTTTATGTTTTACATTGTCTTGATCGTAACCGAGTTTTATTCCATTCCCCCATAAGAGATTGCTTCCGTCGATCCGAGGCATGTCCTTACCCGGTACTCCTGTAACTGTTCCAAGAGAATCATCTCTTCCTCCGTATGCGGACCAACAATTATTAAGCTCGATTGGATTATCCGCACCGTATAAATCATAGTTATCATCTAAATTATGCCAGCTGCGGCATCCTTCAAGTCGAATGTTTGCACCTGAAAAAATACGCCAACCGTCGCCGTGCTGAAATTGATTTCCTTCCTTATCTTCACCGTTTTTCCAAAGATGATTAGCATTATGGTGGGCATCGCAATTGTTAAAAGTAATATCACTTCCCTGCCAGATCATAAATCCGTGACCTGCACGTGCTGCACGATAACCGTTGTAACAACTTTCAATTCGATCAAATTCAAGAAATTGACCCATATCTACTAGTAATCCGGTACCGCGACCATTAGTTAATATTATCGGTCCTATTATCTTCCAATATTCTGCACCGCTAAAATTCCAGGTAACCGTTGAACTCTGATTAATATTACCATCAGGGATATTTATCCCATCAATTACCGGAATTTCACCCGAATAACTTACTAGTACAAAATATGCAGATGCATTTCCTTTTTGGGAAAATATTGTTTGATTATCAGGATAATAGTTTCCTCCTCGAAGGCAAAGAGTATCTCCCGGCTCCGCTACATCATGAGCTATTTGAATTGATGCGAATGGTGACTCCCGTGTTCCGCTGTTTTTGTAATTGCCGTCCGGTGCAATATAATGCGTTTTCGGAAAAAGTAGACTGCTTGTAAGGGACATAAACAAAACTGTCAAATATGTAACTACTTTTCTCATAGGTGATTCCTTTTATTTAATTTCAATTATTTTCAGAGGATTAACAAATTTTAATTTGCGTTCAACTTTTGATAATCTAATTATATTATATTGATAGTAATCCAAATTACGGGAGTCATTTTAACGAAAAAAAACGGTATTCTTTATAGCTACACTAGTATTTTCTTCTAATTATTCTTAAACGTTATAATTAAATTGTAAACAAAAACATTAATTTAACATCCCGATTATGTAATAATCACTGTTATCGGAGTTTTTGCAACGGATTACTAAGAGTTTTGTTTTGTTATATGTATTCTAAAATATTTTATTACTATGTTTCAATTAATAAGGAATATGTGGTAGGAGTAAGTAATTAATGGTATCAAAATCGGGTTGTTCATTCAATGTCTTCTAAACACCCAAGCCCTTGGATTATTTTCAAAACCAAGCTTTATATAATATTCATTTGCTTTGGGTGCCGCCAGTAAAACTATAATACATTCTTTACCGAGTCTTTTTTTTGTTTCTTCAATAAGCTTTTTTCCGATCCCCTTTTTCTGATACACAACATCAACAGCAAGATCCGCAAAGTATGCAACATATGTATAATCGGTAAGTGTACGGCATATTCCAACCAGTTGATTACCGTGCCAGGCTGTAATAGTAATATCAGAATTTCTCAGCATACCTTTGAATATATCCGGTCTGTCAACGGGGGCTTCTTTCACCCAATGTTGAGTCGTTGTAAAGTTTAATTGCAGATTCAACACTTATTTTTACGTTATCTTTATATATTATTTCCATTTCTCCAACTCCATGAATTCTTTTTCTCTTGCCGTATCCGATTTTCCAGATAATTCACATGACAATACTCTCATTAAACCTTCAACAGTTTATTAATACTTTTTGAAAATGTGAGCGAAGATGATTTCACTATTTTATTTAATATAACTCTGTTCATTTCTTTATTAATTGTGTGAGGAGAAGTAACAGAACCCCCGCCCGTCAAAGCTGCTAACTGCTGTGCTTCTTTTAGAGATAAACCTGCTGTTATTCCAATAACCAAACCGGAAAGAAATGCATCACCAGCTCCTGCTGTATATACTACACCCACTTTTAAAGAAGGGTGTTGAAAAACACTTTTTCCATCCCATAACCAGCTGCTATATTTACCGCTTATAATTGAAATTGCAATTTCAGGATTGATCGCCTGGAAAGCTTCTATTGATAAATCTACAATAGTCTTTGTATCGGTTTCATCAACTTTTTTCTTAACCGCAAAAGCAGCTTCATCAAGATTTACTGCAAGTAAGTCAACATTCTTCAAAATATTAGATTTCATGACTGTATTCATTTCTTCGGAAGTGAAGGAAGCGACACATAAAAATTCATATTGTCTCCCATATTTAAGTAATTTTTCTCTTACTTTGAGCGGTACTTCGGGCACTGAAAAAACAACACCTCTTCCCGCATAATTTTTAAATTCATTCTCAACTTTTGAAATAGTAGATTCATTGACGGAGGAGCTTGCAGAATTATCGGTTGTCAAAATACCGCCGCTACTATCGGGATAAATAAGACAAAAAGAAAAAAGAGTAGTTCTTGAGTCGTCGGTTTCCACATACCTTATGTCCAAACCGGCTTCATCCATTTCTTTAATAAGATTTGCTCCGATATCATCAGCTCCAACTTTACCTACCGGAATAACTTTGAAATCTTTTCCTAAAAGAGTTTTCACGTAGTAAGATATGATGTGGAGTTTACAGTAATCATTTCTATCGAGTATATATCCGCTTCGGCTTTCTTCTCTTCCGAGAGTATGTTCGCCATTGAGCATAAAAAATTTCCCCGAACCTATTCCGCCTGTTCCAATTATAGTTTTGTATTTGCACCTGTTTATATCAATATTAAGAGATTCGATCTGTTCGTTCTTTCTCATTACATTATTTTATTTGTTTAATCCGAAATCCCATTCCGGGTGTTCACTTATCGGATGTGAAGCCGTTTCAACCGTAGCAGTAAGAAGTGCGTCGCTGTGCTCCTGCAATAGAGTAATCGGATATTCTGTTGTTACGGGACTGAAGAGTGCTACCCGGAAGGCTGTTTGTTTCCAAGCTCCTGTATCACTGAAAAGCCGTACTTTTTTTGCGGATAAACATTCTTTTAAGCCGAGAGTTACGGACATGGGAGGGACAAATTAATAAGCTGCACCAAATGTTCTATGAGCTAATGCTACTATAGTGTCAATATTATTTTCCTGAATCCTTAGTGTAGAATTACGGAGTTCATTCAGTGTAATTCGGCTAAACGGATGACGCCTTGTTTGATAGTAGGGAATATGGCCGTCCTGTCCCCATCCTCCGTATGCTATATCAATCGGTGTTTCATTAATTTTCAGTTTTAGCTCCTCAATGTTACTCCCGTTAATCCAAAAACGGTTTTCAATGGGTACTTCCAATTCGTTAATCACTGGAGCATAAAATTTCTTTTCCATAAATCCCCTAAAAGAATACGGATGGTTTCTAGGAAGCTCACGTCCCTGCCAATCCAAACATTCATCCATATGAAAAACAACAAAGTTTTTCAAATTCACCCGTTCATCATTAATAATTCTTGTAAAGGGTTCATACCAGCAGCTTGGTCCGCAAGGTATTATAGCTCTGGTTCTCTTGTTTTCATCATTATTTCTTTTAATCTCGTCAACAAGCTCACGTGCCATTATCTCGCCTATCTAGAAAGAATCTTTACAAATTCTGTAAGGAATTTTTGCTGATGAATTGTTTTCTAATTTGTCTACAGGAATTTTACACCAATTATATAATTCTTCAGGTATGACCGCTTGCATTATTTAACTCCTACCTTTATTTATTTTATTATCACAATAAACATTCATACAATTCTTATGTCAATAATGAGTAAAATAATTTTTTACGGTATAATAATTTAAGGAGATTCGTTTATATTTTTTTGACTACAAAAGAATAAATAAAAGAATTACATTAATTCAAATCTTACACTGTACCAGTTTCTCAAAATCTATGCTTCTTAACGAATTCAATTAAATTTCCAGCTATCCGTTCTGAAAGGCGCCGTAGGCAATCCTTCCTTATTAAATAGATTCGGTACAACCGTGATATCCCAACTGTATCTAACAGCTACAGGGTTTGGAACCTCATCACTGTGAACTACAACGGTTGTTCCATCGATTACTGCTTTTGCTTTGTAAAATTTTTTATTCTTTCCGGAGATTTCAAATTGAGTTAATTCTTTTCCTCTCTTCGCCAATCCCGATCCTATATGATCAAAATACAAACGTATTTTATTTCCTTCTATTATCATCGACTTATAAATCGGTCCCGAATAAACGATACTTTTGAAACCATAAGTTTTAGCCAGTGCCCAAAGAGCTAAACGATTTCCTACATCCTTTTTATCGGTAGGATGTATGTTATGAATATTGCCGATATCAACAGTTACAGCCATACCGGTATTCGGAACACTCATAGTCATCATTTGCGCTTCCCTTAAAAAAGAAGCACCGTTGTTATTTACAATATTGTCATAAGGTGCAATCTGAACAAAATAAAACGGGAAATCGTCGAGATGCCACCTGGCACGCCAATCGGAAATTAATAAAGGGAATGCTTTCCGATATAGGATAGGACGATCAATGTTGTTTTCTCCTTGATACCAAATAATCCCTCTTATTGTAAACGGAATTAATGGAACAATCATTGCATTAAACAATACGCCTGGTCTGCGAAATTGTTTTTGAATATTATTAACTGAATTTGGTTTTTTTGGCTCTTCAATTCCGGTTTTGAGAGCCTCTTTTGCTTTCTCCCATTCTTCATATTTAATGTTATAAACTCTTTCAGAGTCCGAGTATTCTAGTCCCCATTTCTTCCATAATTCAAATATTGACGAAAGATCGGGATCAGCTTTAAGAATTTTTGCATCCATCCATGCTTCAATGGGTGTATTACCTCTGCTAGAATTGATCAATCCGACAGGTACATTTAATTCTTTATAAATTTTTCTTCCGAAAAAATATTCAACAGCAGAAAAATCTTTTACAGATTCCGGCGAACATTTCATCCACATCCCGCCACAATCCATTACCGGTTCAACTGAATATGTACGCTCTACCTGAAACAAACGTATTTCGGGATAATTTGCGTTTTCAATTTCATTTTCTGCGTTGTCGGATTTTTTCAAAGGGAAAGACATATTCGACTGACCGGAAGCAAGCCAGATTTCACCGGTTAACACATCATTCAAAACAATTTTATTTTTCCCTGCAATAATAATTTGAAAAGGACCTCCGGCTTTGGGAGATTTAATTTGCAATAACCATTTACCGCTTTTATCCGTCTGAACCGAAACAGCATTTTTCATCCAGTTTCCTTTTACTGTAACAATTTCACCAGAATCAGCCCAGCCCCAAATAGCTACATTAGTATTTTGCTGAATAACCATGTGGCTTCCGAATATTGAAGGCAGTTTTATATCTGCAGTCGTAATAGATATGCTTATTAAAAAATAAGCTAAATAAAATAGAATGAATTTTTTCATTTTAAATTTGCCTAACAATTTTTTAAAGATATTTTATTCTTTTCCAATCTATCTATACTAATTAATTAAATAATCCCGATTACTTTCCTTGGATTAATATATGTCAATCTCACTGCATCGTTTTCATCTATTCCTAATTTAATCATTAAATTTTCTTTGTTTTTTTTCATTGTAACAGCCGAACCTGCAAAGTTGGATTTAACTAGTTCACGCACAATTCGATCTTCACCAACTTCTAAAACTATATCCCCGAGAGTATATTTTCCAGGGACGGCTCCGCTGGCTGCCATTGCATCCGTAACAATTATGCACTTTTCAAAACCGGCTAAATCCAAATAATTTTTCAGTGCAAAAAAGGGAATATGAATTCCATCAGCAATAAAACAGAACTTCATTTTATCCCTAAGAAAAAGTGCTCTTTGAATAATATTGTTATGGCGGTGCATGGACTGCGGGCATCCGTTTCCTAAATGAGTAAACATACTTAATCCTGCGTCTATAGCTCCTTTTAACTTGTCAATTGTCGCGTTGCAATGACCGGCGGATACAACAATATTATTTTCGGCAAGCATTTTTGTTACATTAAAACCATTATCAACTTCGGGTGAAAGAGTAACAATTTTGGTTAATCCATCCGCCGCATCAAGAAGGTATTTCATTTTGTCAACATCCGCTGGACAAATGTATTCCGGCGAGTGCGCTCCTCTAAAACCCGGCTGATCATTTAAGAACGGTCCTTCAATATGAATTCCGTAAATTATTTCTTTAATCAAATCATCTTCGTTTCTAAATTTTGCAATCTGCTTTAAACGTAATTTCATATCTTCGAAATCAGCCGTAATTATAGTTGCAAGAATACCTTTAATACCGTCTTCTTTTAATTTCCCGCATGCTGTATTAAGCGATTCTATAGTCAATTCGTTTCTATTGAAATCTACTCCCGCATAACCGTTAATCTGCAAATCGAAAAAATTATTTGCCAAAATTCTTTTCCTTTTTAATTCTCAAAACATATGTGAAAATACAATTTTTCAATTCATTTTTATAATGAAATAATAAACCAGGCAACCACAACAAGCAAAACGACAAAGCATGATGCAAGGATAAAACCTCGCCAATCCTCTTTATAGCGCTTTATAAAATTAACTCTTCTTTCTTTTTTAAGCCATCCAGGTAAATCTACAAGTATCAAATCCTTACCGTATTTCGAAGCAAGTGGTTTTTTGCCTTCTTTTTCAACAACCTCGGTATCCGTCAATCGCTGCATATTGTCGAAAAATTTGTCTATTCTTTCGTCGTTTTCTTTTTTAGTTACCAAGCTGACCAGAATAAAAAAAGCAAAACCCACCAGCATTGCCCATCCGAAAGTTCCAGGAGTCCATGCATATACCAGACTTACATTCCCAGTTGATAAATAATTTAGGAAATAATAAATGACAAAAGCAGAAATAACTCCCCCAATAGCTCCGTAACGATTGGCTCTCTTCCACAAAATTCCGCCGAAAATCATTATTCCCATAAAAGCGGAAATAGTTTCAATAAACAAAAATGCCTGAAGAACATTACTTATATAGATTGCAAAGGCAACACCCAAAATAGTTAAAGCGAAACCGGAATATCTTCCCATCCACAAAAGCTGTTTATCGGTAGCGTCTTTATTTATGAATGCTTTATAAATATTTTGAGTAAACAAAGCTCCCGTGTTCACCATAAAATTAGAAGCGGAAGACATATTAGCTGCAAGCACGGAAGCAATCATTAAACCCGTAAGACCCGGCATCAGAAGAACTCTCGATGCATAACCGAATGCCATTTCAGGATCTTTTAAATGCTGCCCGTCTTGTATGATAATTGCCGCTACTATCAGCCCTGTTAATGCCCACCCAATAGTAACCAATCTTTTAACAAAAGAGCCATAAGTTTGACCAACACGACCTGCACGTTCGGTATTTCCGGTTGCGCACATAGAAATCATGTGGGGCTGCGCAGTAATTCCTACAACACCATTTAAAGCCAGCATTAAAATTGTAAATGCCCCTATTCCCAAATTGCTGCTGTAAAGATGGAAAAAATCTTTGGGAAGTAATTTATGCAATCCGTTAAATCCTCCTATAACATGCAGCCCAGAAGGAATTAGCATAAAAGAAAGAACAATAATCATTAACGCCTGTATAAAATTTGCGTAAGCCGAAGCAATTAAACCACCGAAAAAACTGTAGATAATAAATCCCGCGGTCATAGCAAACACAACACCGTCAACCGAAATTGCATTCCCGGTAGCAACCGAAATTACTTTGCCGCCTCCTTTAAGCAGCGCTCCTTGCGCAAAGACAAAAAATAAAATTGCGAAGACAGAGTAAAATGTACCTATATAACTTCCGTATCTGTCTTCAACAATTTCACCGACGGTTGTTCTTTCGCTGCGTCTGTACCAGGGTGCAATCAGCCAATAGAAGGGAGTAATGACCATGTTTTTCCATTGGTACCAAATAGCGGCGAAACCAAGTTGAAAACTTACACCTGTTTGGGCAACAAAATTTTCGGCATGGGTTCCGGTACCGAAAGCCTGCCCCATCATGATCCACCAACCGAATTTCCGATCGCCTACGAAATAACCGTCGCTGGTTTTTATTTTACGGGTCAGCCAAATCCCGTAACCGATAATACCCACGAAATAAACTATTATAACAAGGGTATCGAGCCAATCAAAAGAATTATTCATAATAAACTTGTTATTTAACTTAGAGTTTTTGCCGACCGCTTAACTACAAATCATAATCCGGCAGTAAAAAAAAATGATGCGGTTAACAACAATTTTTTTTACTCCGATATATAAAAATACTTTTGGAGCGGCTGAACTGTTTCTGTTTTTAATTCAAAACCAGAAGAATTATCTGCCGGAAATGCGGCCGTAATTTCAACAGGATAATCCCATTGGGTTTTTATTTTCCCTTCAATGGAATTGTCACTGTTTACTTTCCATTGAGCAATTTCAACACCGCCGCCGGAAAAATTTAAATCGGTTCCGGTTAAAACAGGTTTTACGCCGTTCCATTGAGCAATCCTTAATAATTTGCTTTCGTGCGGTTTGATTTCTCCCAATTCAATATTATCGCCTGCTGAAAAAATTCCTATTACTTTTTGTGAAAAAAATTCGGAGACAATAAATTTATTTGAATTCAAGCTGCCAATCATTTTTTTCGAAAGTTTAACACTTACATTTTGGCTCTTATCATGTAAATTCATTATCGCTACAGTATTCCAGGGTTTCAGATCTTTGCAGACCGGAATAATTTTAGTAAGCATCATCGATGGAATAAAATCATTATATAAATCAAGCGGAATAGATAAAGAATTAATCGAAGGAATAATGTGCCCATAAAGACTTCTTCTTCTTTCCGAGAGTTCTATCAGATATTCGGAAAAACAAACCAATCCGCCGCCTACATATTGATTCAATGCAAAAGTAAGCGCTTCCGTGTCGGTTAATTTACCAAGTGAAAGTTGATTGTGACTTTCATCGGGATTGCTATCGGAATATTGGAAAGGGGTTTCACGTTTTCTAATCATTAATGCATCGGAATCGACATACCAAAATCTGCCCATCCATGTCCTAAGGATATTCTGCCGAAAAGTATTAATTTGTTTCGGAATCCAAATAGATACGACATCGCTTCCGCTTCTTTGACTGTTAGCAATTCCGATTGACGCACCGAAGTGTCCACCGCAGACAGAAATAAACGCATCCGGTCCGACTCCTCTCCTAATTGCTTTTAATCCCATCCGGTATGCTTGCAGTCTTGTAATTTCCGGATCATAAAATTTTACGTTATCATAAATGAAGACAGATCTCATAAAATCCAATTTGAAATAAGAAAAACCGTAATCGTGCGAAAGTCTTCTGTAAACTTCTTCAAGATGTTTTATTACGCCGGGGAAAGTAGGATCGAGAACCCAGCATTTTGTTGCATACCCGAATTCGACGCGTGAACCGTCCGTAGTTTTCAACAGCCATTCCGGGTGTTCTTCAGCAAGTTTCGAATTTTTTTCAATAGAAAAAGGTGCTGTCCAAATTCCCGGTTTATAACCGTTTTTTCTCATAATATCCGTTATATATTTCATTCCATGGGGGAATTGAGCGTTAGGAGTCCAATAGCCCCAATTGCCGTTTGCCCAGCAGTCGTCGATAAGAAAAACATCGAAAGGAATCCGTTCTTTTTGTAAAGCATCGATATCATCTTTGAAAAACTTTTCGTTATAATGACGCCCGTGAAAATACCATGTACAGAAAACAGACGGTGCGGATTTCGGAGGTCTCTTAATCCCGTAAAAATCGCCAACTCTATCGGCGTATTCCGCAATTAAATTGTCAGCGTCAAAACCGTTGGATATGTAAACCCACTGACTTGTTCTCTCGCCGCCTGTGGGAAGAATAATACAGTCGAAATTGCATTCCGCCGTTAGAGAAGTAAATTCTACTCCGGTTTTTGTTTTGTTAAATTTCAAGATGAATTGAGCAAGGTTCCCGGTTTGATTTAAATAACCGATAAACAAATCGGGAGTGTTTGAATTACTGGAATGAAAAACAAGGAAAGGATCAATTTCATTAATTGTCGTATCGGACGGAATTATAACTGCAGGCTGTCCGTTTTTAAGTCTCGACTGAATTAATACATCCCATTTCCCGGCATCTTTTTCATCTTTAAAAATAGGACTACCTAAGCCATCAAGTTTTAGCGGGAAAATATATTTCAGTCTTACGGGTTCCTTTAATAAATTCGTAACTTTCTGCCGAAGTGCAATTTTCATGTTGTCGTTCGAAATCCAGAAATCGCGCATAACTCTCAAAGTACTGCACTCAAAAACATCTGTAGTTACTTTTCCGTCAATACCTGCTAATTTTTTTTTTGAAGATGATCTCGATATATACCGCCAATTTTCTTTATCAACTTTTTTATTAAGTAATTCGGGGAAAATCCATTTGCTGTTTAATTCAATCGATTTTGTCGAAATACTTAACGGGTTTTGCGAAACCGGCAGCACATAACTAAATTCATTTCCGTCTTTTTCCCCTGCTTGATTTTGCGCGGTTGTGAACGAAGAAAATGCAGCATAAATCAGGATCGTTAATATTAATTGAAATTTGAATTTGCGATTTTTACACTTCATTAAAGTCTCCCAATATGAAGATAATTTTATTTACATAATCGGATTACAGAAATTTACAATTCATTCCGGCCAATTCGGCGGTAAATTTATTTTGTATTCCGGAAATTTTACATTTCCTTTCGCATCGCCTATTCTAATGAACCGCCTGCTCACTTGAGTAATATCGTTGTTATCTGTTAACTCCGACACCAACAAATAACCCCCCGATTCTCCCGGAGTTTTAATTTTTAATTCCGTATAATCAATATCATGAGGCTGAACTTTTACATTTGTTGATGCTGAAGAAATAATTTTTCCTTCTGCATTTAAAAGTTTCAGGACTACTTTTCCCTCCTTTTGGATATTTGTATCGTTAATCTCAATCAGCTTGATACAATATGTTTTATTCAAATCAAATGTTTTGGGATTCTTTAAGTATCTTCCGTCCTCTTCGTCGATAAAAACAGCAAACAACGAGAAACAGTGAATCTGCCATTTTAAAGCCGACGAAGGTTTAAGATCTTTAATTGGATTTAAAAACCAATCTCCAGTAAAACCTTTATTGTAAGTTAAATATGAAAAACTCATTACTCCGCATAATGAACTAATTGTCCGCATTGCTTCAGTTTGCAGTTCAATATAATAAGCCTGAAAATTTCTGTTTACCGTTGTGTCTTTATTCGTTCCGAGATAATATTCAAAAAGTCCAATAGTTCTGGCTTTCTTATCCTTCCATTCGTTTAATGGTCTGTAATAATGTTTCTTTGGAAGCACATCGTTTTCATCCGTCATTCCTTTTGAAATAAATGCAGGCGTTCCGTCCCTGTTCAGCCACAACCAAGCATATTCGTTTAACAACTGCGGAACAGATTTGTATTTTGTATAACTCAATAATTTTTTTTCGTATTGAAAATTACCGAACCGGTACCCCTCTCTTTCTCGTTCAACTTTTTCTTTTGAAGTTCTCTGCGAAAACAAAAGCGGATAACAATGCACTTCATCCATTTCGTTGTTTTTCATATCCGTTTCGTCCATGTAACCAGCATCCCAAATTCTCGTCGGATCGAGTTTTTCAAGTTTGGGTATAATTACATTACCGATATATTCCTGCCTCGATTCATTCATTGCATCCCATATAACAATACTGGGGTGACTTCCGTCAGACCAAATCCAATCGGTATATTCCTTATCGATTTCACGATTCCAGCCGCGGTTTTTCCACATAGCCCATTCATTCTGAATTAAAATTCCGTATTCGTCCGCAAGTTCATACCAGAAATCAGGCAGCAGTCCGATGCTGTTTCGAAATACATTCCAGCGAAGTGCTTTCGGAATTTCAATAAGAAGTTTTTTTACCCACTTTTTGTTCCAAGGCAAATCCGCACGTTCGGGATCGCTGAAAAAACGGGACAATGTAATATTGGATCCCAGCAGTTTGATTTCATTTCCGTTCAGAAAAAAATATTTCCCCCTTGGTTTAAAATCGCGCATCCCGAAAGTATCGGTAAAACGATCGGACGGTTTTCCTTGTGAACTTATGTTTATTACCGCTTCATAAAGAAACGGATCGGACGGAGACCATAAATGAAATTCTTTAAAAGGAATTTCTACATCGATTTCTTTCCAGGTAAGACAAGTTATGTTTGTTTTCACATTGTGAATTTCGCTGACCTGTGCATCGCTTTTTTTCTCTCTTATAAAAACGGAAACTTCAGCGGGGTAAGTTTCGAGTGAAAATTCCCTTTTAATTTTTTTGTCGTGATTCTGCAGGAGCAATTTAATAGTAACTTTTTTGTCTTTTACATCCGGTAAACAAAGAGAACGTGCGACTCTAATAGGTCCGGTAAATGAAATAAATACTCTATCCCAAATGCCGGGTATATAAGTGAAGTTTTCTATATCCTTTGAATAAGCCGATTGAATTGGAAGACACCTTATATCGTCAACACGAATTAAAAGTATGTTTACACCCGAAGGATTTAAATAATCGGTGAGGTTACATTCAATCGGGGTGCTGCACTGCATATATGTTCCGAGATCGATATCATTTAAAATAACCTGCGTATTAAACCTGCTTTTTAAAATTGTAAATATTGCTTTTTTCCCTTTACAATTTTCCGGAATATCAAATGTACATTTATACCAACTGTACCGAAGATCCTGATCGCCAAAAAATAAATCGCGGTATTGTTTAATGTGTGGCTCTGCCAAATCGATAAGACCGGGAACGGGAATTTTGCGTGTAAATTCCTTCGGCGGGAATGCTTCAACAGTTTGATCAAAATCCCATTCACCGCAAAGATCGAGTGTATACCTTGGACTGCCAGGAAGATTTTGCCCCAACAATAAACTTGCCGATAAAAAAACGGAGATCAGAACAAATTTTGTTTTCATAAATTGCTCATTATATTAAAGACAACGAATTCTTTATTTTCTACAACATTACCGGCGTATCTCAATTTTTATTAGCATTATTAACTTCATAAATTATTCAGTCGCTTCATAAAATTCACATTTTTTAATTACAAATCGAAAAGCTTTTTTTGCATGGATTTTTAAATTAACGCTAAAAATTAAAATCCGTCTATAGTGCTTAAACATAATTTGCCGGAATCAGTTTCAATTTTCATTATAACTAATGTAGGGTCTCATCTCTACTCCAAGATTATTCAGCAAATTAGTAATAATACGGCATGTTTTTTCTCTTGTTTTATTGAGCCCGGTTTTCCAATCTATTTGATCTACGACGATATCTCCTTTACCGGATGGAATTTCCGCCACAATTGCAGGTTTAGTTAATGGAGTTACCTCATTACCGGTCACAACATAATTCGCAATTGGCGTAATCTCCAATCCGAATATACCAAGATATAATGTCGCCGATCTCCAATAAAGATCATAATTTGTAATTCCGGCAAGCAGCGGACTATATTCACCTTTAATTGCTCTAGTAGGACAAACGAGTACGGACATTTCGGGCTCATTTTCCCAATTGATCGGATACCGGATTTTATTCGGCTTTATCCACGGCGTAATATGTGAAATGTTTACTCCGTTTTTCCAAACCAGAGGATAAGAATTTATCTCATTCATTATCGGTACATAAGATATTTTTAAGTGCTCGTCGGATGTATCTGTTCTAATATATACCGGATCAGGCAAGGGTTTTAATGATATTCCGGAAGGCATTATACTTTCTACATTCGAGTAATTATCGGGCGTTAATTGTTTTAAAACAATGCGCCTTCCGTTGTTTAAAAATTCATCAAAAGCGGATTTGTACTTATCAAGATTTATAGTGTTATCAACAAAAATAACATCATAATTTATTAATTCATCTGTCGTAACATTTTTTATTCTGCTGACTTTTGTCCCAAAATCATTTAAAATTTCCAACAGCGTACTGTTGTTATTAGCCAATATCCCTGCTCTGTTGAATTTAGGTTTAAACCTCATCGAATAATTCAACATATTACTGAAAAGAATCAATGCAGTCGGTTCAACCGACATTCTTTCCGAAATTAAATACTGCGAGAAAATAAATAATCCCTTTCCGTATTTAAGAGTAACGAGCGGTGTATTTTCAATTCCATTTCCGCTTCCGGTATAAGTAATTGTATTGAAATTCCAGAATTTGGGACGGACAAAATTATCTATAGATACTTGATGATTTCCACGCCAGTATCTTAAATCTTCTTTTTCTATTCCATTCAATATAGGACTATCGCATGTTTCGTTAAACGAAACGGTGGAAGAATTTTCCGGATCCATATCAAGTTTGAATGGAATCCAGTCCAATGATTGTACTTTAGTCTGTTCGAGCATTATAACACGTCCGCCGTTTTTTACGAATTGATTAATTGCTTGGGAGTTGCTTCTGAATTTTAAATCGACCGCATTTTTGCCGATAATCAGTATATTGAACCGTGATAAATTTTTACTGCTGAGATCCAAAATATTTGTGAATTCAAATCCGCTGTAAGTTAACTGCCTTTTGGATTTCCCAAACGGATCGTAAAGAGCTGTTTCTGAAATATCATATTTAACTGGTTTTACTCGCGCAAAAATATGTACAGGGTGATTCATTATATAAACTTCTTTTCCGTCTCTTAACAACGATAAATTCAATTCGGCATTTATTCTTTTCGAAACCGGCGGTAAACTAATTGCAATTTCCTGTTCGATCTTATCACCTTCTGCTATATCTACATTTTCCGTTTTACTATAAAAAGTTCCTCCACTGTTCGTTAATTTGATTCTTAATTTTAACTGCTGATGAAAAAAACTCTGGTTGAGAATAACAACATCCTTCCTCATAGTTTCTCCGCCGTAATAGTTAGAATTCCAATCTTTTAGAAAAACTTCTTCAAGCGGATACATTTGTTCCCTGTCTTTCGAGAAAATGTAGGGATTGGCATAAGCACCTGAATATTTGTAACCGTCGTATTTGTTTTTAAGACACCACCGCCATGCTTTATACCAATTGTTGTCTACAAAAGCTGAATCTCCTATAAAGGGTGTAAGTCCAACCGGCGGATTAGCACCGGCCCAATATCCAAATTCGCCAATAATCAGCGGTTTATCCTTTTTCCAGACATAATCAAGATAAGAATGCTCCTCGTTGATTGTTAAATTTTGATGTTCCAACCAATATAAATCATTTGGGAATTGGTTATAATATTGTATCTCCCTAGGATAATGAATGTTCATAACGTCGCACGTTCCGGCAACATCATTACCTGCACTATGTTGAATTGGTCTTGTCGGATCTAAATTTCTCACAAAATCATCAAGTTTAATCCAGTTTTTCTCATACCTTGACCACTTTACAGGATCATTTCTCCTTATTGAAGAGCCTGTACTGTGCATTTCATTTTCGATACTGTACATTACAACTGAAGGATGATTCTCCGATGATTTAATTATTCCAGCCCACTCTATACGAGCATTCTCCCACATTTTCGGGTTATCTAAATCATAGTACGGTGTTCGACTGTAAAATGCACTTTCAGGCATCAACGTTATTCCTATGCTGTCTGCCATACTTAATACCCATTCTGCTGCCCCAGAATGATGAAGTCTGATTTGATTTATGTGGAACGATTTTAACGTTTTCATGTATCGTCTTGCATCATTGTATGTATAACCGTAGTTGAAATGATTTCTTCTTACCTCGAATCTTTTCCCGTTAAGATAAAAGTCCGTTCCTTCTATCCAATATTCTCTAAATCCGAACGGAAAATCTTTTTCGTCTACTACTTTGTTGTTTTTTTCCAATCGTAAAATCATATCGTATAAATGTGGATCATCTAGAGACCACAAATGCGGATTCTTCCAATCCTCCTTAAACATTACTTTGCCGATCTCTCCCTCTGTTACATATACCGATTGTGTTGGGAATTCCTTTACAGTCTTTCCTTTATCTTTTATTATTATAGATGCATTATAATTTCCACTCTCCCCGCCTTCATCTATTACATCTACTCCCACCACTATATGTGAATTTCTTACCGATGTGGTTATATGAAAATCTTTGACATGTACATTCGGATATGAAACCAGATCAACATGATCAACAATTCCTCCTATCGTTCTTGATGATCTGTACACAGGTCCATACAATGTACCAAGCGGTGCTGCAAGTGATTTTTCATCTCTATCTCCGAATTCATAACGAGAATACGGTAAAACGTCCGGTCTCTGAAGTGCTATGTGATCTATTACTCCCACCAACAATTCGTTGTTTTGATTAAATTTAACATTATCAGATACGTCTACTTCGAAAGGAATGTAACCGTCGGAATGTTCTCCTACTTTCTTCCCGTTCCAATAAATATATGCTTTATACCTAACGGCAGAAAAATTGATTTTTATTCTTTGTCCTTTCATCGATTCAGGTACATGGACTCTCCTTTTGTACCAAGCCCAATGATTTGACCCGTCTTTGCCGAAACCGGTTGAATACTGTGAACGAATTTTTACTTCGATAGGCATCCAGCCGGTATCTTGGGGAGGATATGCCAGATGGTTTTCATTATCCCATTTGAAATTCCATACTCCGTCTAATGAAACCTTCTGACGCTGCGCATAATTATTCTGAGCATTGACAATTATTAACTGAAATCCCAAAAATGTAAGGAGTATTACCTCTTTTAAAAAGTTAACGGTTTTCTTTTTATTGTTCATAATCTTTCTTTACTAAATTTTATTTACATAATTATTGCTTATTCTTTTTGTAGCTGTTTTAGAAAAATAGGTTTGTAAAAACACTTTGCTACATTTTACAATCCCCTAAATATTATTTAGCAATACAAAAATCCTGCTGCTTTTTAATATTTCCTTTTAAAGAAAAAAGACAATTTTAATCATTAAAGAAAGTCCCCTACTTTCCTGCATTCGTCAATTATTCTCATAATCTCTCTTGTTTCTTCTATAGTTACAAACGGTTTTTCATTCAATACGAAGTACTCATAACATTTGTCGTAATATTTTATAGCTTGAAAATCCGAAAGTGGAAATTTTTCTTCATGCCAGGGTATGTTCTGATCATCGTTATAAGATCTGTCTCTTGCAGCTAAACTGTTCTGTGGCTTAATACCTTCAAATTCATCTTCTTTATAATATCGGGCATACCAGGCTTTTTCTTCTTCGTTCAAGATAAGGCTTCCGCGTCGACCGATAACCTGAATCGGAACAAACTTATAAGCCGTAGCAAAATTAATATCGAGATCGAGAATCATGTCGTTTTTTGTTTCCATTATTAATTTCACAACATCTTCGGCATCGCCCAGACTAATAATTTTCCTCATTATGCAGTGCATGCTTTTGAGAGTGGAGCCGGAAAGATAAAGGAGTTGATCGATAAAATGAGCGCCGGAGTTGCTTAGCTCGCCTCCGCCGTATTTACGATATGCCTGCCAATCTTCGCGGATCCTGTACATTGTCCAACCACGTTTCATCATAAATACCGGTCCGATCAAATCTTTTTTAAGAATTTCCTGAAGTGCAACAGTATCGACGTAAGTTCTGTGCGGCATATAAACCATTAGTTTCCGGTTGAATTTTTTCATTGCCTCTATCACAGAGTCCGTTTCTTCAAGCGAACAGGTAATAGGTTTATCGCAAAGAACATCCACACCGTTTTCAAATGCCGATATGATTTGACCAAAATGAAAATGAGTAGGCGAAACTATAACTACCAAATCAAGTTTTTCATTTTCAAAAAGTGATTTACATTCTTTATAGCCTTTAACATCGAATTCCTTTTCAGCTTCATTAAGCCGCTCCTGTAACGGGTCGACTACGGCAGCTAATTCATATTTTTCGTTTTCTTTTATTTGCGGAATGTGCATATACCAGCCTGAACGACCGAGTCCCAATACCGCTGTAAGAAGTTTTTTCAATTTACTATCCAAAATAATTTTATTTGTTAATTATTTTTAGTGCAGCCACCCTTAAAGAAGCAGCTTTATTTCTTTTTCCTAAAATGTAGAGCGATATAGCTATAGCCAAGGTTACTCCCGAATATAATATCACGGTTGAACTCTGCTCAATAGGATTAAATGCTATAAAAATTAAGCAGAAGACGGCAAAAAGCGCAGTAACTTTTGCAAGAAAATTAAAAACTGTAAATTGTATGTCACCCATTGGTCCAACTTCTTTTTCGGGATCAATCGGTGTGTTTAATTTTTCGAAGAAACGATTTTGGTTTCTTATATATGACTCATTTTCTTTATAGAAAAATTTGGACAGCCAGCCTCCGCCGAACATTATTACCACACTTAGAGGAATTACATATATAACATTTTGAGGAAGATCCCAGCCCAGGAAAAACCAGCCGACACTTCCTAATATTACCGCCGCCACAAAATATGCTATCCCAGTCCAATGAGGCGTCTTTTTCAATAATCCTATCAACGCCGGAGGACCATAGGCTATACTTATTATTGAATTAAACGTCATCAATAAACTAAATGAACTTTCTCCGCTCACACTCATAACTAAGGCTATTATGGGAACAAGAATTCCTAAGAAAAGTGTAGTTAACCTTCCGACAAGAAGTGACTTTTTATCATCAAGCGGTCCTTTAAAAAATCTCGGCAGCACATCTGTGGAAAGAACCGAAGCATATAGATTATAAAATCCCGATATGCTCGACATACTTGCACTGAATATAGCCGCAAGCATTATTCCTATCAGTCCGTGGGGAAGCAGTTCGATACTTATAATTGCATATGCTCCTTCGTGAGGATTGGTACCGCTGGGCCACAATGCCGCAATATTGGGATAGAGAACTCTTGCAGCCATCGGAGGAATAAACCAAATTAATGCACCGAATAAAAATAGAACAAAATTGAGAATAGAAATCTTCTTTGCGGATTTTTCAACATCTACACTAAAATACCGTTGTGCATGTGCTCTTGTATTATATCCAAATATTACCATTACCGTCCACGATAGCAGATAGAACCAACTCGAATATTCCGAATGTCCAATCGTAAGCATATTTGAAGGTAGTGCAGATATGAATTGCGATATACCGCCGAATTTTGTGATTGTTATATATGCAAGAATTAATGTGAACGGCAGTAGAATTATACCTTGAATAAAATCGGTAATTACAACAGCCCAGAGACCTCCGAGTAAACAATAGAGTAATATTATAACAGCAGAAACAATTATTATCAATTGAATTGAAATATGAGTAGCGGCAGAAACAAATTCACTTAAAGCAAAAAGCCAAACAGCGACCATAAACATATCAAAAAAAGCGGTTGAGAGTGCAAATGTTTGGCGGGTTGTATTGTTAAATCTATCGGAAAGATATTCCATCGGAGAAGAAACTCTGGATCTTCTCCAGCGAACAGCAAAAAGCCACCAACCGAATAAAAAAGTAACTGCGTTGCCGACATATAAAAGTATTACAATTATTCCGTCTTCATAAGCAATACCCGCAGCTCCTGTAAATGTCCAAGCACTAAAGCCGGTCATAAAAGCGCTCAAGCCAGAAACCAGCCACGGGATTTTATTCTTACCCCTAAAGAAATCCGCAGCATTTTTGTTGAATCTCATAAAATAAAATCCAACGCCTAAAGAAATAAGCATATAAACTATAACAACAATATAATCCAGCGTTAGAACATTTTTCAATTCGATTCTCCTTACTGTATTAATGCTTTTGGTATATTTAACCAACTTTACGGAAGAAAATTTACATAATTCATTCTTTTTCTTCTTTAGCAGTCATATATCATTTTTAGCGCTTTGATAATAAGTGTGAATATATGTTTTGATCATCAATGTATCAAAACTTTTGGACTTAACGGAACAATAATGTACTAAGCGGTCATGGGGAAGAATTTGCTAATTATATTTAGAATCTAGTTCATTTAGAAAGAAATCGACCTAACATTTTCATAGAGTTTCTTATAAGCTTCATATCTTTCTTTGTAGAACTTTACATGTTCTAACTGAGGATAAACAACTTCTGATTCTTTCATCCACCCAGATGTCAAACTATTTATCGGTCTACCGGTATCTACTGAACACGCCAGCATAGCAACTCCATAGCATCCGGCTTCTTTAACATTCAACATGGTAATTATTTTATTCATTACATTGGCTTTCAATTGGGCTAATATTTTTGAGTTGTCTCCACCGCCCACCCATCTTAATTCCTTAATTAAACAGCCTGCACTTTCAAGAATGTCGAGATTTAATCTCATCTCAAATGATACCCCTTCAAAAAGAGTTTTTAATATCTCTATCCTACTTGTTGATAGCTGAAGTCCGATACTCGCTCCTTTAGTTTACGTATCGAAATAAGGTGTACCCGAAGAGGTAAAGTAAGGAAGTACCAGCAAACTGCTCGGCTCACTATTTAAATTATTAAGCAGCAACTCATATGAATTTTCACCGGAAAGTTTTGATTCCTGAACTTCTTTAAACCCCAACTGATCTCTAAACCATTTGAAAATATTTCCACCCGTTAAACTGTAAACAACCGTTGAATACAATTCTTTTATAGAATAATTATAAGTACAGAGATTATTCACTTTTAATTTTTCGGAGAAAACCGGAACCTTAAATGCAGGACAAATACATTCCACCGTACCGGTTCCGAGCATTGCATCACCTTCTTCTAAAACACTGGCACCAAGAGCACTGTATGTCTGATCGTGACCTCCTGTAACCACAAAAACATTTTCTGATAGACCAAGAATACCTGCTATTTCTTTATTGATTGTACCAACCTTAGTCCCCGGAGGGTGGGGTGTCGCGAGTTTTTCCGGAGAAAGATTTAATTCATTCAGGATATCCGAACTCCATTCGTGCTTTCTTACATCGAACATCATTGTACGACCGGCTAAAGACCAACTTATAGAAGGTTGAATTCCCAGTTTAAATTGAAGCAGATCTTCAAAGCATAAAAAATATTTCGTTTTTGCCCATAAGTCTTTTTTGTTTTTTTTTAACCACAAAAGTTTGAAAACGGTAAACATAGGATGTGCGGTATGCCCGGTAATTTGATATAATCTTTCTTCACCGAAATCTTTTAAAAATTTATCCACATAAGGTTCAGACCTAATATCCGACGACACTATTGCATTATGATTTGTTTTATGAATAAAACCTATTGCCGTAAAAGCTTCGCCTTGGCTTGTAATTCCCAATCCTCTTATAGAATCTTTTTCAACATTAGCCGAACATTCTTTAATAATAACAAAACATTTTTTCATCACTTCGTCGGAATTAAGTTCGGCACCGCCATCATTTGAAAATATTACATTGTATTCCCTGCCGGCGCTTGCAAGCTGGTTTCCGTTTTGATCGAATACAACAGCCTTACATCCGCTCGTCCCGATATCGATAACCATGTAATTCATGGTTAAATCCTTTTTTATTCAATCGAGTACTTTAATTCATTCTCATACATACCAAAGAAAGAGATATTTTTTAACAATATTTTTCATTTCGCGGAAAATTATTTCCTACCGGTATGCTGTTGTAAAATAATCAATTGACGGTTGACTTTTTTCAACAGATTTATTTCCGAGTAATTCTTTAGAAAGAAATGAATTTGTTTTTTCATATCCGACAACTTTAGAAGAATTTTTAATCATATCTTCGAAAAGTACCGGCGAAGAATCTCTTTCAAACGCATTCCAAATATTAACTTTGCAGATTCCGTCGTCAAATAGATTTGACAATTTTTCGGTTGAAACGGAAGATGTACCATGCAGACAAAGATGCGTTCCTATTTTATTACTTATCCCTCGAGCCAAATCATCCCGATATTTTAATTCCGCTTCGCTTGCTCGATGCTCGATACCGAGATTTGGAACAATTATATCAACACCTGTTTGACGATAACATTTTTCAGCCAAATCAGGAGTAGTTAAATCATTTTTCTCCGAACCTGCAGATGAAATTTCATCGCAAGCACCTTCGATTACAATTTTATTTTTATTCTCTTCTACAAATGCCTTAGTCTTCTCAATATTTTTATCTAAAGGTAAAGTAGATGCATCAAACATTATAGAAGAAAATTGTTCCATGTTCCACATTAACGGTTCCCGATCATTGTCCCATTTTATGGGGCTGACTAAAAAGTATTTTTTCCATACTTAATGGAATCAATGATCAACCTACACTTAGTTGATCATTGCTCCTACTTTCTTAATGTTATGTGCCATTGCAACTAAGCCAAATTCTGTATTCACTTTTTCCAATCCTCTTAGATTAAATCTTCTAAATCCCTGATTCTGTTTTATATCTCCAAATACTGTTTCCACATCCACATTTCGTCTCTTCCTTAGCTCTAGACCCAATGGCGAACATAGATTCTTTTTTGTTAGCCACTTATATTTTTCCAATTTCTTATTAAGCTGTACCGTTCTACCTCGTGCTGATTTACTGCAGACAGAAAGATATTTGCATCCTTTGCAATCCCCCTTATATATTCTGTTTACCTGTTTGTATCCATTCTCAGTTATCTTTTCCTCGATACGCTCAACTGACATCTCTCTTCCTTCAGGGCAATATAGCTTATCGCCTTCTTTCTTGTATATAAAATTTATTCTGCCAAAACGCTTCTTTTCTGCCACTCCGGTTACCTCTTGATAAAATCCCGGATATTTCAGATAACTTCCTATTTTTTCTTTCTTCAGAAAATCATAATTCTCTTCTGAACCATATGTGCCATCTCCTATTGCTCTGCTTGGATTTTTTCCGTTTGTTACCTGTTTCAATCTCTTCATATGTGGGACAAACTTATCTACTTCTGAGGCCTTTTGATGCAGACTGTAATTTACTATTAACTGCTCTTCTGTTCCTATTATTACATTGTATGAGGGACGGTATTGTTTCTCTTTATTCATAAAAAATGTTGCATCTTTATCTGTTTTTGAATAACTGCTTCTGATACCTTCTATCTTTTCCTGTTCTTCATATTTTCTGAGCTTTGGCAGATATTTTTTGCTCAACTTATTTGCAGCACTCTTTAGCTTTCTGTTTTTCTTTCCATTGTTTTTATCTTCTTTTTTCTCTTCTGAGTTTTCGCCTATTTGACTGATAATCTTATTTAATTTTTCAACCTGTTCTTCTATTTCCTTCGATGTTATCTCCGTTTTATCACCCAATTCTTCCAGATCTTCTTCTCCGTATTTTTTCTCTTCTTCCTGATTTATCTTTTCGATTTCCTTCAGCAGTTCTTTTATTTTCTTTGTAGTCATTGCTTTATATCTCTGAGTGTTTTTTGACCATACATAACTATACCGGTTTGCATTTGCCTCTATCTTTGTCCCGTCTACAAAATAATCTTCCAGCTTTATATATTTATTGTCTGTCAAAAATATTATCATCGATGAAAATACCTTATCTATTACTCCCTTCAATCTTCCTGACCGGAAATTATTTATTGTCCTGAAATCCGGTCTCTGCATACCACTCAGCCACATAAAGTTTATGTCTTCTCTTAGTGCTTTTGATATTCGTCTCGAACTGTATATCTTCATTACATATGCATATATCAATACCTTTAATAACATTAGAGGTGAATATGAGCTTCTACCTCCTCCTTTGTATGTGTTCATCAATGATTCTAGTTTCATTGTTTCTATTACTTTATTTACCGTTCTTACTACATGTTTCTCCGGTATCATCTCTTCTATCGATGGGGGAAGTAGCATTCCCTGGTGCTGTTTATATTCGATAAACTTTGGCTTACTTGATCTCTTTTTCCTTCTTTTTCTCTTTTGAGAATCCTTTGATATATTTTCTTTAAATAGAGAATCATTCATTTTATTCGCTCTTATTTTTTGATTTATTCTCTACAATATCCAATTATCGTTCCTTACTTTTTGGACAGCCCCTACCCTAAGCTTTTCATACGGTGAATCGGGAGAAGTAAGAATTGATAAATCGGGGAAAAAAAAGTTTAAGTCCGACTTCCTATTTACTTGTTTGTGTGTAAAATACGGATTTCGGGCACTTTGAATAATTATTTGTAATCCCAATAATAATCGGCAGGTTATTAACGTCGATACTTTCACCGTAATCTTTTACGGCTTCCAAAATAGCTTCCGCTGTTGTTAAGTTTTCAACATTAAAAGTAGGTAATACTCATTTTTTAACTGCTGCTTCTGAGTATATGTCAAGAACCTGATCTCGATTTAAAATGAGAGGCATTTGTTCAATCCTTACTTTATATGTTAAACTTGGGCATTACAATTTAAAAGTTCTTTTTAATTTCTTTCGAATTCGGGAATATGTATAACAATAATTGACGGGTCGCCGAAAACAACAGTTTTTATATCCTCATATTTGATAAACTGCCCGTTCATACAAATAAACAGCCGCTCACCTTTACTATCAAGTCTAAGGGAAAACGATCCGCTCGGTACATAACCGAATTTATTATACAAATAGGGAAACAAGAATGCGAGCACCTTAGATTTTTTTGTTTTTAAATTATACTGGACAACGGGACAGCCTTCGGTATATGCAACACCGTGCGCACCAGGTAAATAATAGAGATATTTTTCGTTCGGACTAATTGCCATACTTGTTGTATAACGCTCCTTACCGGGCCAGCATAAAGAAAGAGTTTTAACACTATCTTTGTCGGGGAAAAATTTGAATAGTTCTCCGCCGGAACCGCCAGCATTATCCCATTTGGTGACACAAATAATACTTCCATCTTTTAGCCTGTTTTGTGTTGAAGCGCGTATTTGCCCTAATCCGCCATTATCTTCTTCCGGCGGAACAGTACTTTTCATTTCTTTAAATTTATTTGCTGCGGGATTGTACCTAATCATATGTACGTTTTTGTTAAGTTTCGAAGAATTGGAAGAATAAACGTATCCCGTTTTCTCATCTACGACCATACAACGGTTGCTCCACATTATTCCGTCTTGAGGAAAACCGGCAAAACGAACCTTGTGTTTTTTTAGATCATAACATAAAAATTCACTGTTAACACCAACGCCAAACAGAAGTCCGCGCTTTGTATCCAATCAATCGAAAGGCCAGCTGACTCTCGGCATCGGTACGCCGTAGTCGGTGAATTTTTTGGTAATTACATTATAACTCATGATATGAGAACCGTCATATCCTTCATGAAAATATTTATCTGCAGGTGCCGGGTACTCTGCCCAATAAGTAATAAAATAAAGATCCGTGCCATTATAAAACTGCAGCCATCCGTGAATTTTTCCATCACCATAATCATTGGGATTTAAATTTCGACCCAATACCTGATTGATTTCAGAGGTCAAATCAATTGTCTTTGTATTCGTATTATATTCTGCAATATAAATACGAGCTTGGGGAAAACGATGATTCCCTATAGCTGCATAATAAGTCTGAGTAAGTTCCGAAAAATTACCTTGTCCCCAGCTTGACCATAATGTAGGATGAAATTGAGGGGGCGGATTGAGTTGGCATCTCTCGTGGTTTGGTATGGGAATTGTGCAGAATTCAATTGTTGGTGCTGTTTTTGCAACGGTAAATTTATCTTTCAAAGCAATAATGTTTTTAGGGATTTTCAGAACTTCTGTTGGCGTTTCTACAATGGCCTGATGACTAAACCTTAATCCCAGTTTATCCATTTTCTCAACCATTCGTTCACGAACAAGATCAATTTTAGTTGAATCTTGAGCAGGAACAAACTCTGCGGCGAGGAAAATTAAAATAAAAAGTAAAACAAATGATAAAATTCTAATGTTCATTTTAGAATCCTTTATAAATGTTATTCATTCAAGTTATTAATTTCCCTTTCAATATCTATCGTTGTTACAATAGCATCTCTTTGATCTTTTTTAAACGCTTTCAGTAATACCCGCATGACTTCACCCTAATTCCAAATTTTACCGTTACGTTCCTTACATCTATTCCGATATTTTCCCGCTTACAAAGAGAATAAATTCTTAGACAATACCCTGGAGATTATATCCGTCAGCTGTTTTATACTAAACTCACATTTCAAGTATGATGAAGAAAAGATTCCTTCACATTGATTATTTTTCATCTACCTTAATTTATGTTTTGATATTTGTTTATTTATCAAAATAATAATAAAATACATCTCTTAATTGTTTACCTAAAAGTTCCCAGTCCTTTCCGGTTGGAATTTTTGAAAGACCCGCGATCCAGTTATCATTTAATTCATAAATCAAAGCATCTATATTGTATCTTTCAATAAGACCTTCAGCAAGAGTACCAGGATTTCTGAAACTAGCACTTTCAGCCCCTTCTGTAAACCAGGTATATTTGTACAGCAATTTCTCAAAGTGCGCCATATTATATTTATACCTTTTGTATCTTTCAGGACTAACATCCGGATATGCAAAATGCACATTACCATATCCATCGTTATGAAAATCTATGGCAAGTTCAGGCTTCCGACCTTGTTTAATCATTTTTTCAATCCAAGCTTGGAGATACGCATCCTCGGGATCATATTTCGGATTAGCTAGTTTATCCCAATTGCGGTTAAGATTAACTCCGCCAACTGTAAAACGTGTAAAGCCATGGGCCACCCCGTCTTTATTTGCCATCGGCATAATATAGACAGCATACCTATCCAGATACTTATTTGATTTATAACTATCATCAAGGAGACTCTCGATTAATCCCTGAACCGCCCAATTACCGCCGCATTCAAAAGAATGGGCGCGGGCACGGATAAATATTTTATGGGGAGCGTTACTGTGACCGACACGGATAATTTCAAGAGGTCTCCCTTGATATGTATTTCCGATCTTTGTAATCTTTATAAGAGGATTATCCGCTATTTCCGATTCAAGTTTTTCCAGATCACTTATGCGGTATGGTTCCAACCGCGCGAAATAGAGTGAATCGGAATCCATGTGAATTGTTATCTCTAATTTTTGCCTATCCTTAATGTATTTCATTTTCCGGGGTTCCCAACTCTTTCCGTCTTCGGAAATAAAACCAATAATCTCGGCTGTAGCATCGGTAAGATCTAATTGCCCGTTCCAAATGTTATAAAAATCTTCAAGTACAAATGTTAAATCCGAACCTGCCGTCGCAAATATTTGAAAATACCAGGTTGCCAAAGCACGGTTTAGCGTATTTCTTTCATAATCATATAACAAGTGAATATGAATTTTACCTTCAGGATCATAATCCCAGAATAACGGAGAAGCATTTTCAATACTTGTATTTATAAATTTTAGATCAGTAGGTGCTATAACTTTACCCGTACTGTCTGTTTTCGGTCTGTATTGGCTAAAACTTATCGAAGTGAATATTAATGTTATTAAAGTCAACCGTTTAAATAACGCCATACTTTTTACCATTGGCTCAGACTCCTTTTAGAATTTTGTCGATTGCTCGAGATTTAGATGATTTCCTAAGTAAACGATTATTAAATATTCCAGTTAATTTCCCATTTAAAAATCCTGGCGGGCGAAACAGAAAGACATGTTCCGTTTTCATAACTATCAAATAAAATACTGTTCAAGCCCGGAATAGGTTATATACTATTTTACTATCTAATTAATTAACAAAAATTATTTATAAAAGTATTAAACATAATTTAATAATCTGGGCTAAAGTTCAGGTAGAATTTTTAAGATTTCATCCTTCATTTCACTTTTACTCGTTAAATTATTTTTTCAGCAAACTTACTTCTAAGCTATTAGAAAAATCCTTTCTACTTTTTTCCTGTATGTTTAATTTATTACAGCTGCAAGTAATTTAATACCTCTAAATCCTAACCAAAGATACAGACCGATGATATCAAGCAAAAAACAGCTTAATAAAATTATACCGCTGCATTTCGCCATCTTCCTTTAAATTCAATTTTAAAATTATCCCCCGATAATTTTCTATTTAATCCACAATTGATTGTCGAATACTTTTATGTTCTTTGAATTCGGCTCAACTTTAACCGCATCTTCAAGTTTATCTTTTCGAAAAATATTTCCCCGGACCTGAATGTTACGGCTAGACTGTCCTCCCTCTGAACCGATTAAAACATTCGGCGCTTTCGATTCTGTGGTAAAACGGTTATCCGCTATTATACTGTTGCGCATACCTTCTAAGCATACTTGAAGATTCCGAGTGCTTATCACGTTATTTTTAAATATCGCTTCTGAATCTTCTCCATAAAACACATAAGTGCCTGCGGGCAGAGGCAAGTAAGTATAAAATGAATTATCCGATACATTTACACGTGAATTTTTTACTACACTGATTATACTTGTCCCGAATCCGCATGTTGCCACGCACTGCCTTATTGTCGCCGGACTGTTTATTATACTTACCGCACTTGTTCCTTTTCCTCCAACAGTGATTCTGCTGTTTTCAATTACAACATCCGCCTTGTACCTGTTTTCATTATTAGTGCCTATGTTTGAGTCTTTTATTTGAATAAGCGGATACTTTGCGGGAATCATATTATCTTGTACCAACCATCCGTGAAACATCGATTGAGTAATGAATACAAGTTTGGAAAGATTAATTTCCAGCCCTACATAATTTTGGTAAATAACGTAAAGACCGCTTATATGAATGTTATCACAACCGTTTATTACAACTCCTGCTTCTTTGTTTTTTTTGTTACCGGTTCCTATCAGATAAATATTTCTAAAATCACTTTCGTGGACGTGATTCAGAGTTAACGCATTATTTATGTTTTGAATCCATAGATTCATAAAACTCGAAGACCAAAAACCGTTTAACGATATACCCATTCCACTATTCAACAAATTTTTTCTCTTTCCATCAATCGTCAAATCATGTATAATCATTGCATAGAGAGGATAACCCTGCCTTACATGGTGAGGTCTCGGAAATTTTTTTATTTTTTCACTCTTTTTTATTTTTATGGCAAAATCATCGAGCGGAGGTACAAGTACTGTCCCCCTCCCTTCCCCTGTAAGTTTTATATTGTCGTTGATTTCTATTGTCTTATTAAGAATATATTTGCCTTGCATAATTTTTAATTCACCGGCAGGTGCAACCGAATTAACCGCTTTTTGAATTACGTCCGCATCATCGACATCCGCTTTACCCTGCATTATAATTTTTCCGTATCTGTTCTCGGCAAATGCTTTATTATTTTCTTTGAACACTATTGCTGAATAACTCCATTTTATTTGCCCGGTTAAATCCTGCCCTAAAATGCAGATCGACGATATTAAAAGGATAAAGAATATTCTAATAATATTAAGGCTTTGCATCTGCTTCACTCTCTTAATTTTAATTTTTAAATGAACCCTAATAAACATTTTGTTTTTTATTACACGCATCACATTGATATATTTTAAAACATTTTCACTTTAACTTTTTAATCAATTACAAATCTTTTCTTTAGAAATAAATAGTTGAGTTAAGAAATCAGAATTAAAATTCACTTATAAATAACATTTAATAAATTCCTTCCTTAAGTTGCTCAGTCAAAATTTTCGCCTGACCCTCGCCCAGCCTGCTTTGAAATTTTGCAATTAACTCGTCTTTTTTTAAATTGTTTAACAGAGTATCCCGTATCTTTTTTTGCTTTCTAAAAGCATCATAGGTAATTTTTTTTGTGTCAACGAGTTTGAAAAGTTCATTTTTCAAATCATCAACAACGTTGTTCAAAGATTTTTCATCAATCAAATTTATTTTCTCTTCAGGATCAGTTTTAAGATTATATAACAAACCTTCATAATCGGTAAAGTAGATATATTTCCATTCCCCTTTTCTAATCATAAACGAACCGGTACAATTTCCTTCAGAATGGCTTTCACTATAAACGACTTCATCTTCATTTCTTTTATTGTTTATAATCAGCGGAATAAGAGAACGTCCTCGCAAATATTCTGGTTTGCTCGAATTTGAAATGTCTAATATTGTAGGAACTAAATCTATATGTGAAATTGGCGTGTCAATTCTTTTATTATTTGGAATCCCAGGCCCTGAAATTATAAACGGAACCCTTACAGAGTTTTCAAATAAATTATTTTTATACCAGAGTCCATGTTCTCCCAGAGTTTCACCATGATCAGATGTATAAATTATATATGTATTATCAATTTGATCAGATTTATTTAAAGCGGTTATGACTTTTCCGATTAGCATATCCAATTCAGTTATCATCCCGAAGTAAGCGATCCGGGCATTTCGCATTTTTTCCTTCTCAATTGGAGTAGAAATTCTTTTAAAATGCCTCAAGTGTTGATAAACCAAATGTAAATTTTCTAATTCCTTAAGCTTAACATCCGGCAAATTAACTCCCTCATTTTTATAAAAATTAAAATATTCTTCTTTGGCTTCAAAAGGAGGATGCGGTTGATAATATCCCAGATAAAGTACCCAAGGTTTAGCAATTTCATGACTCTCCTTTTGAATAAAGTTAACTGCCTCATTAGTAATATCGAAATCTGTTTTATGATACCCATGCCTGGCTTTTCCCATAACACCAGGACGTTCTTTCATGCGATAACAAAGAGGATTTCTGAAAAGTGAGGTTATATCAGGATTATGTTTGTGAGGATGGTTTGTTTTAATTTCATCAAATCCGGTATCCTTGGTATCATCAAGGTCTAATTTCCCGTAAGCACGGGTAAAATAACCGTTATCTTGCAAATAACTACCCCAAATAGGATAACTACCATCCCACACAGTTGAATTACAGTAGGAACCTGAATCCGAAGCATACATTCCAGTCATAAGGCAAGCTCTTCCTGGAACGCAAACCGGCTGTCCACTGTATGTATTCGAAAAAACTACACCATTTTTTGATAGTTCATCCAAGTTAGGTGTCCTGACAATTTTATGTCCCATAAAACCATTATATTTATAGGAGTGCTGATCAGAACAAATAAAAAGAATATTGGGTTTATTTTGATTAGGATTTGTTAAAGAATTTAAAATTTGTGCTGGAGATAAAAGCACTCCGCTTAAGCCAAGAGCAGTTTGTTTAGAAAATAATCTGCGTGATATTTTTTTCATAATTATAAGCTCTGAAATTATTAATAAAAACCACCGGCAGTAGGGGTGTTTCATAATCTTTAAAGAATATGAAAACGAAGCTTTCAAAAACTTAATTTCGATTAAGTTTATTTATAAATTATAATTTTAAGAATATATCTCATCAAGAAATCCATCAAGGTATCAAAATGTTAAACAGAGGTGTATATATACCGGATAACGATATCAGATTTAAAGAAACGTTAATAATCTTTATTTACACCGGGAAACCATTTAACCGCATTCTTATAAAATACTTTTTCCAGGACTTCTTTAGACAAAGCTAATCCTTCCACGTTATAAGCCGATTGCGGAAGCGGGATATCCCCAATAATATGGTTCCCCCATGGAATTTCATCATCTGTAGCTAAGTACCTGAGGAAAAGATTATGGCGGTATTTTAATCTTTTAAGCATCTCATCCATTTCATCTTTTGTTGCTTCCCTTTCCTTCTTCTCTTTATTATCCCAGACTACTTCACCTGCAGATAAATCTGTTCCATACATAATTCTATCCTGAAATTTTAGAAAGAAATCCCTGACCTTTCCTCGTGCTTGCCACATGAAATATCTCATTCGTCCGCCGATTTCAACAGCAAAGTTCGGATAAGCTTCAAGTCTTTTTTCAATTTCATCAACATCGAATTCGAGACTGGCAAGGTGCGCCCCGACGAACCTCAAATTTGGATGCTTTGATATAACATGATCTCTGGCTGCCATAATTTCGTTATATGACGGTCGGTCCGGTTTATCCCAAAAGCTGAATTTAGGATGTCTGCCCCAATAACCTAAAGGTACACCACTAGATTCAGGATGATCCGGCATCCATGCTTGAATAGGTTCCCCTATATGTGCGATTAAAGTTTTTCCTTCTTTTGCTATAAAATCATAAATCGGATCAAACATGGGGTCGTCTACCATAATATAATTTCCATCCTTATCTTTTATTTCCATTCCTATTTCTTTCCAAATTTTAACGCCAATCGCTCCATGATCAAAATCATCTTTTAATTTCTTGATAACATTTTCAGTCCAATCAGGATCATCTCTTTTAGTTAAATCGAACGTTGTAACCCATGAATAATAGCGTGGATGTTCTTTGCTAAATTTTTTGGCCTGATCAATCTGAAAACGCATGTGTGCAGTATCCAATCCGCCTGTGCAAAGTGTATTCAATTTCATATTATATTCATCGAGGAATTTCCTCAGGAAAGGTGCATCGCTGCTTATGTGTGTGTGTATATCAATTTTTTTTATGGACATTAAATAGTCCAACTGTGCAGTGACATTCGTAAAAGGTAGTAATATCAAGCTGCAGAATAACAAAGAAACGATTTTTACAAATTTTTTGTTCATAATTTTTTCCCTTCAAGTTTCGTAAATCATAAAAACTTATTCACTGCGGAACTGCTTCAACCAGAAGATACTCTTTAAATTGGACATTGAGATCACCGTTCCCTTTTATTACACCTAATTCTTTATTATTAACGTAATCTTTAATTATATAATTCGTATTATCATTCAAACCTCTGAATTCAACTGGTCCGTTCCATTCGTCTGCATAAAACGCATAGAATAAATTTGGGTCTTTTTTTATTACATGAGTTTCGGGTTTGTCGTATGCGATATCGTATAAGTTAAGATACTCGCCTTTGCTTAATTGATATTTATTGTAAATACCCAGCCACTTTTTAAATAGCTCCTTACGTTCCGGACTTAAGTAACACGGATATTTAACTCTAATAAACTCTACATTATCTTCCGGCCTAAGGACAAACATTGTTCCGGGGATGGCACCTACGCCAACCATTGAAGCAAAATTACTTTTCTTGAAATGTCTTTCAACATGGTCACCAAAGTAGGCAGCGTGTGACCCCATTAATGCTTTAATTGTTTTTCCTCTTTCACGTATTTGCCATTGTGTAATAAAATCCGAAGAAACGGGTAGATTGTAATAGGGCATTTTGTAAAATGATGGAAACATTCCACACGGACAAATTTCTAAGATGGCATTTTTATCTAACTTAAGGGATTCATCATAGATGATTTTATAAATTTCAGGAAGCGCTTCGAATGATTCCGCCGGCGAGGAATGATGATGCTGTTTTGCATAACAAGGTGGCGCAGCATTGATAAGACTTTGATCCATTTTAAAGCCGTCGAACCCCCAATCGCTGACCGCTTTACGGACAAATTTTCTGATAAAATCCTGAACAGCTTTGAGTGAGGGGTCCATATATGCAATAGTGCTACCGTAACTGTCCTGTGTAATATAATTTTCGTTCTTATCCTTAATTAACCAGTAGGGATGTTCTTTTTGAAGTTCCGGTCCAGCTATGCAGGGAGTAATCCACAAATCTATTAGCAAACCATTGTCATGAAAAGTTTTTACAAATTTTTTCACGCTTTCGTCGCCATTGGGGAAAATATTATCCCGCGGAATATTGTCTCCATTGTGATAAAACCATCCCATATCAACTGTGGCAACTTTAAAATGAAGTTTTTTCAATAACGGGATAACTTCTATCATCTGTTTCGGCGTAAAATCGGGCCCGAATCCCCAACCGCACCATTCGGCTCCGTAAATCGGGCTCGATGTATCCGGTTGAACAATAATAATTCCGTTATCCTTCATTACTTTTGCATATGTTCTAAGCCCGTTAAAATAATCTCCTGAATGAACTCCTATTATATGATGAATAGATTCGTAAGTGCTGTCAAATTTTAGATTATCTCTTTTGTATTCAATGCCTATATTTAAATACCCTGTACTGTCAACATAAGCAGGTAAAGAAATTAAAGTCGACTTATTCCTTAGACTGCCAATATAAAAACCGGTTTCCTTGCACCAAACATCCAGCACTGGGATGCCGCCGCCTATTACACCTTTATCCCATTCCGGCCCTTGATAATTTTCAAAAGAAAAATCATCGGTGACCGGAACAATCCAATCCGGTCTTGCCTGATATGAACCGCCTTGTAAAATCCAAAATGAATGTTTTCCGTAATCTTTTTTTACAAGAGATGCATCCATTCTAAAACTATCGTCAATTTCTTTATTGAGAGTTAGTCCGGGAGTAGAATTTAAATTTTTATATTCAGTTTTTATTATCGCCGATTCGGGAAATTTTTCGTAAATATCAATGTAAAGATTTTTCTCTATCTTTGAATTCGATGGCCCATCTACAATGCCTGTTAGCTTTAATTGTTTCCCTTCGCCGAACTTATCGTTTATTCCCGTTACATAAATTTTCGAGTCGTCAACTACAAAGTTTCGTACATGTGTACCGTTTACTACGATGTAATCCGGGGCATTAGCATTTTTAGCAATAGATAATAATTTCTCACCTTTTTTTTGATATACTTTCACATTCATAAGGCTGTCAAAAACAAGCTTAATATCTTTACTTTCAAAAGAGTATTTCCCATGTCCTTTTGTAAATTTGATTGAACTACCGCTGCTGCAGCTGAATTGTAAAATAGAAACACATAGTAAAAAAAAGTAGATAAGGTATTTTTTCATATAAAATTATATTATTTAATGTATGTATAATAAGGACTGATTGATCATGATGATACAAAATATATTTTATTTAAGAATCAACTCAACTTAATTAGTATTAAACGGTGACATTAAGTAACAAACGGTTATGTTTTTACTATGAGGATTTTTCATATTATGTAAGTTAAACAACTATTTAAATATTTTTATTCTAGTTACTACCGATGACCACTTGTCTAATCAATAATCAACTTGAGGCAATGTTGTTATTGAATAATTTCATTCAAAACATCTAATAATCTATCAATGTCTCTATTATTCACATATAAGTGGGGTGCAAAACGAACGGCATTTCCCCGCTGACTTATAAATATTTTTCTCTTTTTTAATTCTGAAATTAGATTTCCTTCAAAACTTTTGGGTAATTGTGCGCCGAACATGTGTGGACTACGTTGAGAAATGTTTAGTAATTCAAATCCAAGATTTTCAAATTGTATAGATATTTTTTCATTCATCTTCATAAGTGTTTTCGCAATACTATCTACGCCCCATTCTTTAATTCGTTCAAATGCTGCAATTGCCCCCGGAAGAAGTGTTGGTGTGCATTTTTCTCCGACCTCGAACCGACGAGCCCCGGGCATATAATTTTTTGAATATTTGGCTAAGGCAGCAAAGTTTTTTGCATTATCACGTGCAATCCATGTTTCTTCCAAAGGCCTGGCCTCCCGCCAAAATTCTGAAACGTAAAGAAGACTAAAACCATAAGGACAGAGAAGCCACTTATACCCAGCTGCTACAAGAAAATCTGGTTTTACATCTTCAATTGACAGTGGCATGGCACCAAGCGACTGAGTAGCATCAACAACTAACATTGCTTCTATACTGCGACAAGCTTGTCCAATAATTTTAAGGTCAATGAAAGCTCCATTTGTCCAATGGCAATTAGGAACCGCAACAACTTTGACACCTTTTATTATTCTTTCAAGAATTGCATTTGTCCAATTTCCATCAAATGGCGTTGGAACAATAATTATGTTTGCATTTGTTTCCCTTGCTGTTCTTTCCCATGGTAAATAATTACTGGGGAAGGCCTCATCAATAACTAAAATAATATCTCCAGGCTGTAATATCGGTTCAACCGCACGAGCCGCAGTACTTATTCCATAACTTGCTGAAGGAACAACTGCATAGCCATCTGCATCACCCCCGAAAATAATAGAAGCAAGACTTCGTATGATTTCAGCATTATCGAAAAAATCATTAACTGTTATTTCCCAGGGATAGCTCTTACTGTTTACCCCAATATGCAAGCGATCTCGCGATTCTTTTAATAATGGTGAAGTGTAGGCGCAATTAAAATATGCTATCTCATCTGGGATATCAAATAAGTGACGTTGCGAAGGTAATTCATTCATATCACTATCTTCTCTAAATTTTAGAGATTATAATGTGGCAGTTAAACGGTCGCTTCAAACAAGTACGTTAAATAGAATCGAAATAATACCGCAATCTAAGCATAGATCAATGTACTTTTAATTTCTTTAACTACTTTGTTATTTGATTTATTGACATTTTGTTCAAGACAGTACTCAATTGAATCAAGGTGCTTAAAGTCATCTTAAAATAAATCCGTTAGTATCTGAAATTCATATTATTTTGAATTGCTAAAATAAAACTGCTGCTATACATAAAAATTAAAATGCTATAATTATTGTTTTAGATTCATTTATACTGATTGAATGAATATGCTTCAATGTTTTCATTTTACTTGTTCCCTGCTCACCGGTTTTTACAGTATACAGCCCCGGTTCAAAAACTTTAGCACGGAAAGTATCGTCCTTTGCCCGAATAGTATAAACAATTTGGTTATTCGATTCGTCAATTACCTGCACAACCGGATTTTTCATCCCGGTAAATTTTAGAGTAGGTAAATAAGCATCTGCTTTTCGACCGTAATTATCTTCGACCGAAATAGTCATTGGCCAACCCGGAAATTCTTTTACATTGGGCTCCTCTGGATCAACATATCTAGGCCAGCACTGCATCGTAATTGTCTGTTGCTTTTTATTAAACAGTAAAAGTCCGTAACCTGGGGCCCTATCGTATAATTCCGCAGGTTTATGATATGAAATAACGGGGTTAGCTGCGGCCCAAACTGTAATATGATTACCAAATCCGTCGAGATATTTTCCTGTGTAAGGAGGATAGCCGGGTTGATGGTCTATGCCCGGTTTAGGAGGGTACCACATCCGGAGATGCATATTGCCTACTGAAGGTACACAAAATGAAAAACCTGCGTCGTCCCAACTATCAATTCCATGATGCACGATGGATGCAAGGTGTTGGTCTCCCGCAACCATAAATGTAAAACCGCGGCGTAATTCTCTAAGGGCTTTATTCCTACCGGTTTGGGGCCAGCCATTTGAATCGATATCCCGGGCGAAAGTAAAATTCTTCGGCATCATACCGGGAGGCAATGGTTTTCTTCTTGCTACGATGCTGCCTGATTTAGCGCCAATCGGCTGCGTTGTTATATCTGCTAAAATTGTCTGTGATAAAGAAATTTTCATCCAAGCTCCACGCCAATCTGCTGTCCAATAATGCAGGAAAGAAAGTTGACGATCTCCAAGAAGTTTGGCATCATCCATGTCTGCTTCCCGCGGATCAAAATTCGAATTTTGAAACCAGCCATTAACTACATCGCCCTTGGGCATAATTTCGACAGGCGAAGATTTAAATTTCCTATCTTCCAAAATTGCAAAACTGATTCCGCCGTAATTCATAGAGGTATAATAAACTTCAATACCGCCGGCGACGGGAGTAGGATCATAGGGGTCGGGTAATTGACTGGTTTGAGTTCTTTGTACCATATTAACAAAACTTGTGGGCATAATGTACCCCCCCCTATCCTGACGCCAATGAAGCTTAGCATTTTCACCTTTATAATATTCAGGATATTTATTGCCCTTCGGTTGTTTCGGCGGTTTAACTCCTCCGTTACCCCAAATATTTCCCTGGTAAACATCATGATCGTCGGGCATACAGACTGTTGGAATATCACGGAATAAATCAGTATAAGCCCAACAGAACAGATACCATTTATACATATAATCTAAGTAAGAATTAAAACTGCCGCTTCTATCTGGTGCAGTCGGACTTGTTTCATAAATTTGATCCCCAGTAAAAACAAGAAGATCGGGTTTTTGTTCCTTTAAATTTCTTACAATTTCATCCTGAGGAAACCAAAGATTGGCACGTGTGAAAGAAAAATTTTTGCCGAATGTTCCGTATGTTGCACCATTTCCTGTAAAAGCACCGGCAACAATTATATTTTTATCTGTTGGATCGTGATTTACGTTTCCGGTGTAATAATATTCTTTCATCTGCCCAACCGGAGAAACCATTGAATAAACTAAACGGTAATTATAATCTTTCCTGGAATCCCAATTTTTAATTCGAAACGGAACCGTCCATCCCGGAACAATAATTTTTTCTTCTGCAATTGTTTTCCACAAATTTGTACCTGCAGATTTAATTTGCAGCTTAACAGTTTGCGGATCGGTTTTCGCTACAGGAGGCATTTGCGCAGTTAATTTAAGGATAGCTTTGCTGAGAGTATATATCGCAGTAAAGATTGGTCCGAAAGCATGATTTTCATTTACAGCAACTTTGGAACCTGAAATTTTCCAATCGCGAAACCAAAAAGAAGCGCCGCTTGAATCGGCACCGCCCTGTGAAACCAAAGCAATATTTCCCGTTAATCTTTTTGCGGGAATATTATTCAATACCGCACTATTTAGAATTTCCCCAGTTTTGTGATCGACCGCTTTTAATGTGATACTGTAAACTTCTCCTTGAGACACCATCAACAATTGAAGTTCGATATCTTCATTTGAATTTCTTTTTACAGGATTACCCTTTCGGAAAGTAGCGGGCATTTCCTTTAAATTATTTTCGTTGTCGTAAAAAACAACCTGCCCGGCACCGTCGATTGCGGCAGCGAAACCTCCGTTTTTACCCGAAGATAAGTGAACCAAAGCATTTGCGCGATAATCCAGTTTATCGGAACCTGCCCCTATTAAAAATCCGCACCAGTCTTTTTTAGACAATCCTATGTTTCGTGAAATAATACCAACACGAACACTCATACTTAAATCACCTTTATCGGTGGACAGCGCACGAGTAAGTACGTGAACCGTCCTTAACGGATTTTCACCGCCGATACATTCCAGTCTGCCCCGATTTATCTGCCAATCCTGCAAACGGTTTGCCCAATAATCCGGACCGATCCAATATCTTTTAGTATGCTGACTCCAGCCGTTTAACCCTGTCCCTATTGGAGAGCAATAAACAGTAAGCGTAAATAAAAATACTATCATTGAAAGAATCTTAAGTTTCATTGCATGGTCCTTAAATTTTTTTACACAACCTTGAATAATAAAACTGTTTGTACGGAAAAAGTCGAGAGTTATACCTTATTCTAAATTGTAATTTGAAACTTATTTCGGGATTGCAAGATATATTTTGAGAAAGCCGAATCAATCAATAAGTATTAAATGGCGATTTTAAGTAATAAACGGTTATAGTTTTTCTTAATAGAACTTACTGCAATTTATGCAGGCATTTGACCCTTCTTAATTAGCAGAGATAAAAAATATATACCGAATTATATCATCTGAAAAGAAATAAAAATATTTGACAATTATTATATTTAAAGTATTCACTCTTATGAAGATTTCTTGTAAAAACCATTAAATTGATTTAAAGAAACTTTATTCCAGGACTCTAAAATCTTTGCGATATTCCTTTGGAGTCTTATTCATAATTTTTTTAAAAGTTCTGTTAAAATAAGATAGGTTGTTAAAACCGACTTCGAAACATATTTGGGATACGGAATATGTATTGTCGATCAGAAGCTTACATGCGTAATCAATTCTAAGCTGGTTAATATATTGAATAAAAGAAACACGAGCTGTTTTTTTGAAAAATCTACAAAAAGAAGTAACGCTCATCTTCATTAACTCCGCAGCCTCGGTTATATTAATATCCCCCGTATAATGGTCCAGTAAGAATAGATTAAGCGCTGCAAATTTATGAGTCTCCTGAATAAAGGATTTATTTTCCGTTAAACCTCTATTTAATAATCTATATTGCCGGCTTTCGCTTATAAATTCAAGAAGTTCGATCAACTTTGTAATCCTTTGAACACCTTTTTGCTTTTCTATATTACGCAGTTTTTTTGATACTATTTCATTTTTAAATTTGTTTATTACAATCCCATATCTGGAGTCTTTTATTATTGATGAGACTCTGTCAAATTCATAACAATTATTTAATAAATTTCCGAAGATGTTCAGATTAAATTGAATTACCAATGCGCGGGCCTTTAGTTTACCGTTCCCGTCCATGAATAATTTGTCATTCAACCATACATGAGGAACATTAGGGCCTATAATTACCAGATCACCTTTTTTAAAAAATTCTACTGACTTCCCAACAAACCTTTTACCAAAACTTTCCAATATAAGAACAATCTCTACTTCTGGATGGAAATGCAGCGGTGCATGGAAATAATCAACGTTCAGTTCGTATATTTTAAGTGACCGGGAATTACTAAAATATATCTGTTCAAATACAGGCTTCATGGTACATAAATAAACATTAATCGAGAAAAGCGCAATATAGTGTCAATTTCTGTCTATTTAGTATGTATTTTGTTGAAAAAAACATGCTATAATTATACAACAAAAATTAGCTGTCGTAAAAATGAAATATGGAGAACTAACAATTTCCGAACCGGAAGGCTTGATATTCGGGAAGGCTCCTTTTCCCGTTAAGACAAAAAGAGGATTAACTATAGGTGGCGGGATTGTTTTTACTGAATTAAATTTCACATTGCCAGCAGTCGAGGTTTCACTAAATACAAAAAATGAGATAGTTCAACATTACAGAAATATTGTTGACGATGCTCTGAAAAGAGCTTTGGAATTTTACAGCAACGGTTTAGTACTTGAGTTTGAAACTGTGGTTGAAATGACAAAGTATCCTCAAATCGGCGTCGAGATTGTAAAAGCGATGAACGATATATGTGGAGATTATTTCCAAAAAGATGGTCTTAAAACCGAAATTCGTTTAACACCAAACGACCTGCGGGAGTTTGATAGACCCCCAAAACAAAGAAGCTCTACATTTCTTCCGGCAATGCTGGAGCTTTTTGAAGACGGAGCCAGGAACGGTGGTAATCTACCTTCAATCGAATCTACAGCAGGTAAAGAAATTTCCGATGATACTCTTATGATGTATAATATGAAACAATTTCTCTTTTCACAAGCCGTTGTGGGGGTTCGTGATATGGATTTTCTTTGGTGTCGAATTAAAGATATATCGGAGCGGGCAGCAGCTTGTCTCGGAGGTGATACTACATACGGTTTCGGAAATACTGCAATGGTTTTGGCAGAGAAAAAGTACATACCCAAAGTATTTGTTGCAGTTGCCAGAATTGTAACAATGGTAAAAACGTTGGTTGCCGTTGAAAAAGGAGCGTTCGGACCGGATAAAAACTGTGGTTATGAAGGACCTTTTCTTAGAGCAATAACCGGGATCCCAATTTCAATGGAAGGTAAAACAGCTGCTTGTGCTCACTTCAGCCCTTTGGGAAATATTGCCACAGCATGTGCCGATCTTTGGAGTAATGAATCTGTTCAAAATATAAAATTACTATCCGGCATGGCTCCGACAATCTATCTTGAGCAATTAGAATGTGACTGCAGGCTCATGAACAAAGCTTTGGAAAAAGGGAATGATTATGTGCTTAATTTGCAAAATTTGATGGTTGAGTCTGATGCTTATCGCGATCCACAGGCTTTAATTCTTGATCCCACGAATTTAATTAAAATTTCTGAAGAAATAGTTAAAAGCGAAAACTATATTGAAACCGCAGTTGACGGAGCTTTAAAGGGTATTGAATTAATCGAAACCGCATGCAAAGATAAATACTTAGTCTTAGACGATATCGAAAAACCATGGACAGAAATTTTACGAAACGATATTCAATCAATACCGAAAAATGGACATAAATTCTTTGAAGCAAATTTACCTACGATTGATCGGAATAAAATATTAATTGAAGAATACGGATTCTAAAATTGGAAAATAAAGTGGAAGAGAAATTAGAAAAAATTGCAAAGTGTATTGAATTCGGAAAGATAGATATAAACAGTCCATTTCCGACGATTATGAAAGGTGAGAAAGGTGCCGACGAATTAACAGCGGAAGCATTGGCAAGCGGTATCCCACCGAATGAAATACTGAGCAAAGGACTAATTATCGGAATGGAAAGAGTGGGGCAAAAATTCAGCGAACACAAAATATTTGTCCCTCAAATGTTGATGTCTGCTAAAGCTATGAGCAGAGCAATGTTACATATGAAAAGTTATTTTTACGATGGCTCGCTGTCGAAAAAAGGAACTTTTGTTATCGGGACTGTAACCGGCGATTTACATGACATCGGCAAAAATCTTGTATCCATGATGGTTGAAGGCAGCGGATGGCAAATAATTGACTTGGGAGTCGACGTCTCATCGGAAACATTTATAAAAAACATTAAAGAATATCCTAATTGTATAGTAGGTCTGTCCGCTCTTTTAACAACGACAATGGTAAACATGGGAAAAGTAGTTAACGAAATAAAGAATTTTAATCCCGATACAAAGATTATTATCGGAGGTGCACCGGTCAGCAAAGAATTTTCTATTAAAATCGGTGCCGATGCTTATTCACCAAACCCGCAAGGAGCCGTAAAATTTATTAATAAATTTGCTGCTTAAATATAGTGTTCGATATTCTAGGTTCTGCGCTAAAAAAAGCCAGACTTTATATTTACTCCGAAGTGGACTTAAATTATTCGGAAATTGAAATATCAAGTCAAGAATACAGAATCTTCTCGGTTTTGAAAATAATCAAGTTCCCGATCCTTTTGATTCTCTTATAGAAAATGATTTGATACTTGCACGTTGCATTTGTCGAATTAAAGCCGTATTTGTAGAAATTTACCCCGATTATTTTGATCCGGATAATTACACTTTCACGACATGCGATATGCTTGACAACTCACTGGAATTTAGCGTTGATAAAATGATGTCTCATAGCGTTAAAAAGTCGGAAAAACTTTTAATCTTTATATGTACTGTGGGCAAAGAAATTAGCGACTTATCAAAACAAATGGGTAAAGAGGGCGAATTTTTGGACGGCTATATTCTGGATATTATAGGTTCCGAAATTGTCGAAGCGACAATTGATAAAATTCAAGATGATTTGGAAATATTATATCGCTCTAAAGGATATAATATTACAAATAAATATAGTCCCGGATATTGTGATTGGGACCTTTCGGAGCAGCAAAAATTATTTAGACTAATGCCTCTAAATTTTTGCGGAATAACTTTGACTTCAAGCTCGTTAATGATACCGGCAAAATCCGTAAGAGGAATAATCAGTATCGGAAAAAACGTTAAAAGAATAAGTTACGGCTGCAACATTTGCAGAAGTGGAAAATGTATCTATAAAAGATTCAAAACTTAACAAACATGAGGTATTTATGAGCGATTTCAAATTACATATAAATGAACTATATAAAATCAACAATGAACAAATTCGCTTCTTTCGAGAAAACGGTTTTGTAAAGCTCAAAAATGTATTATCGGAAGAAGCGGTGAATTATTACGGAAAAATAATAAGTCAAAAAGTTGTAGAGTTAAATCAAATACATCTTCCTATGGAAGAAAGGACAACCTACCAAAAAGCATTTTTACAAATATTCAATCTATGGAGAGAAAACGAAACCATTAACGAGTTTGTAAAAAGTAAAAGGCTGGCAAAAATAGCTGCCGATCTTTTGGGGGTTGAAGGAGTTAGATTATACCATGATCAGGCTTTATACAAAGAACCGTCCGGCGGAATTACACCCTGGCATGCAGACCAATTTTATTGGCCTCTCGATTCCGATAAAACAATTACAATCTGGATCCCGTTGCAAAAAATTCCGCTTTCAATGGGTCCTCTCGCATTTTCGGTTAAAAGCCACAAATTTTCTTTCGGACGCGATCTGGAAATAAGCGACGAGTCGGAAGCTGAATTAAAAAAAGCTCTGGAAAAAGAAAATATCAGCCACTTCGTTGAACCGTTCGACATTGGTGAAGTAAGTTTACATTATGGTTGGACTTTTCACCATGCTGGTGCTAATAATTCCGATAAAGTACGTGCAGTTATGACTATAATTTATATGGATGAAAATATAAAACTAAAGGAGCCTACAAATGATTATCAAAGAGCCGACTGGGAAAAATGGTGTCCCGGAGTGAAGATTGGTAATATTGTAGCTTCCCCTCTTAATCCAATATTATACAGACAGAGAGACAAAAATTAAAATGTAAAAAATATTATAGAGTAAACAATTATTAAAAATATTAAAATTTTTTAAAAAATTTGAAGATTTTTGTTATTAGGTTTAAATTTTTAATAAACGGGAGAAACAATGAACGGATATGAAAGATATATGGGAGTTATAAAAGGCAACAAAGTTGATTACCTTCCGAGAATTCCTATTTTAATGCAGTACGCCGCAGAATTTATCGGAGCAAATTACGGTAAATTCGCTTCCAATTATAATGTGCTTGTCGAATCTAACATTAAGTGTGCAGAGCATTTTGGTATTGATCAGCTTAGCTGTATTTCCGATCCATACCGGGAAACACACGGATTCGGATCAAAAGTAGAATTTATAAAAGACGGTGTTCCCAGAAGTACTCATCCGCTAAAAGAGACTAAAGATTTATCGGTGCTGATGAAACCTGATTCATTGAAATCGGAACGCATGCTGGATAGAATTAAAGCTGCCGAAAATTACAAACAAAAATATGGGGGACAATATTCAATACTCGGATGGATAGAAGGTCCGGCAGCCGAGGCAGGCGATCTTCGCGGTATAACAGAATTTTTGATGGATTTGATGGAGGATGTGGATTTTGTCTGTGAATTAATGGATGTTTGTGTCGATGCCGGAATTGAATTTGCTCGCGCACAGATAAACGCCGGTGTAGATACAATCGGTATTGGAGATGCAATAGCAAGCCAAATTGGTCCAGATACTTATGGAAGATTAATTCAGCCGAGAGAAAAAAAACTTGTGAAAGCAATTCAAGAAGCCGGTGCAATTGTAAAACTTCACATTTGCGGAAACATTACTCATCTTCTTCCAGGTATTGCGGATTTGGGAGTAGATATTCTCGATGTAGACCACATGGTAAATATGAAAACGGTTCGTGATACAGTAGGAAACAATGTTGTAATTACAGGTAATCTAGATCCGGTAGCAGTAATACGATTCGGAACGACTGAAAAAATAAAAAATATGATTTCAGAAATCTATGAGCAAGTCGGTAATCCCTACATGATTAATGCTGGATGCGAAATTCCCTCGGGAACGCCGGAAGCAAATCTAAAAATGCTTTGTGGTTTGGTTTCGTATATGCAGTAATAAAAATTTGCAATCGATTTTAAAGGGAAGTATAAATGAAACGAAGAGATTTCTTTACAACAGTAACAGGTGCAGCGCTATCATATATGATTATCGGAATAGCCGGATTCGACGACAGAGCAAAACCGGATTCGAGACCGAATATTTTATTTTGCGTAGCGGATGATGCATCGTATCCGGATATGAGTGCTTACGGGTGTATATGGGTAAACACCCCGGGATTCGACGAAGTAGCAAAAAACGGATTGCTTTTCAAAAATTCATACACTCCTAATGCGAAATGCGCTCCTTCGAGAGCGTGCATGTTGACCGGAAGAAATTCATGGCAGTTGGAAGCAGCTGCAAATCAGTGGTCATATTTTCCGAAAAAATTCAAAACTTATCCGGAGGTACTTTCGGAAAACGGATATTATACAGGATGCACCGGTAAAGGATGGGCACCAGGTATTCCAGGAAAAATAAACGGAAAATCGAGACATTTGACTGGGACTCCGTTTGACAAAAGAACAACCGTACCGCCCGCTAAATTTATTTCGACTAATGATTATTCGACTAATTTTTTAGATTTCTTGAATTCAAAGCCAAAGAATAAACCGTTCTGTTTTTGGTACGGCGGTCATGAGCCACACAGGAGATACGAATACGGCGCAGGAATTAAAATTGGCAAAAAGAAATTATCGGATATCGATAAAGTTTATTCGTTTTGGCCAGACGATAGAATTGTCAGAACCGATTTACTTGATTATGCTTTTGAGATTGAATATTTCGATAAACATTTACAAAAAATGCTAAAAGCACTCAAAGATAGAAACGAACTTGACAATACTCTGGTAATAGTGACAGGCGACAACGGTATGCCGTTTCCGCGCGTTAAAGGACAGGATTATGAATATTCAAATCATATTCCGCTCGCCATTATGTGGAAAAAGGGAATAAAAAATCCCGGAAGAGTTATTGACGACTATGTTAATTTTATCGATTTGGTACCGACATATCTTGAACTTGCAGGAGTCAGTCAAAATAAGTCCGGCATGAAATCCATTACAGGAAAAGGTTTAACCGGAATATTTAAATCGGAAAAATCCGGTCAAGTAGATCCCGACAGAAATTATGTATTAATCGGGAAAGAAAGAGACGATGTCGGTCGACCTCACGATGAAGGATATCCGATAAGAGGAATTATAAAGGACAATTATTTGTACGTAAAAAATTTTGAAAATACAAGATGGCCATCGGGTAATCCGGAAACGGGATATTTGGACTGCGACGGAAGCCCGACAAAGACCGATATTTTAGATAGGAACAGAAATAATCAAAACACAGAATACTGGAAATTATCATTCGGAAAACGTCCGGAGGAAGAATTATATAATATTAAAAATGATCCTGAGTGCATTAATAATCTTGCCGGTGATCCCAAGTTGAAGCAAATCAAAACAGATTTACATGACAAACTTTTTGCAGAATTAAAGACACAAGGCGACCCCCGGATGTTTGGTAAGGGGTATGTATTTGATGAATACATTAGTGGAAACGAGAAGACCCGCAATTTTTATGAACGATACATGAAGGGTGAAAATATTAAAGCGAAATGGGTAAATGAATCCGATTTCGAAAAATAATAATTTAGATCGTTGGGTATAAAATTAATCTCTTGTAGTGAAAGATAAAAAGTGGTTACATAAAAATCGATAAGCTTTATAAGCAACCACTTTTAAAAATAGAAGTAGTTTAGAACTGTTCTGCCTGAGGTTCCGCTAAGTTTTCCAGTTCTCCTTTTGACTTTATATCTGCAAAGGTTATTCCGTCTACCCGCCTGTTCCACCATTGGCTTTCACTCTGCGATAAGCTTCTTCAAATATGTCCTTACGCTCGTCCATCTCTGTTACTGACCTTTACGGGGCTACCTTTGTGTTCACATTCGTTACAACCCGATCTTTTGCGTCGCATCCTTTCTCCATCCCCACTGGGCAGGATGGGTGATTACTTTGTCAAACCGCATAAAGTATGAACGTTTCCAATCATACTCCGGTTTCTCGCTACGTGGCTTTAGAGTTTTACCACGATTGGGACTTGGCAGGTTCGCAACTTCATACCTCACCCCAATTAGAATAGTCCAAGCTTTGCTTGGCGCTCATTTACTATTAAGAAAATCTTCCTATTTCAGTAAAATCATTTTCTTTGTCATAGTAAAATTATCTGCATGCAGACTATAGAAATAAATTCCGCTTGATAAACTTGAAGCATTAAATTCATAATTATAGTTTCCGGCTTTCAATTCATTATTCACTAACTGAGCAATCTGCTGTCCCAAAACATTATAAATACTTAAAACCACTTTACTTGTTTTCGGTAAAGAGAATTTAATATTCGTAGTAGGATTAAATGGATTCGGGTAATTTTGTGAAAGATTAAATTCATTTGGGATACCGATTGTAGGATCTTTTCCTATGCCGGTTTCTATACCCCACCAATTTAAATCGCCTGCCGGTTGACTATTATCAGCCCCCGTATATGCAGCTGCCGTTTTTGGGTAAGTACAATCAAGTGTATCGACTAAATACTCAATAGATTTTCTATCGTAGTCATGATCCGTTGTCGTAATTCTAGTTTTGCCTGCCCCACCTTGATCAATAGGAGTTATGTACCAATTCATCAAATCAAATGGAATATTAGGTCTAGCTCCTAATGCAATTCCATTTTCCATAATAAATGCATTTGACGGATCACTCAAGCTATGTTCAATCCTTGAGGTCATTGTGTAAGGCTCCATTACATTGTTAGTCTGCCACCAATCTATTTGCGGTTGAGTATAACTGTAGTAGTTATTCCTTACAATGAATTGAGTATTTTCATTTCCAATTGAAGTATCCGGCGGATCGGAAGCAAGAATACACATTTTGTAATGAACTCCATCTGCTTCATATTCACCCGATCCGTTAAATTCCGCCAAACGTGAAGCATCGGTTGTATCTCTACCAAAAGTATAAGCATCTACTAACAAATTATTTTTAACAACTACTTTTTCGCCAACAGCACCCAGCTCGAATAATCCATCATATGAACATGATACAACAACAGTGTTGTGATCAAATTCAAAATAATTCAATGCGGCAGTCGAGTTCCTATGCCGAATAAGTCTATCCTGAATATTTACCCAGGTATTATTTCTGAAAATAGCAGAATCACACGAACCGGCTCTAAAATCAATACCTTTACCAGTTCCAAAAGAAGATGTCGGAATAAATCCCATATTACCTAGTGTTGAATTGGTTATTTTTAATAATCTTAACGGGTTTTGGGCACGTATTAACTGGCCGCTCACATTGGCAAATACACAATCATCTATAACAATATCTAATCCTGAAGCATCAACCCATAAAACTGAATTGAAATTATAAGTTGCATCTGGCATTCCCGAGACGACAATTCCTTTCAAGTAAACACTCCCATCCATCCAAATAAAATCGAACGGATAATTGCCGGTCGACTCATTCGTTGCAAGCTGTACAACCGGTTTAGGACCATCCCCGTCTGCAGCTACAATACGCACCGGATAAGTGTTATCGATTTCGTAATCGATTAAATAAGTTTCACCTCTTTGTAAAACATAGATACGATCCGGATCAACTCTTTCACCGGTTGATGTAGTGTCGCTCATAATAATATTATTTAAATAATCGGTATTCGGTACTACCCATTCGTGACCGCTCTGTGCAAAGAGCCCTCCCTGGCTTAATAATAAAAATGTTAATACACATACAGTAAATACTCTTTTTAACATGTTACCTCCTATTAATTTGATTAATGGATTTTTTAAGTCTGATTATAATTTACAGTGTAATTCGTATACCTAAATCTGCAGTTAATCCGTATTTGGTTTGATTATTGATTTGTTCCCAACCAAATACGTTGTTGCGTATTCCGCTGGATTCTATGTAATCCGAAAAATTATTTATGTTAAATAGAACTGCAATGTTTTTGTTAATACGCTGCTTCAAAGCAAGGTCCCAGTTGGTAAATCCTTTTTGAAAATGTGTATCTCTTCCATCACCTGTAATACTGGTTATATATTCATTTTGGAAGAAGACGGATACCCTGCCTGAAAAACCATCCATATCGTAACCTAAAGCAACATTTCCGAATAATTCCGGTTGAGATTCAAGTTTTCCTTTATCCTGAACAATTATTCTAACTGTTTTTCTATTTGGAAACACCCCGGTTGTTATAACCTCGGTTTGAATATTATATGATTCGGAACGGCTTATAGAGACATTATAACTGAGTACAATCCCGCTTAAAAAACCGGGTAAATACAAAAAGTTAATTTGATGCGATAATTCAAACCCCCATACTTTTGTTACTTTAGGTGAATTATACGCATAAGTTAATCCATATCTTGGAAATGCAATTGGCCATGTAATACCAAGTTGCTCAAGAACAGCATCTGCGCCCTGGTTTATCTGCAACTGAATATTATTTGTTTGTTTATACATATCTTTTATTACTTTATAAAAACCGCTTATGGTAAATAGTCCTATTTCATTATTATATAATGAAATGCTTGTTTCATAATTCCATGCCTTTGCAGCTTTTAAATTCGGATTTCCCAAAATGACTGTTGGGTGAGTGCCCGATTGACCTACATATTTTAATAATCTGTAGTTAAAATCTGGTCTTGCTAATGCTCTGTATGCTGCTAATCTTATATTCATAAAACCAGTCGGCATTATTTTCAGTTGAAAATTAGGTAACCAGATCAGTTCGTTGAAGTTAGAGGAAGTATCTTTAATTGATGAAGGAATATATACCGAACTGTTTAAATCCCCGGGAGTATATCTCGATTTATAATCATTACTTTCATTTTCAGCCCTCAGACCTGTAATTAACGTCACAAAATCGCTAAATCTTAGAGTATTCATTATGTAGCCGGCACCAATTCTTTCGGTCAGTTCATAATAGTTAAGGACCGATTGAGCATCTTTTCGGTATTCCGGATTTCTACCATTCAGATCGAGGCTCCCGCTTTTATTAAGCTGATACCACTCTTTTATTAAATTGACATCAATCAAAGGATTCAAAGAATATAAATCGAACAAATTTCTGGTTTCAATATTGCTTCCTAAAAAATTGCTTAAAGAAACATGACCGCTTCCGACTAATTTTAAATTTTCGAAATCCGTACCGCTTAAGTCTTTTTTCACAACGGAGCCGTTAGATAAAATTTCATATTGAGGCCAACTCATATTATAATAGGGTGCAATCGATCCATTCGTGTTTTTTGATCTATTTAAGACTCTATATTTACCACCAAATTTAAAACTACCGGATATTGTTTCTCCCAATCCGTATTCCTTTAATATATCGAGATGAAACGTTCGATTTTTTTCAATATTTCTCTCGTCATAATATGTACCATTATTCAAGTATGCATCATTAAAATTATTAACGGCATAAGAAATAAGTACTTCAGGGGGTCCGTGTCTCAAGTCAATAGGAATGTTTCTTGTTCCCGATATATATTCATGAGTATTGGGGTCTATGTTTGTAATTTCACTAAATGTGGCTAAATAATCATACGGAGAATTCGAAATTGATTGATCAAATGAAAAACCCCAATCCAGATCGAATCCTAATAAATGATTTTCTCCTATAATAGCACTATTAAATGAATTAATTTTTTTTCAACGTATTCGAGTGAATATGTGTTAGGAGAAATTGCATTGGAACCTCCGTAACCTTCGTATAGTCTGCCATAATCTCCATAATTTCTTGAAGTACCGCTATATATGTTATTTATTTTAATCGAACCGTTATCAGGAGTATTGATATCTATTAGCAGACTTAAACCATTTCTTTTCCGTACCTCATTCCTATAACTCAAATTAAATCCCGTCAAATTGTATTCTTCACCCCTAGAACCAAGATCGGCATCTATCGATGAGGAGGAATTTTCATTACTTCTTATTCTCTTTTCGAGATTTCCGTTAACTTGTACCCCAAACATATTATTAATAAATCTTTCACCGTACTTAACAGTAAAGAAATATTGATTGAATGAATTATCAAGTTTATTGTATAATCCTTTTGTATCAAACCTAATCGTTCTTTTGGCTGGGGCTTTTTTTGTAACTAAATTTACAGTGCCTGCAATAGCATCTGCATCTTGATCAGATGTAAGAGCTTTGAATAATTCAATACCTGCTAAAGAACCTTGCGCTATCATACTTAAATCAGTCCCTCTATTGTCTTCATCCGTCGATGAAATTCTTACTCCGTCGATACTAATGGTTGAAAATTCCGGAGACATCCCCCTCAGTACAATCTTATTAGCCTCCCCACCCTCACGTTGTACGGCAACTCCGGGCAGCCGCCCAATAGCTTCCGCAGCATTAGCATCAGGTAACTCTTGTATTTTTTCTTCCGATATTATATTTACAATTGTGTTGGAAGAAAGTTGTTGGTTAATTGCAGCCGCCTGCCCTAATGCTTGCCCCGATACAAGTACTTCTGAACCTTGAATAACACTTGTTTTCAATTTTACATCGATCTCAAGTGTTTTGTTTTCCATTACAGTTACTGTATATTCTTTTGGAATAAAGCCAATATATGATACCTTAAGGTTGTATTTTCCAATAGGTACCTGACTTATTTTGTACTTACCTTCAATATTTGTAGAACTGCCAAATGCCGTCCCTGTTAAAAAAACATTAGCACCATATAATGCCTCTCCAGTGGCAGAATCTGAAACCACACCTGTTATTGCCCCTTGACCTGAAATCTCAATTGTAATTAAAAGAAAGATCATTAAGAATAGGTTTACGAACTTAAACATTCTTTTTGATTCTCCTAAAAAATTTTTTTAGTTGTATGTGATGTTGATTTTATTGAAATATTAAATATTAAAACAAGTAACAATAATAATTATGGAATGAGCGGGCGGTATTGGTAATAAATGGTACTTATTTAGAGGTTTGAATTACAAATAATAACATATCTATATCATCTTTCTTATCTAGCTGTATTTAATTTTCTTTCATTCTAGATTGAAAATTAATTCATCTGGCTATTTTCTTCAAGAATTTTCTTGAATGCTTTCAAATCTTTTTGAATTTCATATATAACTTTTTTTTCAGGAATAGATAAATTTGTTAAACCAGTATCAGCACCGCCCAAATCATATTCGAAATGCATTGAATAAGGTACTGAGATTTCTAATTTTTTTAACAAACAAATGAATTGATTGAAATCTACCATTCCGCTTCCGAGCGGCGCATATTCCAATTTCATCTTCCCTTTTTCAAAATGCAGGAAAGCATCTTTTATATCAATAGTGTGAACATACGGCGCAATAAATTCCATGCCCAATTGCCAGGAATTCGAAGCTTCGATTACGGCATTCAAAATATCATATTGACAACCGAGCCATTCGGAATTGATCTGATTTAATATTTTTCCCAAGTCCCATACAGGCGCACCGAACCAAACTCCATCATGGTTTTGATAGCTGCCTTTCATTTTATAATGCTTGTTCATTTCCGCAAGTTCAGTCAACTGCGATTTTATGTTTCCCAGGTTTTTATTTAAATCAAGATTTTTATCGTATTCATACCAGTTCATTCTATAAAACTTAATTCCGAGTCCGCTTGCTGTTTTAATGATTTTTTCTGTGAGAGGATCTGCAGCATCCCGGATACTAGTACAAATCATAACGATTTCTATTCCGGTATTTTTGCAGATTTCAAAAACTTTGGGCAAATCATCTTCAACTCTATCAGGCAATACATGTCCGTTTTCACGAACAGTTAAATCGATTCCGTCAAAGCCCAAATTTAATGCGGTTTCTGCCATACGTTCCCAATTCAGCCAGTGAAGATGTTTTGAGAAGATTGAAATTTTCTGTTCGTAAAACGGAAGATCGGATTTGTTTGAATTCAATTTTTTATACCCCGATAACAATTTTTTTAAATTCCATAACACTCCGGCATTTACGAAAAACCGAATAGAATAAATAATACAACTCCGGTAAACAGTTAATTTAAATACCCGAATACTTTTAACTCGTTTATTACGGCATCCTTTTTTGTTTTGGAATCTATATTTATCCTAACGTATCTTACTTTTTGGTCTTTAAATTTTGACGAATAAATCTCCGAACCGGCAATACCGTGTTCCAAAATCGTTTCATACTTCGACACCGAATTACTTAACAGCTTATAATTGCCGTGAGAGGCTTTCCCTTCAATCCGGAAATTGTAATCGCTGCCGTCAAATTGTGCAATAGAAATTCTGTTAATTTTATAATCTTTACCTAAATCAATTTCGATCCATTGAGGAAGAGATGAAGCTTTCCAGCTTGTCTGCATTTTTAAAGGAGCATCTCTTTCGGTACTGTATTTACCGTCCACAAGATTAGATGCCGGGTTGCTGCTGTTATTCTCGAACGAAGTTCTAATCTTTTTACCGAGTGCCAAATTTTTATAATTCCCGATTGTAACTGTACCTACAGCAATTTTGTTTTTACCAACAGGGTAATCCTTAAAAACCGGATCTCCCATTTGATTAAAAACACTGCATGTCATGCTTTCATACGGCGGTTCGTCTTTTGCTTTTAAAACTGAATATGAAACAGGCACACCGTTTTCCGCAATTATTGTTTCTAAATTTTTCTGACAATTGGACCATGTAGGAATTACTATCAATTCTGCTCCCTTATCCACGAGAAATTTTTCAGGATTCGTAAACCAACCGTCCCAGCAAGTTAATGTACCGACTCTACCAAAATCCAAATTGAATACTTTATATGTTTTACCCGAGGCAACTTCGTTAATTTCTTCGGGAGGAAGATTTACTTTTCTGTACTTGCCCAGGTATTTTCCTTGTCTACTAATTACAACATCAGTATTATATAATTTGTTATGTATAGTATCCTTTTCAAAAACCTGAAAAATAATATTAGTATGATATCTCGCGGCCCAATTCGACATACTGTCCATTACAATACTGTTATTTAAAATTTGGGCATCGGTTCTATAAAATTTGCCTCTAAAACCATCTTCGGGAAATATAACCAAATCTAATTGCAGCCTACCTGCTGCTGCAAGAAGAGGTGCAGCTTCGGTAATTTTTTTTGTCAATGGTGTATTAAAATCAAGGGTCCCTTCGATCGAAACAGCTCCGATTTTTACTTTTCGCACCTGGCTGAAAACAGAATTGTTCAGCAGACAAATAAAAACAACAGCAGAAATTATAATATATACTTTCCCTATTTTCCCCAAGTCTTTTTTTATTTTCACTCTAATTCCTTCATCCTTCCTATACACAAGACTAATTTTATTTAATCCCGATAAAAATTACTTTAATTTTCATTTTACTTTTTATTTGCCGGCGGCATTTTCCAATATTTGGATTCTGTCCTCGCGTCTTTCATAATATTCTCCATTTTCTCAACAATATCAGGATGCTGATCTGCAATATTTTTTGTTTCACCAATATCTTTTTGCAAATCATAAAGTTCAAACGGAGAATTAATACCGATCTGAACGAGCTTATATTGACCCATCCTTAAGGCACGTTTAAATACATTACTTGCATACTCCCAATATAAATATTTATGTTTAGTTTGTTCATTATCTTCACCAAAAAGTTCTGGTAAAAATGAAATCCCGTCAATTCCATTCGGAACCGGGATGCTGGCAATATTGCATGCAGTTGGAAGGAAATCCCATTCTGCACAGGCGAGATGAGATACGGTATTAGGTTTAATTTTCCCAGGCCATCTAGCAATCATCGGAACTCTGATACCGCCTTCATAAAGATCTCTTTTGATTCCGCGCAGAGAACCACCGCTGTTAAAAAATTTGGGATCGACACCACCTTCAGCATGGGGCCCGTTATCGCTGGTAAAAATAATAATAGTATTATCATCAATTCCCAATTCTTTTAATTTTTTCATAATGCGACCGACATCTCTATCCATTCTGGTAATCATTGCGGCTTTCCCTTTTTCGACAAACGGCCATTCTTTGTTTTTATAAATGCCAAAGCTGGGAACTTCCATACCTTTATCCATACAATTATCCCCACCCCGGTCGTTTGCATGAGGAATAGTTTCGGCAAAATAAAGGAAGAAAGGTTTGTCTTTATTGCGTTCGATAAACTGCACGCATTCATTTGCAAAAAGATCTGGTGTATATGTAACTTTTTTTTCGGCAATACCTTCTCCGTCCGGACGGGGATGTGCCATTTTATTTCCGTTCAATCTTATTTTCTTGCCGTTTTTAAATAAGTATTCAGTATAATAATTATGCGCATGTCTCTGGTCATAGTAGCCATAAAAATAATCGAATCCTTGCTTGTTGGGATCACCTGTATTCTCATTTGAGCCAAGCCCCCATTTACCAATTAATCCCGTTCTGTAACCCTCCTGCCTTAAATATTTTGCAACCGTTTTTGTACTATCAGGTATAGGTATTTGGCTGGTGAATCCCACATTCTTATTACCCCGTACAAAAGAATGACCCGTATTGTAACCGGTCATAAGCGTGCATCGCGAAGGTGCACAAACAGTGCTGCCAGCATAATAATCTGTGAACTTCATCCCTTCTTTTGCCAAATCATCAATGTTGGGGGTTTTTATTTTTGTTTGGCCGTAACATCCGAGATCTCCATATCCGAGGTCATCGCTCATAATATAAATTATGTTCGGTTTCTGGAAAGAATTTCCGAATTTAAAATCAAACGGACTTAACGCAACTCCCAAAACTCCCAGCCCCAATACTTCAAGAAATTTACGACGTTCTATGGATTCCATATTCCACCTCAATTTTTAAGAATATTGACATTGAAGAAAAAATCTAGAAATTATTACGATAACAACGTTGAAAATTGCTGTAGCGAGATAATTTTCATTTATCAAACATATAAAACTTTTCAAATGTCGTTTTTTGTTAAAGTAATCCAACAGCTTTATTCAGTTTTTCTTTATTGATAGGTTTCATCAAGAAATCTATGACTTTGTATTTTTGAGCTTCGGGTAAATATTTATCGAAAGAGGAAATAATAATCACTTTAAAATTCCCACGGCATACATCGAGAACTTGAAGACCGGAAATAATAGGTAATTGTATGTCCAGAAATATAACATCCGGTTTTAACTTAGTTATTACTTCGATTGCATCTTTACCGTTTGCAGCTTCACCGATTACTTCAATTTTTGAAAATTCCTCAAGCAAAAATTTAAGCTCTATTCGAATTGCTTTAACATCATCAATTATTAAAGTCTTTAAACGTTCTGTACTTCTTTTACTTTCCACAATCATTTTTGTTTACTTTGGATTTAATTATTAAAGAAAAATATTAATAAATCAATTATAACGGAATAAATGGTACAATAAGGAATCAAATGGTTAATTTAACTTTTAATAATATCTAATTACAGCAGATTGCAATTTTTTTATTGATGTATATAGTCTTGATATTTATCACAAGAATTTCTAATTTTTTCGTAAGCATAAATTTAATAGTAATGAATACAATATTTTTATATAAATTTGAAAATATCTATCAGATACGAAATAAAATCAGAATATTAAAATTAAATATTTCTTACCTTTTTTCAATTTTTGTTCTGTTTAACATTTTTATATCGCCCAAAGCTTCAGCGCAGGCAGATAGATTAAGATTTATTCACAGCACCAGAGAAAACGGACTTTCGCAAAACTGTATAAACGGAATAATCCAAGATAAAAAAGGATTTATTTGGATAGCTACAAATGAAGGATTAGATAGATACGACGGATATGAATTTAAAATTTTCGAAAAGAGCGATAAAGACGGACTATTGTCGGACGACTTTATCACGTGTCTTTTTGAAGATAGTGAAAATAATATCTGGATCGGAACAGGGAGTAACGGATTAAATAAATTTGATCCTAAAACTGAACGTTTTGAACGGATAAATGTAGATACAGTTTTATCTTTCGCAGGGGATATAAAGTACATACATTCAATTACCGAAGACAATAAAAACAATATTTGGTTCGTTACCAGAAATACAATTAATGAAATCGATCATACCACCCACGAAATAAAAACATATACCCCCGATTATTTTAATGACCCCAATTCAAAAAAAAGTAATCTAAGCATACTTTTCATCGATAGTTACAATAATATTTGGTTCGGCACGGAGAACGATGGATTAGGTTTATTTAACGTCCCTCAAAAGACTTACAAATACTTTAAAAAAAAACCAGGAGATAAGAACTCGATCAGCGATAACGATATAAGAGCAATTTATGAAGATTCACAAAAAAATTTATGGATTGGGACATACAAGAACGGATTTAATTTATTCAATCGAAACAGCGAAACTTTCTCAAATTTTATCCCAAAACCGTCCACACCGGCAAGCCTTAGCGTTAAATCGATTAATGAAAACGGGAAAAATAATTTATGGATAGGTACACGAAACGGTCTATTTACTTTCAATAAAAAAACAAAAAAGTTCAAACAATACGTTCACGATCCATACAATCCGTACAGTCTAACACAGAACAATGTTCAAGTAATATATAAGGACTCCAAAGGTAACTATTGGTTCGGTACGAAAAGAGGTATAAACATACTAAACAAAGAATTCATGCTTTTTACACATTACAGAGCCGAAGCAAAACCCAATAAATGCCTTGATAATTCGTTTGTCACTTCAATTTTTGAAGACAGCCGCGGATATATTTGGTTCGGTACAACAGGCGGAGGATTAAATAGATACAATCGCAACAAAGGAACATTTACTTATTACAAGCACAACCCGCAAAATCCGTATTCAATATCAAGTAACGATGTGAATTCAATTACGGAAGATACTAACAAAAATCTTTGGATCGGAACTTCGCAAGGAGGATTAAATTTATTTTATGTAAAAGAAAACCGTTTTTATCACTTCAAGCAAAATCCAAACAGACCTTTAATTTATCAAAGTTCAATATCAACACTTTTATATTGCAACGATTTTCTTTGGATCGGTTCCGATGACGGTTTAATTTTGTTCGACGTAAAAAATTACCGATTCAAAAATTTCCCACTGCCAAAAAGCAAATCGGTCACCATTACCAAAATTGTAAGGGGAAAAAGCAACAATATTTGGGTAGGAACAGGAAACAGTAAGTTATATGAAATTAATAAATTTACACATGAAACTACAACATTCGAAATCCCTTCCACCAGTCAAATTACAAGGATTAATTCCATTTACGTCGACTCTGAGTATTTATGGATAGGAACATCTGGCAGTGGATTAATGTGTTTCGACAAAAAAACAAAAAACTTTAAAATTCTCGATAAAGAAAACGGACTTTCCAACAATTTCATATTCGGGATTCAAAAAGACATAAACAATAATCTTTGGATTAGCACGATTTACGGTTTATCTAAATTTAACCCTATTACAGAAGAGTTCAGTAATTTTTATAAAGTGAATGGATTACAGAACAATCAATTTACTCCCGGTAACTTTAAACTTTTTCGGGCGACATCTTTTTCGGCGATATCGATGGTGCGATATCTTTTTCGCCCGATAATATTTCATTAAATCCATATACAGCACCGGTTGTACTTACGGAATTTACAATATTCAACAAACCGGTTAAAATAGGCGGCGAAAACCCGATATTAAAATCTTCCATCAATCAATGCAATGAAATATCCTTATCATATAGCCAATCTTCCTTTACTTTCACATTTGCCGCTTTGGATTATACAATGAGCGATAAGATAAATTACGCTTATAAAATGAAAGGGTTCGAAAACAATTGGAATTATATACAGCACAGACGATATGCGACTTATACAAATCTGGATCCCGGGAATTATACTTTCATGGTTAAGGCTTCGAACAATATGGGGCAGTGGAGTAATAAAATAGCTTCAGTAACTATTTCAATTTCACCCCCCTATTGGGATACATGGTGGTTTAGACTTCTAATTCTTTCATTGATAGGTTTGGTTATATGGCATTTTGCTAAATACCATATCCAGAAGAAGAATTTATTAAAAGCAACTGCACTTGCACATCAGACACAATTAAAATTATTACGCAACCAGATGAATCCCCATTTTCTTCTTAATGTATTCAGCGTAATTAGAGCATTAGTATTAATTGATAAAAAAACCGCATGGGAAATGATTTCTAAACTCTCGGAATTTTTCCGCTATGTTCTTCTCAATTACAGCAAAGAGAAAGCTACATTAAATGAGGAAATTGAAGCCGTAAATAATTATATAAGTGTTCAAAAAATTTGCTTTCACGAATCTTTAGTTGTTTCATATAAAATAGATGATAATGCCCGTGAACTAATTGTCCCTTCGTTTATTTTTCAACCATTAGTAGAGAATGCAATAAAATATGGCTCACAAACCAGTCATTCCGAATTTGAAATAAAACTAAACATAAACTTTGATCATGGTATTTTAACAATTGATGTAGCTAATACTGGGAGATTATTTTATTCCGAAAATAAAACTTTAGATGAAAAAGAAGCTCACGGCACTTCTATAAAGAACATTATGCAAAGATTAGATATTATGTTTAAAAATAATTTTACTTTTCAATTGTATGAAAACGAAAATTGGGTTCATGCAATTATCAAAATAAAATACAATCCTTTAAATGAAGAGGTCTATCAAGCTTCCATAAATAAAGGTCTGATAAAAGAATTAAGCTAAAAATATAATCTATGCTGTCGGAATTGTTTTATTGCAAAAATTGTATTTTTTTTCACCATATCTTTTGACCTGGTATATATTAAAAAACCTACGTCATAATTACTATGACATTTTTCATCTCAATATTTCTTCAATACACTCTTCAAATACCTGGAGTGATTCTCTAATTACTTCTTCATTTATGATCAAAGGGGGAGCAATCTTAATAGTCGCTCCTTCTAATCCTACAGGAGCAAACATTAATAATCCTTTTCTCATAGCAGCAACATTTATTTCAAGAGCGATATGAGGATCAGGATTTTTCGTCCCCGGTTTAACGCATTGAAATGCTGCTACTAATCCTTTACCGTTAAACCTACCGAGATTATTATTATATTTTTCTTGGATTCGTTCCAATTCAGGAATCATAATCTTTCCCATCTTTGCAGCATTTTCTACCAAATTTTCTTCTTCAATTATTTTTAGATTCGCAAGTGCTGCAGCAACAGGAAGTGGCGAAGCAGAATGGGTTGATGTCATTGAACCGGGTGTATAAAGTTCCATTATATCTTTACGTCCGATTACAGCAGAAATCGGAAGAGAGGAGGAAATACCTTTTCCTGCGGCTATTAAATCAGGCTTTATATCATAGTGATTAAATGACCAATATTTACCACTTCTACCAAAACCTGCTTGAACTTCATCCATACATAATACAATATCGTATTCACGACAAAATTTTTCAAGTTCTTTTGCATATTGAAAGGGTAAAAAATCTACTCCTCCGCCCTGATAAGATTCAGACATAACACCAGCTATTTCTTCCGGCTTAATATTTTTTTCTCCAATGGTTTCTAAGAATAAATCAAAGGAAATATTTTCATTTCTATAACCATCCGGAAAGGGAACATTTAAAAAAGTTTTATCCCTTTCTCCAATCCATGTTTTAAGACCTTCAATGCCGCCAGCAAGTTGCGCGCCCATAGTCCTTCCATGAAAAGCATTTGTAAATGTTATAAAATATTTTTTATGAGGCCCGTATTTTTCCAATCCATAAGTCTTGGAAAGCTTAATACAATTTTCAGTTGCCTCACTACCAGTTGATAATAAAAATACTTTAAAGTTTTCAGGATCCGGCGATACTTTATTTAAAGCTTCGGTTAATTCCAACCTTTGTTCATGCATAAAAACATATGTAGCTAACAGATTGCCATCAATAATTTTAAATAAAGCATCTTTAATTTCCTTTCTGCCATGACCCGCATTTGTCACTAATACTCCAGAAGACCAATCAATCCATCTATTCCCCCATCTATCCGATACAATAAATCCTTCAGCTTTATCCCAAATAATAGGAGGCTGACCTTTCATTGAACGAGGTTCAACCTTATTTATTCTTTCAAAAATGGGTATTGATTCGGGGACAGGAATTTTAGTTTTTATTGTTCTATATTTTGTATCCAATTTTGGAACTTCTACTGGAGTTAAATCGTATGTAGCCAAATTCAATAGCCTTGTATAGTTTTAAAAAGATTAATTTGATAATAATTCTACGTGAACATCTTCTCCATAAATTATTCTGACCCTGTTGCCATCTGTTTCAATAGATTTTCTCGCTGCTTCAACAACCAGTTCGTTAATTGCACTGTTTGCTGGAGTAGCTATTAAACCCTTCTCATTAGTTTCTTTTATTATTTTTTGACGTTCGATGAGTGACTTATCTTCATCTAATCCTGATATTATATTCTCTATCTCATGAACACAAATAATAGTTGCAGCTATAGATTCAAAACCATATCCTATAGGTTCAAAGCCTACCCCTGGCCATGGTACCAATTGTAAAAAATCTGGATTGAGATAATAAAAGTATTTTCCGTTAGGACCACTTTCCTTAATATAAGAGTTAATAACACCCCTGAATTGGTCATTATGATATATTATAGAACCTTTATCTTCACCCTCACAATACATTGCAAGACCCTGATCATTGCTACCCGCACCATCATCCGGGTATCCCAATCCATTTGTAATATTAAGCAGTGCACCGTTTTCAAAACGTACACGTCCATTTGCCCACATATACCCTTCTTTTCCATTTGGGAACTTTCCTTTTACGCCCTGAACTGATACTTCAATAGGATTTAACTCGGTTATAAAATATACAAGATCAACGTAATGACAACCTATATACACGAATGGATCGGTTTTGTCTGTAACAAACCAATTTTGAAAATTCGAATGTCGATAGTAATAAGGCTCAATTAATTTTGCTTCACCTATTTTAAATTCGCCAAATTTGCCGGCTTTGTAATTTTTTTTTGCTAAGCGAGAGCGTCTATCAAATCTTTTGTGGTAATCAACTCCTACAAATAGTCCCTTTTTATATGCAAGTAATTCAATTTCTTTTGCCTGCTTATATTCCATTACAAGAGGCTTTACACAAAGTACGTGTTGGTTAGCCTTTAGTGCTTCCAGAACAACGCTATAATGAAACTGGTCAGGTACCGCTACAACAACTATCTGACGGGGTTTCATATTATGAAGAATTTCTTTATACAGTTCGGGATACATCCTCTCAGCCGGTGTTGTCAATTCAGGATAGGCTTTAAAATCCTGGCCGGGGAAAGCATTTTTTAATTCGATATTTTCCTTTAATGCTTTAAGTGGACTACTATTTAAAGCACAAATATAAATTTTTTCTATTATATTTAATCCGTTGCAAATGATAAACTGATGGAAGTATCAAATCATTAGTAATCATTCCACCACCGATAATCGTTACATCTATATTTCTACCCATTTCTCCTCAATCGATATTATTAATTATCCTGTTAAATCCTGGCTCAGTATATGAAAATTTCTTACCATTTTTTATTCTATTTGGATTCAGCACTAATATCCAAATAGCGCCTAAAAAAAAATTTAAGACTTTCATTAAAAAAAGCTAGAACCCAAAGAATCCAAACATTAATTTAATAATCAGGCAAAAATTTTTAGAATTATATGCTTTATTGTAAATTGGTCGACCTACACTATTTCAGATAATTATTAATATTATCTGATTCAGACATTTTTTTCATTCTTTTATACAATGATTTAATAATATCCGGATGTTCTTCCGCAACATTATTCTTCTCATACGGATCTTCAATTAGGTTGTAAAGTTCATTAATTCCACTATCGAGAGTTTTACCATTATGTACCAATTTCCAATCACCGTATCGCAAGGCAATTTGTTCGTCGGTACGACCATATATTTCACGTTTTCCAGTTGTATCTTTTCCGGTAATTGCGGACCAAACATTTTTCCCATCAAGGTGCATTTCCGGAATTATTTTAGCTCCGGCTAAATAAGCCACTGTAGGTAAAATATCAGTAACACTAATTACTGAATTAATTTTACAAGGAGTTAATTTTCCCGGCCAGCGAACAATTGCCGGAACTCTAATTCCCCCTTCATACAATGATTTTTTCCAATCGCGGAGTGGTCTATTATTACCAAGTACGTCATAAGGCCCAAATTCTTTATGATATTCGTCATCGGTTGGATACCAATTTTCCTGTGCACCATTATCGCTTATAAAGAAGATTATTGTGTTTTTCTCAAGATTCTCTTTTTTCAATGTTTCAAGAATACGATTAACAGAATAATCCATATGAGCAACTGACGCGGCAAACATTCTTCTTGAATCGTTTTTAATTGTCTTCTCATAAGGTTTAATCCATTTCTCAGGTTCCTGAAGTGGATAATGAGGAACGCTGAAGCACACCTCCAGAAAAAAAGGTTTCGATTTATCTCTAATTTGTGAGATATATTTAATTGTTTCATTTGTAATCAAATCTGTTGCGTGACCTTTTTCATCAACAAATTCATCATTCCTATGCCACGTCTTATCTCCATATTTATAAACATGTTTGTATTGATCAATTTGTCCATGTAAATATCCGTACGTGTAGTCAAATCCATAATGATTTGGTCCTGTTGCCAATGTTAAACCTAAATGCCATTTACCCATAAGCGCGGTAGCGTACCCGTTGTCGCTGAGTAATTTAGCAATGTTAGTCACATCCATTGGCAGTGATTGAACACTTTCGCCAGCAATCGGTCCCAGAATTCCGAATCTGCTCGGAAATCTCCCGGTTAATAATGCAGCTCTTGTCGGTGAACATGTAGGACATACATAAAATTCATTTAACTGAACATTTTTTTCTGCAAATTTATCAAGTGTAGGGGTTTTAATTTCCGAACCATGATAACCCACGTCTCTCCATCCTTGATCATCGGCAACCATTATTAGCACATTAGGTTTGGATCCAGCCGTTGGTGTAAAGGATTCTTCTTTGCAGCTTAGTGATGGTAACCATATTGAACCTAGAACAACGCCACCAACACCTAATGCAGTTTTGTTTAAAAGTTTTTCCTGGAAATTTTTTTATTTCCTGTTTCTCGATTTATCTTTTTCATTTTCAATCCTTTTATTTTCCTATTCTTATCTTTTGGTGAAACTCAATTATTTTATCATGAAAAGTTTCCTCATTTTTCATTTTGAAAGAGTTCCTTGTTTCTCTAATTTGCAAAATGATATTCATTTTGTGATACTTGCTGTTATTTTTTCTCAAGTCTCTTGATCAATATGGATTAATTTTAGTCATAATAACTTCAATTCTTGCATAAAATAATAATTGCTTATAAGTATGTATGCTTATTTACATTTTTTATGGAGTATAAACAGTTAGAAATTATTTCCATAATTTATTTGTATCAACTATTAAGTAACGAATGGTTATATTAAGTAATCAAAGGTAATGTAAAAACTGATTTTCATCATGTTGGTAAAATTTTTTTGAAAGGGATTTTTTTTAATAAATATCTCGTATACCATAGCTTCCGATTTTGCTTTTTCATAACCTTAATAAGATTATCCGCTATTAAAGAATGTACTTTTTTCATTAATTAAATTAATTCATAACTCGCTGTCTGAAACAGGGTCCCGATTAGTGAGGAAATAGGACCCCATGAAAGATTGTTTCGAGGCAACGGGGGTCTTTCAAAAATCCTCCTTAAATTTTTTTTGTCATTTAATATAGGAGTTATTTATGCAACTTCAGACTGCAACACTTAGATATATTGAAACTAATATTACTCAGGGAATTTATGGACCATATTTCTTCGGGCTACAAGATTATTTCATCAAGAAGTTAGTTTTCAATTCAATTAAAAAGAATGGAATTGAGCACAGTTTATTGCACACTGACTTTTCTTTTACATATCTGCAGGATAACAAATTAAACATTATCTACAATTATGATGAGAATAATGCACATATTCAATTTAATGACTATTCGGGAAAAATTACTGATGGTATCTCATTAATATCACTTAGGCTGGTACATTTGCTTGGATGGGGTAAAGCCAGACCGGGTAGGTCGGCACAATTTAATTTATTCTTCAGACAGGGAATGGTTAAAGGAAACTGCGTAGTTAGCAATAAAATCAGGCATGATGTAGTAATTTACGGAGAGGAAAATATAAAAAGAGAAATACTTTTAAACAATGGCTATGAGTATATAACTCTTGAACCGTTAAAACTTGGCAAGACACTGCGGCTGGATGTACAATCCCAGCTAAAAAATTAGGAATAAATTGAATGATCCGGGTGAACAATCATTCTTTTATACGGATATGTAAAAGCCTATATTATTAATGGTGGTTGAAGATTTTTGTGCTTCTGATTTTAATTGTCCTTGTTTATTAGATTTTTTCTCCGGAAAAGTGCTCTTGTTGGCTTTACTTGAATTTAAAGTGGGGGATTTACATCTACTGCAAGGTGTATACCCTTGGGAAACGCATCTTGGAGGCTAATTGGTATACTTGATTTCCTAAGGTAAGAACAGTACCCTCTATGATATTTGGAACCTGTATTTGTAATATAAACTGTTTGTGCAGTAAGAAGAATAGCATAGAGGATTATAAAAGAAAATGTTAAGGTTATTTTTTTCATACTTGCCCCATATGCCTTATTTGGTCTTTATACAGCTTCGCCCCTTCACTCCCATAAACACAAAATATGATGCAAATCTTAATCTAACTTTTACTTATAAAATCCTTCTGAGGATAAATAGATTGGCCCGGATGAAGAGAAATTGCCCCGATTTTTCCCAATACCTCTAAATACGATCAGATCTAATGTAAATTGATTAAGGAGGAAAGGCAATAAGATATTTTATAATTGATTTATAGTAGTCTGAAAAAAGTTATGGAGGAGAAGATTAGGAGGATGGGGAGGGAGAATTGAAAATTTTAATAAATCATTTTCACTTTTTGGAACTTGCAGTTGTAACATCGCTCGATATTTCAAATAAAAAAAACCAGAGAAAAGGGATAATCATATTATTGAAAAGTATTATTTAGGGAAAAAACAACTTTTGGCAATGCATAAATGGATCTAAAACAATCATATAATTATATAAAATATTTCCGTCTTTTTGTTATATGTTCAGAAACTCTATCTTTCCTAACGGTAATTGGACTTAAAAAAATGCCTGCATTTGTTTTAAGAAATTTTTTGTTTATGTTGAAACAACCTGTGAAAACCATTCACCTTCGGTGTTATCCTCAAAAAGGACTGTGTGACAAAGATAGATTGATTTTGATGCTAATAAATCTTATTTATTAAAAATTCTCAAAACAATTTACATCCTAATATTAATAATATTATTGTATATAGAACCGAACGTATACTTTATTCCAATAGATGACTGAAAAGTGTAAGTTGTTTGAAGTTGACGCTGCTTCAATAAAATTTCTTTAAGGGATGCTTCTCCTCGTGGTAAATAAAGTTGATCGTGTATGCTTTCTCCATGAAAGTCTAATGATAGAGAAAGACCTTCGGTTAGCCTAATATCCAAATAAGCTTCCATGCTTATTTTATATTTTTTATTAAGATTAGGATATTGCAAAAAATCAAGTGAACCATAAAAATCTCCCCACGGCTGTTTTATGTCTGCCTCTACTCTGGCAGAATGAAAAAGCAGACTTTCATTCAATTTATTAAAAATAGTTTTATTTATATAATTGAAATTTTTGTAACCAAGGTAATATCCAATGGTAAGTATTTTTCTGCTTACATCACTCCAGGGAAATATATTATATTCAACCCCTGGGAAAATACTGTAATCCAAATTTATATTTTTATATGTAGATGAATGTAGATCGACAAAGGCGCCTGCAGACCAATGACTAGAAAAACTTTTCACAATCGAGGATTTTCCATCCCAAGATTTTACTGTGCTTATAATAGTGCCGTTGCTGTCTTTAAAATTTTCTTCTTTAAATACATAATCAAAACCATTTCTAAATCTCCAATCTTCAGTTACTCTATTACCATTAACTGATCCCTCCAACCTTGCTGAACTATTATTTTCTTCGGATTCCAGTCCTCCTTTAAGTCGAGCATCAAAAATCCAGTGGTCCCACGGATCTTTTATTTGCTGTTGTAGATTGTTAATATTTTCGTTATCGAAAGAAATATTAATATTATTTACAATTCCGGTTTGAGCAACATAACGCAAAAGTCCAAAAGTCAGAATTTTGGCAATACCTTCCTGCCTTTCGACATCTGTATTTGATTGAAGAGACGAATATGATAAGTTTTGATCCTGATTATGATATTTTCCCAAACCTATAAATTGAAGATTATATATATACCCTCCACTAGCCGTTGATTGCCTTGTTATTAAAACATGTATCTGGGCTTGGTTTGGATCTCGGACGTAATTAACAAAAGGGACTTTAGATTGTATAATTTTAAAGTTGCATCTGTTGCAATCCAAAAAAACATTGAGCATACTATTTATACTTGTATGTATACTTACTGAATCTTTACTTTGTTTATTGCATGGATAGGATATGGAAATAAATAATATAAAAAAATAAATTGCCGATAAGAAAATAAATTTTTTAACCATTATTCCTTCGTTTTTTAAATTGAATTAATCTTCCTTTAGAATTTTAATTTTACCTTTCACACCGAAGCAAGTAAATCCTTCGTAAAATAGATGATCATTGCGTCAAATATGAAATGGTCCCTTTTTATTTAATTATTTCTAAAACCAATGATAAATTACTTCATTGTGACAAGAGTAATTTTACTTAAAATCACAGAAAGTATATACTATTTACGATATAACTATAAATTGAAAACTTAAACAATATCTTAACATATATAATCGCAATTTGTTCAGCAGCTGCAAGTATTGTAATTCCTGACTTTTTTGTTGTATTCTTTATACATTCAATAAAACTTCTATTAGTTCCTGTTCTTCAGGTGGTAATATAAGTTCCTTGTTAAATTCAATAGTTATATTAATAATTACTTATATTTGGTTACATTTCTAACAACCACATTTACGCCACAGCCCAGTTTACCTACCGGAACTTTAGTGAAGGTAGGTTTATCAACCGAAGGTTGGAACAAGCACGCTACATTTATTTCTAATGCCAAAGATTAAGCAAACTGTGCTTAACTTTCCGTTTACGACAAGCACAGTTTGCAAGACTAGTAATTAATTTGACTACGTTGAATTTACCTGCCAAAATTGGCAGGCAAGATACTTTATGCGGATCATCTACCTTAAAAATCTCTAAAAAGCCGAATGCGTAAAATGCTGTCAACTTGAATTGTTTTGTTAGCCCAACAAGTATAATACTGTGAAGTTATTTTAAAATTATTAAATAACTACTACTTAGTAAATATCACTTCTAAAATTAATTCATAATCCTCTTCAAGATTAGGATTTTCCATCCTTAATATTATTTTGTTTTTATTAATCTTTTTGAACGTTTGTATTAATAAAGAATCATGCCAGTTCATAAACAATGTCTTATCATTAATAAAATTACATGTTGCTGTTGAAAAATTTCCCGAACTTTCAAACCACCAATATCTATATATCTTCAATTTCTCATCCCAAGCAAATACTCCATGCGCTTTGCCCTTTTTATTATCTATCAGCGTTGAATAATCAAAAAATACATATTTATCATCCAGCGCTCTTTTAAATTCTCCATAACCATTTCCTGTAGTTGCTTCACTAAATGAACTTTTAGGAATTTTATACTCCATATCCCATTTGCCTAATAAAAATTCAAGTTTTTCCATAATATTTTTACCTTTAGTAATTATTATTTTTATTCATAATAAAATAATTTTACTAAAAAATCATCCTACTATTTTTCTACTTCCTAATTTAAACTTTCTCTATTCTGATTAATTTTATTTGCCGTCGTAGTAGGAATGCCTGTTACCATACATCCCCTACACAGATCCCGGCGTGCAGTATTTCCGCACTGGCTTTTTACAATGCGAACCGAATGTTATTTTTTTATATAAGCATTTAGACCAACTACCACAGATTCAGATTAAATAACAAAATTTTTACAAAATTTTGCAGGGGATTTTTATTTCCTCTCGGCTTTTATCCCTTAATAGATGTTAGGTGGATTTTTCTTGGACAATACTACCTAATAAACCTGAACCAAGTGATACTAAAATCATTGCGATAAAAAATATATTAATACCAATCATGATAACTGACATTAATCCTACAAACGCTGGAACAGAACCGACAATTAATCCATTTATATACTTTTTATCTCCGGTTCCTTTAGTTACCTTTCTTGAATACCAGAATATTAACAAACTGGTCAGCACAATAATACCCATATTTATCCATATATTTTCTTGATACATCAAGGATACAGTTTCACTTATTTTAGAGCTCATTTCAGGTGAGTCTTTCATCTTTGGACCAAGTTCTATTCCCATCATAAAACCAACAATTAAGCCAGGAAGCATATAGAATAGAAAACCTATTATTAATGCAAGGAAGCTTTTCCACAAAGCTTTACCCCATAATATCGTGTTTAAAACAATTGAGTTGTCCATAAAAATATACCTCTTGAATTATATCCACCTTCGTGGTAGG
>CAVVVS010000136.1:0-9327 GCA_963751355.1 uncultured Ignavibacteriales bacterium | reverse complement strand
GCAATATAAATGCAACAGCAACGCTTACTCCTCAAATTTGAGGAGTAAACGCATTGGGGTGTGTTTAGCCATCCGTTGTGCTTCATGCTCGGAAACCGCAGTGCCTAAAGGATTTGACATTTTAAATGAGTATATTTGTGCTTAAATAAACGGATTAAATGAGAATAACTGAAAGAAAATATTTAGACACCTATAAAAAGTCAATTGGAAATCAAATTCCTAAATTGATTAAGGATTTTGACTTCTCTGAGAATCGCGGAGGATTTGAATATTTGACTAAGTCTTCTGCCGTTTACTCTTCAAATATTGAAGGGAACAGTATTGATTTGAATTCTTACATGAATTATGAAATGAATAAGGATAAATTCAAAGTAGGAAAAGAAATCGAAGAAATTGAGGACTTAATTGAAGCTTATGAATTTGCTCAAAACAACAAGCTGAATGAGAAAAACTTGTTGAATTGTCATAAAATATTTTCAGACACTTTATTGATTAGAAGTAAAAGAGGTAAATACCGAATTGAACAGGTTGGTGTTTTTGGAAAATCTGGTTTAGCATATATGGCAGTTGAGCCTGAATTTGTTGAAAAAGAAATGAAAGTGTTTTTCCAAGATTTAAATGAGTTAATTTCATCTGACCTTAATGAAATTGAGGTCTTTTATTTTGCTTCATTGCTTCATTTACGTTTTGCTCACATTCATCCATTTAGAGATGGAAACGGTAGAGCAGCCAGGTTAATTGAAAAATGGTTTGTAACAGAGAAATTAGGACATGACTTTTGGGAAATGCCATCGGAGGAATTTTACAAAAAGAACCAAGCAAAATATTATGAGACGATTAATCTGGGCGTAAATTATTATGAACTGAATTATGACAGATGTTTCGAATTTTTAAAAATGCTTCCAAATTGTCTGAAATAAAGCACGAAAGCACAACATACAATATAAAACAGTTGGGATTCAGTGGTTTGCGAGCGTTTGGTTCTCGCTTAAATTTTTTCCAACGGTGGATAGGAACGCAGCCCGAAAACCCAACCGTTTCATATTATCGAACGTGGTGTGCCTTGAACTTCTGCTATCATGCAGAGGAGGCTGTACAAATGATGGAAGACCTTAAATAAAGCGATTCAGATGTGTGGAGGACGAGCGAACTGTCTTATCTGGCGCTGAACGTAAGAATTAAGGATAGGCCTTCCGCTTACGACGATCAGGCGTAGTAAGCAACCGATTCGCCACAGGTGGAGAGCTCATGAGTACCTTAAAAATAAACACGACACGAATAAACCACCTTATGCTGCGCCAGGCGGAACGGCGAAGCCCTCATGAGCGGGTTGCAGGTGCGTAGCGAATAAACTCCCGGGGTGGTGAACGATAAGGAAAAGCGGTAAAAACGATTACGGCAAGTACGATTGACAGAGCGAAATAGATTGAACCGGTGATTGATGACTTAATAGCGGAGAATGAGATGCCGAATTTGAGGGGTAAACTGAACCACCGGTTAATCAAATGGGTGAAATGGGAAAAGAATTTGAGCATCCGGGCTGCAATCAGATGGTTAAAAGCCAGGTACATTATCAACCCCGGACTTTTCCCACACTGGGAATTGGTACGTCCATAAGATTTTTAACTTTGTGATTGAACATGAAGAGCCGGATGAATTGAGAGGTTCAAGTCCGGTTCTGTGAGAACGTAAGGGTGAAATTCCCTTGCGTGACTCGACTGTGGTGCATTTGAAAAAACGTCCCGACAATGAATTGACAATTCAATAAATATAGTTATCTTTGACGTTAGTATTATAAAACGATAGTATGATTGTTTCATTTGGTTCAAAGGATACCGCGAATATATGGAATGGAGAACGAGTAAAAAAGACGCCGATTGAGATACAGCAAATTGGACGGAGAAAATTGAGAATGATTAATAACTCCCAAAATTGGTCTGATTTGAGAATACCTCCATCCAACAGACTTGAGAAATTAAAAGGTTCAGATTTTTATAGTATCAGGATTAATGACCAATGGAGAATAGTATTTAGGTGGATTGATAATAATGCACACGATGTTGAGATAGTTGATTATCATTAAAAAATTGGAGGATTAAAAAATGGACAGATTACCAAACATACATCCAGGAGAGATTTTACTTGAGGAGTTTTTACGTCCTCTTGAGATTACTGCTTACAGATTATCAAAGGATACAGAGATGCCACAAACTCGTATTTCACAGATTATTAAAGGAAAACGGAGGATAACGGCTGATACTGCATTGAGATTTTCCTCATATTTCGGGACAACTGCAAAATTTTGGCTTGGACTTCAAGATGATTATGACATTGAAGAAGAGAGAAAAGACAAGCAGGAAATATTAAAGAAAATAAAGACAAACGCACCACAACATCAGGTATAGCGCCCCGTTTTTGGATAATTAACTGCAAAATGATGCATTAGCAATATTAACAGATGGTTGTTGCGTAATGATATGAAGGGCGGTACGACGCCATATCTATAATCGTCAGCTGCAAGCAGGAGAAGCTCATTCAAGCAGATTAAGTATGATCATAAAAGCAACAAATAAACTTCTGAATATCTCAAGAATAAAGCCCGAAAAGTGCTCAATAGAATTGATTGATAAGTTCCCGGGTGAATGGTATGCAAATTTGATATCTCAACTAGTTCCAGGGAAGTTTATAATTCATTTTTTACATAATCCGACATTCATCTCCATATTAGTTCCAGGAAAATCAATCCAAAAAGCATCTAAAAGTATACCAGACAGAGCAAGAGACTTATTAATACGCCATGGATTTAAAGATATCGTAAATAGATATTTCCTTGATTCGGAAATTAAAATCTACAAGTCGGACAATCGATCCATTCAGGGAAATTTGAATAATATAAAATATGATATTGAATATCAGATCAGTAGATACTTTTCAGATGAGATTATTGATCTCACAAAAATTGAAGACCTGGAAATGGATTATTTATTCGGAGGGAAAAATATTAAAGGGTATAAATCACCAAGAACCATATTAAAGAATGAACTTTAACTAAATCTGCCAGCTGCCAACAAATTAGGAATTAAGGAACAGTTGAGCCAAAAAAAGAGGTAGCTGGTTGATTAACCTTCTACCTCTTTTTTGTTGTAGGTGTGGATCAAAAAGCAGGCTCAATTGTGTTTTATCCCGATATTTGTCGGGATGTTGGGCTTAACCGCTGTCGATCAAAGCTATACACTAAGGGGATTAAACGATTTTATACTTTCCCTGCCAGTGTGTTTCTTTTGCCGTTTTGCCCGGTTTCCTGTTTTGGTGTTGAAAGCCGGTTATTAAGTTTGATTCCCTCCGGCTACCGGATATATTTTTGCAGTGAGGGTTAAGGATGAAACGGAAGGGGTAGTAACTATCCCTGACAGGGTTTTGAACCCTGTCGGGGTTGATATGACGCAGCCAATCATTTTACCGGTTGGTAAAGAATATTTGTATTGCTGATCATCATATAAATTGTCTGAACCATGATTTATGTGATTTTTTTGATTGTCATGATTGTGTTGCCTGAATTTCTTGTTTTCGAGGCCATGAAAATTCAATTTAGTATCACCATGGTGCAGTCAATCATTTTACCGGTTGGTTCAGAATTAGCTGTAGGAACCACATAAGGCACATGAGGTCACATAAGAAGGAAGAAGGGAACCACATGAGGTCACATAAGAAGGAAGAGGGGAACCACATAAGGCACATGAGGTCACATAAGAAGGAAGAAGGGAACCACATGAGGTCCATAAGAAGGAAGAAGGGAACCACATAAGGCACATGAGGTCACATAGGAAGGAAGAAGGGAACCATATAAGGCACATGAGGACACGTGAGGTAGAAGAAGGAGAAAAGTACCTTAAACAACTTATAGTACAGTGGCTATTTTCAATTGCTCCAGGCTGCAGTAAAGGCTGCCGGGAAAAATAAGAAGACGTCACTTCATACCTTTCGGCAAATGTAAGGGACACACAGTTTGGAAAATGGGGCAGATTTAGGGTATATTAAGGATATGACGGGACATTCAAGCAGTAATACGACCGAGATATACACCCATATAACTCAAAGAGGCCTTGATCAAATAAAAGTCAGATGGATAACCCGGATTTGTAAAATTATTGCTAGATTTATTTAACTAAGCTAAAACGAAGGGGCTGAGCACATATGCAAAATAAATGCAACTGTTACACATACCCCTCAAATTTGAGGAGTAAAAACCATGGGTGTGTTTAGCCACTCGTTATGCGGCAGCTTAAAAAGACGACACCATCAAAAATGATAACGAATGACAATGAATAAAATATTGATAATTGCACTGACAGCTTTGACTTTGACTGCTTATGGACAGGACAAGTATAATTACGTTCACTTTAACAAACTGACAGAAGTTGTTGGGTCAGAATATGTAATCGCCTCAATTGAAAACTGGGGTAAGCTTGAAACGAAAAGTAGATACCTTTTATTCATAAACACAAAAACTGGCGAGACAAATCAGGTTGACTTTCCAAATGACGCTGGAATTGAAAAACTTGAACAAATAAAACTTGACAGTTTAGCAATCAATTTAATTTTTGTTGCTGCAAGGACTGTTGACCTAAACGGAAAAAGCGGAATTGACTGGAACGACCCGACACAAATAATAGTCTTATCACCAGACGGTAAAGAAAAAACACAACTTACAGATAGTAAGTTTTTCGTAAGGACCTGGATCGTTAATGAGTTGACTGGAACGATTGTAGTTACAGGACATTACGACACGAACAACAATGACAAATACGATAAAACAGACAAAAATGAAATACACATTTACGACTTAAAAACACTAAAACTGATAAACAAGATATAAAAAAGCCGACCGCATAACACGCCGCTATAATTAATTGCCGGTTTCGTTCGGACAACAAAGCACTTAGCCCGCAACAATGGCGGTGGGGTTTGACAGGGAAGTTCACCGCAATCGGCAACTAATTATAGCGCAACCGTTGTGCACAATATAAAATACCACGAGAAAATGAAACAGCTTGAAAAATTTATAGTCTTTGGAATTCTTATAAGTCTAATTTTAAAATTCTTTCTAATTGCAGGAGGAAGTTTAATATTTACCCTTTCAATAACAATCCTTGCTTGTCTTTATTTCCCATTAGGCATTGCATTTTTCAACGAAATTAAATTAAAAGATATTTCATTTTCAAATGTTATAAAGATCAACCCTATTTTAAGAATATTTGAATCAATTTTTGTCGGATTAGGACTTGGAATAATATGTATTGGTATACTTTTCAAATTGCAGGATTGGCCAGGATCACAGTTAGATATAGCATTTGGACTAATTGTAATTTTAATATTCTTTCTATATTCAGTTATAAAATATTTAAAAAAAGAAATGCCTTTTATAAACGAATTTTTAAAAGGATATTCCTCATTAGCGGTTTTGGTTTATTTATTTATTTGTTGCCCATTTTGACGATTATTAAATTTCAATATAGAGATTATCCGGATTATATAAAAGCATATGAAAATTATCTAAGTGATCCGAAAAATGAAAGTTTAAAAAATGAAAAAGATATTCAGTATTATAAAATGGTTATGACAGAAGAAGAATTTAAATCCTTTTTAGAATATGAAAAAAAATTGGATAAGATGGAATAATACGGTGCACAAACAGTAAGCGGTAAGGATTGGGAAAATATTATTTTGGTTATTAGGATTGTATGTCTGGATAACAAATGGTTAGTGGAAGGGGCAGAAATAATCAATATCCTAAAAAATAATCGAGCAAAAAGAGAATAATATTGATTGGCTATTTTATTAAAATGAACAGTGCACAACACATGGCGTATCGTATAAGGGTTTACTTCCTTTGGTCGTGAGAAAAGTTCAGAGGTTTTCAAGGGGCATCACTCGCCTCAAGGTTATTCACGTGTGATAGGAACGTACTACGATCCCCATTACTGGACATACATTAAAACATTGAGTGCAAGTCAAAGAAAATTACCCGTTAATTAGAAACCAAATAATTATATATTATGAAAAGACCTATTTACATTCTGATCTTATTTTCTATTGGACTATTATCTTGTAAAAAAGAAAAGAATATTACAGAAAAAGAATTTCCAAAAACAGTTACATTTGAATATAATGGAGAAAGTGTTATATATAATGTTATTAAGAAAACTTATTATAAGGATTCAAAAGGTAACTCATTAAATACAGCAGTAACAAAATTATGGCTTGATAGAAATCTTGGAGCTAAGAGAGCCGCAATTGTTAAAAATGATTCATTAGCTTCTGGAGATTTATTTCAATGGGGTAGGTTAGCTGATGGACATCAAAAAAGGAATAGCGATACTATTCAAAAGCTTTCGACTGGAATTATTCCTGGTCATGACAAATTTATTGCGATTCCTTTACATTCTGAAGATTGGTTAGTCGTTTCGAATGATTCTCTTTGGAATGATGTGAAAAACACCAATTGTTCATGCCCCGACGGGTGGAGAGTACCAACAAGTGACGAACTGGCTATGGAAATGTATTCTTGGTCGCCTAAAAATATGGATGGAGCTTATGCCTCAGAATTAAAATGGGTATCTTCTGGAAATCGGGATAATCATGGCACAGAAAGATACTCTACATACTTTGCTTTCATATGGTCATCTACTCCTACAACAAATAGTTGGGCATATGCTCTCGCAATTCCAGGGAGTGAAACTGCTGATATAAGTACAAGTCCCAGAATTTATGGATTAGCGATTAGATGTATTAAAAATTATTAACCTGCACACAACAGCAACTAGCCCTAAGCCGGGTTTTGGTGCCCGCCCGACAGGAAAGTGTATATTTGAGCTGAAAACCACGCGGCAACTTCGGAGGTAATCTCCCGGCCTGGAGCTAGCTGCGATGCATAAGCGTTAGGCCTCCGTGTAAAACTGGCATTAAATTAAAATAGATGAAAGAGATATTTTTAATTTTAGCAATTACACTTTTAGTTTTACCATCACAATTAGTTGCTCAAGTAACAGAAGTAGTGATTCCTAAATCTGAGACTCTCCCTTCGAACGACTCAGCACCATTATTTGTGGTTGTGGAAGAGATGCCAATTTTTAAATACAAAAATTGCAATTCAACAAAAGAAAGTTTTCGACAATATTGTGCTGACAGTATAAGAACTCCATTAAATGAATGTGAGGGTAAAGCAATTATTCAGTTTGTTGTTGAGCGGGATGGAACTGTAGGTAATACGAAAGTATTAGTTGGGATCAAAAAATGCGATGGATATGAAAAGGAGATTAAAAGATTAATTTCATCCATGCCCAAATGGATTCCTGGGAAACAGAATGGAATATACGCCAGGGTTCTGGAAACGATGGAAATTAATTTTAGTAACGTCAAGGAGAGGGCGGTAAACCCTTAAATAATAACTATATGAACAGATTAATTATCCTTATTGGAATATTTCTAATTGCTGGTTGTAATCAAAAGACAAAAAATTACAAAACAAAAGTGATCTTCAATTATATTGAAAATCGAGAAGTAAAAAAATTGGAAGATAATACAGATGATGACATTCTTTATTTATTTTTTACAAGCGGTTTTCAAAATGATGATGTAAATATTAATTATTACAAAACAATAATCAATAGGAAATCGATTACTACAGAAAAGTCAACTAGTTTAGCAACATTGATTGTAATTTCAAAAAATGTTGATGGCGATCTTACAATTAGTATATCAAACGGTCCAAAATTAAAATTTAACCCTTTTGACTGTGAAAGTAATTATTGGGACATCGGATTAAGGAAGGATACATTATTTGCTCAGCCATACAGACATATCCCAACATTCGAATGATTTGAAATTGACCCAGAGGCCTACCACCAACAAATCAGGAATTAAGGCACAGTTGAGCCCAAAAAAGAGGTAGATTGTTGATTAACCATCTAACTCTTTATTGTTGTAGTGTGGATCAAAATGCAGGCTCAATTGTGTTTTATCTCGATATTTCCTAAAATCCGACTTGCGGATTTTAGGAGCTATCAGGAGGGCGTTTTTTCGGGCCCACGCGCCGCATGATTCAGGGATAGTGTAAGTTAGAAATTAACTTTCGTTGTATAGGGTCATTTGTTATTTTGTTTGTCAATCAAACAACCTAATTCCAAACATCGGATTTTGAATTACAATTATAAATAAAATCAAAATATTTTATTATTTTCAACATCAAATTGAAAAAAAATATCTGCTGACGGGACATTTACCTAAATTAACAGATTTTGCCGATTATCTCGATATACTGAGGTGTGCGCTTTCGAGTCAATCTTTAAAAAAGGCCATGCTCCAGAAAGAATCAATTACATTGTTAAATAATCGATTTGAAAGACAATATGAGATTCAGGCATCAATATAACAGTGCTGTGATAATGAATCTAAAGTAATCATACATTTTAAACTATTTAATTTTTCAAACATGAAACATTATTTTACTCTATTTTTTCTATTTTTTTCTATCGGAGTGTTCGCAAAACATGTCCCGGTTGATAATGCGAAATTGGTAGCCATTCACTTTTTACAGGCAAATGTCTCAGATGGATTAAAAAGCACTTCAAATTTTAATTTGGAGCTCGTTTCACAAAAAAAAATCAAGCTATTCTCAAAAAATAGCAGGAAAGCTGCCACAGACAAGGAACTGGTTTATATTTTCAACATTACTAATGGCAACGGCTTCATCCTGGTATCCGGCGATGATGGTGCTGTGCCTATTCTGGGATACTCTTCAGAGGGAGCATACATTGAAGACAACATCCCTGTCAATGTTTCCAAATGGATTGAAGGCTACAAGAAACAGATACGTTATGTAACGGACCACCCTGAGATGGTGAGTCAGAAGATTCGGCATTCCCTTCAACGTGGCCAGCCGTTGGCGGACGGCCGTCTCGAGCTCCGGGAACCGCCCACCGGCGTTCCGGAGGAATGCGTCGTAGTGGCGGATGGCCCCGGCCACATCACCCTGCCCGTCCAGCACCCGGGCCAGGGCATACTGCCCCTCCGGCAGCGTGGGATCCGCCTGGAGCACCTCACCCAGCAGCCGGCGCGCCTGCGCCACGTCCCCATCGGCCTGGTAGACCAGCGCCAGGTTCACCTTCGCGCCCGCGTTCTGTGGGTCCCGCCGCAGGGCCTCGCGGTAGGCCGCCGTCGCCTCGTCCTTCCTGCCCTCCGCATCCAGGACGACGCCCAGGTTGCTCCAGGCCGCCGCGTAACGGGGGTTCAGGGCCAGGGCCCGCCGGTAGCGCGTCTCCGCATCCA
>CAVVVS010000135.1:0-64168 GCA_963751355.1 uncultured Ignavibacteriales bacterium | reverse complement strand
TAATTCTGACGCTATCCTGGATCTGTACTACGTCATTGGAGACTTTATCCGTGTCTCAATCCTTTTTAACAAGGAAATGTAATTCTGACATATAAAGACCGTCTTTCTTCGAAAAAATGCTTGTCTCAATCCTTTTTAACAAGGAAATGTAATTCTGACGCATTGATCGGCTATTCCGTTTTATACAAATCTTCCTCTGTCTCAATCCTTTTTAACAAGGAAATGTAATTCTGACGTTACGATGTAGCTTCAAGGTTAAAAAGTGTTACAAGTAAGACGTGTCTCAATCCTTTTTAACAAGGAAATGTAATTCTGACATATTATTAGGTAGTAGTCGAAATTATGACAAATGTTACGTCTCAATCCTTTTTAACAAGGAAATGTAATTCTGACGGCATTAGATATAAGGCCTTAAGCTAAAGTACTCTTATATGTCTCAATCCTTTTTAACAAGGAAATGTAATTCTGACCATTAATTATTATTAACGGTATGTAGAAGATATTTAGTCTCAATCCTTTTTAACAAGGAAATGTAATTCTGACGTAATCATCTGCATACGATCATGTTCACTAGGCAATCAAGTCTCAATCCTTTTTAACAAGGAAATGTAATTCTGACAAGTTCATAACCAAGGTTATGCAGAGATGTCTTTCAGCGTCTCAATCCTTTTTAACAAGGAAATGTAATTCTGACATTAAGTCCACAAGAGTTACTAATAGCCAGCAGTCGATCATGCAGTCTCAATCCTTTTTAACAAGGAAATGTAATTCTGACATTAGTGAATTTATACGACAGGTTATAAAGAATCGTACTGCGTCTCAATCCTTTTTAACAAGGAAATGTAATTCTGACAATTGATCAATTGATAACTTACAGATGAGTCTAAAGATTGACGTCTCAATCCTTTTTAACAAGGAAATGTAATTCTGACGATTGAAAACGAAATATCGTAGCTGTAAGACGAGATATTTAGTCTCAATCCTTTTTAACAAGGAAATGTAATTCTGACGAATATCGACTGTATTAAAGACTGAAGGCACGATCTATTAGTCTCAATCCTTTTTAACAAGGAAATGTAATTCTGACTAGATGCTTAACGAGTAGCTGCAAAGCAGTCTGCATGAAGCGTCTCAATCCTTTTTAACAAGGAAATGTAATTCTGACAAACTTAATCTGAACATGCTAAGCAGACTGCAAGAATAGCGTCTCAATCCTTTTTAACAAGGAAATGTAATTCTGACGTTAAAAGCAGTTTGCACAAGATTTACTTAGCAGTAGAGTCTCAATCCTTTTTAACAAGGAAATGTAATTCTGACATTAAAGCTAATATACTTGACTGAGCTAAGATCTACGTAAGTCTCAATCCTTTTTAACAAGGAAATGTAATTCTGACAAGTACAATTCAGGAGGAATTATGATAGACATGTCACTAGAGTGTCTCAATCCTTTTTAACAAGGAAATGTAATTCTGACGTAATAATGTACATGATACTTGTCCAGAATCATATGATACGAGTCTCAATCCTTTTTAACAAGGAAATGTAATTCTGACGTAATATGCTACAGTCTAGTGCATGAGTCATGATCAGTATACAGTCTCAATCCTTTTTAACAAGGAAATGTAATTCTGACATATGACCTTGTAAGCTCAGATCATTAAGTACTTTACATGGTCTCAATCCTTTTTAACAAGGAAATGTAATTCTGACAGTAGGCTTTGTAACTTATTGAAACTAAAGAGGTTACAAGGGCATTTTCCGTAACCTCTTTTTTTAGTGTCATTTTTTCAAAATTTTCGCCAGCCATCATGTCTGTAATCACTTTAATTTTAATGGATTACGGGTTTTCCGTAACCTCATTTTTAGTTAATTTATCTGTAATTATTTGCAGTATAATAACTTATAGCAAAAAAAAAGGTTTTTTTTAAAAACTCAATAGGTTTTCCGGTTTTTCAAATAACCAACGTTTCCGGCAGCTTGTAAGATTTATCTAAGCCTAAACTTAATGTTTTCTTTTCGCAGCCAAGACAAAGATAATAAAATTTTACATTATCCGTGGTTGTATCTATTAAAGATTTTATCTTTTTTAAAACTCTTTCTAATTCCTTTTCCGTCATGTCACTTTCAAAAACCGAATATTGAACCCTCCTTCCATAATCTAAAAGAATTTTGCTTACTTTATTTCTTATTTTATCTGAAGTGATATCATATGTTATTAGTGTCATAGGTTTTAATTTTTTTAATGAAGCAGTTAATTTCTGTTTCTATGTGTTTTGCCAGGTTTTTATTTTCCGTAGGATATGCGGCTTCTTTCCATGCAGCAAAGAAAATTTTGGAACCTTCAGGGGTAAGCCTTGGGCCATTTTCACTCATATTAAAATGCTCTTTCTTTATCATCTTTAGGTTACATAGTTTTAAGATGAAATAATCGACAGTGTTAACGCGGAATATCTCTTCAAAATCACAGGTTAAACTTGGACGGTTATATTTTTCTTTATGCAAAAAACCTTTGTAAACGTCTAAACCGGCGGCATGCAGCATACCGTTAAGCAGTTTAAATAGCATTGTGTATCCAAGGCTCAGCAAAGCATTGGCTTCATCTTCCGGAGGATAGTGAGAGCGTTTACTAAATGATATTTCGGATTTGAAAAACTTGCCAAGGTTAGCAAAATGAATGCGCGAGGCAATCCCTTCGTAACCTAGTAATTCTTGATAATCCCTAACATTTTCTAATTCGCGTATCATCCGATCAAAACTTCCTATTAAGGTTTTACAGTTTTCTACTTCGTCGTTCTTTTGCAGGCGGCGGTAGAAAACACGGTAAGATTTTAACTTTTTAAGAGCAAAGTTTTTTGCTATTTCCATTGATATATCTTCTTCAATAGATGCTTTATATTGTGCAAATCGCAAATTAAGATTTTTATTTGCGGCGGGAAGAAATTCCCCTTTAATGCCGCCGTCTAAGCAGATAAATGTTACCGGAATTCCTTCGTCGGCAAGCAGCGACATAGCTTGAGTGGATATTTGGATATTACCAACCAAACATACGGCTGATACTTTCCTTGTCTGTATTTCGAAAAGTTCGGTATCATCTTTTTCCACATAGATTCGGCGGCCTTCTTTTTTTATAGATATTCCCTGCTCTGATAAGTATAAAAGACACATATTTACCTCAAATTAATTAACTGTAATTAATAAGAGATGATATTTCTTATTTTTTCCAGCTTTTACCCGGATAATTTATCCGGTCGAACAATACGTCAAAGAAACTTAATTTTACTACTAATTTTTAATTATTAACTCATGTTACGCAAAATGGTCATTCTGAATGAAATGAAGAATCTCAAGGTTTCGATTTTTACAAATTTATGAGATATTTCACTTCGTTCAATATGACCAAAACATATACTTGCGTAACATGAATTGTTAATTGTTAATTATTAATTGTTAATTTCCATTTTATACTTACCTAAACCAAATACAGTATTTTTACCAATGTTTATCTTTTCACCTACCGATAAAACTTCGGCGTAAGGCTTTAGATCGCCTGCTAAGCTTAAACTACCGACAAACCCGCTCATGTCAATTTCAGTTTTTTGCCGGTTAGATAATCTGTGCCATCTGTAAATTTCAAGGTTATTCTCAACTACTTCTACATTTTTAATTTCATCTAACAAAGGATATTCAAAATCATTTTCTTCGCCGAATAATTTGGAAAGCGCATAATATCGCCTTTGTATTGTACTAAGCAGCAGTTCCGCATTTACAAAGGCAGAGTCGGTTAGAATTTCACCTCTATTCTGTACCCTAAACGGAGTTAAAAAATTAAGTGATACTTTCTCTATATTTATTTCCGGTTCTATTGAAACCGGTTTAAAATCATTCTTCAAAATTCCGGTTTCGATATTAAAAAGAAGAGTTTCTGTTTCATCATCTCTATTGTTTACCATATTAAGCACTTTAAATTTGCTCCTCTTATAACTTATTCCCCGCTCGCCCATTTTTTGAAAAGTGTGAACGAAAAATGGCAAATAGTTAATCGCCGAGCCAAAGATAGTAAGTCCTACTTTTATAATTGCACCTTTTTCAAAATTTCTTTCTTTGGTTAAAGGCGGATGAATTACAAAAGGATGCGGAATTTTTTTTACGCCCTGTAAAAACCAAACGTCGTTCTGTGGTATTTCGGTTTCAAAAACATTAAAGTAGCTGCATTGATTTTGAATTATGCAATTAGTGCAGACCGGATTTTTAGTAACGCAAACCGCATTACGGAAACTCCATCCAAAAGCGCCGCGAAACATAGAGCCTTTATACTCAGGCAAATACATATCATCCAGCGCCAAAAGGCTGAAAGTGAATTTGTATATTTTTAGTGGGGGTAGATGCATATTGGTATTAAAATTATTAGTAAAATTTTTCAATCACTATATTCTATTAATCTAAATTTGCCAACGATTCATCAAGATGAACAAAAGCATTTTCAATTTGATTGTACGGTATAAATTTTATCCCGTTATCTTCCATTCTTTCCAATATATCCCGTCTTGGTTCATAAAAAGCGACTATATAAATAGACGAATATCTTTTCAAATAATTTTTACGCAACGAAACAAGTTTGTCAATTGCTTCGGATTTTACACCTCCTGATTTGCATTCAAATAAATGAGGATAAGTACCTTTCATTGCAATTATATCAAATTCATTTTTATCTTTATTAATTTTTAATATATCATCTTTCCAATCAAGCCGAAGATTAGATTCAATTTTATCGAATTTGTTAATCCTTTTTAATTTAATATAACATGCAGCTTCAAACCATTTACCCCTTAAAAATTCCAAATATTTTTTCCCGGGTTCCTCAACACTAAATAATTTTTTCCCATCTAAAAAAAATTCCGCAATAGAATTTTCGCGAATAAATTTGAATTGCGTCCCTTTTGTTCTGCCTTCTTTTACAATAAAAGGAATTCTGAATTCATTATTGAAGTTTATCTTGGCAAATTTTAATATGTCATCAGAAAACGAACGGAAGTTTTTAGATAAAAAATCGGCGGTCGTAACGATCAGATCTTTCATTCAATTCATTAAAATTGTCCGATTTTATACTATGACCGTGCAATTTTAAATAAGCTTTAGGCGAAATACTTACATTTATTTTTTCAATTTTGGGAAACTCTTCTCCCTTAAAATAAATTATTTCGTCATTTTCACTATTTATATAAACAGCATCATTACCTAAATTTCTGAAAAGCTCAAAAGAAGCCAAAGAACTTATTTTAGTGCCGCCGGTAAAATTTAGTATAAGTTGATTAGAGCCTTTTAAGTTAGCAAAAATATAATTTTGCAATATTTTTATATTTTCATTATAATCATAAGGAGTAACGTATAAATCATCCGACTCACGACTTAAAACAGATTTAATTTGATCTAAATTTTTATGCGCGGCTTCTGTATAAACATATACATTTTTATCCGGATTAATAGTTTTATCAGCAATGTATACCGGCATATTTTGCCCGCTAATAAGATGGAATAGTACTTTCATTAAATCTCCACAATCTAGAATTGAACAAATATTTATTTCAAGAAACCTGCGAATTGAATATAATTGATTTTATCATCCTTAATTTCTGTGATCTTAACATTAAAATATATTTTATCTTTAAGAATTTTCGTATTTGCATATTTGAATGAAAAAGTCATATCTGCATAACTGCTATCAAGCAATTCTATAGTTACAAATTTCCCCTCACTATCTATATATTTAGCTTCTAAAATATCTCCTTTGGAATATTTCCTTTCTGAATTTCTTTTAACAGCTTCTTCTTCACTAAATATTTTTTCCGGTTCCGGATCATCAATTATTGTCTCAACCCTCGCTTCTTTTATTTCGATATCAATATTATAATTCTGATCTTCATTCAATATTACAAACCAGCCGAACGGAGAAAAAGGCAATACCATATTTTGTGCAGCGAATCGTTTTGATTTTGGAAATTTTTCTAAATTTGGAGGATTTACTTCTTTTCTATTTCGTGGTACACCAATTTTGAATTTTTCCATTATTTTCATCAAATAATTGTGAAGCTGTTCATCTTGGTGAAGCGCACTAAACAGAGTAGTTGAAATAAAACCACTTCCCCATCCTAATCGGCCTATTATTTTACCAGCCGGAAACTTTGAATAAATATCTATCACTTCGGCAATATTTATTCCATCTTTTGAATATACACGCGGACTTATATTGCTTAACCAATCTTTTTCATATTTTATAATATTTTTTGAAAAGGATAGTAATTTATTTTTAATCGAATCTATAATTTTGCTTTCTAATTCTCCTTGATTAACATCTTGAATGTAAAAGCCAAATAAGTCAAAGAATTTTTTAGAGAAGTCAAGCCATATTTCGGAATTGGTTTTATTAGCTAATTCATTAATTTTTCTTAATTCCTCTTCGTTAATTTTGATGTCAAATAAAAACTCAGAATTAAAATCTATAACTTCTTGTGCATTAGTTTGTCCTTGCACATCCTTATCAGACAAATAGAGATTAGCCGGATAAACCGCACCGCTTGCTTTAGTAGGTAAAGCATCCGATATTTTAATGAACTTCATTAAGTCCATCTTAATATCATATATTTTTCTTCCCTTTTTAATCTGGCCGCAGACAAATACATATTCTTCTAGTTTATTGGCTAAAAACTTCCCCCATCCTTTGCTAAATTTTTCAGAATTGATGGCATCCACCAACAACTTCTTCTTTATATTATAATCATAATTAGAAAATGCATTCCACAAAAGAGCGCTCCTAATCATCCCTTTTATTGTTGAACCCGGAATTAGGGTTTATGATCGGCATCTTTTAATAATTCATCTACTTGTGCCTTACCTTTTATGTTGAATGGTATTTTAATATTGTATAAAGAAGCTTCATTTAATAATCTTTGCGTCAGTTGGGGTTGATTCAATATCGATTCGCAAAAATATTTAAAATTAAAGCGGCTTCTTATTTTAGCTTGCTCCTCATTATCCGATCTAAATTTTTCAAGATCTTTCAGATTTTTATTCAACCAGTTATCATACTTTTCCGGGAAGTTTTCATCTGCCTGCAATGCGATTTCAAAGGCTTTATTTTGGTTTAACCTATAAAATGATTTTTCGGAAATTATATAATCAAAAAGTTCAAGCACTTTTCCGCTGCCAATATGTAAAGGCGTAATAGATTTTATTTTTAATTTCATATTAGTTCACAATTTTTATTGGTAAATTAAAAGCATAACCAAATTGCTGTATAGTAAAGTTAATTTCTTTGTTCTTCTCTTTTACAATTACGTTTTTACCGTAATTGTTTTTATTCATAGAAGCAAATACAAGCCTCTTGAACATTAAGAGAGACCTTTTCCAAAAGTCCTTAGCATTCACAAATTGTCCTCCTAATTTTCCTTTTCTGCGCTCAAGTTCATACCAAAACTTATCCGGGTTATTTTTGAAAAATTCTAATTCGTTCTTAGCTGGATGATAGAGTGATAGTGATATAAAACCATCTGCATCTTTGATTTCAGGAAAATTAAAGTGCTCAATTTCAATATCGAAATGATTCTTACCGGTTGATGAATCACCCCCAAAACCAACATGTGCAAAAAATCTTAATGAACTTTCTACCAATTTCATTGTTTCTTCGCTGCCGGAAAATAAAAAGAACAATATCCTGCATTCTTAGTGAACGTTTCCGATTTAGTATATAGCGCTTTTTCCAAGGTTGAATTAGAATGTTTATCTATAGTGTTATGCAAAATTTCTTGGTTAATGAATTTAAAATCATCGCTATCATTTTTTTTCAACCATAATGTATCGTTTTCAAAAAAAGAAACTTCACTTAAGTCTCCCGAAAGGAATCTGATGAACAAGTCATCCGGAATCAATTTAATTTTTTTAAAATCTTTCAGATTCCTTAGTGCTTTTAATTTTTCTTCTTTTGTTTTACCAGAAAAATATTTGTTCCAATCCAGAGGCTTTAATTGTGGTTTTGGAAAATATAATACCTTTCGATTACCGTTAATTTTAAATGGGAAAGCAGATGAAATTTTCAGTAAATCGGATTCCGTTCGATTATAACTATCTAAAAATTCTTCAAGCTTTTTTTCTGAATATAAATTTTTTATTCCCCAACAAATTAAGCCCCATAATGAATCGGAGCTAAATTTATTTCTGAATGAGGATTTAGGCGTTAAATAAACAATTTTCATAATAATATTTTAATTAGTTATTAATTTGTAGTTCAAGTTGTTTTGAATCTAGACTAAAATACTCTGCATCATCTTGTAAATCTGCAGTAGCCGAATTAAATGTCTCGCTTGCATCAATATAATCTTGTTTACTAATTACAAGCGGTTTTGTTAAATGAAATTTAATCTGACCGTAACCTCTTGAAATATTACCTCCTAAACCAGAATGCTCTAAAAGCCTTAAGCCTTGTATTACATATTTGAAATATTCCTTATCTGTTTCTCCCGAATCATCAAAATCATAAATACCGTAAACAGCCTCAAAATTGAACATTGAACCTTTTACAACTCTTTCCAAAAATCTTGGATTTGCTTCTGAAGTCAATCGATCAATACTATTTTCAGGCTTAAATTCTGTAAACAATAGTTCAGAGTCTAATTCGTTCCACATTTTTTTTGTTTTATCATCCGGATATGCATCTCTTAAAATTAAACGAGTAGGACCAGCTTGGATACCCTTCTCAAAATTTCCAAAAATTCTGCAGATTTCATCTTTGCCCTGATTTGTCTGCTGATTTATAAGGTTCGCCGTTCAATAACTTTGCCGAGTGCAAACTCTAGCAACATTCTCATTTTTCCTTTTAATGAAGAACAGGTATGTAAGGTAAATTTGTATTTGGGTCTCGCAGCACCGGGCTATCTACGCCGCCTATTTCAAGTTTTTCTTTACTTCCTCCAATATGTAAACCTGTTAAGGTTTCTATTTTTCCTTTTATTACTACATTTGCTAAAAATTGATAAGCCATTTATTTATCTCCAATTTAATTTTTTAAACTTCTAATTATTTCCTTCATCAAAATATTTATGATAGGCAACTATGCCTTCCAATAACATGAAAAAATTGGTCAAACTTTTATCTTTATCTTTTGAGTTTATTACACCATCCACAGCCGATTTCAAAATTTGATTAAATTTCTCGTATTTACCTCGTGAATATCGATTTTGCCTATCTGTATTATAAGCCATCTTCGGTTTCAACATTACTAATTCAAGTTTAATATCATTAAAAGATTTCGTCTTTTTATATTTAGTTTTAATTAGGTTGACAGTGCTAAAAACATTTCTAACTTGATTGGTATTAATTCCTGGCTCTTTTCGATGATTAGCAAAAAGATTACCATTACCCTCGGCTATTGAATTAATATCTTCTGGTGATAACTGGGCTAAATCAGTTATTCCACTTAAATCAGTTCTAACCATTTTATTCTCCTTTTTTTGTAAATCCCTATTTTTTAATATCACGTATGAAGCAGGAATAATAAAATTTTCAAACTCTTTTTTAGGATTTCCTACTACTAACCTTGAAAGTAATTTTACTTTTTGGGCGGGTTCACCCGGATTAATTCAAGTTATTTATTTTTCTGCGTGCTAATGAGTACTTTATCTTATATATTTTTTAAAGTTATTTCATCCAATAAAATAATTCATTATTATCATCCAGTGTTTCCGATGTTTGAGTTAGTAAAAAGTGAATGTATGCTGATGTGATTTCGCCCGAATCAACTATGGCATCAAGCTCTTTTCCGTATACGACTAATTCTTCGGCAATTTCCCACTTAAGTTCTCTGCCAAAAAGTGACAAACAATTTTTATCTTTGAATTTATTTTTTGCAAAGTCTTCTTTTTCACCCGCATAATTTGCAGCTTTATTAATTGGATAATTTGGTTTACATATATATAGTCCACCCGATATAGTTACATTATCATTATTACAAGCAAATTTTGTGAATACTTCTTTTACATCCATTGCAAAGTTTAATGCATTTATCCAGGAACCCACAATAAATAAATCATCCCCTTCGGAATAAGTAATATAAGTATCCCATTTTTTAGCAATTTCATTTCAAATGGCCTAAAAAGAATAAATTTAAATCTCTGGATAAGTTTACAATCCTTGCCAAAGACTCAATGCTTTTAATTTCATTATCGCGTTTTAAACCTTGACTGAAAATAGCCCCTAAATTATCAACATCCATTCTTAAAACACCAAGCACATCATATTTTAGTTCTTTTTGATCTTCATTATTAAGAAGTGCTATTTTTTCAAATGGAAGAACTGTTTTATCTTTGTCATCAAGTGGCGCATTATTACCTATAAACTTAAATCCTAAAGAGATGGGAAAAGGACAGGAGCCAATACTCTTTGTAACTTCTACATTGTTATTAAAATTTGTATCATTTATTCGATTTAATCTAATTAACTCTAAGTCCGATTTTCTATTATCATTTAAGAATTCGATAAGATGTTTATCATCCTTTATAAATAGCCAATAAATACCGAATGAAGAATATTTTATTAATTTATCATTGGTTTTTATGTTAATATCATTTTGATTATTAGTATGAATTTCCAACAAATAGTTTGAATAAGGGAGAATAGTCCCAATTTCCTGAAAAGTGTTATTACTTGAAGCAATGTATTGCTCAAAATTATTTAATTCTTCATCAAACGGTTGATTATCGTTAATAAAGTCCGTTAAATCATTTTTATCCTCTGCTTCAAAAAAGCCATACTCTAAAACATCAAAACTCTTTTGTTTTTTACCTTTATTTAATAAATAAGAAATTTCATTGTGCCATTTAGAGTAATCTAAATATAAAGATTCATCTGCTACCATTGATTCTATTATCAAATTTATTTCGCCGTTAAATACCCGATAAAACCATTTACCGATTTCACTTTTAGCTTTTTTCAGTTTTTCCTTATTTGCGTCGGTGTTCGGTACAATAAGAATAAAATGCCCGCCTCCGTTTATTAGATTATTTGCCTTAGTCACATTGAATAATCTTAGTAAATAGCTTGAAAAAGTATCTGTAATTAATGATACGTAAAAAGATTTTCCCCTTAATCTTTTCGATTTTCCTCTTGTATCGGTTCCTTCTAAAATAGTTTCATTATAAATAAATTTTTGAATTCCACTGATATCGGCAGCAATAATTAAAAACGGCTTTATAGTATCATCACAATCTTCATAACATTTAGAAAGGGCGGTTACCGTTTTCACATGATCATACAATGAAATATCGACTCCGAATTTTGCTTTTGATGAAGGCAGATAACAAGCATATTTTTCATATAGATTGAGTAATGATTCTGTAAAACCAAATATGCTTCTATCCGGGAGTTTTTTTAACTCGTCTAAGAAATCATTAACACTTTGTAAAGCATTTTGTTTAATGAGAAAGCCTTTATTTTCATCAAGATTAGATATTCCATTAGGTTCATTTTCTGATATAATATCATATATGTTAAGTTGCTTAGGCAGATAATAATAATCTCCTTTAGGTGATGGTTTTTCCAATTCAACTTTGGAGAGCAGTGCCATTAAAGGAATGAGTTTATCTTCATCTGTAGTTGATATCTTATTTGCTTTTTTACTAAGAACCTAAGCCTCATCAACTAAATCAAAAATAGGATTTATTTTTTGCTTTATTTCATTTTCTAAGTTCAAATCCAGATGAGAAACAAAATTTTTGTCTAAAATATATTCATTATAAATTTTATGAATATAATCTGTTTTCTCTTCCTTAAGACTTTTATCAATAGTATTATTATATAATCCATAAATATTCTTCAATAAGGATATAAGTTCTACTACAAATAAATCTGACTCATAATAATTCATTTAGTCTCCTGTTTCATCTATTATTTTAGAGAGAGCTATTTATGATTTTTTCCAACCAAATGTTTATTTTTTTGAAAATACCTTATAAAAAAAACACTATTAAAAATAAACCATTGCCTGCATCTGTATTACGCAGCTATATTAATTAGTTAGTTTTTATTTCCGGTGGTTGGTAAATAATTCTTCTATAGGTTGCAGCTTCTACTAACCCGTATTTAAAAGACGAATAGTGCTATTATTACTATTCACATTACGGAATACTTCATGTTAATTAGAAGCCCCTTTTCTTGAAGTGTATCCTTTATTTTACGCAGCCCACTAAAATTATTTATTGCGAATGAAACATATGAAATGTTTTCTAAAGTTTAAAATAAAAAATTTAATAACCTTTATTATTTAGTTAACTTAAATGAATATTAATTTATATTCTATAAAATTCCCTAAACTTGACAAAATTAAATTTTGAAACTTTGTCGCCATTTCCATTTATATGTACATTTCTTTCACTGGTTGATGCTATAGCTTTTATTCCGCGGGATTTCAATCTTGTTAATAAAGAATAAACAAACGAGAATTCACCCATTAAATGTACGGCATTAATCTTATCGTTGGTTTTAACCAATTCATTCAAAATTATTGTTAAATATTCAATCGATAATTTTTCAATCTCATCATAATCTGCCTCAGGCGGTACCTTTGGAAACCGAATGTCTTTTATCTCTCCGTATATTTCAACGGCTGCTTTAATTTGCTTTTGGCACCATTCTTCCGATCTATGATTTGAAATATTTATTAACATTACTTATAATTTTTATTAGTATGATTCTTTTTAACCGATGTTTTTAACATTGTTTTTTTTAACAAAATGAATTGTAAATATACCGCCGCATAATATTATAATGCCCGCTAATATAGCATGCATAAATCCTGTTAGTATCAACAAAAATGAGACTATAAATAACAATATATAGCTAAGTACATGATGTATTCTTTTAAATACGAAATAATAGAGTGTATAAAGTATTAAACCCGCAATAAAGATTAAACCGACAAGCAAAAACATTATTTTCACCTAAAAAATGTTATTAAAAATTCTTTTATTTAATTAAACGAGCTATGAAAAATCTAGAAACATTATCACGCTAGTTATTATCTGAATAAGTATATCATTTAAACATGTTCGACAAAATCCGGTTTGTAAACTTACCGGCAAATCGGCGGAATATTCTTTTAATAATTCTGCCTTTCACTACGGCATTTACATCACCAAGTATTTTAGCCGTAAAATATAGTTTACTTCTAATTTTATTTATGCTCATAATTAGTTGCTGTTAATTTGATAATTTCAAAGCTTATGATAGGCTTCCTCAATTACTTTTTTGCCGTAAATTCTTTCCAGTCTTTTAATTGTAAAATGCGCGTTTGCTACTGATTGGAAATGGTCTATAAATATATAATTTAATCCGGCTGCAGTTACGCCACTTATTAAAGGAACTAATTCACCGGCAACCTTTTCGGATATTACAATACTGAATCTTGCTGCAATTTTTGTGATCAATTTTACCAGTATAGGCGCACCTTCTTCGGCTAATCCTCTTTCGGCAATATATTTTGCGGCTTCTTTCATTGCTTTAGCCAACATTAAGCGCATTGCATAATACCCGGACTCTGCGGCATCATCTTCTTCTGTGGGACTTCCGAGTGCAAAAACAGACAAACATTCTAATCTAGTTTCAATTGAAGCGAGGTCTTCTCCTTGTTTATCTGCTATGGCCATAATTGCCCTTAACATTATTAACGTTGAAATTGGCAGTTCAATAGCTATTGCCATAATTCCGAAAGTACCTCCCAAAAACCCGCTTACAGTATTTGCTGTTTTATGAACTGCCGGACTTATGTGAGGAATATTGGATTAAAGGATTTTGAGATAAATTTTAACCCTTTCATTAATGACTTTTGAGCTAATAGCCGGAATTTCATTTTTTATTTTTTCAGGTAGTTTATTAATTAAAGTCTCTATAGGGCGGCCAATATAGTCGGCAATTTTAATAGCTAAAGTTGGATTTTCCAATGTATATTTAGCGTTACGTAGTTCTACAATATGTTTATTTGATATGTTCATATCTTTTACCTTTAAAATCATTTATTATAAATGGGACCTAAAAAATTTAATTTATTATCAACTCTTCAGGCATTTCATACAATTCTTTCAGTATGCTATCAATTATTAATTCCATGCTTTTATTATGAAATATAGTATCAAGTAAATTCAGCAATAAAGTATTCTTGTCCCCTTCGCTTAATTCCGGTTCTATTCTTATTTTTTTTATAAAAATCATATATTCGTCTCTGAATCTGATTTTTTCATTGCTTTGAAAGTTGCGCTTAAATAATCTGATTATAAATTTTAATGCATCTTTATTTGAAGGATTCACCTTGCTATAAAAATAAGTTACAATTTTACAGGTTAAAGCAGTGTCTATAATTCTAAAAAATAACTGAACGCTAACCTGATCTTTATCGGTTATGTGATAATAAAATTCGTTCAAAGGTAATTCTTCGGTATCAAAATTTAATTCGTAATAATCTGCAGCTGTTTTTACAATATTTCCAATTTTATTTTTTATAATATTTATATCTGCTGTATTTATCATATCTATTTCCATTTATTACTTATTATCGAATTTTTAAATCTTTGTTTATGACTTATTTATCACTTTCTAGTCCGAGAAGTGATTTCTACTTTTCAGTTTATTATATAACAATCGAGTAATAAGACCTTTAATTTTTCTTCCGGGTTTACCTTTTTAATTATTTGAGTTACTTAGTTAATTATTAAGAGAGACTATTTTCTAATTTTTCCAACTTTTATTTATAATTTTTTTTGACTTATCAATGCTATTAGTTCTCATTCTTATTAGAGAAACGGTTTTTATTTTTTTCCAAATAATTTTTGATTTCAGAATAAAAAAAGTTTAACATTTTGCTAAGTTTTCTATCTTCCTTACTCCCTTTTAAAGAATATAGAATTACCATTCCCGTTATAAACACAAGAATTACTATCACCGGTGAAAACGTAAGTGTTACAAATAGTATTGCATCAGAAAAGGATAATAAAATAAAGTAGCTTACAAGCGGATGAAAAGCTTTGACAACAAAATAGAATATCACGAAGAATATAATTACTGATATTATGATGTAGAAAAATTCCGCAGTCAACTTATTCTCCGTATCAAGGTGTTAATATTTATCGGATGTTTTATTAGCTAGAGATGATTTTTCTTGATTTTTCCATACTACCAGGAAAAATATTTTTATGGTTGCTTTAGGTTAAAACTAAAAGTTTATAGTCAGGTTAGAATATTGGCAGAACAACCTACATGGCTGTCTCAATTCGGTTTGTATATAAAGGAAGTGGGAATTGAATGTAGTAAAGTTTATCTTTTCTTTTTCTTATTTTCGCCGTTCATTCTTTTTATGAGCTCATTCAAAATTGGTTTAAAAATTAAATATAAAACTATCATAACTACAACAGCTGTCATTTCGCCTCCGTGTAATCGATATAATTTTTTTGTATATCAGACTTCAATTATGTTTCAATAGACCGATAATCTATACTTTGCTGAAATGTTAAACCCGACAATTTGTAAGCAAATAATGTTAGCAAAATGAGAATTTTTATAAAGATAATTTTCCCCTCTTTATTAAATTCATACATACAAATTGTCGGCCCTAAGGGCAGATTTCCCTAATGGAAAATCCGGGTTAAAATAAAATATTGAAAATAACAAAAAGGAATGTGCAAAATTAAAAACATGGATATTATGTAGAACAGTCTATCAGTCTGTTTAGACTATATTTTATATAGGTAATTTGAAATGGTGAAAATTGAATTAAAAATTATTAATGAAAAATTAAAAATTACAAAAGACAGGATTCATAAATTAAATCCATAATCCCAAAATTATATCCAACAACTAACGACCACACCGAAGGCGAACAATCCTTTATAACAAGGTAGTCTAATTCTGACGTATTAAAAAGAATATGATTCTAATAATAATTTAATTTGTCTCAATCCTTTATAACAAGAAAGTCTAATTCTAACGTACCCTCTATAACTTAATTAATTTCAATATATTATAACCCAATTTCCCGTAACCTTTAATTTTGAAGGATTTTTTGATAAGATGCGGGAGATCAAATCACTAGTAACTTATTATGAGATAATGGGTTATTAGAAATCCATAACTTAATTTATTGCGGTACCTTTTTTGCTATTTTCAATACGTCAAAGAGCTTAAAATTTTTTAAGTATCTCTAATAATTTTATAAAATAAAACTAGTTTTCAAAGCTTAAATTTCAATTACCAAATAATCAAATTGCATTCAAATCTTTAATCTCTTCCCAGGATAAATACCAGTTAACTAGCGAAGTATCACCTTTGGGATGAGCAAAAATTATAAATTTATCATTATCCTTACCATCGTGAATTGCAAACAAAGCGCTAGACTGCTTAAGTAAATGTCCCATAAAAAAACCGGTATATATATTTGGGATTGGTCCGTCAAACAAAATTAAATCAGCATTGGGATATTTTTTATTCTCAAACGACAATTTTTTAACAGGAAAGACATCGTATAGTAAATTTTTCTGGAATTCCCATATTTGAAGAGTTTTATGAAGTTTTTTAATTTCACCTATTTGGTTTCTAAATGAATATTCAGCATTATCAAAAAACCTTGCCCTTATTCTAGAACTCCCAAGCGAATGAAGCTTTTCCGGAGACAGCATGCAAAGTTCTGTTAATTTCTTATTAAAAACGGCTTTTATTAAATCTGTAATAGAATTTATTTCAACAAATAAATTTTTATTATCTTCTATCAATTTTCGTGTTGAATTATCGAATAGTTCTTTATAAGGGATTATTATAGACTTTGCATTCGGTCTTTCCGCTTTTATTAATTCCAATTTTTTGCTTAAATCATTTATTGTTTTTGCACGTCCGTTTTTATCAAAGCTGCCGGTAAATATAATATTTTGAGGTACCGGGATGTTAAATAATTTGGAAACGAACGCAGCAACAGCCGCAAAAGTATATGAAGAACCTTTAACTTTTATTTGCGAACCGTTTCCAAATTTATTTTCACCAAATACATTTTGCGCAAGTTCAATGCCTATTCCCCAGTTTAATACATAGGTATCTTTCGAATTATCGTCAGCATTTACCAAATTTTCGTTAATATCGTCGCCTAATTTATTATAGGCATAATAATAATCTATTTTATCTTCAAACTTCTTTAATGAACTTCCGAAATCTCCTTCAACTGCATTAAGCCTCAATACTGTTGCAAAATCTTTCTCTACAGCGGGAAATTCAGCAACTCCTATTTGGGGAGGTAATTCCGGGTTTAAGTAAATTTTATCATTAAGATTTAATTCACTGCAGATTTTTATTTTTAAGTTCTGGTCCAGAATAAAATTTACGTAACCATTTTTTAATAGCGATTCAATATCCGCGTAAATACCGCCTTTTTCAAATTTCTCTGCGCTTTTATAATTTTCCCATAATTGTTTGAAGGCAAGATTATACCTTTCTGTCCTTATCAATTCTAATATTGGCTCCATATTAAAACTTTAAAAATTTTATAAAAAAGATCATATCGTCGGCAGTAAGAGAAAATTCAACCGAATGATTTTTTATTCTTTTATCAATCATAAACATATTGAAGGGTTTTGAAAAATCTACTTTGTAATCAATTGATTCCTTTAGTTCTTTAATTGAAATTTTTAGAAACGCGTCTTTGTATACATCAAGATTATCAGAATAAATCTTAAGAATAGGGACTCCGTCTTCAAAAACTTGAAGCACGGCTTTTACAAATTCGCCTTCAAAAATAATCTTCTCATTTTTCGGAACGGCAAGGTTATAATCTATAGCAGAAGATTCATCCGAAGCTGCCAAAGAAATGTTTTCACTTATTATCGAAGAGTAATCTACCATTTCATCTATATGAAAAAATTCGTTTAATTGAAGATATGATTCTTCGAGGTAATCAAAGTTAGCATCTATTAATGGACGGTAATCCACTAAATCTCCATAGTCATCATCGGTAAAATTTCCAACCGAGGTTCTCTCTAAAACGCTATCATCATACTTCATTTTATTTGTCTTGAAATAAACATTAAGCACTTCGTTATCTTTTTCCTTTTCGAGGCTGCCTATCTTTTTATCAAGATTTGCAACAATTGTATTTTTTTCAATGTCGGTCATAATCATGAAAGGAAGACCAAGGATATCATTATTTGCCGGAAACAGAATATCTTTGTGAGTAGCAAATTGTATATCAAAAGAAATTGGCAGAAAAGATAAACTGAAAAGTTCAGGGTATTCTTTGCTTAAATCTGAATCGTTTCCGGTTTCTGCAGCTTCTGGTGACGTTAATAGATAAATAAAATTATACGTGGCAGCAGGAAGAATCTTCTTATCGTTTAGTGGAGCAGCAGGAATTCTTTTAACTCTCCAAATTTCTCCTGCTCTTGCTTCATGCCGATGAATTTCTATTTGCGATAAGTTGGAAATTTTAATTTTTTTTGCAGATGAAAGCGGTATAAGGTTTATGTTTTTATAAAGTTCTTCGCCTGCCGAAAAACGACTTCGATTTTCTTCGATATCTTTTAATGATTCAATGATAAATTTTTCTTCGTCAGTTGCTTGTCCGAGGAAATAATCTTCAAGTATTTCATCAGTTAGATATTTATTGTTTAATTCTTCACTAATCATTGTTAATTTCCAATCTACCTTCAATTATGTTGATCAATGTTATTCTAAATTTATTAGAATCCTCCTCATCAAATGAATATTTGTTCAATATAAAATTCCACTTTCCTTTCAATCGAATTAATTCATTATAATAAGTACTACTCTTGATTTTAAGTAAATCAGCCAGACGATTATCGAATATTTCAAGATTAGAAGGAACTTTTCCATTTTCTGGCGTCTTAACAATCTCATCGACAGATATTATTAAAATCGTTAATTGTCTTTCAGTTAAAGTATTAAAAAATTCATCAACCGCTTTGACGTAAAATTTTTGATCCATGTCTATATCCCCTTCATTAGTTATAGAGAGGTTATAAGCAATTTTTTCCAAGAAATTTTCTGTGTAATCATTACTTTCAAAGTCATTATCTTCGCTATCTGAGGGATATTCGGATTCATCATAGTATGTTTTGGGGTTTTCCATCATCCCAATTTTATTTTTAACCTTTTCCATTAAATTGTTATAACTGAGTTCACCTTCAAGTTCTAATATTTCGGTCATAATAAAGAATAATTCTGACAAACGATTATTTTTAGGATTTTTTTGAGCAAAACTATAGCCTTTATAATCTTCGGCACAATAATTTTCTGCAATCATATATCTATTTTTATATGCATAGGTCTCTACTTTTTTGGGGATAAAAACTTGGGGAAACTCATTCAAAAGATTTTTTATATCATTATTCAATTTATCAATATGTGGATTTTCTTTTTTTCTTAGAGTATTATTATACTGGCGAAGTAAGAATTTAAGTGTCTTATTCACACATAAATCATCGCTGCAAATGGAAGCAATATGTTTAAAACCACCACCATCCATTAGTTTTTCTATTAAATAATTACTTTCAAGCTCATCACGATTGATATAAGTAACTCCTTTCCTTTCCAAGGATTTAATAAAATGAGTTATAATTTCATTAATCTCATCATTTAAAATAGGAGCCAACTTACTTTGCTCAACAAACATTTTAACGGCATCTAATAAATCAGTCAATATTATTTCCTTGTCTAATGATGTGACAGTATATATTCTCTTTTAGCGTCTAATATTTCTTTTAAATACCTCATCGTGCAAAAATCCTTGATGAATACAGTCTAGGTTATCTGCGACATCATTCATTTTTAGTTTTCGTCTTACCTTAAAAAGAAGAAATGTTTTTTTGTTTCTGTCCGGTGATTTTATATCGGAAGCTTCGTGAAAATAAAATTGATAACAGGCTTTCATATTTTCCGGTTTTTTTGAAGTGCAACAATGTACATTTATACTTTTTATATCGGGTGATTTTTGTGAGAAATTAATTGCGTAATGAAATTGCTTTTCTTGATTACCGAAGCCATTTAACAATTTATAATGCACGTAAAAAATACTTCCGGGTAAAATTATTCTATCGTGGTTCAGCTTCTGAAGGATATCATCAAGTTTACGACTCATATTTATTCCGCTAAAATTTCACCATTTAAGAAATAAGATTATCAATTTACTTAAAATAAATTGGTATTTAAATACTGCATTAACTAAATGAAGTTATTTGAAATGCTTCATTAATTAGATAGTAATAGGTTATAAAGAGCCACAGCAATCTATAATTTATATAAAGTTTTATACTTCCATTTGCATCTATTGCATTGATTTACCTTTATAATTTGCAAGCATCTCCAGAACAGGATCGGTTATATTTTCGGTATCTTTTGATGTTAACAAATGCCCGTTAACTATGAATGAAAAAACCAGACGTTCACCGCTAGCAGTTGTAACATATCCTGAAAGTCCACGAACATTAGAAATTGTACCGGTCTTTGCATGAACGTTTTTTTCTGCTGCAGTCCCCTTCATTCTATTTCGTAAAGTTCCGTCAACTCCGGCAATTGGCAATGCTTCGTACCAATCTTCCCAGTAAGGACTTTTTGTCATAGCTTCCAATATCTTAACTTCCTGTTCCGGGCTAATATAATCATACCTGGATAATCCGGAACCATCCATATACGCATAAGTACCTTTCTCTATTCCGAATTTTTCAAGTACATTTTCTACAACTTTTTTACCGGCTTTGAATGAACCTAATCCGGTTTCATGCCAGCCTAAAATTCTTGGCATAGTTTCGGCATAAAGATTTTGACTTCTCTTAAGCATTTCTTTAATAATATCATTTAACGGCGGCGATGGATGTTTATCTATTGTAGCAAAATCTGATGCCTTATGCTGCCATCCTTTGATATCATCACAATCCAATGCGTTACCTTCTATTTCAATACCGGATTCCTCAAGTGTTTCTTTTAAAACGGTAACATAAAATAATGTTGGGTTGTCTATTGAAGGAGAACTTTGGAAAGTACGACTTCCCGCTCTGACAAATCCGTCAACATGGATATCATTTGTGCCGTATGGCCTGGATACATGAACTCTTGTCCTGCCGGTATCGGAAACCGTAACATTATTTATAATATTAAAATATTTTGAAGGAACATTTGGTATAATTTCAACAGTGCCATCAATCGTTGAAGGAGGCACTATGTTAAGGTCAACATAATCTTCATTAAATTGCAAAGCGCCTACTTCAGCTGAGTACCATGAATCCAAACCGTCGAAGGACCATCCGTAACCCAATTCTTCATCATCGAAGGCATTATCATCACCTATTATATTTCCGCTTATTTTATTGATCCCTTTTTCTTTAATCATATCGTGCCCATGAACGAAAAAGATCGCGCGGATCTTTCTGGAAATGGCTGTATAAAGTAGGATCTCCATTGCCGAAAACAATTAAATCTCCCTTAAGTGTATCACCGGCAATATTACCATTATAACATAAATCAGTTTCAAATTTAAAATCTGGTCCCAATACCGTTAACGCACTTGCGGCTGTAGGTATTTTTTCATTAGAGGCAGGCATAAACATTTTAATTGAATTTCTTTTATACCAAACCTTTCCGGTGGAAAGCGATTTTATTAATGCTCCCCAATGTGCGTGTGCAAAATATTGCTGACTGAAAACCGAGTCAATTTTATTATGGAGGATAGCGAATGAATCTTTCTGCGAAATATTTTTTGATCCGGCACATCCTGCAAAAAATAACGCGGCAACAATTATAGCAGTATAGGTGAATTTATATTTCCCCATAATATTCCTTAGGATTATTTTCAGAAAGTTGCGACTTTAATTGATGAACTATTACAAATATAAAACTTATGCGATAAATAATTTGCTAAAATTATTTTTCAATAATAGAGTCAATGAAATTTATTATTAAAAACTGAGATTACATTTACCATTAGGTTATTTTAGTGAAATAGTATTTTTGAGAAATTATTAAGTATTTTCTATAGAATCATTAATAAGAGATTTAACCCAATCATTAACAACAGCATCTATAACTAAATGAATCCGATCCTCTTTACCGGAATTTATTACGCTATGCGGATCGGACAATCTTAAGTACCAGCATTCCCCTTCCTGCATTTTTACACGCTTATTGTTTAAGTAAAATTTAACCTTATTATTTGTCTTTACCGGAATATGAATTCGAACTTTGCCGGATTCATAATCGAGATCGTAATCTCTATGCTCATTTATTTTTGATCCGGCGTCAAGTTTCATTAAACGAACGTTTTGAAGATTGCAATTAAATTTAGATAACACGACAGGAATATATTCGCAAATTCCAAGGTATTCGGTATCTGTGTATGTGTCGCAATCCGGAGCATAAGATATCATCTGAATTGGATGTTTTGCACTTGAACATGCACGAAGTGGAATAACACTCCACGTACCCTCAAAGTTTTCTTTTACAAAATGATCCGTCCAAACAAACTTTTCTAATTTGATTAAATCGTTTTTTAATTTAACCGGATCAAAATTGAAGTTTAATTTAACTCTATCTTTTATCATTTTAGTACAACCGGAACTATTTTAGGGTTAGCTCCAAGCTCATAATCAAATCTTATTTTTTGACCGGGTTCAATAAATTGAAATTCTTTATCGATGTGTAATTTTGCAATTCCGGTTTCATCTTGTTCACGTAAAAATATTGAATCGATTAGCTTAATTTCAGTTGTATATGCTATATTAATCATATTCTTTAATTTCTCTGGAACAATAAAAGTTTCACCTTCTAATATTTTTCCCGGGCTAAAATCATCGTTATACTTCTTATAAGAATTTTTATTCAGTTCAAATGCTTCACCTAAAATGATTCGAATTTTTTTCTGAACATTTCGTCTAATATTAAATATCATGTTCCTAAAGTTTGATTGCGAAGTTGAAAGCTCAATCGTTAAATCCGTTAAAATAGCATTAACTTTAATTGATTCAGGAATTAAGACTCCCTCCTCTTTAAGATATTTTGATAGGTTAAGAACCGTTGCTACTTGAGGGCCCAATGTTAAAGCCTTATGTATGCAGTTAACCATTAAAATATCGTACTTTTTATTTCCCTTATTTTCAAATTGCACGGGATCAACAGTAATAATATTTTCAAAAAAATCACTATAGCCTAACTTAAAAATAAGTTTTTCTAATATTTCTAATGATTTAGGATTTATTTCTAAAATTTCAATCTTTATTTGATTGGGATTATACAAACATAAAAGAGGCATGATCAAATGAGCAAAAGGCCCGGCACCGGTAAATAATATTTTTACAGTTTCTGTTTTTTTATTAGCTAATTGTAAATCGATTGATTTTTTTATTGCGCGTAAAAATTTTGTTGTGCTTACATAATCCAGAAATTGAGCAGCAGAATTTTCGATTGTGAGGATTACTCCGTTTGGCGAAACATAATTTGCTATTTCCTTGATTTCTTCCATTCTGCCCGAAATTCCAGTTTGCATCGAATATAAATTATAGAAATTATCAATAGCATTTTTAATTTGACCAAAATTAGATTCTTGATCTAAAATCGCTTCTATGTTTTCCCGCTGAATATTTTTATTCATTTAATTGTGCTTATTGTCATTAATTAAAAATTTTATTTTACAATTTAATTATTTCTAATATCTTTGTAACTACACATTGCGGATAAAATAAATAAACTTAATTTTTTCGGGGACCGACACTGTCGGATTAACTAATTGTAAAATGTTAAAGGGGTTCAATTAGCAATCTCAAATCTATTATCTATTTCAGTCAAATAAAGCACTGTTTGCTGTCTGTAGTAATTTATGGTTTTTCTCATTAATCTTAAAGGAAATGGTTATGAGCGATAAACAAACTATTCAAAATGATTCCAGTTCACGCCGCGGATTTTTAAATAAGTTAGGCGGGCTTGTTGCGGGAACAGCTCTTCTAGCATTCGTAAGCAATCTTTTTTCATTTAAAAGTGCAAAAGCGGGCACTAAAAATGTTTTAACTACGGATAATGATCATATAGGCTCTATAGGAATAGTTGCATTTAATTTTGCGCCACGTAGTTTCGCATTTTGTAACGGTGCCTTGATGGCTATTTCATCAAATAGTGCATTATTTTCTTTGATAGGCACATATTTCGGAGGTGACGGACGAACTACTTTTGCTTTACCGGATTTAAGAGGAAGAGTTCCTATTGGAGCCGGACAGGGACCGGGATTGTCAAACTATATTATTGGACAAACCGGAGGTAGTGAAACAACATATTTAACTGTAAACAACTTACCAGCTCATTCTCATAATCTTGCTATTAATACCGGCGCCGGCAGCAGCGATTCAGCATCAGGAAATTTTATGGCCCAAAATAGTGAGGGTATAAAACAATATTCTTCCACGAGTAATGGAACCGCAAATTCTTCTTCTGTTTCAAACACAGGGTCAAATATCCCCTTTAACAATATGCAGCCATACTTGGCATTAAATTATGTCATCTGCCTTTACGGCACTTTCCCATCCCGAAATTAAGAATATTTTAATGAGCCTTAAAATGAAAATATTAAAAAAGATTCACACAATAATCGCAGCGTTAGTTTTGGTCATTTGTATATCGTCGGCAAATGCACAAAATGTTTATTTCGCAAATAATCAAAACGGCGCAGTACAATCATCTGACTTTACCGGGGCAAATCTGTCTACGCTTCTAAACGGATCAACAGGACTTTATGGAATTGCAATTGATCTGAGCAGCGGTATTATGTTTTATACAAATGTATTAACGAATGAAATATATAAAGCAAACGTTGATGGATCAAGCGCTTCAGTTATATTAAACAATTCTTCGAACGGAGTCGACGGACCACGCGGGATTGCAGTTGATGAATCTAATAAAAAGATTTACTGGGTTGAAAACGGCTCCGATAAACTTCGTTCCGCTAATTTCGACGGAAGCGGAGTTACGGATATTTTAAGCGGATTAAATGCACCTGTCGGTATTTCTATTGATTTAATTAATAACCAGATTTACTATAGTGAAAATGGTTTGGGCGCTAAGAGAATTCGCCGCTGCAATCTTGACGGAAGTTCTGTTTCCGATGTTGTTTCGGGTTTGGATCAGGTAAGCGGTATTACTGTCGATCTTAAGAATCATAAATTATTCTGGGTTGATTTCGGAACTAACAAAATTATGCAGTCTGATCTTTCCGGCTCTAACATTGTTTCACTTGATAGTCTTACTTCGGGCAGCGCAAGAGGTATAACAGTTGATAACTCGCAAAATAAAATATTCTGGAGCGATGTATTAAATAATTCAGTTTCGATTGCAGATATAAACGGCTCAAATGAATCACAAATTTTGTCAGGTTTAAACTATCCCATCGGTGTTAATATTGATTGGACAAATGCTTTGCCGGTTGAACTTGTATCTTTCAGCGCAAAGACAGACGGAAATTTAGTGATGTTAAAATGGTCAACAAGTACAGAAAAAAACAATTACGGATTTGAAGTTCAAAGAACAATTAAAAATGAACAATTAAAGATTCAAAATTGGGAGAGTATTGGCTTTATACCAGGTTATGGAAGTACTAATTCCGTTAAAAAATATTCATTTCAAGATAAAAAAGCTCCTTCAGGGAAATTGGAGTACAGACTTAAACAAATTGATCTAGCAGGGAATTATGAATATTCAAATATAATAAACGTTAAAATTGATTTACCTGAATCATTTAATTTATCACAGAATTATCCTAATCCATTTAACCCAAGCACTGTGATAAATTATTCTTTACCTGTTGAAAGTAACATAAGTATTGTAATATATAATACGCTGGGCAGTGAGGTTAAAAAATTAGTCAGCGGAGTGGAATCTGCCGGGAATCATAATATTAATTTTAATGCTTCTCAATTATCATCGGGAATTTATTATTACTCTTTAATTGCAAATTCTGTTGACGGTAAACAAAATTATAAAACCGTCAAGAAGATGTTGTTATTAAAATAAAAAGCCAAAATATTTAATTTGAATTGAAGTATTGCCTTAGATTTAATTAATAACTCATGTTACGCAAGTATATGTTTTGGTCATATTGAACGAAGTGAAATATCTCATAAATTTGTAAAAATCGAAACCTTGAGATTCTTCATTTCATTCAGAATGACCGTTTTGCGTAACATGAGTTAATAATTATTTTCATTCGACACTTCAAAAAAGCTAAGGCAACAATGAACGGCACATCATTAATCTCTCCGGAAAACAACTGGATGATTTGGTCAATTTTATTCATCACTGCTGCATTTGGACTTTGGGCTGAAAGAACGAAATGGGGTTCTAAAATTTCCGCGGTTGTAATTACGATTGTTCTCGGTTTTATACTTTCAAATTTATCAATTATTCCAACCCAAGCTCCCGCTTACGATATTGTATGGTCTTATTTAGTTCCTTTAGCCATTCCCCTTCTTTTATTTAAAGCTGATCTTAGAAGAATTATCAAAGAGGCGGGCCCAACATTAATTGCATTTTTTCTTGGAGCAATAGGTACAATAATAGGAACTATAATTGCTTTTGAAGTAATTAATCTAGGTCCCGAAGGTTGGAAATTAGCCGGCATATTCTGTTCTACATATATTGGCGGTTCTATGAATTTTGTTGCAGCCTCAGAAGCGCTCAAGTTAAATTCACCAAATTTAATTGCTGCAGGCGTGGCAGCGGATAATCTTGTTATGACGGTTTATTTTCTAATACTCTTTGCTTTGCCTTCAGTCGGCTTGTTAAAAAAAATATTTCCTACCAAGCATGATGATAACGCGAAGTTAGTTGATAATTCGTCTAAGTTATCCAAATCAGATAATGATAGTGATTTTAGTATAGTTAATATGACAATTTCAATTGCGATAGGCCTTACAATTTGCGCAATCGGATATTGGGGACAAGATTTTATCGGGTTAAAAGGAAGTGCAATTTTAATTATTACGGCAATTATAATAGTTGTGGCTACTTTATTCCCAAAACAAATGGGAAAACTTAGTAAAGCCGACAGAATCGGAACAATGTTAATGCAAGTTTTCTTTGCCGTTATCGGTGCAAGCGCCAATATACTAATCGTTCTAAAATACGGACCCATATTATTCGTTTTTGCAGCGCTAATTCTTATGTTTCATTTGCTCTTTATTTTGGGAGCCGGTAAATTATTAAAATTAGATTTAGGCGAAATTGTTATTGCCTCAAATGCTAATATGGGAGGACCGACGACTGCGGCAGCAATGGCAGTTGCAAGGAAATGGGACGAATTGGTAATTCCGGCTGTACTTTGCGGAACTTTGGGATATGCAATCGCTACTTTTCTCGGTGTAGCAATTGGTTTTTGGTTAAAATAAAAATAGTTCAGTTGCTCTTATCGGCGCTATTATCAGGCTTATATCACACGGGAGTGTAATAGTTTAAGTATTAATTATTTTTCCTACTATTTAAATAAATTTTTATATATCTTAAGCGAAATTAGAAATCAAAGTTTCTAAAAAGGGGAATTTCTAGATTCGCACTTATTCTCAATCTTAGTATTCCCCTCAATGTCTAACCATTCTCATTGAGGTAATTTATGAACTTAAGCGATAAGCTTAAAAACAACCGGTTAAATTTGTGCATCATTGGTCTAGGTTATGTCGGACTACCGCTAGCTGTTGAATTCGGTAAGAAATTTAATGTTACCGGATTTGATATCAATGAAGCTCGCATTAAAGAACTTCAAAAATTTAAAGATAGAACATTAGAAGTTACTTCCGATGAATTAAAACAATCCAAAAATCTCTCTTTTACAAGCGATCTTAAAAAGCTAAAAAATATTGACGTATTTATAGTAACAGTGCCTACACCTGTTGATTCATTTAAGAGACCTGATTTAACTCCTTTAATTAAAGCCAGCGAGTCTGTCGGAAAAGTATTGAGAAAAGATAATATTGTAGTTTACGAATCAACTGTTTATCCAGGCTGTACAGAAGAAGATTGTGTTCCGGTCTTAGAAAAATTCAGCGGATTAAAATTTAACACAGATTTCTTTTGCGGCTATAGCCCGGAGAGGATAAATCCGGGGGACAAAGAACATCGAGTGAATACTATTAAGAAAATCGTTAGCGGAAGCAATTCAAAAATAGCTAAAATTCTTTTTGATTTGTACAGCAGTATAATTACAGCCGGAGTTCATTTAGCACCTTCAATAAAAGTAGCAGAAGCAGCAAAAGTAATAGAAAATGCGCAGAGGGATATTAATATTGCATTTGTAAATGAGCTGGCAAAACTTTTTAGTTTAATGAAAATTGATACCCTGGATGTGCTTGAAGCTGCGGGAACAAAGTGGAATTTCTTAAAATTCAAACCCGGCTTAGTTGGCGGGCATTGCATAGGAGTTGACCCATACTACCTAACTCACAAAGCAGTTAAACTGGGTTACCACCCGGAAATAATATTAGCCGGTAGAAGATTAAATGATGAGATGGGCTCATTTATAGCCAATCAATTAGTAAAGCAGATGATAAAGAAAGGTTATAAGATAAGTAATTCAAAGGTATTAGTTTTAGGAATTACTTTCAAAGAAAATTGTCCGGACATTAGAAACTCAAAGGTAGTAGATATAATTACTGAATTGAAAGATTTTGGTTGTAATGTTGATGTGTTTGATCCGTGGGCAGATAAAGCAGAGGTTTACAAAGAATATAATTTGAAAATTATAACCGATCACAAAAAATTAAAAGATGTAAAATACGAAGGTGTTGTACTTGCAGTTGCGCACGATAAATTCAATGATATGAACTATCAATTTCTTAAAAATAACGGAGCAGTAGTTTATGATGTTAAAGGAATTTTGGACAGAAAAATAGTAAATGACAGGTTATAAATAGTATTATAAAAATTATTAGGGTGATAAATGGCTAGAGGGAAAGTACTTGTTACCGGGGGCGCAGGATTTATAGGCTCCCATATTGTAAAGAAACTGTTAGATGAAGATTACAGCGTAAAGGTAATTGATGATTTGTCTACAGGCAGGAAAGAAAATATTTCAGAATTCTTAAATGATATTGAATTTCATGAAGAAGATATTAGAAACTTTGATCATTTGAAAAGTATCATGAGAGGAGTAAACTTTGTTTTGCATCAAGCAGCTCTTCCCTCAGTACCAAGATCAATTTCAGATCCAATTACAACTAACCAGGTAAATGTAAACGGCACTTTAAACATTCTTCAAGCCGCAAGAGAATTAAGCGTACAACGTATCGTTTTTGCTTCATCTTCTTCAGTTTACGGAAATACCGAAGAATTACCGAAAAAAGAATCGATGAATTCGAATCCCCTTTCTCCTTATGCGGTATCCAAACTAACCGGAGAAAATTATTGCAAAGTTTTTGCTAATTTGTTTGATCTTGAAACAACTGTTTTAAGATATTTTAATGTATTCGGTCCAAAACAGGATCCCGACTCTCAATATTCCGCTGTTATTCCCAAATTTATTAAATCTTTTCTGAAGGATGAAAGTCCTGTTATTTTTGGAGACGGAACGCAAAGCAGAGATTTTACTTACGTATCCAATGTAGCAGAAGGTAATTTCCTAGCCATGACGAGTGAAGAATCATGTTTAGTAATGAATTGCGCGGCACATGAAAGAATTACATTAAATGAATTAATAGAACAATTAAATGTCTTAACTGATAAGAATATTAAACCTGTCTATGATAATCCCAGACAGGGCGATGTAAAACATTCTTACGCTGATATTGCACTTGCCCAAAAGCATATTAACTATTCACCAAAAATTAACTTTAAAGAGGGATTAAAGTTAACACTAGATAGTTTCAAAGAAATTTCTCTAAGCATTAATAAATAATAGCCATTAAGAAAATATTTCTTTTACTTTTGGGACTACCATAGAAGCAAATTCCGGCTTCGAAATAAAAGCATTTGCGCCCGCTTCCAGAGCTTTATCATGGTAAATCTGGTCATTATTTATAGTTAAAATTATTATTTTAACCGTGCTGTTTTTAGTTCTGATCAGCTTGGTTGTATCTAATCCATTCATACCAGTCATGGCAATATCGATAATTATTAAATCAGGCTTGTATGTTTCAACTTTTTCAATTGCCTCTTCACCGGACGAGGCCCAAACTAAGTATTCATATCTAAGATTAGAATCCAAATACCTTAGTGCCGAATTCCTAAAACGGTTATTATCATCAACCAATAAAATTTTCAAAGCTTTCATCCTTCCCTCTATGTTAAAAAATGATTCCGGGGTTATGCAAAATTACTTGTTCCAAAGCTATTGCTAATTATCCCGCAGAACAATAAGGGAATGCCTGATACTTTGTAGGAAAAGGCCTTAAATAGTTTCTATTTATTGCTATTGATATAGTAAAATGATGAGTTTAAGAAGGAGATTTGTAGGTCTAACTGATTTGGTTTAAAGAGGTTAGTGAGGTAAGGTGGAGGAATTAGAAATTAAAAAGTGTAAAATTGAAAGCATTTTGAATTATAGTTCAAAACAGAAGTTATTGGGACGATATAATACCAGCGCGAATTGCATACCGCACCAATCCGGGAACATTATGAATTCCCAAACGTTCCATAATCTTAGCTCTGTGGGTTTCAACAGTTTTAATACTTACATTTAATTTAGAGGCAATTTCCTTAGTGGCATTACCTTCAGCGATAAGCTGCAGAATTTCCCTTTGCCTGGAAGTCAGCTGTACAAAGATATTTGTTTCTTCAGTTTGTTCACCGGGAACTTCACTAATACGCCTCAAATAATCATTTACAAGATTTTTAGAAATAGACGGACTCAGATATGTTTCTCCTCTAATTACAGCATTAATGGCTATTTCCAGCTCGTTTGGTGCAGAATCCTTTACAAGATAACCTGAAGCTCCTGATTTGAGAGCTTGCAAAACATATTCTTCATTTGCATGCATAGAAAGGATTATAATGGAAATTAAAGGGAAATCCCTGGTTAGTCTTTCTGCTACTTCGAGTCCGTTTAACTCACTCATAGCAATATCCAGTAAAAGAATATCCGGCGAAAATTCCATTACTTTTTCAATAGCCTCTCTACCATTTGAAGCTTCGGCAACTACTTCCACACCTCTAATTTTTTCTATCAACTGCTTAATTCCAGCTCTAATTAGCGTGTGATCATCTGCTAAAACTATTTTAATATCATTCATAATATTTCCCTGCCTAATTAAAAATCACTTTTGGGAAGATACCTTTAACGGAAATATGGCATATACTTTTGTGCCTTTCCCGGGTGAAGAATATATATCAAGCCATCCCCCAACTAACTCAGCTCTCTCCTGCATTCCAAGCACGCCCATGCTATATCCGCTTACAGCATTTAGCCTTGCAGCATTCACATCATAGCCAATACCATCATCAGTTATAATTAAATGAAGATCATTTGCTTTTATAGCTAATTCAACCGATACATTCTGTGCTTTTGCATGTTTAATAATATTTGTCACAGCTTCCTGAATAATTCTATAACAAGTTATCTGCAACTCTATACTTAATTTTTCATCTAAATTACCTTGTATAACCTTAGCATTTATACCTGTTCTTTGAGCTTGTTTATCAAGGAACCATCTTACAGCAGCCATAAGCCCCAGATCATCCAAGATCGAAGGACGTAGTTTTAACGCTAATTCTCTAACATTATTTAACGTCTCTTCTACCAGTTGAACACTCTCCTTAAGTTGTTCAACGGCTTTTTTAGATTTAAGAGAATTTGTAACATTTAATATATCAATTTTTATTGCCGTAAGTAACTGCCCAATTTCATCATGCAATTCCCTAGAAATATTTTTTCTTTCAGTTTCCTGGACTTGAATCAAACGTCCGGATAAGGTTTTCATAATACTTTGAGCTTCCACCAAACGATTAAACAACTTATCCCTCATTTCCTCAGAAGCTTTACGCTCAGTGATATCACGAATAACCCACATTATTAAGCCATCATCTACAACCCTTATTCTAATTTCAGCAGGAAAATAGCTTTCATCTTTTCTTCTTATTTTAGATTCAAACTGTAAAGTTTTACCAATCTGACTTGAGAACTCTTTATTAGTATTAAAATCATGGTGTCCCAAAGAATCATTTGAGAGGAAGTTCATATTATAGATATCTTCCTTTCGATAACCCAACAAAAACGCAAACCTGGAATTCCACATAACGATCGTGCCGTCAACATGAATTAAAGCAATTCCGTCAAAAGATTGTTCTATAAGAGCTTTATACTTTTTTTCACTTTCAGAAACAGCATTTTCTATACGTTTCCTTTCTGAAATATCCGAATTTATAACAACAGCAGCAATAATTTTATTTTCCAATATTATGGGAGCGCCGGCAGTGCGAATCACCTTCTCTTTATTTGTTTTAGCATCAGTTAATATTATTTCCTTAACCGAACTTATTCCTTTCAAAGCCTTAGAAAAGACATCATCCCCCTGTTTTAAGGGTTCTTTTGTTTGAGCATCTTTAATATTAAAAAGTTTTACATGACTATTACTAAATTCTTTAAATGATTTGCATCCATAAAGTTTCAGCAATTTTTTATTAGCCCTCTTAATTCCATTTTCATCGCCCATAAAAACCGCGTCCGGTATACATTCAAAAACGGCATCTAATTCAATCGCGTATCGCTTGGTAACAGATAAAAGTCTTGCCTTTTCTTCTTCAATTTCTTTTTTCTTCGATATATCTTTAGCAACAAATAATAAAGCATTTTTCCCCCTATAATGGAAAATCTTTAACGAAATATCCAGTCGCATTATTGAACCATTCATTTTGAATATTCTCATTTCTCCATGAAACACATATTCGCCCTTATGTAATTTTTTGCCCTTAATTCTAAATAAAGATTGATCATCGGGATGCAAGATTTCGTTTAGATTCTTGTTTTGCAAAGGTTTTATAGATTTAACGCCCCAAGCTTTTAATCCGGCAGGATTAAGAAAGACTATTTTGCCCTTTTGATAAATACCAATTATGTTAGGTGACAACTCAACTAAATCACGATACATTTCCCGGGTTTCTTTTAATTTCTCCATAATGTTTTTGTGTGGAGTAAGATTCCTAGTCAATGAATAAATTGCGGTAAATCTTCCTTTTGAATCTTTTACAGGGATAACAGAAGTTAATACATCAATTATTTCTCCTTTTTTGTTTTGTCTTTTTGATTCTAAATTGATTACTTTCTTACCCCGTTTCATTTTATCAATAATTTCAATAAACTCATTTCGGGAGCTCCGGGGGAAAATCAGAGAGAGCGATTTCCCAATCATTTCTGAAGCCCTATAGCCGTATAGTTTTGCAGCACCTTTATTCCAACTTAGAACTTCACCCTCTGTAGAAGTTACAATAACACAATCTTCTATCGACTCCCATACGGCAGAAAATTTAGTAATTTCATCATTTATTTTTAAGGATTTATTTACTTTTCTAATAATCAGCGCGCACTTTTCACTATCATCAATCCTAATAAATTCCAAGTTAGCAGTAAGTCTAACTTTGCCTTTGGATTTCATAGTTACATTTTCATGAGAAGTACTTGCTCCGATTTTTTCAGGTAAAAGATCAGCTATGTTTTTAATTAAATCAGTATTATCGAAAAAGCTACTAATTTTTCTTCGGCTTAAACCATTTGATGATATCTTAAACTGTTTGTAAAATAAAGCGTTAGCATCGATTATTTTACCGGAATTGATTTCAAATAATACAATGCAAAGTTTTTGCGAATTTATAGTTTTTTTATAAACATCAAGCCAATCCGTTTGGTTAGACTGCTTTAGACTTTTTGTAGAATCATTTTCCGCGCTCGAAAAACTAATCAAGTACGCAGGCAAATTATCATATTCGATTGAGTTTATGATTCCCGATATAACTTTTTTCTGAAACATTGCCGTAAATGAAGTTTGTACCAATTCACCAGCTCGCATTTTCATTATAAGCTTTTGACTTTGAAAAGCGAGTAATTTGTTAATACGCATTTTCTCAAAATCCAGTTTACCCAGAAACTTCTCCGACGCAAAGTTTGAACGAATTATAGTCAAATTCTTTCTACTTACAATAAGCGCCGGAAATTTATTTCCATCAATCTTTATTTCGATTTTATTGTTTTTTGTTTTTCTATTCATAATGCAATTCACCCTAACCGGGAATAGATATTTTTGGTTTGTTTTCTTTTATTTTTGGCTCAGAAACGCAATTTAGCTCACACCAAGTATAATCTCATCAAGTATCAGGCATTTCCCCCATCTTATCAGGTTTTCCCCGATTTATCAACAGTATAGAATAAAATAAGTTTAGGCTGTAAAGAAAAGAGACAATAAAAGATCGAAATTATTTAAAACCTAGCACTAAGGTCTCTATTAAAAAGGTGATTCTAAATCGAAGAAATAATATATCGGTCAGACGTTACGAAATTGGAGTATAAAATGAACAAAAGCCTAAAAATCTTGATATTTTTATTAACCATTATTCCCTTTAGTTTGGTGGCTCAAACTATAAACGGTAGATTTATCGTTCTTAATCATGATACGAGTAATTATACAATTAAAGTTCAAATAAATGGTAACTCAAGTTCACAATTTTTGGGAACTTCTACCATTATATTTAATTTTGATAGCAGTGCGATTTCATTTCCTACTAATCCATTAGAAGGGAAAGATTATCATTTCATTAATTTCAGCGGCGGAAATTATTCACAAGCCACTTTAACTAGACCAAAAGCAAATGAAATTTGGTTCAATATTGAGCTTGCAAATACAAATAATGGTGAATTAATTAGTCTAGCTCCTCAATGGATGGATGTAGCGACACTTACATTTTCAGTTTTAAGAAAGTCCGGATCATCTAATCTAATTTGGCAAACGGCTAATAATAATTGGGGAATTTATGATGCAAACAATTCAACTATGTGGAATATTGGAGATTGGTTAAACGAAAATACATCTCCTTTGCCGGTTGAATTGACAAAATTTAATGCTGTAAACAGCGGAAACACAGTTGAATTAAAATGGCAGACAGCTACGGAACTTAATAATTACGGGTTTGAGGTTCAACGGGCTTCGACAAGCTCGGCTTCGACAAGCTCGGCTTCGACAAGCTCAGCCACGACTGAATTGGGAAAAAATTGGTTTTATTTCGGGTAAAGGTACCACCAGTCATACAAATAATTATAATTTTACGGATGAAAATCCACTTACAGGTAAATCTTTATACAGATTAAAACAAATAGACCAAAGCGGAATTTATGAGTATTCTCAAATTGTTGAAATAACATCTATCCCTCTAGCATTTAATCTTTCACAAAATTATCCGAATCCATTTAATCCATCAACAACTATAAAATATAGTTTAGTTAAGGGAGCAAATGTTCAAATAAAGGTTTATAATATGCTTGGTGAAGAAGTTATGACTTTAGTTGATGGAATGAAAGAAGCCGGAAATCATACAATTAAATTTGATGGATCTAATTTAAGCAGCGGAAGTTATATATATAGAATACAGAGTGATAATTTTTCTCAAGTAAAAAAAATGATACTACTGAAATAATAAATTCCATTACAAACTTAAAGCTATTGCAGCAATTATATAAATTTTAATACAGAAGAAGGTTCACGAATGAGATCAATGCTTTTTTTACCTACATTAAAAAGTATATCCACTATAGACAGATTTTGTATAAAACCCTCAAAATTTTGTGAGTATTCCGGGTGGACAAAATTTTGAGGCATTATTTTTATATTTTCATTTAATATAGAACTTCTATCTATATTCCATTTGTTTCCAGCCTGACCTATAATGAATGCATCCGCATCAGTCTTTTTACAAATGTCAATTATTAAATCTGACTTAGAACCTTCAATGTTTAATTCGGAGCCAAGTAGAAGTTTTGTATCTATCTCCAAATAATCGCAAAACGACTTAATATAAAGAATATTTAAGTCAACTAAATTTTCCCAAGGTTTTTCCAAAACATAGTTGATTATATTCATTATCTCTTGATAATAAGGAGATTTAGAATAATTTGCTTTTAAAATACTTAGATGTCTGCTAATCCAATGATTGTTCTCATAAGATATTTTTATCTCCTTAATTGTATTTCCTTGCTTATATTTATTTATAACAGGAACTGTTAAATATACCGATCCATTTGGTGTTTTTACTTTATTCCGGGTTAACCATCCCAAAGAAGTAAATTTAGCATGATCAGCAATGATAAAAATATCCGATTTATCAATTTTATGAAAATAGCCTATCCAAGGCATAAATAGTGGTTGATGTGCTGAAGCTATCATAATTGACCTAATATTTATTAATAATTAAATAAATTAAAAATTTAACCGAATCGTGATAAAGTTTAGTTTTTTCGTCTTATAAGAGAATGATTTTATTATTACATTTGAGTATTATTTACTCTCTCAGTAATAGATTATTCTAATGTCTTAAAAATATTTAGATGGGAAATTTATAAATGAAATTGAATTGAGAAACAAATTTTTATAATTATATATTTTAATAAATTAGGGTGATATTTTAATTTATTCAGGGATTCCCCTATTTCAATAATTGTATTCTTAAAGTAGATTATAAAGGTAAAAATAATTTGAAACAATACCTTTGTATTTATGGTAAATTAAAACTCAGTATAAATGACAAAGGGATAAATCTATAATTGAGTAATAGAAAAATTTTAAGTAATATTAATCTTTAAGGCAATTAGCTATGTTAAAAAAAATAAGTTTTTATGTAATATTTATCCAATGTTTATTATTCACGTCCTATAATTTAGCAGCTACATATTATGTTGATGCAACAAATGGAAATGATAGTAACAGCGGTGTATCCATGTCTTCACCATGGAAAACGATAAATAAAGTAAATTCACAGAAATTTTTACCAGGTGACTTTATTCTTTTTAAAAGGGGCGAAACCTTTAATTCTAGCAACGGAATTATAGTAAGCAATTCGGGGAAATTAGGAAAACCCATTACTTTTAGTGCTTATGGGATTGGAACCAAACCTATTATACAGAGTAATGGCTATGGAATTCAACTTGCATACAATAATTACAATTATATAACTATTGAATACTTACATTTTGTAGGTAACTCTACTCATATGGGAATTCTATTTGCCAATACTTACGGTATAATAATTCAATATTGTGAAATTAATGGATTTTACAGTGGTGCTCTTGCAGGAGCTGCAAGAAACGCAATTGTTAGATATAATAAATTTGATCATAATTATCCTGATCATGGGATATATCTTTCTGGTCTTTGCGATAGTGTTATAATTGAAAACAATGAATTTGCATATAATGAGGCTGCTGGAATCCATTTTAATTCAGATGTTTCTGGAAATACAGTCACTAATTGTATAGTAAGATATAATACTATACACAATAATGTTGGAGCTGGTATAGCTAATACTGCATTAAACAATTCAGAAATCTATTACAACGTATTTTATAATAATGGTGGTTATAGTCTCCAAATTGATAGTCGGACAGATGGAAGCCAAGGTGGTTCGCTTGTTTATAGTAATGATAATAAAATATATAATAATACATTTATCAATAATGCTACATTTGTCAATAATGGTTCAACAATCACTCCTGGAGTCGAATTAGTTATTACACATTATAATGCAAGAAATGAGGTAAGAAATAATATATTTTTTAATAGTATATCGAATAACCAATTAATAGGAGTTGGAGTACCGTCTGACAGTAATAATATTTTTAGCAATAATTTATATTATCACCCGTTGTATGAACGTGTTTTTGGGATTGGGCCACCTAAGATGGTTTACTATGCTGATTGGGTTTCATACACTGGCGATAGTGCCTCTATTAATTCAAAAAATCCTTCTTTTCAAGATCCACAAAATTTAAATTTCAAAATAAAATCATCTTCTCCTGCTATCAAAGCTGGTACTTATGTTGGGTTGAAACGAGATATAGACTATGATCCTGTCCCTGCCAAACCAAGATTGTTAGGAGCATATCAAGAATCACAAGATAACTTGAACTATATAGATGCAAATATAAAAGTATTTCTTGCAGGCCCTTTTACTAACGACACAATGAAAACCAGCCTTAATTCGCAAAATCTACTTCCTTTATCTCAGCCATTTAGTAAAAATCCATGGAATTACAATGGTAAGGAATCTGTGAATAATTTTAATTCTAATATAGTTGATTGGATATTAGTTGAACTTCGTTCTAGTACAAGTAACTCAACTTTCGTTGCACGAAGGGCTGGTTTACTAACTAAAGACGGAATTGTTGTAGATACAGATGGTATATCGTCATTAAGATTCAATAATCTTGTTTCCGGGAGATTATTACATTGTAATTCAACACAGAAATCATCTTGCTATAATGAGTTCACATCTGTATTTTTATCCATTTCATCACCGCTATATGATTTTACTAGTTCACAGTCTCAAGCCTACGGATCAAATCCCATGATTTCTCTAGGTAACCAAAAATTCGGTATGTATGCAGGTGATGGAGATTCAAACGGAGGCGTCAACGCAGATAGAAATAATGTCTGGAGAATTGAAAATGGTACAATAGGATATTTACAAGGAGATTATGATTTAAGTGGTGGAGCAAACAGTTCAGATTTAAATTCCTGTTGGAGAATCAGCAATGGAACTTTATCTCAAGTACCTCAATAACAATTAAATGGTTTATTTTGTATTGGTTCAGCGAAAAATGGAATATCGAGTTATTTAAATAAGGTGAAAAATCAGCTGACATGTTTCACCTCGTAACGAGCTTTTTTAGCTAATTAAAATTACTAATGCAATATAAGGTGCACCCCATTCCCTGGACAGTTTTTCCCATAATTTAAGGTGTATGATTTAAGTATTAACCATGTTATTTTAAGAATATATCAGCCGGAGTTTTATAACCTAGTGACTGATGTGTTCTTTTATTATTATAAAAATAGAAATAATTTTTTAATCCCTCAAATAATTCTTGATAAGTACGATATTCCTTTAAATAAATATCTTCATATTTCAGACTTCTCCATAAACGTTCGATGAAAATATTATCTAAAGCTCTGCCTTTGGAATCCATACTCAGTTTTATGTTATTGTCCAGGACTTTATTAACAAAACTCAGACTGGTAAATTGGCTGCCCTGGTCAGTGTTAAATATTTCCGGCTTGCCTGAACGCAACGCTTTGTCCAGGCTGCTGAGACAGAAATGGACATCCAGGCTGTTGGATATTTCCCAGGACAGTACATATTTACTGAACCAATCCATTACTGCAACAAGATAAGCAAACCCTCTGTATATCGGGATATACGTAATATCTGTGCTCCATACCTGATTTGTTTTTGTTATGCTTACATTTCTTAGCAGATATGGAAATATTAGATGATCCTTATTTGGTTTGCTCAGATTCATTTTCGGCGTAAGCGCTTGTATTCCCATTACTTGCATTAACCTGAGTATCCGTTTATGATTAAATACTTCACCGCTTTTACTTAACTCCCGGGTTATTTTCCTGTAACCGTAAAAAGGCCAGTTTGTATATATTTTATCCATCCGTTTCATTATGTCGAGATCTTCAACCGTTATACCTAACGGCTCAAAGTAATAGCTCGAACGTGGTAATTCTATCAAAGAACACTGCTCAGTTATACTGAGGAAATCATGACCGGGCTCTATGAGTCCTTTGAGATTTTCAACTGAATGGCTCGTACTTTTTTTTTAACCATTCCACCTCGACCTGAAGTTTTCCGATCTGACGGTAGAGCTGATCTATTAACTCTGAGTTCCCTTCTGTTTTTGGTCCTCTGGGATTATCGAATACTGAAGGAAGAATTTCAAGCAACTGTTTCTTCCAAAGACTTATCTGGTTTGGGTGGACTCTGTATTCTTTTGCAATTTCATTTATACTGGTGAACCCTTTAATTGCTTCCAGAGCAATTTTTGCTTTCAATTCGCTGCTGTAACTTTTTCTTTTTGTGGACATTTTAGTCTCCTTTGACTTATATAAATTTAAGATTTTTCCACCTTAAATTTTTGTCCAGTTTTTGGGGTTCACTATAAATTTCAACCATGACAATAGTACCGTCTTTTTTAAGATGTTTAGTCTCAAATATTAATGGATTGCCTAATTGAATGATGTTGAGCCTATATTCAATATCATATTTAGTATCAGGCGATCTTAAATCATAAACAGAAAGCTTTAACATTTCGTCTCTTGAATAACCATAAAAATTAATAGCAATTTTATTAGTATCAATTATTTTCATTCATGTATCGAAAAGAATGATAATGTCGTTTGAATATTTTAGGAGGTAGCTTAAGTAAATTAGTTTGTCATACTTCTGGTTAGCTGCATCAATTTTAGCGGGTCTGGATTTTAATTTATAAATTTGAAATAATAAATAAATAAATAAAACCAGAATAATGATTATTATGGTTTCCATTTATATAATCTGATTTTTATCTTATTTAAATAATAATGTGAGAAACTCCTTTCATTTAATATAACGAGTGAAGTATAATTAAAACAAATTTAATTGATATTATTAAATAGGACTAAAGAATGTAATATAAACATGAAATTTGATTTCCTGTCCATTTATTTCAAATCCCAGCAGCGGAAGTGAGCAAGTATGCTGCTGCCTTCAAATAAAAAGCTCATACCCCCCTACTAATATCCACCCTTTACTTTTCATAAGACAAGGGAAGGTTAGTTAAATTATAAATAAAGTATTTGATTTAAAATACAACAATCCCCAGTTAGAATAATTATTTTATTATGACATTCCATGAAAGATTAATTGATTATTCATCCATTTTACCGGATTAATAGGCAGCAATTTTATTAAGACAAGTGTTTGTTACAATACTTAACTAAATTAATTTTGATAATCAAAAATAACGGGAAGGTATAAAATGAGCTTTTATTATGTCGTTTTGTTCTTTCATATTTCCGGCGCTTTAATTTTATTTATGGGCTTAAGCCAAGAGTGGGTCGGAATTTCAAGGCTTAATAATGCAGTTAAACCCGAACAAGCCGGTGAATGGATAAAGTTTCTTGCATCGCTTAAATTTGCATTTATCATCGGCGGTACATTACTCCTTGTTACCGGGATTTATCTCGCCGCTGCAAGGTGGGGCTGGACTGCATGGATAATTGTTTCATTTATACTCTGGCTGTTTATAACAATCCACGGTTCTGTAGTTACCGGTACAAAAGTCATGAAATTCAGCAAATTTTTAAGTTCCGCGTCTGAAATAACAGCTGATCAGCTTAATATGCATATAAGCAAATTGAAACTGATGAAATTATTACAGACAAGACTTGTTATCGGCCTTGGTGCAGTATTTATAATGACGGTAAAACCTAAAATAGCAGGATCAATTGTCGTAGTAATAATTGCGGTTATTTTAGGTTTATTACCTCTTTTAACGAAACAAAAAAAACCAGCATCTAATTAACCGATGTTTAGTGAGAAGTGAGTTGTAGGAATTTGAACTGCTGCCATAGAACAGTCAGGTAGATTATTTTTTTGTTTAATGTAGAGCCGGCTCAATAAAGGAAATAAGTATTTCATAAGGAACATTTGTTGATAATTACTTTTCTTAGAGCGGATAAAGTATCAAAAGAAACAGGGCTACAAATAATTGCTGAAATTTCATTGCCATGCACAAAGGGGAAAAGCAAACACTCTTTAACCTGATTTGCCGGAATTGACAAGGTATATTCAGAATCTCTTTTTAAAATAAAATCGAACATTTAGATTATGAATCGTTGGGAAAAAATACTTACCGTTTTTATAACTTGTTCATGTACTATCTTTTCTACATGTACATCAAAGGATAATAGTGTCAGCCCGGATTTAAATACTCCTCCAGCTATCTCCTGGATAAGTCAGGGCCTGGACAGTTGTATGGTTTTATCGATGATCTTTATGCCTAAAGGAATTTTCCTGGCGGGAACAAATTACGGATTATATAAATCTTCGAACCATGGACAAAACTGGTAGCATGTTAATCAGGATATATTTAATAGTACGGTAACAAGTTTTTGTATTCATCCTTACAAATATGTATTAGCCGGAACAGCATCAAAGGGAATCTTTATGTCCTTAGATAATGGCGATAACTGGCAATATATAGGATTGAAAAATATAAACATTACTTCAATTGCTGTGAGCAGTCATGGTAATATTTTTGCCGGAACACGCGGGAACGGTATATTTATTTTAAGCAGTCTTAATAAAGAATGGATAATTGCAGATCCTGCCTTAAATTACCAGACATTTTCTTCATTGCTTGTTAAATCCGAAAATATAGTTTTTGCCGGCGGCACCGGTGTATTCCGTTCAGATGATAATGGTAAATACTGGAACCTGAAAAATAAGGGATTAGGGAACTGGCCGGTATATTCTCTAATTTTAGATAAAAGAGGAAATATAGATGCAGGCACTGATAATGGGGGATCCTGGATAAATTCAAATGAAGGTTTAACCAATACTGAACTTACTTCACTTGCAATAAATGATATTGGGCATATTTTTGCAGGAACCTGGCGCGGAGGAATTTATCGGTCAATTAATGATGGTAAAAATTGGGCTGCTGTTGATTCAGGCTTAACTAATAAAGAGGTCTTTTCGCTCATTATTCCATCGGATAATTATTTATATGCAGGAACATTTAAAGGACTTTTTAGAACTAGTTCCAAATTATAATCCAAATAAATGGACTTAATTCGTATCGCTTTAATCCAGAAATTAAGTATCAATTTCTTTGAAGTTTACATCAAAGAACTCCGAAATAAGAGTGATTAAAAGGAGTTGTTTTTTTTTCAACATACATAAATTGCAAGGAAATAGGCTAAATTCAAAGGTTTTTGAGGTGAGCACATTTTCCCTGACTCTCCGCTTGAATCCTGTAGTTATTAAAATTACAAGGCTTTATTATTTAACTTAACTGAAAGTTAAAACCCCTAAGGTAATGCCAATTTGACGAAAGAATTATTTTTGACTAGATCTATCATATAAATAAGAAAATATTTCGTAGCAATGGAAATAATTACCGGCAATTATTCCTGATTAATCAGACCGATCAATAGATCATCATATCCCTTAGCCATTTGTGCCCATTATTCCACTAAATTCTCACTTTTATAAATTTTTAACATATATCTCACTTCTGGCATATTACTTGTTAATAGTAGTAGCAAAAGATTAACTTAACGGGATTTACATGTTATCTACAATAATCATATATGCTGCTATTTGTTTTGTTTGTCTACCATTAGTGCTCTTCATGATTCATAACGCAAATGAAGGATGGGAAGATGAACATGGTTTTCATAATGCAATTCAATTACCGAAAACTTCTAATTCTGTAAGTAGAATCAAACCGGTTCTTCATCAAAAGTCTAATTTAATAATTCAAAGGACAAAATTTTAAATTTAACAATTGTCCAAACCTCATTATCAGACATTTTTAAGAAAGGAACTTCCTAAGTTTTTGAATAGTCTTAATTGTTTAGATTAAAATAATAACTTATTTTTTCCCTTCTTTCCTGCTCTTTTACATTTTTATGATGTTTGTTTCACCTCCATATTTGTTCACTGCATTAAAAAAATCCACCACCCCAAAATTCTCTTTCTCATAATAATTTTTTTTACTTCTGAATATTCTTGAATTTTTTTCCGGCTGTTACTTTTATTCATTGTTACTATTTGTGCCGGGCTATAGTTAGGTACTGACTGCAATAATAGATGAACATGATCATTTTCCGTAACTATCTCCTTAAAATTTACTTCATACGTTTTAATATTTCTATCTGATTTTTATGATCTACGCAGGAACTAACTAATTCTGGTTTTAGCTTAAAGACAAGAGATATAAATAAAACCAAATATTTTAGAAAATATTCTATTGCATTGATTGAAAATCAACGGTAATTAATAATTGATTTCTTTTTTACGGTAGCAGAATCCTATTTGTAATCAATATCTATTGCCGTTCTGCTTTAGCGAAACAGATTATAAAAGGACACAAAAAATGTGAGGCTTTAGCCGCATAAAATTCATGAATGTGACTATTCATTGGATTCCTTTGGAAAAGCCGGGAATTTATTGCATTTTATCATGTTGGTTGAGGCAAATAGTAAATGATAATAGTTAATATTTGATTTTGTAGCGAAAAATAAACCAATCAAACTATTGTCTTAAATTGCTTTAAATAAAATAAACAGCTTAAATGAGGAAACAACATTTACTATATATCGGATTTATCACCCCGGTAGTTTTTTGGTTGATAATATTTATTTGTGGTTTTATTTTAGGTGATTATAATCATTTCTCAAAAATGATTAGTGAATTAGGTGCAATAGGAACAAAATCACAATATGTGTTCTCAACCGGATTGATTGTATGTTCTATATTAAGTATTGCTTTTGTTGTTGGACTTTATAAATCATGCAATGCTTTGGGTATAAGTGTTATTCCGGTTCTAATAATTTTATCTTATTCTGTTTCAATTGCAGGAGCTGCAATATTTCCTTTGCCTTTGAGACTGCATCTATTCATGGGAATGCCTTCCATCCTTTTAATTTTTTCACCTCTATTAGGTTTATTCTTGTGGGGGAAAAAATCGCAATTACCGATGATTAATCAAATGTCTATTTTGAGTTTTTTAGTCATGTCACTTGGTTTTTTAGCTTTTATTCCTGACTTATTTGGTAGTTACCCCGGATTAAAACAAAGATTTTTTCATGTTGGCTGGTCGGTATGGTTTTTCTATTTGAGTTATGGTTTTTTGAGACTCCTTAAAAAAGGGAAACGAATTATTTAGGTAATAATTAGTTTTGCAAATAAGAAATATCGAACATTTAACCGAAATATTATATCCGGAATTGAAAATTAATAATAGGAAATATACCGATTTGTACAAAAGAGTTTTAACTGCAACCAATATTTAAAAATATACATTTTTATCCATGCTCTTAAATAATTCAGAAGAATTCTTTTAATTAACTTGTGTATCTATATATAGACAAAACGCTGAAAGTTTGGACAGATATATTTTGATAATAATATTTTTATTTAACCCGGGAATTTATAATTGAACGCGATTTATAGAGTAATCGAAATTCTTATTATAATAATTCTTCCATTATTGGTTATTTATTTGAGAAGCCATTGGCAGAGAATAGAAATTTATATCAATGTTATTTTACTTCCACTTATTTGGTATCTATTTTATGCTCCGATTCACGAATTGAGTCACATGGTGGGTTGCGTTATTGTAGGTGCTGATATAACAAATTATCGACTATTTGCTCATTTTTGGGAAGGCAGCTTTGGATTTGCATATGTTGCGGTTAAAGGTGGGCTCGGGTTGAATATGAGTTCTCTGATAATTCTCATTTCACCTTATATATTTGATTTCATTTTTATAATAATGGGTTATATTGTTTTAACCAAATATAAGATTAAAAATTCCTTCCTGTTTGGTCTGACTTTTTTAATCTTTTGCTTGCGCCCCCTTTATGATATTGTTGATAATTATATAGGAATATTTTACAATCATTCGGATTTAGTTTTAGCAAGCCAAATAATTGGTAAAATGATAACGTATACCTATGGAGTTATCACTACTATTCTAGCATTAACAGTTATTTTAATTCTACTTTTTAAATCTAAAAACTACCCGGGAAATGAATTTAAAAGCATTAAATAAATACTATTAAGAAATTTTTGTTGATATTTTCTCAACTAAGTATCCTTTCGTTTGCCTGTATCGATTAGCAAGTACATGCCGAATACCTTTATCACTAATTTGTAATTCCCGGGCAGCTTCATTTATCGAAGTAAATTTGTATTCTTTCCCTGTTTCAACGTGAGTCAATTTAACGGGAGTATTACTCAAAGGTACTTTTCGCTTAAATCGTTGTTTATATATTTCAAATTGCGGTAGGATATTAATTTTATCTTCTCCGTTGACAAATTTAAATATATATTCGTCTCTATAATTTTCCCTTTTTTGTTGACATATTGCCCTTATCGAACTTTCACTTACTTTTGAAAATCTGGCAGCCTCTCCTATTGAATGGCACAGCACGGGTTCTTTCAGTTTATTTTTGTTTAGCATTTTATAAACAAGAACTTGTTTGCCTCCACGCCTTCGAGGAGGAACCTGGATTTTTAGCGGATGCTCTCCCTCGGCATACCGCCAGTAGAAACCTTTAACCTTAATATGAACTTCACAGGCAGCCTTAATATTAGGCGTATATGAGCCTATGAGTTGAGCCGCTTTTCTCATACTTCTCACTTTTCGTACAAATGTACCGTCTGCCCTAAATTGCCAAACGGGTTGACTGTATTTTTCCATAGTGTAAATATTTACTTTATTAAATTAGAAATTAAGGAATACTTTGTAATATAGAAATTTTATTATCATTTGCTATATATTTATACATCTTCGTTAAATGAACTGCTAGTTCTAAAATTTACGATGTACAGTTATGGCATAACGTATTTTATTATCAGTAGTTCCTTCACTTGCATTTTTGCTTAATGTAACAAAAGGAAAATTCACCGGGTTAAGCTGAAATATTTTTTATCATATTGCTAAAAATAAGTCCATGAAAAGGCAAGGCAGCATACCAGTATAATCTTCCCTGCAAACCTAACGGCCGATAAGTTGCTGTTTGATAAAGAGTGCTGCCGGCAATTTTAAATTCAAGCCAAGCCTCCCCTGGTAATTTCATTTCAGCATATAGCAAAAGTCTTTTTTCTTCTTTATTGGCGTACAAAACTCTCCAGAAGTCAAGTGAGTCTCCTGCAAAAATTGTTTTGCTGTTTTTTCTACCTCTGCGTAAGCCGACACCGCCAAAAAGTTTATCTAAAAAACCTCTGAGTTCCCAAAGCCAATCTGCATAATACCAACCGTTATCGCCGCCAATCGACCAAATTTTATTTAAGGTTTTATTCACGTTGTTAACATTTATTTCCCTCTTGTCAACAAAACAGCCGAATTTGGGTACGCTAAGTAATTTTGAAATCCCTTCGTGCAGCACATTGCTTGCAAGAGCATCAGTCCAGCTTGCATTGACTCCTTCATTTTGAATTTTATCAAATGCCAGCCTTATCGCAGTTTCGTATGATAAAAGTTCAATGCCTAACAAATCTCTCAAATTATTCTCATTGCATACTACTTCTATACTCATACTTTTTACAAGATTTGACGCCAGTGTAAATGAAACGGAAGTTACAAAATAGAGCCAATAAGATGATAACTTTGGTGTCATTACCGGAACGGTTATAATTTTCCTTTTTAAATTTCGTATTTTTGCAAACCCTAGCAGCATTTCTTTGTACGTTAGTATCTCCGGACCGCCAATGTCAAAACTTTTATCAAACGAATATTCATAAAGCAAAACTCCTTTAAGATATTCTATGACATTTCTGATGGCTATAGGCTGAGTTTTTGTGGTTAGCCATTTCGGAGCAATCATAACTGGCAACTTTTCAACCAGGTCGCGTATAATTTCAAAAGAGGCACTGCCTGAACCTAAAATTATTCCCGCTCGCAAAGTGGTAATGTGAAATGTTGCAGATGATAATATTTCCTCCACTAACTTTCTGGATTTAAGATGCTTTGATAATTTTTGAACGTTAATTATTCCGCTAAGAAAAATAACTTGTTTTGCCTTGGTTTTTTGAATTTTTTCTTTAAAATTTTCGGCTGATTTTTTTTCAAGTGATTCGAAATCTTCATTTTCAACTGCCATTGAATGGATCAAATAATAAGCAGCATCAATATCGTCAGGAATGGAGCTTAGAGAAGCTGAGTTCAAAAAATCAACTTCAATAACCTTAATTTTACCAGGTTGAAACTTTTTTGCATCGAATCTGTTTTTATCTCGGACACAGCAAATTACCTCGTGCTCATCCTTAAGAAGGGCGGGTAGTAAACTTTGCCCAATATAACCTGTTGTACCGGTTAGTAATATTTTCATAATCTACACCATAAAGAATAATTTCAAATAATTGTTTTACATTCCAGCAGATTTTAATGGTGAATAATTTTGTCTCTGTTGACAATATCTCTAAGTTAATGTTAAGAATTACATTATGCAGTACGTGTATGTCTGTGTACCATGATGTGATATTGTACACTACTAGATGGATATAGAAAAAACTGCTGAGTACAAATTCCCGACCCCTGCTTGTCTCTATCCGCCGTGATAATGGAAATGGATTTTATTACTTGTAATATACGTATCTTTCTTATCAATTTTGAGTAATCTAATTATTTTCCACTTACATAACTAGGGTGATTTTAAACGCTGGTCTTTGCGGTGGTTAATAACAAAATGCTTTTGAATATTTTGCGTAAAAAGGATTTAGTCTAAAATGTTCATGGAGATTACAAAGAATAACTGCAAAGAAGCGCCACGATCAATATAAAATAATATCCGTTTTTATAGTTACTTTTCTTCCGAGATTATCAAGACATGTTACTTTCACATTTCCCGATGTCGGTGTAAAAAATAGTTTATTACCGGGTTTTGTCTTCGCAAAAAATTTATCATTTATATACCAATACTGTATTGCAGTTAAAGGGTCGGATGCAGCCATCAACATAATTTGTTCGCTACTTCCCTTTTCAATATAATAATCATAGTCTGCCGTCGGCGAGAGAATTTTCGGCCCCTCCCCTGAGAATCTGGCGATGCAGAAAGGATTATGCGGGGGCTGTCTCTTAAATGGTATTTTGTTTCTTAGATACCATAAAGTAAGTTCGGGATCGTAATTTGGGTAAGCAACTATTTTATATCCCGAGCCAGGCAAACACTCTGTACAATAACTGATTTTTTCATCATTGCTGACATAAACAGCTCTGTACAAATTACATTTTTTATTCGATGAGATCTTATTTATGTAATAATCGGTAATTAAAGAAGTGCAGTACTTTGTCGGCAACAGCCCTGTTTCACTGCAAACTTTCCGTTCGAGCACATCTTCCGGTTTATCGAACCAAAGTTTTTTAGGTTTGTAATCTATCGAATTAAACAACTCAAACAATAATGGAACAGCCATCTCTGTGCCTGAAAGTTTCGGCGCACCTGTACCGTCAAAATTTCCCATCCAGACTCCGATAGTAAAATCGGGATTGTAACCGATTGCCCATGCATCTCGTTTACCATAAGACGTCCCGGTTTTCCAGGCTATTTTTGGAAGATTGGTATAAGATAGAAACTCTACCGGAAAATCCGGTCGTTCGTTTGAAGTGAGTATTTGGCTGGTTAAGTAAACCGCACCCGGTGAAAACAAGCGTGAAGAAATATTAATGTTCTTTTTACCAGAAGCTAAATAGTTCAACGGATACAATATCCCTTTGTTTGCAAAAACAGTATAAAAGCCGGCTAATTGTTCAAGCCGTACACCGCAGCCGCCTAATATTACCGAGAGACCGAGTAATTTTTTATGTTCGGCAATATCTGTAAAGCCACCTTTCCCAAGCATAGAAAGGAATTTATTAATGCCAACCTTCTGTAGTAGCCTGACTGCCGGTACATTCAATGAATTTGCAAGTGCGAATTTTGCAGATACTTCTCCATGAAATTTCAAATCATAATTTTCCGGCTCATAACCGTTAATATCAGTGGGCAGGTCGAGCAGTTTCATCTGTGGAGTTAGTAATCCCCGGTCGAATGCCAGGCTGTATAGAATTGGTTTTAATGTGGAACCGGGTGAACGTACAGAAGTTATGCCGTTCACCTGTCCGGATGAATTGTAGTCATTAAAATCGGCGGAACCGCAATACCCTGCTACGGAATTTGCTTTATTATCAATAATAATAACTGCACCGTTAGAAACCTGTTTAGCTTTTATGCGCCGTACATAATTAAGCAAAAGTTTTTCAGCCGTCTGCTGGATAGAGGGAACTAAAGATGTTTGAATTTCATTACCTATGAAATTTTGAGAAACATACTGACAAAAATGCGGAGCCTTGTTTTTAATCGTATATCTTCCGGAAATAACCGGTTCAGCTAAAGCATCAGATAGATCAGATTTCTTAAACACACCTTCCAACATGAATTTCTTAATCCAGGTGTTTCTCATTCTCAATGCGTTCAAATAATTTCTATCCACTCTAAGATTATTCGGATCATTGGGAATAACAGCCATTAGTATAGCCTGAGCAAGGCTTAACTTATCAGGAGATCTGTTGAAATAGATATATGATGCAGCTTTAATACCCTCTATGTTACCACCATACGGAAGCATGGACAAATAGATTTCTAAAATTTCTTTTTTGCTATAATGAAACTCTAATTGAAATGCTCTGAACATTTCTTCAATTTTTTTTAGGTAGGTTCTGCCCCCTGGTTCAAGCATCCGGGCGACCTGCATGGTAATAGTGGATGCCCCGGAGACTCTTTTCCCAGTAATTATGTTCTGGATAAATGCTCTAATTACCGAAACAGGATTAACTCCGGGATGCCAATAAAACCAATTATCTTCTTTTGCTAAGATAGCTTCTATCAGGTAAGGTGAAATCTCATTTAGATGTGCCTGCATTCGCCATTTATCGTCTTTGGAAAGATATGCAGACAGCATTGTACCGTCTTTTGCATATATAACTTTTGAATAAGGTTTCTGTTGCGGCAAAGGAAATAGTAAGTTGAGACTGATTACGGCAATTAATATTGCAATTAAAAAATATACTATGCGCAATCCAAAAAGTGGTAAAATCTTTTTGAATTTGCCTTTATTAATCCGAATACTATTTAAGAAATTCATTCACTTACTTGACAAAATTTTTGAGTAAATTACTAAATCATTATAATTGTTCGCTGATGTTAATCTGATTATATTTTTGCTTCCTACTATACAATGCTAACATTTGATTGCCTATTTAAAAAACATGCTCTCGAAAAGGTTGTTCATAAATAATTTTTTCTTTATCTCGTCAAAATTAACATGATTAATATTTTCTAGTAACGAAACATAGATTTAATCTTATAAGAAACTATAGGACACTTAGTATCACAGATATTACTCAATAAGCATTTGGGGAATATCTTTTTTATTTTATTTCATTAACCTTCACTATATCTTCTCCGTTAATTGAGCTTATTTCACTGTCATACATTGCCTCGGCGCTGATTACGGGCAGGGTGAATTTTCCCTTGTTGACCACTCTAATTAGGTAATAAAAAGTTTTAGTCGTATTTCGTTTTGCGTTAGTAAACAGTAACAATCTATCATCTCTTATATCCATATACTGAACATTCATGCTACCGGAATATTTCTTTGACAACTGCGGAGTTTCGGACAAACGCGGATTGTCTATTTCAAAACCCGACGGTAACAAATCGGTTATCACAATATTATCGGCGGATGTTTCCCCACCTGTCAGTTCAATCTTACAAACAACAAGTTGCCCCTGGTAAAATTGATTATTAACAATATAGTTTCCTGTTTGGTAATCAAAATAGCTTCTTCTCACTTTTAAGTGAGAATCAAACGGTTTTACATTTCCTTTCTTGATCCCTTTTATGTTATAAAAATAATAAACTCTTCCCTGCTTACTGCCTTTAAGTTCTATGGATTTTGAATTCGGGTCAAGGTTTAAGGTGATGTCTTTACCTTTATATTCACCCGCTTTTTTTCCGTCTGTGAAAACATCGACATTTACATCATAAAACGCTCCTAATTTTGCAGCCTTACCGAGAGCAAGAAAAGCAAATGATCTGTCCTGTGTGGAATATATTCTTCCCATAATCTGGGTAAGATGTTTTATAATAAAAGGTATTTGCTTGTTAGAAGGATCAACTTCAAGCAGAACGTTAAGCATTATTGCATTTGCCCTGGCTTCAGAATCAAAAGACCCGCCTGTCAATCGCTCGGTTTTTTCAGGTACATAATTTTTGGGAATTAGTTGATAATAAGACTGCCAATTATCCATTAATGCATAAGAGCCAGCAAGCAGATATTTACAATCATTCGAAACAAGGGCAGGCTTCGACTTATAATAATTCATAGTGGAAATATCACCTCTGCCTGCATCAGCAAGAACATAAAGTGAATAAAGGATTTCTTTGTTGGCAATTTTTGTAACCGTTCTTTTATTATTATCGTAAGTAACATAATCAATAACTTTTTTCTCTCTTGCTTTGCCAGCGATATAACCTAGAAGTTTTGTAAGTACATTATCCGATACATTAAACCCGGCTTTCTTTGCCTCGACAAGGAAATGAGCTGCATAGACACTGCCCCACCAGTTTGAATAAGTTTCCCCGGGCCAATAGCTCATTGAACCGTCGTTTAGCTGCATTGATTCAAGTTTTCTTATACCTTCCTGAACAAAATAAACCGGAGTTGTAGTGCGATAATATTGAGGAGCTACTAATTTAGCAAGATCTTCAAAATACAATTGAGGAAAAAGTTTGGAAACTGTTTGTTCAACACATCCGTAAGGATAACCGACAAGATATTTAAGAAATTTCGCGAATTTAATTGCCGGGAATTTTGATATGGTAAGCACCGATTGTACAGTTCCTTCCATATAATCTGATGCCGGCTGCAAATTTATTTTAGCATCGTTATATATTTCTCCGGTAAAACTCTCGGTGTAATATGGTGATGCGGGACGAACAGATATATTTGTTTCATTTTTAACATTAGCAAATCCCGAAGTTTTAATAAATATCTTACCGGTACCTATTTTTTCTCCTGTGGCAATAACGAATTGGACAGTAGCGGATGAATTAGCAGGCACCCGGATATTCTGACTTTTCGCAGATCCTATTCTGAGCGGGCCTTCCACAGCAAGATTAACCTGTGTATTGCCTGGAGAATTTGTTGTGTTAATTAATGACACAGGCATTATCAGCGAATCGTTGGGAGCAAGGAACCTTGGAATTTGCGGTTCAATAATCAAATCATCTGATACTTTCATTCTTTCATCAGCAGATCCGAATTGATTGTCCTTATAAGCAGCAGCCATAAGCCTGACTTCACCATTAAAATCTTCTGAAATCTTGAGAGGAATTTTTACTTCACCGCTGCCGTCTGTTTTTAATATTCCGCTCCAAACAGCCAGCAGATTAAACCTTTTTGTAGTGATAGGATTAGTTCGTTTCTGAAGCTGCTTTGCTACTTCGTCACCGCCGGGAGATTTTAAGGAGATTATTTCCGGTAATAAAAGCTTATATAGATCATAACCGGTAACCTCCAATGCCCTTTTGGCGTACATAAATCCATAAGGATCAGGAGTTTTGTAATCTTTGATCTGCAGTATGCCCTCGTCTACTGCCGCAAGCGTTATAAAAATATTTTTTTGTTTCGAAGTTTTTATAGTCACCTCCACTTGCCTTCCGGGTTTAATTTTTTTCGGTGCAATTATAGCCACCGGGAGATGCAGGCTTTTTCTTTCTACTTTAACAGAGGCAATGCCGTGTGCAACGAGGAAAGGTATTGATTGATCTGCAGTATGTTTTCTAAATAAAGTTGCTGTGATATATACGTTCGGAATATATTTTTCCTCAATATTCATTTCAATCTGTGTGGATCTGTTATTAACTTCGATATATTTATAACTATATATCCCGCTCCTTTCCATTGTAATTAACATTTTACCTGCAAAGGGCGTTGTAAAAAGTATTTTTGCTTTTTCCCCCGGTGCGTAACTTTTCTTATCAAATACGATCTCAACCCGTCCTTCTTTGTCCACTTCAAAAGAAGAAGCTGTGGTTGATGCCCAGCCGTATGCATAAAACCTTGCTGCCTGATAATAATCACTTTGTTTCCTGGATATTCTCAGCTCGTATTCACCGTTCTTAGATACATTAACCGGAATTGTTTTTTCACCGCCCGAGAGATCAATCTCCTTTTCCCATTGAACCTCTTCTTTTTTTTCTGAAGCATATACGTATTTGCCTGAATTATTTTTCTTCAGCACTGTTTGCCAAACCAATCGAACAAGCTTTGCGTCTGCTTTAAAATTCTGTATAGGATTGTCACTCTTATCTACTGCAACAGCTTTAAAATTAATCGCTTCATTAGTACCGAAATAATAACCCGGTGATTTTATACCGATAAAATTCTTTTCAGGATAAATATCGAAACTAGTCATCCTGTTAACGGTTCTTCCCGAGAGATCAAATATGCTTACAAATGCATAGCCTGTAATTATACCGGACGATTTTAAATCGGAAGGCGCCGTAAATTTAATATTTGTATTCCCCTGTTCATCGAGGCTGCCCTTAACAAATGAATTTGGAATATTTGGATTCTGAAAATTGGAATTACCGAAAGTAAAAGCAGGATATCTTTTACTTACAAATGTTTTGTGCCTTAATTGAAAATCTGTTTCGTAACGAAGCCCTGAAGCTTTTGCGCCAAATAAGTATTCTGCATTAACTCCAATATTGACATCTTCACCAGGAGTGATATCCTTTTTATCTGTTTTAAGCAGTACTCTTATTTTATCCGGTACAAAATCTTCCACATTAAAAGTGTAAGTACCGATTAAACTTTCGGAACCTGTATATACTTCAGCACGATACTGTCCGGTTTGTGCGTAAGCATGCATCTTAAATGAAATATCGAACGAACCTTCATCGTTAAGGTTCAATTTATAATTATCGTATACTTTTCCGGTAGGTGAAATTATTTTCAGCAGCACAGGTACATTCTTTATCGTCCTGGTAAAATCATCCCGGACTATTCCCGATAGATGAACATCTTCTCCTGGTCTGTAAAGTTTACGATCACCGTAGAGAAACGTTTTAAACCCGGAAGTATATTCTGTTTGTCCGCCAACATCAAACCGCGATGTTTCAATTCTTGTCTCATTCAAATCAATAAAATTAAAATCTTCACCTTTTTCAACAGTTATTACCCTAGGTATAAAATCTTTCAAACTTTCTTTTAAATTTTCGAACGATGCAACACCTTCTGTATTTGTTTTTCCGGTTAATACTACCTGGTTATTGGATGATATCAAAGTAATAACGGCATTGCCTACCGCTTCGGTTGTTGCAATAGAATTAACAAATACAAGAAGCTGGTCGGGTGCTTTTTTAGCTATTATTCCCAGGTCCGAAAGAGCTACCATTTTGGATGCACGGCGCCAGCGGTCCCTCGTAGAAGTTACGTTAACGACAAATATTCCCTTTAATTTACTTTTTTGAATTTCATCAAGATTAACATTGAATTTTTCAAGTGCATTGGGATTATCCTTTAGTATTTTCTTTTCCTTATAAAGCCGGTGTCCGTAATTATTAACGTTGTAGTAAGGAGAATAATAATAGTAATTATCATTATAATAATAAGAATTGTTATACTGCTTTAGAAAATAAAGGATATTATTTTTGAAAATCTGAGATACTTCAATATCAACTCCCGGTATATTAACAGCACTTAATTCCAGATTTTTTTGACCGGATAGCATAAGGTATTTTCCCCTATTGTCGGTAAATCTTATAGAAGGGTCAAGATTGACGAAAGTAACCTGCTGCTCAAACTCAAACTCGAGTTCTCCACCATAAAGACCCGGTAAGCCTTTTTTAACTAGTAGATCGACGCTCTGAACTTTATCAAACACACCTTCAATACGAAATGAATTTTCATTAACATAAAAAGTAACTTTTTCAGCCGGGTTTAATTTTACATAATCTTTCAGTTTCTTATCATCAACCCGCTGTGTTGTGGAAACCTCAATCCATTTTTTATCACCGTTTAATCCGCTGGATACTCCGGTAATTGCAAGTTTTGTTATTGGGGCTAATTTATAACTAAATTCACGGGTATCTTCTAAACCTTTCTTCCCGATAACTGACATTAAACCTTTTTTAATCTTAACTGATAATTGCTGTTCCTTATTTGTCTGCTGGATATCACCTAGATCAACTGCAATAACATCTGAGGCTTTATCTGGAACAATCTTAAAATTATTTATTTCTTTCCCATCTTCTAAGAAACTAAGGTAGTCTTTCAGCATTCCGGGATTAACTGGATAATTAAAATATATATTTGCTTTTATGCTAATTTTATATTCTCCGTTCGGTATGTGTGTCCAGAAAAAATCTGCTTTAACTACATCAAAATCGAGTGTTCTAAACTCATAAGTATAAGATTTAAGCGATAGATTTTTTCCGAAGAGAACTTTATTGGTAACAACTGCTTTATAAGATTGTATCGGCTGCAGCGGCACATCGGGTGAAAAGAGAAGTTTATTCCCGGAAATCCATTTAAATTTACCATCTATTTTTGGCTCGAACTTGACAAATTCGTCATCTAACCATTTATCCTGCATATTTTGAGGAGCGAGATTATTGGAGAATTCTATTGTAAAGGTGGTTAAATTTTTAATTTCTCCCTGTGGCGAAAAACGGTCTACTCTTACACTGTTACTTGAGCATGAAGATAAAAATAGCATTAGTGCCACGCTAACAAAATAAAATGATACTCGCTTCACAATTATCCCCGTATGTTTGTTGATATGTAACTGATATTAATTATTAAAGAGTTTATAACAATTTTTTCAAGTTGAAATCTTTATTTATAAGAAAATATATTACAACAAAATTATCATTGAGAATCCAGAATTTTAAGAAGAATATGATAGCGCATTAATTTAAGGCCAATACTCATATTTTTTATTAAAAACCTTACCATGCTATTGTTTAATATAAGTAAAGGAAGCTTTAAGCGAAATTAAAATAAAAATTATTTTATAAGATGACGAATATGATTATCATAAAAAGATGAGAATTATAGTGTGCTCGTAATCTGACAGGCAATAAAAGAATTGAAATTGAAATAATAAATACCTGATTAACCCAATCCACAGTTGTAAATAATAATTTCAAAACTAAAAAACTGATATGATTTGAAATAGCGGCAAAATTGAATAATTATCATGTCAGCCGGTCTCACATTAAAAACCGACTGACATATAATTTTCTTTAATAACCCTTTATATTACACGAGGATTATTTAAGCAGCATCATCTTTTTGGTTACAACATTAGATCCTTGCTGTAATCTGTATAAGTATACACCGCTTGCAAGATACGAAGCATTGAAATTTGCTTTGTATGTGCCTGCTTTTTGGATACCTTGATACAAGGTTGTAACTACCTGACCGAGAATATTATAAACTTTCAAAGATACAAATCCAGTTTTCGAAAGAGTATAATTGATAGTTGTAGTCGGGTTAAACGGATTCGGGTAATTCTGGCTCAACTCAAACTTTGTTGGAGTTGTATTCGGAACTTCCTTAACATCCGTAAAGGTAGCTTTCTGAGATGGATACCAATTCACGTCACCTATTGCATATCCATCAGTTCCACCATGCTGTAACGTTGAGTTTGAATAAGCAAGATTCTCAGGTAATGGCCATTGAGGCGGATACAGATTACCGGTTGGATTGTAGAACCAGGTACTATCCAATTGATTGGTTATAATCTTTCGGGTATACGCAATCAATTTTGGAAGGTGACCTTTTATATCTGCGTTGAAGCCCGGATCTACATTATCATTATTTGCTATCGTAACATTTGTATGCAGCTTTGGAAATACACTATCAATCGTGTATTTGGTATAAGCACTCATCCATGTCGGCATGTAGAATCTTCTTGTCATAAGTTGTTTACTGCCGTCAGGCATATCTACACTATCTGCAGTTTTAACCGTATCATTATATGCTTTAACCCAATCTGTATAATCCTTGGGCCAGAAATAAGTATTATTCTGTACACTAATTACTCTTCCAGCTGGATTAAACATTGAAGGATAAACGCCTGCTGCAGAATCTACATATCCTTCCGGACCAGCAATTGGAGCACTCCAAAGTTTAGACCAATAACTTGTAGAATCTAGTGCTCTAAATCTAATTATACTGCTCGACGCCGTATCTGGATAATTTAAGAACCATCCTTGTATAACCTGTTCCGGATCTCCGCCCCAAGCATGTACTGAATAGAATAAGTTGTTGTCAATATGTACGTTATATGCTTGTCTAATCAGAAACGGGTTGACTACTCCATAAACAACGGTGTTGTGCTCAAATGCAGCATATGTATCATATCCGCGTACAGACCATAGATATGAGTTATCACAGAAAAATGTATTGTTAACGAATACGCATGTATCCATAGCTGTTGGGGCATCAGATAGAAATGGTTCACCGCCAAAATATGAACTTGAATGCTGCTGGTTTCTGAAGATACAATCTTGTACATTCATTTTGGTCCATTGTGAATGCAGCATTAATGAACCGTGGGTAAATGCTTCAAAAATATCACCTTCTAGTTTCAGTGAGATACTATCGGCATTTATTCTTATACCTTCACTCCATCCCAACTGGTTCTGATCTGCACGTATGGAAAGCAAGTAGAGGCTGTCAATTTCAACTTTAGCGCCTTTCCCGTTTAATTCGAAGAAATGATCTATGGACGAGTTGTCGGATAGAATTGCCGGGGCAAGAACAGGTGGCCTTAATCCGGCTGTAGTATCATTTGCGACAATTTTAATAGATCCATTGATAACAATCGGTTCGGTTACCTGGTAAACTGCCCCCCGCTGTAACATGTATGTGCGGTTAGGATGCGCTCTTACACCTCCGGCAAGAGTATCACCATTAATAATATCATTAACGTTTCCCGGAGGAAGCGGAGCTATTTTAAGGACATCCCCCGACTGTGCGAAAAGTTGTGTTGGCATTACAAATAATACCATTGCTAGCAATGCTATGGAATATAGCAATCTTTTCATCTGATTCTCCTTTCTAATGAATTAAATAAATTACTGCCCAATTATAGGCGTAACAGAAATTTTCAATCGGTCATTTTCAGAATTAAACTTGCAAGTTTTTATATCACCTCCTTCACAAGTCTAACGGCTTATAAAGTTTATTTATTATTGTTTCAGTTCTTATACTTTGTTTAAAAGTTTACACGAACGCCTAAATCTCCTGTCATACCGTAGCGCTGTTCCGATGCAGGAAAACTGTTTTTTTGATTAATACTAACATCATTCGCTCCGGTAATATTATTGATACTAAGAAAAAGTTGAATCCCGTACCAAGGAAGATTTTGTCTCACTGAAAGGTCCCAACGAGTAAATTTGGCAGAAATGATCCTGTTTTGATACCAGAAGTCGGGATGATTGAAGACATTATTCCGGTAGAGCATCGAAAGTCTTGCGGAAAATCCAGCAAAATCATATCCAAGAGATAGATTAACAATATCGTCGGGCTGATTAAGCAAACGGGTTGTGTAAAACGTATCCACAACTGTCTTTTTAAATGTACCGTCTGCATTATAGGATACGTTAACAATACTTTTCGGATAATTAGCTTTGGAAAAAATATGCGAATAATTAACACTGAATATAAGACCTGAAAGTGGTCCGGGTAAATACCAGAAATGTGTTTGCCAATCGGTTTCAATACCAACTACGTTAACCGGGAATGGACTGTTAATATATGTATAAAAATCATATAACTGACTCTTACCTTGCGGCAAATCGGGATATGGACTCAAATCAGTTACATATTCATGAGAGAAGAATATTAAATTTTTAATTCGTTTCACAAATCCATCTATAGTAAGCAGCCCGATTTCATTTGTAAAAGCAGACACAACAAGGTCATAATTTTCCGAGGTAGCAGGTTTTATTTTATAGTTATTGTAGTCAATGGAACTCGTGCTGACATAAAATCTAGGCGTAACAGTAGTATACCCCGGATAATTTAGAGTATTAGTGTATGCGAAATGGACGTTAAGCCAATTATATGGTTTGTAAATTAAGTGAACCATCGGAAGTAGGAAACCATGAGCTTCGGTTAGAGTTGTATCATAACTGGAATGACCTTTAACCGGCTGGAGACCTGCGGGTGTATTTTCTCCTCTAGCACCAGTATATGATGTAGTAAGATTTTGGTAACGAACACCCGGTAAAATAGTGAATACTCCACCGATGTTTACTGTAGCCATAATATAGGCAGCACTTTTTACTTCGTGTCCTGAATAATCATTTAATATTGATGCTACATTATTTTTTTTGTAAGCCGTCCCGAGTACGGTTGTAGGTCTGGCTGCCAGGGCAATCGGAACAAGTTTCCACATTAAGTCCGAATTCAGAGGATAAGCAATATTATAATCACCGTTCAGAAACGTTCCATAATCATAACCATTATAAACAAAATTAGCCAGACTCAATCCACCGCTATTGGTTCTTAACCAAGGATACGCCTTTTGGAATTTAGTAATTATTGCATCTCCGCCGTCATAGATAGTTGAACCGGAACTTTCATTATAATCATAAGAACGTTTTCTATACTGATACATTCCTCCGTATTTAATTTTAGCTGAGATAAAATCCGATAGAGTAAAATCATGTTGGAGATCTAACGAAGCGGTATATGAGTTCGTTTTAGAATAAACCGAAGTGTTGATAATATTTGTTAAGTATGCATTTCCCGAATCAGGTTTAATATAAGTTGCCATTTCTTGAGGAGGTAATTTAACCAACGTACTGCTTATACCGTCGAATCCGGCATGCTGCTGCAGAAACACAAAAGTTGCATCACCCGGATCCTGAGTTTCGGAAAAGGCATGGGACAGTTTTAAACTAATATGAACAAATGGAAAAGTTTGTTCTATGTTGAGAAGATTGCTGAGAACATTTAATTTTGTTTCTTTCCCTCTAATAAAATAATTCAACTGTGCATTAGGAGATTTAATATTAGCCGATTGTTCTCTTTCGGTTGATGTTGTATTGCTGTTACTGATAAAATTCATAAAACCTATTTTTGTACCGGCATTGTGATAATCTAGGACAACAGTACCACCATAGCGCTTGCGTATTCTAAAAACATCTGTAAGATTTAAAGTTGTTAGATCGGGTATGCCTGCATCACCATGAGTTTTATCCACTAAATTATAATTAACGCCTAACTGATTTGCGCTAAGATTTCGTTTCTCTGCAGAGCCCTGGATAAAAATACCGAAGTTATTGTTAAAATAGCGTTTTTCAACTGACCCGACAAATTTATAATTATTAGTCGTATTCTTCAGATTGTTATATTCGCCTTGGGAAAGGAATTCGAATTTAGGTAATACGCCATTTAAACCTGCACTTTTTGATGCTTTTCTCATATCAAAATTTACTACTCCGCCGAGAACTGCCGCATCCATATCAGGTGTAATTGATTTAATGACCTCTATACCACCGAGCATATTTGAGGAAATCATACTCAAATCTACTCCTCTGTCACCTGCGGATTGCAGGTCGGAACCGGATCCGCCAATATTATTATTCGACGTAACATCACTAGGCATTTCCACCCCATCAATAGTAATTTGATTATATTGAGGTGAAAGACCTCGAATAACAACCTGAGCACCTTCTCCGCCTTGTCTTATAAGTGAAACACCGGGAAGCCTGCCTACCGACTCTGCGGCATTGGCATCCGGTAGAGCTTGAATTTTAGCAGCTGAAACAACATTTGTAATCGCCATTGAGGACAGTTGCTTGTTTATTGCTGCATTTTGTCCGCTTGCCTGAGCCGTAACAACGACAGTTTTTCCTTCTATCCCGACAGGATCGAGCTTGAAATCCTGATTTAGAGTTAATCCTTTCTCAACAACTATAGTGAACGTCTCTGCCTTATATCCTATATATGTTGCCCGGATTTTGTACTTGCCGGGCGGAACATTTGTAATAACATATTTTCCGCTCTCAGTTGATGCAGCGCCCATACTTGTTCCGACAAGAATTACGTTAGCACTGGGTAGTGGATCACCCGTTTGTGCATCTTTTACATACCCCTCCACATTTGTATTTGCTGCCTGAACAGTACTTCCGATTGAAATAACAATCAGGATTATCATACTCAGAATAAAACTAATTCTGCGCATTTTTTTCTCCTTTAGTATTTGGTTACTTATATAACGGCTTACAGGAGCTAAAAATTCTGTAGTTCCTTTTCGAAATACCGGTTTTTAGCACTAACTCCTTACCGCACAGCCTTATTTATTGTTAATGAATAGGTTGATTCTTCATAACACTCAACTCCAAATTAGTTTCTTGCCAATTATCAAAATATAGAACATCGTACTAAAAATTACGCGCAATTAATCTGCACTTTATTAATATTCTTCATAACCGAACTGCATGCACCCAATATAGCCGCCATACCATTTTGTAATGATGATTTTAGAATTTTAACTTTGCCTTTGTATATATTCAGTAGGTGCTTCTCAAAATATAAATTTGTGGGTTGAAACAGTAGTTCACCTGCCTCCGCCAAACCTCCGTACAATATTATCGCCTCAGGATCAAAAAACGTTACAACATTCGATAATGCATGTCCCAAAATTTCTCCGGTAAAATCAAAGGCTTTAAGTGCAATCGGATCGTTTTTTATTGCCAACTCGCTGATATACTTACTAGTCAACTCATTGTAGCTGATATTTTTTAAATCACTATTTTCAGAATAACGACTAAGAAGATCAAATACAGTGCGTCTCATTCCATTTGCAGAGATATAAGTTTCCAGGCATCCAAGTCTTCCACAATTACACTCTCTGCCGTTAGGAATCACACTCATATGTCCGAGTTCACCTCCCAACCCATTTTCCCCGTGTACTAGTTTTCCATCAACGACTATCCCGCTACCCAAACCGGTACCTAAGGTTATTACTGCAAAGTTTTTCATTCCCCTGGCAACGCCGTGGGTTTGTTCTCCTATCGCAGCAGCATCAGCATCATTTATAAGAATTAAAGGTGAGTCAAAATGTTTTTTTACTAAATCTATTAAATTAACATTTCGCCATTTCAAGTTCGCAGAATTTTCGATGATTCCCGTTAAATAATTTGCTCCTGGGACGGCCAGTCCAATGCCTTCTATAATTGTACCGTCAGCAGCATCATTAAAAGAGTCTTGTATGTCCTCTATTAAATTTTCTAAAAATATCTCAATGCCGTCTTCGGGTCTGGTCTTGAATGATTTTCCGGGCAGATAATTATTTTGAAAATCCAAAGCCCCAAAAGAAGTATTTGTCCCCCCTATATCGACACCTACGACAATTTTTCGTTTTTTCATTTGTAATGATTTCTAGTATAAATTTATTCTATTATTAACTACTTTCAAGAGCTAAAAAATGAGAAGGGAAATTAATTTAATTATATTTTCTGACCGAGTTTGCAACCGCAACAAACTGATAAATCATGAACGAACTTTTTGTTTTTTATACCATAATTTTATAGTCACTAAATATCTGTTCTATAGCATAAGTGGCAGCCCCCAATAAGCGGGGTCTAACTTTCAATGAAGAGCGTAAAATAAATAGATTCTTTTTCTCGCCGTAAAATGCTCTTTTCTTTACAAGATCATTTATCTCTGGGTAAATAATGTCCCATGCTCGAGTTATTCTTCCACCTAAGATGATGGCGTGAGGATCTATTGCTTTAATAATATTCGAAATACCTAAACCGAGAAAATATCCTGTTTGACTTAAAACCTCTTTAGCAATGTCATCACCATTATTAGCTAGGTCAATTATATCGTCAATAGTTAAATCAGAGAGTTTTTCAAGTTTGTTGTATTTTCTTGCGATATATCTTTTAACCGTGGCACTATCGGAAGCATATCTTTCCCAACAGCCGTTATTTCCGCAACTGCAAAGTTCGCCGTCTTCGTAAATAACCATATGACCGACTTCACCTGACGCATGATATTCTCCGTCAAGTATTTTATTTCCCACAACAATTCCCGAACCAATCCCGGGTCCAATTTCCAGGAAGACAAAATTTGAAAGATGAGTATCATGTACCCCAAACCAAAGTTCAGCTTGAGCCGAACACTTAGCATCATTACCTACAGTTAGTATTTCCAGATCAGGCATATATTTTCTGATTAGGTCTCCGATTTTGAAATCTTCCCATCCAAGGTTTGGAGCATAATTGACTATAAGATTTTTTGAGTCAACTATACCGGCAATGCTAACTCCAACTCCTTTTAAAGTATCAAT
>CAVVVS010000134.1:0-56669 GCA_963751355.1 uncultured Ignavibacteriales bacterium | reverse complement strand
CATAAGCTGACATGAGGCTGATCAGCCGGCATATCCGCTTCGTGCGAAGATGGGAGCCGAACTCCCCAGCTTGTCTTAACGTTTTTTCTGTCAATCAAATGCACTACACTAGGGACACTGTAGCGGCTGAAGCAGACGACTGGGTTAGAAGTATCCCGCTGAGAGGACACCATGGTTGACAAGCCTCCCTTTGAGATCCCCTCAGAATTGCGCGACCTGACAGAAAAAAATATCGAGCAGGCACGGGCTGCCTACGGTCAATTTATGGACTTCTTGACGCAATCGATGAACGCTTGGTCAGGCGCACCATCGAATGCGATGGCAGCTGGATTCAGATCGGTTCAGGAGCGGGCAATTGGGTTCGCGAAGGAGAACGCCGAAGGCTCGTTCGCATTAGCGAGCGAGCTTGCCAATGCGAAGGACATGCAAGAAGTCCTGACCCTTCAAAGCCGTTACGCGCAAACTCAGATCCAGACATACGCACGTCAGGTCCAAGAGCTTGGCCAGCTGATGTCAGAGGCAATACGCAATATGCAGCCCAAAGGGTGACCTCCGGCACGAGGATCTTACGTCCCATCAACACATCTGGTCTGGGTCAATAGCTGACGAGGCTGGTCAGCCGGAATGTCCGCTTCGGGTCAATAGCGGACCTTTAGCTTGCCCGCCTAGCATGTCCGCTAAGTGCCAGAAGCGGACGAAAGGTTTGCTTAACTAAGTTAGGCTGAATGTACGCGGGTCCATAAAGGTAACCCGGAGAGACGTTCCGATGGCACGCACGCCCAAAGTGGATGACGACGACGATGCTTGGTTGGACTTGCCCTTGTCGGCGCGGGAGCCCATGACCGCCAAGGATGCCAAGGCAGTTCGTAGGGCCATACAGAGTCTCGACACCCGCACCCCCATACAACGGCTGATGGGTGAACCTCCTAATTGGCGCAGCGCATTAGCGCAAAAGGGCCTCGCCAACTAACGGCGCTTCCCAGCCGCATCAGACGTTGCCGAACTGAGGGGGCTACTATGCCCGGGAATTTGTTTGGGATGAGAAGGGCCTTCGCCAGATTCATTGAGGACCAATCGGGTGCCACGGCAATCGAATATGGTCTTGTTGCTGCCGGCATTGCGGTCGCCATTAGCGCGTCGCTGACAATGGTTGGTTGCTCGTTGACAAATCTATTCGTTGGTATCGCCGATAAGCTCAAAACAGGCTGACGCCGCAGCAATGGGACGAAGGGACCCGGACGGCGTCGGCGGATAGTGACCGGCCACCACTCCGACGTTCGCCTTGGGTCAGAAGCAGACGTTAGCGAACCGTCTCTGAATGTCTGCTCCGTGCCAATATCGGAGGTTGGCTTTTCCGCATGACGATGCGCTAATGCTTGCGTGTAAAGACAGCCAACTAACTAGCAATCCTCTCTCCGCGCTGCGCGGAGGAAACAATTTGCTTTAGGCTATTTCCATCGCTTGAAACCAACTCAGGGAGCCGAGCGGGGATCCACGCGTTGCTCGGAAAACTGGGCCTAGTTCGACGACGGTCCCACACTTCATTCTCGAGTGCCCACCGGACACGCTCGTGCGGGGCCATAGCATCGAGTGCCGCAACGACGCTTCTGTATTCCGTTAGAGCCCCTTCAGTTGGCGTTCCATTGCGCAGGGCCGATCTCTGCTCCCGAAGGTAATTTGGCCAGCTAGACGTCGTCTCACGATCGTTTGGGAGAGGGATGTCCGCAACGATTAGTCTTTGCGACATAGCTTCAAAGGCCACGTCTTCATCCAGACCAGAAGCAATGAGAAGATCGATCACGGCGCAAACTCGCGCAATCAAGGCATCACTTGCGGGCTGCCTTTTTCGCCGATCATTGATTTCGGGACCAGGTCGCGGCAGCAAGCGAACGAGGCTGACTCCCAAACTCGGCCGTCCATTCATCCAGGATTTCTTAGGAGTAGTGGCCACATTGTCGCCGCCTCTGTCTTTGGCCTGATAGAGAGCCAGATCTGCTCGCTTCATCAAATCATCGGCCGTGTCTCCGACCCGAAACTCGCTTACCCCCAAGCTGCAGGTTACACCGACAATTCCCTCAGGCGTCTGCAGTCGCGCGTTGGAAATTTCCCTTTGTAAAGCCGAGGCTGCCTTTAATGCGCGGTCGAGATTGCAATCCCTGAGTATTACGCCGAATTCATCGCCACCAAGGCGCCCCACAGGCAAACGGAGCTTACGGGCAGCAGCGGCGATGGTGCGAAGAGCTTCATCGCCCACATCGTGGCCATAGCGATCGTTGATAGCTTTGAAGCGATCTACATCGAGGCAAATTACTGAAAGAGGCCTGCCTCGGTCTGCATCGCTGCATGCCGCCGACAACTTTCGAAAGAACGCCCGTCGGTTATCTGCGCCGGAAAGATAATCAGTGGAGGCTTCTTGAATAAGATCGCGCTGCAGCGACGTGATCCTCTGCGCAACGCGAAGCTTTGCGTGAAATTCCTCACTGCGAGCAAGCTCATCCAGAGTCTCGTCAGCGCCGCTATCGAGCGCTTCGATCTTAGTTGCGTATTCGCCTGCCGGAACCACAAACAGAATATAGAGCGGCCTGTCCTCGCCTGCGACAAGTCGGGCCTCCCAACAAACTTCCAAACCAGAAATAGGTGCCGTGAGCGCGCCAGTGATCAGCATATCGATCGCTGAATCAGACCGAATTGCCTTGAGGGCCTCACTTGCATCGTCGAAGCAATGCACATCGTGACCTCTCTCTTCAAGGGTGGCCAGTATGGCGGCCTGACTCTCAGAGCAGGACCGCACAAACACAACGTGCATCAGATTTCCCCGTCCCACGGTCATTCTTACGATACACCGCGTTATACCGATCCGCGCTTAAGCCGACGCTGACGGGAAGAGACAAATTTTAGCTAGTTTTGCATTTTGCGGGTGCTGTATCGCGCGTTTAAGGGCTGCTGCCTCAACTGGCTGCGCTCGCAGCAGTGATGTCCGTTATGGGTCAGAAGCGGACTTTTCGACCAGCCCGATTTAGGTCCGCTCTGGCCTCGAAAGCGGACATACAGACAAATTCCACGCGCGAAACCAACCATCAGTCAGTTGCCCAAAGACTAGCTGCGGGCTTAAGCGAGGCCAGAAAGGCGCGCGTTCTCTCCCACGCGCCATAGTCGAACAAATCGACATGGCCGCCGTGCGGAAACAACTCAATCTTCTTCGGCTCGTTGGCCGCTTGATAGACGCGCCGACCCATTTCCGCCGGGATTACGCTGTCTTGCTCTCCATGCAGAACCATAACCGGTGCGGTCACCAAGCGGATGTTGCGCTCGTTGTTGTACTGATCCGTAATTAGAAGACGGAGCGGCAGCCAAAAGTACGTCGTCTGGGCCACCTCGACCGTCGATGTGAGTGGTGATTCCAGCACGATCGCGGCCACCGGCCTCGTTGCCGCAAGGCGTATCGCTTGGCCCGAGCCGAGTGACTCGCCATAGGCCACGATTTGCTCCGGTGAGACTCCACGCTCAACCAGATAGTCGTAGGCGACGATCGCGTCGGTGACATTGTTCTCCTCCGTCGGTCGCCCGCCGGAGCCACCATAGCCACGGTTGTTCATGTAGAAGACGCCAAAACCGTCTTGCGCTATGGCAGCGAGTTCTGGGAGCCCGATCAGCGGCGTTGGCCCCGTTGCCGTGGAAATAGAGGATTGTCGGCTTGCCTTCCTTGGCTGGCGCTTGCCAGGTGACTAGCATGGTGCCGTCAGTGGCTGAGATTTGGACCTCCTCGACGCCATCCAGGCCAGCCTCCTCCGGGGCGACGCGGGCCGGATCGGGAAAGTACATGAACTGGCGGTTGCCGAAATAGGCCACCAGGCAGATGGCGGCATAGGCCGCCAGGATCGAGAGGATGAGTCCCATGTTTTTCTGTCTAACGCTTCCGAGCCAAGCTCGAATTCGCTCCGGGTCATAGGTCACCGCCGACGACTCCAGCCTGCGAGAAGGATCATCTATCCTCCCCAAGAAGTGTAGTCGTGTCATTCAAAGTTCTGGCCCTTTTCAGCAGACTGCCACGATGAACCGTGAGGACGTATATGCCCTGGTATGGCAGACCCCTCTGTCGCAACTGGCAAAGACATTCGGCCTATCCGATGTCGGATTGCGAAAAATCTGCATAAGACACGACATTCCGACGCCGCCGTTGGGCTATTGGGCCAAGCGGATGCACGGCAAGCCCGTAAATCAGCCGCCGCTGCCGCCATCAAAGACCGGAGCGAGTATTGTGCCACTTGTCATGCGCGCCGACCGGGACCTCTCGCCCGCGATAAGGATGGCCCAGGACATTGCGCTGCGTCGCAATTCACAATTCCACACGATCGTTGTACCCGCCGAGCGCCCGAAGAAGCTTCATCGCGTCGCCGTTGCTACTCGCAAGAGTCTGCGCATGTCGAAGGCAGATCACGAGGGCTTCAAGACCTGCAAAGATTCGGTTGGCGTAGACGTAACCGTTGGCCTGCACTCGATAGAGCGTGCGCTGTTGATCATCCATGCCGTCACGTGTGCCGCTGAGCAGCGCGGGCACTCCATTGCCGCGCATCAGGACGGCATACGGATCGTTGTTGAGGATGTTCCGTTTCGGTGGCGCCTATACGAGATCAAGGACCGCGCTGCGCACCAACCCACAAAAGAGGAGCTCGAGCGCCAAGCTGAGCACGAGGAACAGCGGCGGCGTTGGCCCGACCTGTATTCGTCGCGGTCCACCAAGGTCTATCGATCCTGGGACTATTTCCCGTCTGGGAGGTTGGCAATGAGCTTCACAGACGCGACACGATCTGTCTGGGACCAGGATGGTCCTGTCGGCCGCTGGCGCGATCGCAAGAACAGACGCCTTGAAGAGTACCTCGACGAGGCGATGGCAGCGCTCGTCGCCTGCTCGGTCGCCGTCAAGCACCGGCTGGCGGAAAAGGCCGAACAGGAGCGCCGACGCGCGGATGAGCTCGAGAGGCGCCGCCGAGTGCAGGAGCGCCGCGAACGAGAGGCGCGGCGACGTGAGTTCATGATCAAGAAGGCGGAAGAGTACGCAGTCTATCAAAAGTTGGTCGCCCTCGCCGATTTCATAGAGCGGCATACGGTCCACGAATCGAGTGAGGCACACGACCGCTTCATCGCCGACTTAAAGTCTTTGGTTGCCACCACAAGGAAAGGTTTTGACTGGGAAGCCTTGCAGAAGGAGATCCTGCACCTTCAGCTTTATGCGCAAGACGACATAGCCGACGGCGAGAGGCGGGAAGGCGGTCATCAACAATGAGACGTCAAGCACGACCCGCTCCCTTTGCACGAAGGCGGCTCGGGTCGCGGCTGAAGGACCTTGCGCACTCAGCTATCGAGGAATGGCCAGGACAACTCCAAATGGCGCGCAGCATCCTCGTCGATGAGCTGAAGCTGCACGAAGACACGGCCCGGGATGTCCTCCAGTCCTCGCTTGCTGCCGTCCACGCTTGCGCCCAGCGAATGGATCAGCGTGCCCTGGATGTCTTTCAGAGCAGGCATCGCGATCGGCTCGCCAAGATCTTTGCGCGCATGGCGAAATGCGCCAAGCGCCTGCCGGCATCTCCGCGACACGCCCTCGATGGCGAGGTCCGCGCGCACCTTCGTCAAACGCCGATCGACTCCGAACGCATAGAGACTCTCATCGAAAGTCTCATCACCGGCTTCGGCACGTGTCCAAGGGCGGAACCGTCTCTGACCGTCTTGCGGGCTGTGATGCCGGGACCATCATCAGCGGAAACCCTCGAAGAGACAGATGCAGCCGGCATTCATCGCGCGTTCGCTGAGGCGGCTATCATCCTCCAGGACGACTACGCCGCCCTGCCCGCACTCGATCAACGCAATGTCGAGTTCGCACTGACCACACTCGTGGAAGAGCGGCCGGACACGCTCGATACTGTCGATGTCTGCACAACGCTTTCGTGCGCACTCGCCTTGAATAGGAAAGATAAGATCAGCCCCGCAGCGGCCGGTCTCATTACGGACTATGTCACGGATGTCGTAACGATTTGGCGGCAACATGGCCTCTGGCCCTCCCGCGCAAGGAATCCTCTAGATGCAGCCTATCACAGCAGGTTTCACCGCTTTTCCGATCTGGTGCTGACCGCCGTGGTCGATCCGTGGTCGAAGCGCCATGACGGTAACCAGACTCGAGAGGCTGGCAACACTGCGCAAAGCCCACGCCAAGCTTCCCGAAGACATCCGAGGGGCCGTCCGCACCGGCCTGCCACGCACAGATGCCGAATGGCTGGTCAGCGAAGATCATCTCAGGAGAGCCCTGACGCGCTTTCAAAAAACGCCCCCCCAAACTCCGTAAGCCAACGGCGTCCGTCCCCGCCAGTCTGATCGAGCGTCGCCGCTGTAGGCGGCAACAAGATCGCGAGGTTCGGATATCGATTTCTCTCAATCTCGGAGGCCGAAGCCGCAGCGAAACGCCCGCCTCCTTTCCATCAAAGCAGGCCTGCCGAGTCCTCGGCTTCAGCCGCAGACGCTCTATGCCGAGCTGGCCTCCGGACGGCTTCGGTCGGTAACCGTCGGTCGCCGCCGATTCATTCCGCGTGACGCCATCGAGGCGTTCATCGCCGGCCTGCCCACCGAATACCGGGGGTCGGCATGAGCACCAAGCCGATGGCCCGCTTCTACACCGTCGCGCAGGTCGCCGACCTGCTCGAGGTCTCCACCCGCAGCGTGCGGCGTGGATCGCCGGCGGCGACCTGTCGGCGCACAGATTCGGCCGGCCAGGTTCGGATCTCGGAAACCGACCTCCGGGCCTTCGTGGAGGAGGGCCGGACCCCATGAACGTCCGTGTCCGTCCCTGTCACCAATTGTCCATTCGTGACAATGGGTTATACCAATTCGGGAATACTCCCTGCCCGCAAACGTTCCATCTTTTTCATGGTAGTCTTCCCGAATGTCACCTCCCGGCCACCCCTGTCCTCCCGAGACCGCTTCCGGCCGGTCCTGACCTGAGCCAATCCCATGCTGAAGCCGCGAAAGCCCCTATCCGGCCGTCCCCAAGGCCTCACATCTCCCACCCTTGGGGACGTCCGCGACGCCGTGGCCGCCTCCAACACCCTCTCCGCGGTCCGAATCCGGGACCTGGTTTCGGCCATCTCCTGCTTTTGCGGCCTGATCGGCGAAGCGCCCGACCGGATCCCTCTCGACTTGGCCGAAATCCGCAAAAAACTGGACGCCATCAACCCGGTCACCGCCGGGATCAGCCCGAAGCGCCTCGCCAATATCCGCTCCGACCTCCTTGCGGCGATCGCCGCGAGCGGGCTGAAGGCGATCAAGCCGGCACGGCAGGAGCTGACCGCGCCCTGGCAGGCGCTCATGGCCAAGCTCGAGACCCAACGCCAGCGTATCGGCCTTTCCCGTCTGACCCACTACGCCAGCGCCGAGGGCTTGGCGCCCAGCCGACGTGGACGACGCCGTCATCGACGCCTTCATGGCCTGGGTTCGCGAGAACGCGCTCCATCGCAAGCCCAACGACCTCCACCGGCAGACGGCGGTGATCTGGAACGAGGTCGTGCGAGCGTTTCCCGAGCTCGGGCTCCAGCCCGTCAGCGATCCCCTCGTTCCGGGCCCCGCCAAAGCGGATCGACTGGGCGCTGCTGCCCGAGAGCTTCCGCGACGACGTCGACGCCTATCTCTCCTGGTGCGCCTGCACCGACCCGTTCGCGAAGGATGCCCGCGCGCGACCGCTCGCGCCGGCCACCCTCAAGCTGCGGCGCGACGAGATCCACGCTGCCGTCACGGCGCTGGTCGAGAGCGGCGTGGAGCCCGCCACCATCACCGGCCTCGCGGACCTCGTGACCGAGCTCAACTTCAGAGATGATCGCGCAGCGCCGGCTCGCGATGGCCGAGGGCAAGGAGAACGCCTTCAACAACGGCCTGGCCAAGGCGCCTCGTCCAGATCGCCCGAGAGTGGGTCAAGGTCGATGACGCCACGCTGACCGAGCTGAAGCGTCTCGCCGGCAGGGTTCCCGCGCCGCGCGCCGGTCTGACCGACAAGAACAAGCGCTTCCTGCGCCAGTTCGACGATCCCCAAGTCCTTCACCGTCTCATGGCTCTGCCACGGACAGCTGTGGTCCCAGGTGCGCCGCGACAAAACCCCGAACTTCCGCACGCTCGCCCTGGCGCAAGCCGCGCTGGCGCAGGAGATCCTGACCTACATGCCGCTGCGCATCCGGAACCTCGCCGGGCTCACCTTCGACCAGCACCTGTTCCTGCGCGACGGGCCGGGTGCGGTGTCGAGCCTCGAGATCGCGGCCGAGGAGGTCAAGAACAAGCAGCCGATCGCCTTCGACCTGCCCCCTCACCTCGCCCGCATGCTGATCGAGTACCGCGACCGACATCGCACCGAAGATCATCGGCCGAAAGCCCGATCGCCTGTTCGTCAATCCGGACGGCACGCCGAAGCTCCCGCAGACGCTCTCCAAGCTGATCCAGCGTATCATCGGCAAGCACACCGGCATCGAGATCTCGGCGCATCAGTTCCGCCACCTCGCCGCGAAGATCATCCTCGACGCACTCGCCGGGCGCCTTCGAGCTGGTCAAGCAGCTGCTCGGTCACCAGAACCTCAAGACCACGGTCAACTGCCTATGCCGGCATCGATACGCGCCGCGCCGCACGCCACCACGCCAGCCTGCTGGAGAAGATGCTCGAGGACCAGGCGAGCAGTCTGCGCGGTCCAGGCCCCAAGCGCCGCGTAGGGCAAAGACGCCCAAGACAAAGAAGGAGCGAGTGATGGCCGCCGACCCCGAAGAAGCATCTGCCGTTCAGCGCCTGGCCGCCGGAGGACCGCGCACTGTGGGCGCGCGCGTTCGAGCCCGACATGTTCGACGACGACAGGACATCGCATCTGGCCGCCGCCACGGTCATAGGCCTGCGGACGTCCTATGCGCGGTATCTGGGTTTCCTGGCCAATCACGATCCGGCGCGACTTCAGCTCGCGCCGCGAGACAGAATAGATCCGGACTCCATCAAGGCCTTCGTCGCGCATCTGCGCGAGAGCTGCCGCGACACGTCCGTGGCGAGCAGTCTGCACACGCTCCGGCTTGCCCTGGGATATCATCTTCCCGCAGCGCGACTGGTCCTGGCTCAAGACCGTCGCCAAGCGCATCACGGCCGGGGCGATCCCCCGCGGCGACCGCACGACAGGCCTCACGAGCGCCGAGCTCTATGCCGTCGGCATCGATCTCATGGCGACCGCCGAGGAAGCGCTGGCTCCGTCGAGCGAGGCCACGGTGGAGACCGCCCTCCTCTACCGCGACGGGTTGATCATCGCGCTTCTGGCCCTCGTGCCCTTGCGCCGGCGAACGCTGGCCGCCCTCACCACCAATCGGCACTTGGTGAAGACAGGAGATCTTTGGCTGCTCGACATCCCCGGCCGCCGACACCAAGACCAGGCAACCGTTGGAGTTCCCGCTGTCCGATGCCCTGTCCGAGCGCATCGACCTCTATCTGGCTCGCTTCCGAAACATCGTCCCCGGTGCAAGAGACCATGACGGGCTATGGCCATCGATGCGCGGCAGACCGATGGACGCCGGGTCGATCTACGACATGGTTCGGCGCCGGACCAAGGAGGCGCTGGGCTTCCCGGTCAATTTGCATAGGTTTCGGCTGGCGGCGGGAAATTTCTGGTCGATTGCAGATCCGGCCAATGTGCGCGGAGTCAAGGATCTGCTCGGTCAAACGAGCTTTGACACGACCCAGAAGACACTACATCGGCGCGCAATCGCGTCTGGCAGGGCGGGCGCTTGCAAAGGTGCTTCGCTCTAATAAGGGATCTGCGAATTTTTGACTGCAAACAGATAGTCAAGTAAGCCGGAATAGCCTCCGATAACATTCCATTATCAGAGCCCAATCACACCTCCCTTCCCTGCAAGCCCAGGCGCAGCGTTTTCTCAGTTGGGCTCTTGCTCCAACCAATTGACGCCAGATGCTTCGGCTGCCTTGAGTTAGAGGCTGCTGACCTCGCGCGAGTCATTTGATTGCTTCTCGAAACTAAGCCGACGAGCGCGGTAGGGCTAGGCCACCTCTGTGCAATCGGGTGCGCGTAGCGAGCTTTCCGGCAAGCCCGGGCCACTAATCATTTCACACTTTCGCCGATGGCTCCCGCCATGACCATCATGTTCTGCGATAGAAATGATATGAGGGGTTTGTGCCTCAGGAACTTCCTAAGCTTATAGATCTCTATCTCAGTAAGCTGCTGATTTTTGAGTCTGTTTAGTCCTAGGGCATTAAGTTGCCTGAGGTACCAGCGTGGCAATCCAGGTTCCCTGCCCTCAGCAACGTCACTGACTAGCGGCCGGTCGCAGACCTCGACCAGCTTCTCCGCAAAATGCACGCGAAGATTCCTCAAATCACGATATAAGCGGTTCACGGCAAGAGGATCTCGCGTCCACGGATTTGGATCATCGGATCTCAGCCAAAATTCATTCGACAAAGAGGTATTTGCATACTCCTTCCCACGACAGGCGAAATCGTATTTCGCCGCGTCATCAATTCCGATAAAGGCCGAAAGGTGAGCGCCAAGAAACCAGTTCGCAGTGTCACGGTAAGCCTCGCATGGCTTCAAGTTAACGAGCATTTCTAGAAAAACCCGCGCCTCTTCGAAACGGTCGTAGACGCCGGGAAAGAGCCCGGCCACCTCGGCCTCAAGCCGAAACTTTTGTAACCAAAGGTAAAAGCCATCAACGACATCTGAATCGGTGTATTCCGGTGGAGGGTCTGCGTTTCTGATCATCTAACCAGCTGTTCCCTTGTGCAGAGCGATATGTACCTCCGATCCATTGGGCGCGGAGCAGCCATCCCCTCGCTTCTTTCCTTCCCAAGTGTCACAGGCTTAGATTCCGCCACACGTGCCCTAGCTTGCAGGCTACACTGCCTTTATTCAAGATCAGGGGTGGGGGCTCATGTTTGAACTCACCAGGCCGTCCGAAGGAATGAAGCTCCTGCAGTGGAGTAAGGAGCTCCCCTCCGCCAGCGATACCGACCCCCTAGGGCTCAACCTCCGCGTTTCCGCCCGACTATCTAACGAACTTCTCTATTGCATTACGTCGATTACCCCACGCGCTCGCTACTACTCATTCTTTCCTTGGGCATTTCAAAACTACAATGAGCAGGAAAGAGGGAAGACGGGCGACCGCGGCCGCGTTCAAGGCGTTCTCCTCCGCGAAAGAGCCATGGTCCTTGGCGCCGTTCTTCACCACGGAGGCGAACCGTGTGACGGTGGCGCCCTCGGAGGTTCAGATAAGGCAGTCACACTCGCGAGGAGGAACCTTCGGTCCTATGATCTGGCAGGATGGCGCCACCTAGAGGATAAGGAAGGGCAGTTCGGCGCTGCCTATAAAGGCTCGCTAATCAATCTCGGAATTTTCCAATCCGATGCGGATGAGGTCGCGGACGAGGTTGACGCTGATCGTGCCGAACTAAACGAAGAAACCCAAGAAATCGAGGTCGGCGAGCTTAGTTCGCTTGGCAAGCGCCTCGCAGACGCGTTTGGGAGCTCTGTCAAAGACACGTCGTATGTCGGCCAAAAGCTCTTTCTCAAGAACCGGATCAAGGTGGAGGCACTAGCCGAATTCGGTTCACGTGCAGGGCTCTGTGAGATCAATTCGAAGCGCGCGGCTGACCGCAACGTCCTCAGGAAGGTGTTCTTTGCCCGCTATCCTGAAATAACTCGGGGCGGACATCTTCGTCGACGCATGTCTCTACTTCTGCTGCTGGAATGCATTGACCAGGCACATAAAGCTGGCATTGTTTTCGACGACGACAATTTCAATGACGCCTGCTATTTCGGGTCCGTCCTCTCCGGCGGAGATACTCCTAAGAGAACCACCATCCGCATACCGCCCCCGCTCAGAGACATCCACGAGCGATGGCGAATATTTTATTGTCAGAACTATCTCACAGTTGCTTTGCAGGCGATGCTTGTCGCCTGTGTCCGAGCTATACGTGAAAGGCCCGGGGGCATGATGCAGGAGCACTTGGTTCAAGCTCTCAACTCGCCCGGCCTAAGCGCCCGCGTTCACCAATGCTTTGACGATGACCTGCCCAAGGACTTCTTCGCGCTCACAGCAGCAGAAACTCTCGAATTCTGTGGAGTGGAGAGCCGCAACGGAGCGTTCAAGTCGCTCCCAATTGATGCCCCTTGTTCGGAGAGAAGCCTTGAACTCCTACTTGTTGAGACCGAAGCCAACGAGGCAGTCTGCCTGCCCCTCGCGGGCATGCTCTTGTACCAGCTATTAGTCCGCTACAATGGGCAAGTCCGAGCACCCTACCAGAATTGGTATCGTCAACACGTTCACGATGACTTGGCGGACGTCTCTCTCCCAGGCATCGCGCACTTCCTGAAAGGAGAGTTCGGTGAGAGCTGGGTCAACTGCCCCAATGTTGAGTGCCAGTCGCATACTCTCCCGCTTCGTTATCCGCCAGCACGAACGGATGGGCTACGAACGCGGCTTCGGAGGGAGCGCACCTCTGTTTCATGTCGACAGCTTCCTGGCGATCGGGTCAACCCGTGCTGAAACGCTGCTATAATTGCCGGAAGAAAATATATTACGCAAATCGTTATAAATTTCATAATTCGAAACCGAATCTTGCATTGAATACTTCAAAATATAGGGTCTCTGTGCTTCCAGGGTACTTGTATCGCTCAATACATTTTTTATGAAAAATTGCTTCGTATGTAAATTGTTGATGAAAATGGAATCAATACCATTGTTAATCTTATCAATATATTGCAAAGTAAAGAAATAACCGTCTTGTATACTCGGCTTTTGATGAGTAAAATCTTCGGGCCTTTTATTGCTCAACGTTGGATCAATAACAAAATTGGCATATTTCAGCTGATTTTCGTTCAATATTTTCATGGGGATACTTACTACTTGATCTGCAATCTCCCAGGGTAGATTTAATTCATCTTTTTTATTAAGCCCACTAGTTGTATTGACGGCAATTATATATCTGCCTCCCAAGTTTGATGCAATTTTTACCGGTATATTTGCTACTAAGCCGCCGTCAACGAGAGTAAGAGAATCTAATTTTAAGGGCGCCAGTAAAAAAGAGACACTGGAGCTGGCACGCATCGCACTGCTCAAGGAACCACTTTTCATAATTACCGGCTTACCTGTCACCAGGTTTGTACAAACAGCTCTGTATTTAAATCTCAAATTATCAAAATCTTTTTGAGCGTTTATTGGAGCATTTAATACCAGAAGATTCAAAAAGGAAGAAATTTTTTGACCGTTATTTAATGATGTCGGCAGGATTGGTTCAAGACCGTTTAATCTTAAAGAGAAAACAGCCTTATCTTCTGTTACTTTTTGATCTACAAATAATTCTCTGCGATTTGTCTCTCTCTCGGAGGCAAGCAAGGTTTGCCAGTCGGTATTTATTGCAATTGAATCCAATTGCCTGATACTATACCCGGCAGAATATAATCCCCCGATAATACTTCCAATACTGGTTCCTACTATCATATCTATAGGAATGTTTGCTTCTTTTATTGCTTTTAATACGCCAATTTGGGCAAAACCCCTGGCACCTCCGCCGCTCAATGCAACAGCAACTGTTGGCATAGCTTCAGGAATTTTTTCGGTTAATCCGAACGGAAGCTGTTTTGTTTTTATTTTTAATTTTAAGATTTGGGTAGTTTGTGCGGAGAGGTTATATACAAAAATGAGTAAACTCAGAAAAAGTATTTTTTTAATGACCTGCATACATATGCTTTATAAAAAAACTATTCGACTTATAAAAAAAACACAGGTTAAATTTGTATAACTTAAACTAAAAAGCAAATGGTTTTTTGATAAATTGCCGATTTTAATTTTTAATTCGGAAAAATATCGTATGTAAAAGAAAAGTATACATTACCCGCTGACATTCTTTAATGAAAAAGGATTGTGAAAAGACCAGGATAAATGTTCCCTTTTTATATCCTAATTATTATCTTCTTTTTTTCTGCTGTTGTGCTTTTGTATTCTGTTCCGCGGCTTCCATTAATTTTGCCATAAATCCTTTTTTCTTTTTAGGATTTTTTACCGGCTGCAATTCCATACCGTCATGCTGATGATTAATATAGTATTGCTGACCGATAGAAAAAACATTGAACATTAAATAATAAAGGTTTAAGCCCGAAGGAAATCCCATAAACATTAATGTTAAAAATACCGGCATAACATAAACAAGCGCTTGCTGTTTAGGATCTTTAACCGTCATCTTTTGTTGAAAAAAGGTAGCTATTCCCATCAAAACCGCAAGACCGCTGATTTCATTTATACCAAAAAGAGGAAGTTTAAATGGAAGCGAAAATATTACATCAGGGGCAGATAAGTCTTTTATCCAAAATAAAAACGGCTGCTGACGCAGCTCTATAGCAACTTTAAAAAGCTCCCAAAGTGCAATAAAGATAGGCATCTGAAGTATCAGCGGCAAACAACCTCCAGCAGGATTAACGCCGTAGGTTGAATACAGTTTCATTGTTTCTTTATTTACCTTTTGGGGATCATCTTTATATTTCTCCTTCATTTCGGCTATCTTTGGCTGCAGTAACTGCATTTTTTTCATTGATTGATAGCTTGTTTTGGTAAGAGGATAGAGCACAAATTTTATAATTAATGAAAAGACAATAATTACAAAACCGTAATTGGGTATAAAAATATGAAGGAAATTAAATAATGGTAAAAGTAAGTAAACTGCTATCGGTCTGACAAGAAATTTCAATCCGAGAAAACTTCCAAACTCCACTAGCTCTTGCAGGTTATGACCGTAAGACTTCAATATATTATAATCGACCGGACCGATATACAAGGTAAAAGATTTCTTTTCTATATCTAAATTTTGAAAGGGAACAATCAGCCTCATATTAAAGTAGGCTCTTTCACCGTTGTTCGCAAATTTTGTTTTGGTGCCTTCAATATAAGCACCATCCACTTCCGATGGGGAATTAGGAATCATTACCGCCCCAAAATATTTATCCCGAACGGCAATCCAATTTACTCTTCCTGTAAAATCTTTATGTACTTTTTCGCCTTCCTTAGCCTCCACAACAACATGATCGCCACCATAGAAAGCGCTTGCATTAGAGTACATAGCTTCGTCTACCGAATTCGCTTCAACAAACCGAAGTCCGTTTCTCCACATTAAATCATAAGTATTGTTACTTATAAGATTATTCATCCCCTTTAGCAAAACAGTGTAACTGATACTGTACTTATCGCCGTAAAAGACATATACCTTTCTTATATATTGATTATCATTAACATAATGAGTAAAGGTGATTACCAGCGAATCTTTACCCGTCAAATTATAATAGGCTTTATTTACATTGGGAGTAAAATTTAGACGGGATGTATTTATTGCTTTACCGTCGGCAGATACGAATGCCAGGTCGGGACCGCTTCCGCCGCGTGGATAGTTAATTAATTGTACATGAGTTTCATAAAAACCGCCTGTATCTTTTTTACCTGCCGAATACCAGTTTTTATATTTTTTCAAAAAGTATTTTTTTATGTCTCCGCCTTGACTGGTTAACTCCATTTTAACAAGGTTATTCTCTATCGTTATAATTTTTTCTTTTTTTGGAGAGACAGAAAAATACTTTCCCAAAGAAAGGCTATCAGCTTTTGTTTCTGCTTTTATCGGTGCAGTTTTTTCTTTTATACTTTTATGTTCGGGTTTAGTGGCTTGAACTTGTTTTTTGCTTGTATCTTTTGCAACCAGGGTTGTGTCGGTACCATTTCCTTTTGGCTGTTTGGGTGGTTCGGGTGTATTCATAAAAAGCCAAAAGACCAGAATTACACCGATTAATATGAAAGCTATTGTTGTTTGTTTATCCATTTAATATCCAGTTATTTAACGGGATCATACCCGCCCTTGTTAAAAGGATTGCACCTTAATATACGCCAAATTGCCATTAGTCCGCCCTTAAAAATACCGTGTTTTGTGAATGCTTGTATTGCATATTCGGAACATGTGGGATAGAATCGGCATGATGGCGGAAATAGAGGCGAAATAAATTTCTGATAAATTTTAATGAGAAATACAAATATTCTCCACATTAAATACTACTCTTTAATTTTAACATAATTTCCGTAACACCCGGCACTATATCATTCAGCTTTAGATTTTTATTCTTTTTTTCATTCAATACATACGTGGAAAAAACTATCTTAAGCAATACGTTATTTTTCGTAGTCAACTCACTTAAAATATGTTTATTCAGCCGGTATGCTTCTCTGATTAATCTTTTTGCTCTGTTTCGCCAAACCGCGATCCCAACCTTATGATGAACAGCCGCCGCAATTTGTACGCCCGGCTGGTTGCTGTTTTGCTCAACTATAAATATTGCCTTAATCTTTTTATCGGAAGAAATTATTAGCCTGCCTGAAGTGTATATGTTTTTAAAATCATTTTTGCTTTTTATTCTTTCCTTTGCTGAAAACCCGTAACGCTTCAAAAGCTATTATTTCTTGTCGCTGACTGTAAGCCGTTTTCTGCCCTTAGCCCTTCTTCTTGCCAATATTTTTCTTCCGTTTTTAGTTTTCATTCTTTCCCTAAAACCGTGCTTATTCTTTCTTTTTCTTACGCTTGGTTGATATGTCCTTTTCATTTATTACTCCCAAATATCAAAAAGATTTCAAAAATAATTATTCAATTTTAAACATACAAGATACTTATTTTTATATATTCCACCAATTATTATTATGTTCAAAAATATTTTTCGTTTTTTATAAAAATTAATTTGCAACGCATCATATTACTTCCTATTTTTTACTACAGTTGAGGGCGAACAATTTCTGTTAATATCTTGTGGAAAACTTTTCTTCGTGAAAACGTTTCACAACCAAAAGAAAGAAAAAAGGGCGCTAAATTAGATGGTTTTTGTGTGAACAGCTAAAGCAAACCCACCCAACCCATTGTTTTTTTAATGGTTATGTCGCTTGGGTTAATGTTGGTAGTTTGTTAATAAAACATTTATAATCCATTCGTTCTGCATCAAAACCATTTATTTTTAGTCATATTTTAACTTTTTCAATTGTGGATAAACCTTATGTTTAGTACTGAAATAATTGATAAAAACCCCGCGGTAAAACCAGATGAAGTGTGGAAAGAATGCCTTAAAACAATAAAGCAAAATGTCAGCGCTTTGACTTACAATACATGGTTTATGCCTATAAAACCTCTGGGTCTGGAAAAATCAACTTTAAAAGTACAACTCCCAAGCCAGTTTTTTTGGGAATGGATTGATGAACATTTTAATACATTAATAAGCAAAACTATTCACGATGTTTTGGGTTCGGAAGCTAAACTTGCATACCTCATCGTCGATGAAAATGATGTCGATGAGAAACAGCCCGTCATTAAAGAGCAGCAAAAGGTAGAAAGTGTTCCGGCACAAACGGAAGAAAGTATTCCGGGGTTTGAATCTTTTTTAAATCCGCGCTATACTTTTGATAATTTTATAAAGGGCGAAGGCAATCAACTTGCAAGAGCTGCAGCCAGCGCAATAAGCGATAATCCGGGCGGCACTTCTTTTAATCCTTTATTTATTTATGGAGGAGTGGGACTCGGAAAAACCCATTTAATTCAGGCTATTGGAAATAAGATTACTCAAAACTTCCCTTCGAAAAGGGTAATTTATTTATCTTCAGATATTTTTACAGTAGAGTTTGTAGAAGCTATTCAGTCCAACAAGGTAAATGAATTTCAAAATTTCTACCGGAATATGGATGTGTTGATTATTGACGATGTTCAGTTTTTAATAGGAAAAGAAAAAACACAGGATCTTTTTTTTCACATCTTTAACACGCTTCATCAGTCAACAAAACAGATTATTTTATCCAGTGATAAACCCCCGAAAGACTTAAAAGGTTTGGACGAAAGGCTTATTTCTCGATTTCAATGGGGTTTAACTGCAGACATACAGCCACCTGAGTTGGAAACCAGAATTGCAATCCTTAAACGAAAATCTGAAGACTACGGAATGGCAATTTCGAATGAAATACTCGAATATATAGCGAGCAATATAACATCAAATATAAGAGAACTTGAGGGTTGTTTAATCAAACTTTTAGCAAATGCTTCCCTTAGTTCTAAAGAAATTAATATGGAGCTTACTAAAAAAACCGTAAAAGAAATTGCAACTAACAGAAAAGTTAATATTACTATCGAAAATATAACAAAAACTGTGTGCGAGTATTGCAAGATTGATGAAAATAAAATTCGGGATAAAACACGTAAAAAAGAGGTTGTATTAGCCCGTCAAATTGCAATGTATTTGTCAAAAGAAATGACAAAATCATCGCTAAAAACAATAGGGTTACAGTTTGGCGGAAGAGATCATTCTACTGTAATCCACGCATGCACTTCAATTGAGGAATCTAAGCTCACCGATTCTTCCATGAAAGATACTCTTGAAACGCTAAAAAACATGATCGAAGTTAATTTTTCATGAGTCTAAAAAGATAGAGCAAAATTTAAATTACTATCCCCACAAAGCACATCTACACCAACTATAAAAACATCAAGCTGCATGTTCCATCAATATTTACCTCAAAGGATTTAATATGAAAGCGGGCTTTATTTTGTTTTTTTTATTTAGCGTCATTTTGAACAGCGTGAGTAATCACAAAAGAATAAACATCAAACTGCTAATTTATATATACTTATATATTTCCGTTGTGACTTTTATTTCGATCGGTATAATATAATCCTATAAAATATCATTTTATAATTTTACAGAATAAAAGAAATCAAAATATTATCTTGTTTTTTTTATGTTAATAATGCGTTGATAAGTACTATATAAGTTGTTAATAATAGCTAATGTTTTAACATGCGTTTATAACCGTTTATTTATTAAAATTTTTTCCACATCTTCATTATTTTTATAGCCCTATTTTAACCAAAAATACGGCTATAATTGAGTTGTCCACATATAAACACTCTTATTATTATAATTATATATTAATATTTAAATATTAATTAATTATAACTGTGTTGGTAAGTGTAAAACCACATAAAAATGATTATTTAAAAATGTTGATTATTAGATAGATTTAAGCTAATTTTTCCTAAGTATAATATTGGACATAGTCATTTTTTAAAAGAGAGCTATTTATGAAAAAATTTATATCTTTATCTGCGGTTATTATTGCAATGTTTTTTTTGAACGGTTGTTCCAACAGCGTTAACAACGCTCTTACATTTAAAAATTCAGCAGCAGGTAATTTATATATCAATTTTAGGGGAAGTATAATTACGGTAGTTGCCGGAAAGACAGTACAAGTAAAAGATATTCCACAAGGTACATATGATTATAAAACCACTTATGAACTTCCTGCAGGAACAACAAGTTCAACGGTAGTGGGAGATGTAGATGGAACAGTTAATCTTGATGCCGGTACAAAAATTTTGGTTTACTATACCAGTTCTATAAGCGGTAACGTATACTCACTTAATGCATCAAAAACCGATAATGAGGACCAAAACAAAACGAATCCGGTGTTATTTTAATTAAGGTTAGAAATAAAAGATATTGGATAAATTTACGTTAAAAACATACCGATAATGCTATTTTTTACCTTCTTTTAACATTGAGATTTATACCTAATTTTAGTATTTTTTATGCTTTAAAAGGAGAATTAAATGGAATTTAAAATCAACAGCAAAGTCCTCGAAAAATTATTATCCAAGATAATTCCAGCCGTTCCTCTACGTACCCCGATGCCCATCTTGGAAAACTTTCTGTTTGATATTAAAGACGGATCCTTAACAGTTTGTGCAACGGATCTTGAAATTGCATTGATATCATCCCTAAATGTGGCTTCGGATGAAAATATTAAGATGGTAATACCAGCTAGATTGCTTTATGATATTATTCGTTCGTTAAAGGACACACAAATTCATTTTGAGGTGGAATCATCGGCAAGACTTAAATTAACTACAGATAACGGTGTATATAATATCAGTTATTCATCTCCCGATGATTTTCCTTCTATTCCTGAAGTTTCAAAAGAAAAAGAAATTGCTATAAATGGCAATGATTTGAAGAATGCTCTTGAGCATACATCATTTGCAATGAGCAAAGAAGATATGCGACCGGCGATGACAGGTACTTTGTTTGAATTTTCAAACGACGGTTTAAGGTTTGTTACCACTGATGGTCATCGATTGGTTAAATATATTAACAAGAATTTAAAATTTGATAATGAAGAACAGTATATTATTCCGGAAAGAGCCATTTCTGTCTTATCCAAGTTGTTGTCGAATAGTGATGTTAAATTTTATTTAAGCAAAACAAATATTTTATTTCATATAGATGATCTTGTTTTTATATCAAGATTAATCGGGGAAAAATATCCTGCTTATAACAGTGTTATCCCGCTGGAAAATGAAAACAGATTAAAAATAAAAACAAACGACCTTCTGACAAGTATAAAAAGAATGATGTTATTTTCCACATCAAACGCAAAGCAGGTTAAATTTTCAATCGGTGCCGACCAGTTAGAAATATCCGCAGAAGATATTGATCATGGTTCGAATGCAAAAGAAAATCTTTTTTGTAATTATAACGGGGAACCGATGGATATAGGGTTTAATACTGCATACATGCATGACATGCTGTCCCATATAGAGGAAGATGAATTAATTTTTAAGCTTCATTCACCAACCAAAGCATGTATAATTGAACCGTCGGAACCTAAAGAAAATGAAGAACTGATGCTTTTGCTTATGCCTGTACGATTAAATAATTAAAATGATTTTATCTTCTGTTCATTTAAAAAATTTTAGAAGTCATAAAAATAATAACATAATATTTTCAGACGGCATTAATTATATTATTGGGGGTAATGGACAGGGAAAAACATCAATACTGGAAGCCATTTATTATCTCTGTACTACCAAAGGGTATAATTCAAAATCAGACAGTGAAGTGGTTAGGTTTAACGAAAGTGAATTTGAAGTAAAAGGCTCATTTAAAGATTTGACAGAAAATACTGTAAGACTATTTTATTCTACAGCCGAAAATAAAAAATATTATTTTCAGAATAATAAACAAGTTACTCGTTCGGCTGATATAATTGGTAAATTTCCGGTGGTTCTTTTAACTCCGGCAGATCATGCTATTACGCAGGGGGCGCCGGGTGAAAGAAGAAAATTTGTTGATTCTATCATTTCTCAAGCGAGTAGTACTTACCTGAAAAACCTTTTAGATTTTAATAAAACTCTCAGGCAGCGCTCAAATCTTCTTACTCAAATTAAAGAAACCAGAAGATATCACTTGTTTGATGAGTTCGATGCGTGGACAGAGAAAATCGTTCAGACAGGTACGGAAATTATTGAGCACAGGTTAAAATTCGTAAAAGACTTCAATGACTTTATTAAAATCTCTTATGAGATAATAATGGACGAAAATGAAATTCCCAAAATGACATACTCTTTTTTAGGAGGCAGTTCCGCCGATAATATTAAGGAAAAGTTTATTCTTTTGCTTAAGGAAAAAAGAGATGAAGAAATAAGACGAGCCAATAATTTAATCGGACCTCACCGCGATGATTTTATTTTTGAAATTAATGACTTTAATTTAAGAATATATGGTTCACAAGGACAGCATAAAACGTTTCAGGTAGCATTAAGGTTTGCAGAATTTTTTTATTTGAAAGAAATAACCGGAAAAACACCAATCTTTTTACTTGATGATGTTTTCGGTGAACTTGATACAGAGAGGTCACAGAAAATAAGTAAATATTTAGGACGGGTCGGGCAAGCATTCATTACCCTTACGGATTTTGCCAATATTTCTTATTTAGACAAAAAAGATAATGATACGATTATAAAAATTAATCACGGACAGGTAGTTAATGGATGAGGGATTTACAAGTTTGCGTGATATAATAAATAAAGAACCCGCATTTGAAGGTTTAAGAAAAATGATAAAGCAGTCAGATGTAGTGACCGGCTTTAGTATTATCTTTCCCGATCTGGAAAAAATAGCAACAGCAGTAAAAGTAGATAAAAATATTTTGTACTTAAGGGTTGAAAACCCGGCATGGAGAAGCGAATTAAAATTCAAGGAAAAATTTTTAATAGAAAACATAAATAAACATTTTAAGGAAGAGGTAATTAAATACATCAAATTTGCTTCATAGAAATTTTCACTAGGTGTAATAGGCAAAAGCAAAACGATAAATTAGAAAACGGATAAAAAAAATAATTAAAACAACAAGTAACCGGAAAAAAAGTATGTCAACATCAAAAATTATAAATGAATATAGTGCAAAAAACATTAATGTCTTAAAAGGACTTGAAGCTGTACGCAAGAGACCTGCTATGTATATCGGCGATGTGGGAAATAGAGGGCTTCATCATTTAGTTAATGAGGTTGTCGATAACAGTATCGACGAAGCATTAGCCGGATATGCCGATTTAATTATGATTACAATTAACAAAGATGAGAGTATAACTGTTGAAGATAACGGAAGAGGCATTCCGGTTGATATACATCCTGTAGAGAAAATTTCGGCACTCGAAATTGTTATGACAGTACTACATGCCGGCGGTAAATTTGATAAAGATACATATAAGGTTTCAGGAGGACTTCACGGTGTTGGTGTTTCCGTTGTTAACGCCCTTTCCGAATGGTGTAAAGTTGAAGTTAAAAGAGAAGGCAAAATTTATTTTCAAGAATACAGACGCGGAGTTCCTGTTAAACCGGTTGCCGAAATAGGAAAAATTAAAAAAAATGAAACGGGTAATAAAACTACCTTTTTTCCTGATAGTGAAATTTTCAAAGTTATAAAGTTTAAGTTTGATACATTAGCCGAGAGGATGAGAGAACTGGCATATCTGAATAAAACCATCACAATAAAAATTAAGGATGAAAGAAACGGCGGAGAAGAGGAAACATTCCATTTTAAAGGCGGTTTGATTGAGTTTGTGAAATATCTCGACGAAAACAGGGTCCCACTTCATAAAACTGTCTATATTGAAGGTGAAAGAGATAATACACCGATTGAGATATCTTTTCAATATAACAATACCTACAGTGATAATATATTTTCTTATGTAAATAATATTAACACCCACGAGGGGGGTACTCATTTGGTCGGTTTTAAAACTGCGCTGACCAGAACGTTAAATAGTTATGCTAGTAAAAACGGACTTAACAAAGATGGAAAAATCACCTTAACCGGTGACGATTTTAGAGAAGGGTTAACCGCGGTAATTTCCATTAAGGTTGCCGAACCGCAGTTTGAAGGACAGACAAAAACAAAGCTAGGCAACAGCGAAACAAAATCGGCAGTTGAAACATTGGTGGGTGAAAAATTATCCGAGTATCTCGAAGAAAATCCATCCGTTGCAAAAAAGATAATAGAAAAATGTATGCGTGCCGCAGAAGTCAGGGAAGCTGCAAGAAAAGCACGTGATCTTGCCAGAAGAAAAAATGCGCTTGATAATCTTAATCTTCCCGGTAAGCTTGCCGATTGTTCTATTACAGATCCCGAACATTGTGAAATTTATATAGTTGAGGGTGACTCTGCTGGCGGAAGTGCAAAACAGGGACGAGACAGAAGATTTCAGGCAATTCTTCCATTAAAGGGAAAGATTCTTAACGTTGAAAAGGCAAAACTGAGTAAGATTCTGGAAAATAATGAGATAAAAGCGATTATTTCAGCAATCGGTGCAGGACTTGGTGCAGATTTCGATACTACAAAAGCGCGCTACGGAAAGATAATTTTAATGACTGATGCCGATGTTGACGGAAGCCATATAAGAACGCTTCTATTAACTTTTTTATATAGGCATATGCAGGACTTAATACACTCCGGTAAGGTTTATATTGCTCAACCGCCTCTTTATAAAATAAAGAAAGGAAAAGAAGAGTTTTATGCCTTTGATGAACATGAAAGAGATGATATATTAAAACGCCTGAAAGTCAACGGTAAAATAAAGACAGATAAATTGGTTGAAGAGATGCTTGAAGAAGGTTCTATAAAAGGAGTTAATATTTCCCGGTACAAAGGACTTGGTGAAATGAACCCGGAGCAGCTTTGGGAAACCACAATGAACCCTGAAACAAGAACTGTTTTGCAAGTAACTTTAGAGAGTGCCGCTGCTGCAGATAAGATATTTGAAACACTCATGGGCGATGCAGTGGAGCCACGGCGTGAGTTTATTGAAAAGAATGCAAAATATGTCAAAAATCTTGATGTTTAATCTAGAACAGTAACGTTAAAAAAACAAAATTAAGTTGAATATTAAATCAATAATGATAGAAGAATAATGGCAACAATATTTGAAAAAATAATACCCGTATCGTTAGAAGAAGAAATGAAATCCTCTTACATTGATTATTCGATGTCGGTTATAGTATCACGTGCGCTACCGGATGTAAGGGATGGTCTAAAACCGGTTCACCGGAGAGTTCTTTTTGGTATGCATGAATTAGGATTAGCTCATAACAAACCTTATAAAAAATCCGCCAGAATCGTCGGAGAAGTACTTGGAAAGTATCACCCTCACGGAGATACTGCAGTATATGACACCATGGTTAGAATGATACAAGAATTTTCACTAAGATACCCTTTGATAGACGGACAGGGAAATTTCGGTTCTATTGACGGGGATTCCCCTGCCGCGATGCGTTATACGGAAGCGAGGCTTGCTCGTATTTCCGAAGAAATGCTTCGTGATCTTGATAAAAACACGGTTGATTTTGCACCGAACTTTGACGATTCACTTCAAGAGCCCACAGTGATGCCTTCATATCTGCCCAATTTACTGGTTAACGGCTCAAGCGGAATAGCCGTTGGTATGGCTACAAACATTCCGCCCCACAATTTAAGTGAAGTAATAGATGGTTTGATTGCGTTAATTAAAAACCCAGAACTAACTATTGAGAAATTAATGAAGCACGTAGTTGCTCCAGATTTTCCCACAGCCGGTATTATTTACGGTTATCAAGGTGTGAAAGACGCCTTTACCACCGGAAGAGGGAGAATCATTCTACGTGCAAAAGCAAACATTGAAACTTTGAAAAACAGCAGAGAGAACATAATAGTAACCGAATTACCCTACCAGGTAAATAAAGCAAACTTAATTGAAAAGATTGCCGATTTGGTTAGAGCTGGTAAAATAAACGATATTTCAAATATAAGGGACGAATCGGACAGGGATGGGTTACGGGTTGTTATCGAACTGAAGAGAGACGCACAACCTGCAGTAGTTCTGAATCAATTGTTTAAGCATACTCAAATGCAGACAACGTTCGGCGTGATTATGCTGGCTCTTGTTAACGGTGCTCCGAAGGTTCTTAATTTGAAAGAAATGATGCAGCATTTCATAAATCACCGTATGGACGTTCTTATCAGAAGAACTAAATACGAACTGGATGCTGCAGAGAGAAGAGCACATATTTTAGAGGGATACATTATAGCCCTCGATAATATAGATGCTGTTATTGAGACCATTAAGAAATCCAGGGATGCCGAAGCTGCTAAAAACAACTTAATGCGTAAATTTAAGTTAAGTGAAGTACAGGCAAAGGCAATTCTGGATATGCGTCTGCAGCGCTTAACTGGACTTGAAAGAAAGAAAATAGAAGATGAGTATAAAGAAATAATTAAGTTGATTGGAAAACTGCAAGGAATTCTTGAGAGCGAAGAGAAACGTTATTTAATTATAAAAGACGAACTGCTTGCGTTAAAGGAAAGATACGGCGACGAAAGAAAGACGGAAATTATTTACAGCTATGAAGAATTTTCGTTAGAAGATATAATTGCCGAAGAAGATGTTGTTGTAACCATTTCGCATCGTGGTTTTATAAAAAGATTTCCTGTTAGCGGTTATAGGAAACAAGCTCGAGGCGGCAAGGGAGTAACCGGAGCCGGTACAAAAGAAGATGACTTTGTTGAGCATATGTTTATTGCTTCGACACATCATTATATTTTATTCTTTACCGATAAGGGTAAGTGCTACTGGTTAAAGGTACATGAGATCCCTGAGGGTGGAAGAGCCGCGAGAGGAAGATCTATACTAAATCTGATTCAGAAAGATAAGGATGAAGATGTTACCGCTTTTGTTACTGTAAAGGAATTTAGAGACGATCAGTCTCTGGTTATGGCAACACAAAACGGAACTATTAAAAAGACGGTACTTTCACTTTACGGAAACGTTCGTAAAGGCGGTATAAACGCAATAAACATTGTAAAAGGCGACAGATTGATTTCCGTTAAAATGACAGATGGAAATAACGATATTGTCCTTGGCAGCCGGAACGGATTTGCAATTCGATTTAACGAAAAAGATGTTCGTGATATGGGAAGGACGGCAACAGGCGTAAGAGGAATCAACCTCGGAAAGGGTGATCATGTAGTCGGATTGTTAGTAATAAAACGAAATGATAATATCCTTGTTGTAACTGAAAAAGGATACGGTAAACGTTCTGACATTAATGATTACCGGATTACGCACCGGGGCGGTAAAGGAATAATAACAGTTAAGACGAGTGATAAAGTCGGTAAAATGATTGCTATGATGGATGTCGTTGATGGTGATGAACTTGTTATTATATCTTCCCACGGTATGGTTATCCGGCAAAGCATTAAAGACATCAGGGTGATGGGAAGAAATACGCAGGGTGTCAGAGTTATAAGATTAAATGATGGAGATACAATTGCCGATATAGCCAAGGTGGTTCCGGAGGAAGATGTTCCTAACGGTGAAAACGGTAAAAGCTAATATTTCGTTAATTTAGTTTTTCCATGTTGTATATAAGTATTAGAGCAAGAATTTCATTATTCTTGCTCTTTTTTATTTTGCATATTTTATGTATAAAATAAATCAGAAACAAATTTTTTTATGGATCTGGAAAAAGTTCGCGAGTATTGTTTTTTGAAAAAAGGAGTAACAGAATCTCTTCCTTTTAATGAGGATTCTCCCGTTTATAAAGTCATGGGAAAGATATTTATGATTGCAAATCTGATTCCTCCGGTAAGTGTAAATTTAAAATGTGATCCTGAAAAAGCCGTTGAATTGAGAGAAAGATACTTTGGAGTTACGCCGGGCTATCATATGAATAAAACACACTGGAATACAGTCGATTTGACTGCAAACATTTCCGATAAATTTAATCATTGAATGGATCGATCATTCATATGATCTGGTGGTGAAAGGGTTAAAAAAATTAGACAGGGAAAGGTTAAAGGAATTGTAAGCTTTCGTATCAAGAATTAAGTAAGTTTGTATTGACAAATTAATTATCAGGGGGAGATATGTTAAAAATACCGGTTATCATTTTAATTTCAATTCTATTATTTTCAAATTCATTTATTACTAAGGCTCAACAAGAAGAAAATAAAAATGAGCTTGAAAGCAGGGTCCCGGAATTAGATGAATTTCACGATATAATTTACCCAATCTGGCATACAGCTTATCCTGAAAAAGATTATAAAGCATTAATAAACTATTCTAAAGAAATTAATGAAAGAGCGGAAAAAATTTATAATGCAAAACTTCCCGGCATACTGAGAGATAAAAAGGAAGCCTGGGAAAGGGGAGTAACGGAATTAAAAAAAACTGTTGACCAATACAGTTCTGCAGCAGAAAATAAAAATGATGAAAATTTGTTAAATGCAGCGGAAACACTGCACTCAAATTATGAAAAACTTGTCAGGATAATTCGTCCTGCCTTTAAAGAAGTAGATGACTTTCACAAACTTCTTTATGTTATTTATCATCACTACTTACCTTCAAAGAATTATGATAAAATAAGAGAAGTAAGAATACCCCTCTACAATCGTGCAAAAGCAATTGCAAACACAAAACTTGCTTCAAGATTTGATGCTAAAAAAGATAAAATAAAAATAGCCGCAAACGATCTTTTACATTCAGTTAAGGTATTCAGAGATTTTCAACCTCGAGCGACAGGTGAAGAAATTGAATCTGCGGTTGAAGAAATTCATACTAAATACCAAAGGCTGGATGAGATATTTTAGCTCTAAATGTAAATTAATTTTATTTGAAATCTTAATTACGTAGGAGAACAGAATTCCTGCATATAATTATTTTTTAGTTTGGATATGAAAAGCACTTATCTTAGATTTTATGAAGAACTTAACGATTTGATACCGGATGATAAAAGGAAGATAAGATTTGAGCATAAATTTTTTGGGAATCCGTCTGTTAAAGATATGATTCAATCATTCGGTGTGCCACATACCGAGGTGGATTTAATTCTTGTGAACGGCAAAGCAGTCGATTTTAATTATAGGGTTAAGGATAAAGATGAAATTAGTATATATCCTGTTTTTGAGTCTTTAGATATTTCAGGCATACAGCATTTAAGAACCCGACCTTTGCGTATTCCAAGTTATATTCTCGATGTTCATCTCGGCACGCTTGCAAAATATTTAAGGATGCTGGGGTTTGATTCACTATATCAAAATGATTACGGCGACGAACAAATCGTTAAAATTTCCCTGGAAACATCCAGAACAATATTAACGAAAGACCGCGGAATATTAAAAAGGACGGAGGTCAATCACGGATACCTTGTAAGAAACGAGGATCCTGCAAAACAGGTAGTTGAGGTTCTAAGAAGATTCGATCTAAAGAATCATATTGAACAGTTTTCTAGATGTCTTGAATGTAATTCATTATTACAAAAAATTGGAAAAGATGAAGTTAGTGATATGATTCCGGAAAAAGTTAAACTTTGCCAAACCGATTTTTACATTTGTTCAGGGTGCAAAAAAATATATTGGAGAGGCACACATTATGAAAAGATGCAAAAAATTATAGATAATATAAATTCTAGTTTATAATATTTAACATAATTACGAAATCATATTTGCTTGTTAATTTGCTGATATAATACCTAATTATAATTTTGATTAATGCGTTTTCTATTACGAATCATAATATTTGTCATTCTCATATTTATCGTTGAATTTTATTTTTCGCGTAAAACGATAAGTTCAATAAAAAGTGTTTTTATAGGCACAACACACCTAAATATTAAGAGGTTCACAACTGCCTTTTTTATATTCATAAATCTCTATCCTGTCTTTCTTATAATTGATTGGAGTTATGCATCAATAACAAACACAAATGTTTGGGTCCCTCAAAATTTCTTTTTCGATTATTTTATTATTTACCCGTTCTGGCTGTTTATTTTAATTTCCGTTCAAAGCGGATTATTCTATTTATTAATAGATTTTCTTAGAATTATTCTTTTCCCTTTCTATAGAAAATACAAACACGCTATTCAAACATTCCAGCACAAGTTAACATTAATAATTTTTTCCATCTTTATTGTTTATGTGCCTGTTCGGATAATTTATGATCATAACATAATAGATGTACGAACAGTTATTTACCATAAAAAAGATTTGCCACAATCGCTGAATAATTTTAAAATTGTCTTTGTATCCGATATGCAAGCTGATAGATATACTGGTCCCCGGAGATTAAATAAACTGGTGTCCGATATAAATACCGAGAACCCTGATTTGGTACTGATGGGAGGAGACATGATAACTTCGACTCCGGACTATATTGATGAAGCTGCAAGGTATGCCGGAAAAATCAAATCAAAATACGGAGTTTATTCATGCGTAGGCGATCATGATAACTGGGCTTATCATAATAATTATGCAAAAAGTTTAAATGAAGTGACGACAGCGTTAAAAAAATATAATGTCCTAATGCTGAATGATACAAACATGGTTTTGAAAGTCCACACAAATAAAATTAAGATAACCTTTACTACAAATACATATATGGGACGAAATTCCGGTAATTTGTTGGATAGTTTAACAACAGACTCTGTGAAGTATGATTTGAAAATATTATTAACACATCAACCACGCAATAATGTTATCAAAAGAGGTGTCGAAGAAAATTACGATTTAATACTAGCCGGGCATACTCACGGCGGACAGGTTACCTTTTTATTTCCGATGATTAATTTAACCCCGACCCTACTAGAAACAAAATTTGTAAGGGGAAATTTCATTTTTGGAAATACACTTCTTATAGTTACACGCGGTTTAGGAATGTCGCTTGTTCCTTTACGATATAACTCTACTCCTGAAGTAACAGTTATTAATATTGTTAAGTGAGTATTTCTTTTAGTAATCCGTTTTTGTTTCGCAGAATATTTTTGATCATCTAGTCGATACGCGCAATAGTGAGGAACACATGTGAAAACTAATTGCAACGGTAAACATTACTAAAAAATCATAAAATTATATTTTATGTTTATATTTTATTTCCTATTGGTTTGTCCAACTCCTGCCGTTAATCCACATCTCTTTTTGATATCCAAAAGTATCCGTTTATGAATAAAACAGAGCTATATAATAAGCTGCTGATTTCATACCGTGACAATAAAACAAATGGCTCTTTCCCCTTTCCGAATACATGCAATAAAAATTGAGCATCGGTAAGCATAGGAAATATGTAAGGATAATAAATTATTTTTTCACACCTTTGTAGCATTAAACCTGCTATTACGGCAACTAATCCTGCACCCAATGGTATCATAATAGTTTTAAATCGAATACTTAATAAAAATTGTATTGCCACTATTGCCAATACACTTAAATAAATTTTAAAAACAATTTCTGCAAGCAGTAAAAGATTAGCATCATAATTTTGAAATCCCAGGGCGCTTCTCATTATAGACAGTAAAAATCCGGCATAACTTCGTTCATTTTTTTTACAAATATCGTAATTTAAGTCTTACGTTTTTGATAATTGTTATATAAGGCAATAACTTTTTACAGGTGGTACGTCGTATAAGTGACCGGATAAATAATTTAAAATGTCAATATTTTGCATCCCAAAAATCTATATCTTAATTAATATTGATAAAAACATATTATTATTCGTTACCGCTTTCCGTTTTAATATTATAACAAAGTGATCGGCTGGTTTTTTATACATATTCAAAAGTTACCATGAGAAAATTTGTTTTAAGTGAGATAAATATTTATCCCGTAAAATCGCTTGGTGGGATTTCGCTTCAAAATTCTATTATAGAATCAAGAGGTTTGAGATATGATAGAAGGTGGATGCTGATTGATGAAAATAACAGGTTTATGACTCAGCGAGAATTTCCGGAAATGGCATTAATAAATGCTAAAATTGTTGATGATGAGTTAAAGTTACGTCATAAAATATATAATTATGATGAGCTTGTCATTCCTTTTCATGAACAGAATAGTGATCAGATTGAAGTGAGTATTTGGGAAGGTAAAGTTACCGCAAACCATGTCAGTAACTCTGCAGACTGCTGGCTAAGTAAAGTACTGCGAAGATCATGTCGTCTTGTTCATTTTCCGGATTCATCAATAAGAAAAGTGGACCCTGAATATTCCGTAAACAATGATAATATCGGTTTTGCCGATGGATATCCGTTTTTAATAATTGGTCAATCTTCCCTCGGTGAATTAAACAGGAGATTGACTAAGCCGGTATCGATGAATCGTTTCAGACCGAATTTAGTATTTTCCGGCGGGGAACCATTCGAAGAAGATGAGTGGAAAAAATTTAAAATCGGCTCAACAATTTTTTATAGCGTAAAACCTTGTGCGCGTTGTTCCATCACTACGGTAGATCAAACAACCGGCGAAAAACATTTAGAACCCCTGCAAACTTTAGCATCTTTTCGGAAGAGCGGCAATAAAGTTCTCTTCGGGCAAAATTTGCTTCATGAAGGAAACGGCAGAATTAGTGTGGGGCAAACGATTGAAGTATTGGAAGGGAAATAATTTGGTATTACCCTTTATAAGGTATATCTAAAAAGATCATGCTTCTTTTTTGAGCAATAAACTTTATAATAAAAAGAGGTATTCATTAATACAAAAACCTTGAATTCAAAATTTACGTGTTTATTTTTTTATCACAAGAGATCAAATTAATTCTATATCTTTGGGCATCTAAAAACATTATTCCGTAGATTTGTATTCTTTAATGCACATTAATGATCTTTGCCCGGCTTTTAACTTAACAGGAAATAATGATGACTAAAAAAGTGTCCCTTTTAATTATAACGGTAATGGTATTCACTTCGAGTTTTCTCGTAAAGGCTCAGGAATCTCCTCAGTATGGGGTCATATTGGGATTAAACCTTGCTAATCTTACGGGAGAGGGAGTCCCAATTGACGCAACAACTAAAGCAGGGCTAACTTTCGGTTTAGACTTCCAATATAAGTTTAGCAGGTATTGGTCGATAGAACCACAAGCGTTGTACTCAATGCGCGGAGCTACCTCCTTTGCTGAGTCTATTGTTTTAAATTACATTGAATTTCCATTGCTTTTGAAATATAGTATAGTCGTTTCACCCCGGGCTCCGGTATTCACTAATCTTTTTATAGGACCCTCGTTCGCTATAAATGTTGTATCAAAAGATAATGTTAATTTTAACGGCGAGAATATAAGTGTGGATTTAAAAGATAGTACAAAAGCTTTTGAGTACGGAATTGTAGCTGGAGCTGGTTTAGATTTCGATCTTGGATCTTCAGTGTTCAATGTTGGTGCACGTTATACGTTCGGTATCAGTACAATAAACAATTTTGTAGAGAAACATGTTTGGAGAAACGGGGTATTTGCAATTACGATCGGATATTCATTTAAATAATAATTAGTTTTAAATTATTTATATCCAATATTTATTGGTTTTGTATTTTATCTTACAGAGAGATTATATGCAAATACTCATAACTGACATAATATATCATTAGTCAGTGTATTTCCGGCAAACAATTGATTCTTTGCTTGTTCTATCCAGTTCTCACTTGTTGAGCGCTGTTCGTCTCTTTTATGTAATCCCTTTGCGTTACTTGATAAATTTGATCAATAACATGCATATACATATAATGAGGTTTTATTGTTATGTCCCAAATGTTTTACTATTGTAAAACGGGTTAATGTTTTTATAACTTTTAGTTTTCTCACCTTTCCCTGATCCTTTTTAGATTTTTAGGTAAAAGGACAGATTATTACAAAAGTTTTTGTTTTTTAAAGGAATATTCCCGTGTGTGTGAAGAATGTCTTTGTATTTAATTTTGTATTTGTAGATATTCAATAAATGGATATTCGCTATTTTGAAGGTTGAAAATGATTGCAAAAAAAATAATAAATGTTAAGACCCTAATTTTTATTTTCATGTTCTCGATATTTATTTTTCCAAATACATCTCCCGGTAATTCTCCGGAAGTAATTCATAATGGTAAACTAATTTATCTTGCAAATACCGTTGTGATCAAATACAAGAACGGTTTTACACTTAATAAAACATCTCCTGTAAATTATACGGCCCAATTAAATAACAGCTTAAAGCAATTTGAGTTTCAGTCCGTACAGTCGATGTTTGGGGGTCAAAACGATATTACATCTGTCGGTTTAAATAGGATAATGTTGGTTAGATACAAAGCAAACACCGATCCCTTAATTGTAGCAGCAAAAATGAGCAAACTACCAAATGTAGAATGGGCTGAACCAAAGTTTTTAAGAAGAGTAACAGTAGTCCCTGATGATCCGAATTTTAATAGTGTAAAACAATGGAATCTATTTAAAATTTCTGCAGAAAAGGCCTGGAATATTATGGAGGGTGATACGACAGTTATTATAGGAATTGTCGATACCGGTGTTGATTGGACGCACCCGGATTTGCGCGCTAATATGTGGTATAAAATAGGTTATGATTTGGGAGGTACTAACGGAACCCCTGATAATAATCCCATGGAAGACAATCCATATCACGGTACTTTTGTTGCGGGTGTCGCATCAGCAGTTACTGATAATAATATTGGAATCGCATCGATAGGATTTAAAAGTAAGCTTATGGCTGTTAAAGCTGCAAGGGAAGATGTTAAAGATCCTTCGTCCGGAGTTCCCTATATTTACTACGGCTTTGAAGGAATTAAATATGCTGTTGATAACGGTGCCAAAGTAATAAACTGCAGCTGGGGCGGAAGCGGATATTCCAACATGGAACAAGAGGTGGTTGATTATGCGGTTTCAAATGGAGCGCTGGTAGTTGCTGCTGCAGGAAATGATAGTAGTTCGAGTGCTTTTTATCCTGCGTCTTATAAAGGAGTTCTTTCTGTAGCTGCCACCGATCAAAACGACCTTAAAGCTTGGTTTTCTAATTACGGTACCGGTGTTGATGTTTGTGCCCCGGGTGTAGGAATATATTCTACCTGGCAGCCGAATACTTACCTAGCTAATGGTCTTGGTACTTCCTTTTCGGCTCCTCTTGCATCGGGGCTGGCGGCTTTGGTTTTTGCTAGATACCCGAAGTATACCCCTCTTCAAGTTGCAGAGCAGATCAGAGTTAATTGTGACAGTATCTATCAAATTAATCCGCAATATAAATACTTGCTCGGAGGAGGAAGAATTAATGCATATAAAGCATTAGCTGACTCCAATTCAATATCTGTGAGAGCTTTTAATGTACAATTCTCCGATCCGGCTCCCGGCGGTAATGCTGATGGTGTCTTTCAGCCCGGTGAAACTATTACAGTAAAGGTTAAATTCAGAAATTATTTGAGCACCGTAAATGATCTTAATGTATCTCTACAGAGTTTGAATAATTATTCCACGGTCGACAATGGAACTTATCGTGTAAGTTCAATGAAAACCCTGGATTCTACTAATAACAATTCTGATGTCTTTACAATTACATTAGCCGATTCTATGCCTGCCAATATACCTCTTGCTTATAAGCTTGAATATTCTGGGAATAGTTACATGGATTTTCAATTAATTCAAACGGTAGGTAATGTATCGTTTTCTACTCAATCAGGAAATAACGTTGCACTAACAATTACAAGTAACGGTAATTTGGGTTATAATGATTACCCCACTAATTTGCAGGGCGAGGGATTTAAATATAACAATGGACCTGATTTATTATTTGAAGGCTCTTTGATGCTCGGAACTTCGGCGAATAATCTCTCGGATGAAGCTAGGGGAGCCAATCAAAATTTTAAAGATTCCTCATTTATAACTACGCGGCCATTTAAACTAAAAATTCCGGGGACAGAATCGGCTGAAGAAGGTACTACCATATTTAACGATAATGGATCAGGGAATAATAATAAGCTTGGTGTGTCCATCCGGCTTAATTCATATACTTATAATGATGCCTCTTTGGATAATCTAATTGTACTAAATTATATTATCACAAATAATTCCGGGGCAAATATTTCGAATTTGTACACCGGTTTATTTTTTGACTGGGATTTAGCCGGCGGTGATGGAGATATTACCTCATACGATTCCACAGGACATTTTGGTTATGTTTATCATCAGGGAGGAAATCCTGATACATGGGTCGGGACTGCATTAATTTCAGATAATAATTATGGTTTTTGGGGAATATTGAACGATGGTTCGGATAACGGATTCGGAATTTATGATGGTTTTACTAAATCAGAAAAATGGCAATCATTATCGAGCGGAATAGGTAAACCTAAAGGAGGTCCCGGCGATATTTCAGAAGTTACTTCCGGGGGTCCCTACTCAATAGATGCAGGTAAATCAATTCAAGTTGGTTTTGCCGTTGCTGCCGGCTCTAGTTTAAACGATCTTACTTCATATATTAATGCCGCTAGAGATAAATATAAATCTATTTCTACGGATACCGGCGGAAAAGGCACTGAAATTCCAAATAAATTTGTGCTAGAGCAAAACTACCCGAATCCTTTTAATCCGAATACAATTATTAGTTTTATTGTGCCTCATAGTTCTCATGTTACGATAAAGATTTACAATATGCTCGGGATGGAAGTTAAAACCCTGGTTGATGAAAATATGCAGGCGAGAAGTCAGGCTTATACTGTTACATTTAATGCTGCCGGCTATTCAAGCGGAATATATTTCTATAAAATGACGGCAGGCAGCTTTTCTGAAACACGCAAAATGGTATTGTTGAAATAGTATCAAACGATATCAAAGGAAAAATAGAAATGGGTAAATTTACAAAAACATATAGGGTGAGAAATTAAAAAAACAATAAACATTATTAGGCAGATTCGCCCATGCATTAATTGTACATTGTAAATTAAACTACTTGAAGATTATTTTCGAACTGCAGTTTTAAAATGAAGCCAAAACCCCGATTGAATTACCGGTGAAATAAAAACTCATCTGAACTGGTGAAAGATTATAATATCTATCATGGCTACTCACAAAATTACCCACAAAATAACCAATGGCTCCGCCTGTAACAACGTCCGATAACCAATGTGCATTGTGATAAATCCGCGACATAGCAACAAGTGTTGAAGCTGAATAGTATAATATTTTTAAATAGGTATTATCCGTATTGTTAGCCAACACTGATGAAACAGCAAAAGCGACAGTAGAATGTCCGGACGGAAAAGATGTGTATGCTGCGTGTACATTAAACGGTCTGAAATGAAATTTCCCCTCGCCAGTGTAGGGGCGGCTTCTTCCTACTACGGATTTTAGTATTGAAGTAATTATTCCTGCATATCCAACAGCCTCAATTGTTTCCAAGCCCAGTTTTCGTACCGGGTCATTATTGAATAATACTCCATACCCGTATAATCCGGCTATTCCAATAAGAGTATAACCGCTCCCGTAAACTTTATCTACCGAGAAGAATGCATCATTAAATTTAGATCTGTTTCTTAAAGCGAGTGAATTAGAATTGTAGTCTAGTGCGTAACTCACTCCGATTAGTGCGGCAGAGCCGAGCAAATTTATTTGAGTTGATTTATCAAACTTGCTGAAGTTAACCGCAAGATCGCCGCCAGTATTAAAGAAATGAACAACATCACTTTCAACTTTGTCAACTATCTGTGCATTCGTTATTGAATTGAATGAAAGGATTAAACTAATGAAAAATGTCGCAAAGAATTTCAATTTGTTCTCGTAGTGACAGTATAAAATCTATTTATTAAAAATTCCCCTCTATAGCCTTCCTTACAAAACCGTCGGCTTTTTCAAGCCGTTCTTTAGCCTCATCAGAACTAATACCTGCTTTTATCATTACAAGTGCTGTCTTTACGTGTCCGCCTGCTTTTTGAAGATAATCTGCAGCTTTTTCATATGATACACCTGTAATGGTCATTACAATTCTTTTTGATCTTTCAACAAGCTTTTTATTTGTCATTTGAAGATCGATCATCATATTTTCATACACTTTCCCCATTCTTATCATTGCGGTAGTTGTCAGCATATTCAAAACAAGTTTTTGTGCTGTACCGCTTTTCATTCGTGTCGAACCCATAATAACTTCGGGTCCAACATATGGACACATTGCAATGTCTACTTCTTTTATATTAAATTCGCTACGGGGATTACATGTGATAAACAAAGTCGCCGCACCTAATTGTTTTGCTTTTTTAACGGCACCCACAACATAAGGGGTTCTTCTGCTTGCTGCTATGCCGCATACCACATCTTTTGGGGTTACCTTTGCCTTTATCACATCCTCGGCACCATTCTCTTTATAATCCTCAGCTCCTTCCTGCGCGCGGAACATAGCCTTTTTACCGCCAGCAATATAACCTTCAATTAATCCGTGCGGTGTACCGAATGTGGGGGGGCATTCAGATGCATCCACAACCCCTAACCTACCACTGGTGCCTGCACCGAAATATAAAAGTCTGCCGCCGTTTTTAAAGGCTTTCACGATTACTTCAACAGCTTGCTCGATGTACGGGATTTCATTTTCAACGGCTAAGGGAACAGTTTTATCTTCATTATTCATAATTTCCAAAATTTCTCTGGTAGATCGTGCGTCTATATCCATAGAATTTGGATTCCTTTGTTCGGTGCTTAATTTACCTATTTCTGCAAAGAGATTTTTTGCTTCTGATTTTGAGTCCATTATTTATTTGATGAGAAACTTATTTGTAAATATATTTAACTTTTTAAATTACTTATTACATGCTTAATTTTCAGCATGTGTTTTAAAATTCTGATTGGTAACAGGCAATCCTGTAGGAATGATTATTTTATTAAATGCATATTTGCTTACGGTATGACAATCATTGCAAGTATTCGTTAATGCGGAAAAATCTTGTTTAAATTTATCAATATTTTTTGATGCAATATCATTTTTTAATTTTAATATCATCGGATATATCATCTTAAAATTTTTAGTCTCAATTCTATTTGTTTCGATTTTTGCTGCATCGTCAAAAGATTCTTTCAACTCGTCAGTTTCATAGTTAGCTAATTGCCAATTTTGATTTATTCCTGCAAACCAAATTTTTGCGTGGTGTAATTGAATATCAAGCATAAATTCACCTAATTCTGGGCGGTAGTTTGTTTTTATAGAATCAATTTCGGACTTTAGCTTCGATATCTTGATATCATTATTATTAGAACAACCGTTTAACAGAAAAAACAAAAGTAAAAGAGAAGTTAATATTAACCCCATAAACCAATCCTTATCTTATTTTTGTAATTCGAGCAAGATTAGTTTTTTCCCTTTTTGATTCCTTACATTTGAGGGTTTATAATAAAGTTCGAATATAGTCGATTTTTTTATATAGGGTTTGTATTTCATTTCGGCTTTCTTGAACTCCTCATCTAGATCACCGCCCTTTAATGCTAGAAGAAATGCTTTTTCTTTTATTAATGGCAGAGCATATCTCAGCAGAATAATAAGCTGTACGGTAGCACGACTTACAATAAGATCAAAAGTGTCCGTATAAGTCGTGATAAATTGTGGATTCTCTACACGATCGTTTACCGCACTTACATTACCAAGTTTTAATTTATTGATAAAGTCTTTTACAGCTTCAACTTTCTTTGCTGTCGAATCAACAAGTACTCCCTTCATTTCGGGACGCATAATTGAAATCGGTATTCCCGGAAAACCACCGCCTGTTCCTATATCTAAAAATGTATTACATTTCTCAGGAATAAATTGTGCAATATAAGATGAAATGAACACATGATTTTCTATTATAGAATCTGTCTTTTTACGAGAAATTAAATTGACTGAACCGTTTTTTGTAGTGACCAAATTTGCGAAATAAGCAAGCCGGTCAATAATCATGAAATCAGGATTAATTCCGTTATCCCAAAATAATGATCTCAGTTCTTTCGTGTATTGGGTTTGCAAATCGACCATTTTATTAACCCTCAAAATTAGTTTTTCAAATATACCAATAATATTGAAATATCAGAAGGAGTTACACCCGATATTCTAGAGGCTTGTCCTATAGAACGAGGCTTAACTTTATTTAACTTTTCTCTTCCTTCTGTAGATAATGCTTTAAGCGCCAAATAGTTTAATGTTAAAGGAATATCCATATTCTCAAATTTTTCTAATCTTGCCACAGTTTCAAATTGTCTTTTTATATAGCCTTCATATTTAAGTTCAATTTCAACCTGTTCCATTGCCGAATCATTACACATCAAATCTTTAATGATAGTTTGTTCTTTTGTGCCGTTAATTGTTAATATTTCTTTTAGTTTCAATTCGGGGCGTTTACAAAGCTTCGAAATTGTTTCAGTGGAGTCAATCCCATTTAAACCTTTTTTCTCGAGGAATGGATTTATATCCCTGGCATGGAGCTTAATTTGATTTAATAGCTCAACACTCATATTTACCAGTTTATCTTTATGAGAAACTTCCGAATACCTTTTTTCAGATATCAAACCGTACCGGTTACTATATTCCATCAATCTTCTGTCGGCATTATCCTGCCTTAATAATAATCGGTGTTCGGCTCGTGACGTAAACATACGATAAGGTTCATCGGTAGATTTATTTACTAAATCATCAATCAATACTGCTATATAAGCTTCGCTTCTTTTCAACACAAACTCCGGCATACCCTTTATTTTTGCCGCAGCATTAATTCCTGCCATAATGCCTTGTGCAGCCGCTTCTTCATAACCCGATGTTCCGTTTATTTGTCCTGCAAAATATAATCCCTGAATAATTTTAGTCTCCAAAGTTAAATCAACCTGGTGCGGCGGAAAGAAATCATATTCCACTGCGTAACCGGGTCTAATCATCTCAACTTTTTCAAGCCCTTTGATTTTGTGCATGGCTTCAAGCTGAATTTCTGCAGGCAGCGATGTAGAGAATCCGTTTAAATAAATTTGATCACTATCCAAACCTTCCGGTTCCAGAAAGAGTTGATGCTGCTTTTTGTCGGCGAATCTTACAATCTTATCTTCGATGGAAGGGCAATACCGGGGACCCACACCTTTTATCAATCCGGTAAACATCGGCGATTTGTCAAATCCTGTTTCCAATATTTTATGAACATTTTCATCTGTATATGTAATATGACAATTAAGCTGAGGAAGAAACGGAAATTGTCTTAAGTCGGTTTTATGCGAAAAAGGCTGCGGATTTTCATCACCGGGCTGGACTTCAAGAATATCCCAGTTAATACTGTCTTTTTTTAATCGCGGTGGTGTGCCGGTTTTAAGTCTTCCTGTCTCAAAACCCAGGGTTATTAAAGATTCGGTAATACCGGTAGCAGGTTTTTCACCATACCTTCCGCCTTTTGTAGAATTTAACCCTGTATGCATCAGACCATTTAAAAATGTGCCCGATGAAAGAATAAGTGCTTTACATTTGATAAACTCTCCATTCTGTGTATTTACTCCAGAGATGTTTTTTCCTTCTGTAACTATATCATTAACCGCATCTTCAACGATAGTTAAATTAGGAGTCTGACTAACAATCCGGTAAGCTTCCTCCGAGTATAATTTTCGATCGGATTGACACCTTGGAGACCAAACGGCGGGACCCTTTGACTTATTAAGCATTCTAAACTGAATTCCTGTGCGATCTGCAATTATGCCCATCATACCGCCCAATGCGTCTATTTCTCTCACAAGATGTCCCTTTGCTGTTCCACCGATTGCAGGATTACAAGACATTCTCCCTATGGCATATCTGTCCATCGTAATTAATCCAACCGAACAACGCATATTTGCAGCCGCACATGCCGCTTCAATTCCAGCATGTCCTCCCCCAACCACTATTACATCAAATTCCTTCATAATTCCTCAATATGTTTCATGTGAAACAAAATAGTTGTGAATGTTCATTCAAATAGTTTAAAAATCGCTTAAATTAAAACTTTATTGTTCCACGTGAAACAAAAACAATGACTCTTTACGGGGAATCACAGTCTGTACTGTAGAAAAATTTGCTGATTCGACCACCACTGTAATCAAATAGACATCTACAATACCGGCTAATTGATTATTTTCGTTTCACGTGAAACGTAATCATTATCGAATAAATATATTTTACATCAACTCTCTATCGGCAATTTTCTCAGAACAATCTTCTAATATAAAAGAACAAATCAACCCTAATCATCCTAACTATACTGGCTAATAAGAATATATTTACTTTCCAATACAAAATTTCATAAAAATATTATTTAAAATATCGTCTGAAGTTACTTCTCCGATTATTTCTCCGAGATCATTTTCTGCGTTGCGTAAATCAACAGCGATGAATTCTCCGCTTAATTTATTATTAATTGATTCTTTCGCATTTAATAAATTTGCTTTAGCCTTTTTGAGGCATTGATAATGTCTTAGATTTGAAACTATCGCAGATTTTTCACTATATCCGGAGACATCAAAAACAGATTCTTTTAAGCGGGTGAAAAGCTTTTCAATACCTTCTCCGGTAAGTGCTGATATTCTTATATCTGCATTCAAATCCAATCTTCTATCAATATCTATTTTATTTAATACTGTGATAATCTTTTTATTTTGAGTTAGAGATAGTAACTGATCATAAAGCTCTTTTGATATTCCCGTTTCAGTATCATTTAAGAAAATTACAAGGTCCGAATTTTTTACCGCTTCCCTACTTCTTATAACGCCTTCCTTCTCTATCTCATCTTCCGAAACCCTAATGCCGGCGGTATCAAATAATCTAAAAAGAATTCCATCAATTGAAACATCCTCTCTAATAATATCTCGAGTCGTACCCGGGATGTGACTTACTATTGCCCTCGATTCCTTTAAGAGATAATTTAACAGCGAAGATTTCCCAACGTTGGGCTTTCCGACTAAAGTGACATTTACTCCGTCACGGATAATTTTTCCAAATGAATAAGTTGCCAGTAGCTTTTTAATCTCGTCTACAATCTTAACTACCCGTTTCAGCAGTTCCTCGTGACCGATAAATTCAAGATCTTCCTCAGCAAAATCTAGTTCGAGTTCGACAAACGATGAGGCATTTATCAGAAGACTTCTCAACTCGTGGACCTTTTTAGAAAGAATACCATCAAGCTGATTTCTAGCACCGCGCAACGAAGCATCTGTCCGAGAATTAATTATATCAATAACCGCCTCAGCCTGAGCAAGATCCATTCTGCCGTTCAAGAAAGCTCTTTTAGTAAATTCTCCGGGTTCCGCCAATCGAACATTTTGTCCAAGTAAAAGTTCAATTATTTGTTTTGTAATGTAAGGATTCCCATGTGTACTTATTTCAACACTATCTTCGCCGGTATAAGAATTAGGTTTTCTGAAAACAGAAATTAAAACATCATCGATTAACTCACCTGCAGAATTGAAAATTTTTCCGTAATGAATAGTGTGAGAAACTGCTTCTGAAAGTAAACCGTTCCCGCGGTATATTGAATCGACAGCATCAAAAGAATTGCTACCGCTTACTCTAATTACTGAAATTGCACCTACTCCGGGCGGTGTAGCAATGGCGGCTATTGTTTCTTCCGTAAGTAAATTGGTCATACATGGGTCTCCTCTAAAAAGGTATCTATAACCATAAATAATTTTGTAAACAGACTATCTATGCAAAAATTGAAAAATTACGAAAAACCTTTTTAGTACACCTCGTACAAAAATATAGAATTCAAAGAGCGCAAAATTACCAATATAAACTCTTATAAACAATATAATTATTAGTCCCTATTAATCATATATTATGCAACAATTTAAGATGTGGATAACTGGTTGATAATTTTGTGCGTAACCTGTGATGATAAATACCTTTTTTTTGTATAGTGCTATTCTGTCATAAATATTGTCACTTTATTTGCTATAATAGAAGAATAGACAATATATCTGCCGATATGACGCACAAGAAAAATTAATACCCAAGTCGACTTATCGTATTGATATATAAGAGATTATGGGGATGTAATGAATTGGCATACTACTTGAATATAAATAAATGAATTTTACTTGAATGTGCATAAATAAATTTTAAGATATAAAAATAATCCAAAATTTATTTGAAAGGAGGATGCGACTATGGCTCTCGTAAAATGGAATCCTGAAAGAGAACTTCTTGATATAGAACGTGAATTCAATAAATTGTTTAATTCATTCGGTAAGAGGTTCGGATTTTTAGATAAAGACTCTTCCGAGGATGAATATGCAAATGCAGTTTGGATGCCGCTTACCGATATATCCGAAGACGAAAACAATTACACATTACATCTGGACCTGCCGGGTGTAAAAAAAGATGATGTTAAAATATCATATGCTGATGGGCAGTTAAATATTAGTGGTGAACGCAAGATGGAGAAAGAGTCGAAAGATTCTAAATATCATAGAATGGAAAGGGCTTTCGGCAAGTATTACAGAACATTTACTCTTCCGCAACAGATTCATGCTGATAAAATAGATGCTGAATTTAAGGACGGACAACTGATTATAACTGTTCCGAAGTCCGAAGAAGCAAAACCGAAGGAAATACCGATAAAAATTAAATAATCGTTATTCGTACTTGTTGTATTTAAGTGTGAAAAGGGTAGCTTTAACAGTTACCCTTTTCGTTTAATTATTAACTAATGTTAAGCGCTAAAAGGGAAATAATTCATTTTTGTAATTCCGTACTTTGCGTAAGGTATCTCATCGGGAGATTCGGACTCTTATTTTTTAGATGTGTTTGAGATGGTGAATCCTTTCTAAGATGGGAAGAAGTGAAGAATCTCAAGAGTTACGATTTACGAGATATTTCCCTTTCTTAAGCAAGTCAATATGAAAAATATATTAATTTGCGTAACATGAGTTAGTAATTATTTTAAGTTAATTTTTTACTTTAAATGTAGGTGGCTTTAATGGAGTACAAAGATTATTATAAAATATTGGGAGTGGAGAAAGATGCCACCACCGAAGAAATAAAAAAAGCTTACCGTAAGCTTGCTATGAAATATCATCCGGATCGTAATGCCGATGATAAGGTGTCGGAAGAAAAATTCAAAGAGATTACCGAAGCTAACGAAGTATTAAGTAACCCGGAAAAAAGAAAAAAATATGATCGGCTTGGTGCAAATTGGAAACAATATGAACAGGCAGGTGCCGGCGGTATGAATGATTGGTTCTCTCAATTTGGAGGCACAGGCAATCAAAGAAGAACGCATAACTTCCAAGGCGATTTTGGTGATTTGTTTGGAAATGCCGGAGGTTTTTCCGATTTCTTCGAAAGCTTTTTCGGAGGAGCCGGCTCTGGGAAGCGAAGATCATCGAGTCCATTTTCTTCAGCAGCTAAAGGCTCGGACTATGAAGCAAATTTAAATATCCCTTTAGAAGAGGCTTTTAACGGTGTACAAAAACAATTTACTGTAAATGGTAAAACAGTAAAGGTAAAACTTGATCCGGGTACGCATGACGGCAAAAAACTAAGATTAAGAGGTATGGGAGGTCAGGGCAGGAACGGGGGTGAAAAAGGTGATTTGTACTTAAATGTTCATGTAATTGAACATCCGTTTTATGAGGTGAAAAACGATGACTTGTATTACAATCTTGATGTAGATTTGTATACTGCGGTTTTGGGAGGAAATATTCAGTTACGAACTTTAGATGATAGGAAAATAAATATTGTTATTCCCAAAGAGAGTGAAAGTGGAAAATTACTCAAGTTGAAAAAAATGGGAATGCCGCGCTTTAGCGACGTGAAGGATAGGGGTGACTTATATGTCAGGCTTATTGTGCAAATTCCTAAGAAACTTTCTAAAGAAGAAAGAAATTTATTTGAAAAATTGGCTGAGCTGAGAAAAAAATAAAAAAGTTTTTAAAGTAAAATATTAGTATAACAAATAAAGAAATTTTTAATAAATAAATTGGAGTAATAAATGAGTGCAGAAACAGCAACAAAAAAATATGTATTTAAAGCAGAGGTAAAACAATTATTGGATATCTTGGTCCACTCACTTTATACAAGCAGGGAAATATTTTTAAGAGAACTTATATCCAATTCGTCCGATGCATTGGATAAAATTCGATTTGAATCAACAAAAGGAAGTGAAATTGCTGATAACGGTATACCTTTGGAAATTAAAATAGACTTCGATGAAAAAAAGAAATTAATAACTGTCTCTGATACAGGAATAGGAATGACCAGAGATGAATTAATCAGCAATATCGGAACTATTGCAAAATCGGGTTCTGCTGAGTTCATCAAACAGCTGACCGAACACAAAGAAGATGCAAATAATATAATAGGTAAGTTTGGTGTAGGGTTTTATTCTGTATTTATGGTTGCGGAGGAAGTAATCATAAAAACCAAATCTTTTAAACCAAATGAACCAGCGTTTGAATGGCGTTCCAACGGACTAGGTGATTATAAAATTTCCGAATTAAATGAATCCATAAAAAGAGGAACGACGATAGAAATTCATCTGAAGGAAGATACCAAAGATTTCGCAGATAAGTACAGGCTTGAAAATATCATAAAAAATCATTCAAACTTTATTCAATTCCCGATATTTCTTGAAAAGGAAAGAATAAATACGATTGGAGCAATTTGGAGAGAACCGAAAAGTTCCGTAAAAAAAGAACAGTATAATGAGTTTTACAAATTCTTAACCTACGATAATCAAGAGCCGGAAGATGTAATCCATATTTCCGTAGATGCACCTATTCAATTTAACAGCCTTCTTTTTATCCCAAAGAAAAATTTTGATTTCTTTGGATTTAACAGAGAAGACTACGGATTAGATTTGTATGTAAGGCGAGTATTGATCCAGCATAAAAATAAAGATTTACTGCCGGAGTATTTAAGCTTCGTAAAAGGTGTTGTAGATTCGGAAGACTTACCGTTGAATATATCAAGAGAGACTCTGCAGGAAAATATCGTTTTCACAAAAATTGCCCAGAATGTAACCAGCCAAATTCTTTCTTACTTAATAAAAATGGCAAAAGACGAACCTGTGAAATATGCAGATTTCTGGAAAGAACATGGCAGAGTATTTAAACTGGGTTATACGGATTTCACAAATGCAGAAAAATATACTCAATTGCTTAGGCTCAACTCTTCATATAATGAAAAATCAGAGGAGCTAACTTCTCTTGAAGAATATGAATCAAGAATGAAGAAAGATCAAAAAGAAATATATTACGCTTTCGGTAACAGCAGGGAAGCAATTGAGCAGGATCCTCATCTGGAAATATTTAAGGATAAGGGGCTGGAAGTGCTTTATCTATACGATCCTTTGGATGAATTTGTCCTAAGTTCTATAAGAAAATTTAAAGACTATGATTTTAAATCTGTTGATACAGTTGAATTAAAAAATCTTGATAAGTACAAGGAAATTGAAGAAAAGAAAGAGAAGTTCGAAGAATTGAGCAAAGATGATGCGAAGCATTTTGACAGTCTGCTGAAAAGGATTAAAGAAATATTAGGAGATCGGGTAAAAGAAGTAAAAGAATCTAAACGCTTGTCCGGGAGCCCAGCCGTTTTAGTGAATGCAGATGATGCTATGTCATCACAAATGCAAAAAATCTTGAGGATGTCAAATAAGGAAATGTCTGCACCTCAGCCAAAAGTTTTTGAAGTAAATAGAAATCATAAATTAATTAGAAATTTATTAAAAGTGTTCAAAGCCAACTCGAAAGATGAATATATAACAAATGTTGCTGAGGAATTGTTTGAATCTGCTCTTTTAATAGAGGGAGATTTGACGGACCCTCACAAACTTGTAAGCAGACTCAACAAAATGATGGAGCAATCTAGTGACTGGTATACTGAGTTGAATAAGTTATAAATTAATATCTTTAATTTATTATGATATTATCTCAAGTCTTTTGTGAACATTTAATCGAAACTTATTAAACCACAAAGACACAGAGGAATGAATTCAATTCTGCATTCTTTGCTTGGATTTGTTATGAAAGGAAATGATATTTAATGGCGTTTAATTATAATAGATTGACGGTAAAAGCGCAGGACGTGGTTCAAACTGCGCTTAAAATAGCACAAAATTATGGCAATCAGATATTGGAACCGGAGCATTTGTTAGCTGCCTTAATTCAGGAAAGCGGTAATATTGCAGATACTATTCTACAAAAAACTGGCGGCAATGTAAGCAGGTTAAAACTCAAAGCAAATGAAATACTTGAGAATTTACCAAAAGTAAGCGGTGCAGGCGTTAGCAATCAGCAAATGTCTAATTATTCTGCCAAGCTTTTCGACGTTGCAGGCGAGGAAGCCGGAAATTTAAAAGACGAATATATCTCTACAGAACATATTCTTCTCGCTCTTACAACTAATGAAGGAAGGGCAGGACAATTATTGAGAGATAACGGCATATCTCATGATACGGTTCTTACTGCTTTAAAAGAAGTAAGAGGTACGCATCGTGTGACATCTCAAAATTCCGAAGATTCTTACCAGGCATTAAAAAAATACGGAAGGGATTTAAATGAACTTGCGAGAGCAGGTAAACTAGATCCTGTTATTGGAAGGGATGATGAAATAAGACGGGTACTGCAAGTGTTATCGAGACGAACAAAAAACAATCCGGTGCTGATCGGAGAACCCGGAGTAGGGAAGACTGCTATTGCAGAAGGAATAGCTCACCGGATATTAGCAGGCGATGTTCCTGAAAATTTGAAGACAAAAAAGATAGTTGGGCTTGACATGGGAGCCCTTGTAGCCGGTACTCAATTCCGCGGGCAGTTTGAAGAAAGAATGAAAGCTGTTCTTAAGGAAGTTGAAGATTCGAACGGTGATGTTATCCTTTTTATTGACGAGCTCCATACTTTGGTTGGAGCAGGTTCCGCACAGGGTTCTATGGATGCAGCAAATATTCTTAAACCCGCTTTAGCAAGGGGTGAGCTGCATGCAATAGGTGCAACAACCCTGGATGAGTATAAAAAGCATATCGAAAAAGATGCAGCTCTTGAAAGACGGTTTCAGCCGGTATACGTGAGCGAACCTTCCGAAGAAGATACAATCTCTATATTAAGAGGATTAAAAGAAAGGTATGAAGTGCACCACGGTGTGCGGATAACCGACGGTGCAATTGTGGCTGCCGCACAGCTTTCTAACAGGTACATTACTGATAGATTTTTACCTGACAAGGCAATTGATTTAATAGACGAAGCAGCATCTAAAATTAGAATTGAAATAGATTCCATGCCGGAAGAACTTGATGTTGTTGAAAGAAAAATAAAACAGTTGGAAATAGAACGCGAAGCATTGAAGCGGGAAAAGGATGACGCCTCTTCTCAAAGACTTGCGGAATTGCAGAAAGAATTAGGTGAACTTGAAGAAGAAAAAAATAAATTTAAGATGCATTGGAGTCTTGAAAAAGAAAAGATTCAAAAGATACGTAAAATGAAAAGTGAGATCGATAATGCTAAGACTCTTGCAGAGAGATACGAACGTGAAGGGGATCTGGGAAAAGTAGCCGAGCTTCGTTATGGAAAGATAGTTAACCTTGAAAAACAACTTAAGACTGAAACAGAAGAGTTTGCTAAGATCCAAAAGGATGAGAAAATGTTGAAAGAGGAAGTTGATGCCGAAGATATTGCCGAGATTGTAGCTAAGTGGACAGGCATCCCAGTAAATAGAATGCTTGAGAGCGAAAGAAATAAGCTTTTGCGGCTGGAAGATGAATTGCATAATCGTGTAGTTGGACAGGACGATGCCGTTTTTGCTGTTTCAAATGCAATTAGAAGATCACGAACCGGGCTGCAGGATGTTAATCGTCCGGTCGGATCATTCATATTTCTTGGTACAACTGGGGTTGGCAAAACAGAATTGGCGCGTACTCTCGCGGAATTTTTATTTGATGACGAGCACGCGATGGTACGAATTGATATGTCGGAATATATGGAAAAGTTTTCCGTATCCCGTTTAGTTGGGGCGCCTCCAGGATATGTTGGATATGAAGAAGGCGGTCAGCTTACTGAGGCTGTAAGAAGAAGACCATATTCGGTTGTGCTGCTGGACGAAATTGAGAAAGCGCACCCCGATGTGTTTAATATTCTGCTTCAGGTACTGGATGATGGAAGATTAACCGATAATCAGGGAAGAACTGTAAATTTTAAAAACACAATAATTATTATGACTTCCAACCTAGGCTCGCATATTATCCAGGAAAAACTTGAGCATGTTTCCGAAGAAAAAATGGAAGACGCATTAGGTGAATTAAGATATCAGTTAACCGATTTATTGAGAAAAACCATCCGTCCCGAATTTTTGAACCGTATTGATGAAGTTGTATTGTTCAAACCGTTAACCAAATTCGAAATAAGAAAGATTGTCGATATCCAGATTGACCGGGTAAAAGAAATGCTGGCGGATAAAGACATGAAGATGAACGTTTCTAACGAAGTAAAAAACTGGCTGGCAAAATTGGGCTATGATGTTACATACGGCGCACGACCGTTAAAGAGAACTATTCAGAAGTATCTGATTAATCCATTATCGCAGCAATTATTATTGGAAAATTTCGGTGACGGTGATGAGATAAATGTTTCTTTAAATCCTAATGGTAAGCTTGAGTTTGAGCGTCAGGAAGTTAAGGTATAAATTTTAATTTCTTAGTTGCTAAAAAAATAAACCGCTAGGAGCACAAAACAAAACTAAATCGTAGTTTAAAAATTCTCTAAGCTAACTGTGGAGATTGATTGTTTGAATTATTTGTTTTTTCCATTATATTTGTACACTAAATTATGATTATTATTATGTTAGATATAGCAAAAATAAAAAAACACGAAATCCATCACCATCATTTAATAGTTGGTTTTGCCGGATTGTGTTGAAAAATAAATTTTACGAATATTACACCCCGGCATTTGCCGGGGTTTTTAGTTTTAAAGGAATTTTTTGAAAATGAACGGTAATTTGAAATTAGCTTTACAGAAAAAAGGAAGGCTTACGGAGAAGTCGCTTGAACTGTTGGAACTTTGCGGCTTTGATATTGAAAATTATTCCGAGCGGTTATTTGTAACAGCAAGAAATTTTCCGATGGACGTCTTATTCTTGCGTGACGATGATATCCCGGAGTATGTTAAGGACGGCGTTGCAGATATTGGTATAGTAGGTGAAAATGTTGTTTTGGAGAAATTAACCGATATAGTGACACTAGAGCGTCTTGGGTTCGGCAGGTGTAGCTTGATGATGGCTCATCCGCAAAATAACGAATTAAAAAATCTCGAAGATATTAATGGTAAAACAATTGCAACCACATATCCCAATATTCTAAAGAATTATTTGAATGAACACAAGCTAAATGCTAAAATAATAGAGTTGAGCGGAGCCGTGGAAATTGCTCCTTCACTGGGAGTGGCAGATTTGATTTGCGATCTGGTATCGACCGGCAATACGCTGATGATGAATAAGCTGAAAAAATCTTTCAAGGTTTTTGAATCGGAAGCAGTTTTGATATCGGCTCAAAAAGAATTAAAGGATGAAAAAAAGAATGAGCTTTTGAATGATTTTTTAAGAAGAATTCGCTCGGTATTGAAAGCCAGGTCTTCAAAATATTTAATGATGAATATTCCAAAAGATTCGCTGAATAAAATTATAGGTCTCATTCCTTCCTTAAAAAGTCCGACAGTTCTCCATCTGGCGGATGAAAATATGCTGGCGGTACACGCAGTTATTCCATCGGATAAGTTTTGGCAAATCATAGATGATTTGAAAGCTGCCGGAGCTTCAGGTATTATTTTATTACCAATTGAGAACATGATAGTATGAAAACATATTTCGCCAATAAACTTTCGAATAAAGAATTAAACGACTTAACGAAAAGACCCGCTATCGATTTCGACCGCATCAATGCTATTGTAAAACCGATTCTGGTAGATATTAAACAAAATGGAATTCGAGCGGCATTAAAATATGCCAGGCAATTCGACGGATTTGAAGATGAAAATTTGCTGGTTACCAATGAAGAGTTTGACGAAGCCGAACAAACCCTTGAGCCCGAAGTAAAAACGGCACTCCAAACAGCCGCACAAAACATTGAAAGGTTTCATTCAAAACAGTTACCCGGTTCATATATTATCGAGACAATGCCCGGAGTAAATTGTTCAAGAGAATTCAGAGCTATTGAAAACGTTGGTTTATACATTCCAGGGGGAAATGCGGTACTTCCCTCAACTATGTTGATGCTCGGGATTCCTGCTAAAATTGCAGGTTGTAAAAGAATAGTAGTTTGTTCTCCGTCTAAGGACGGAAAAATCAATGCCCCCTTGTTATATGCCGCGAAGCTGTGCGGGATAAATGAATTTTACAAAATTGGCGGTGCTCAAGCGGTTGGTTTGATGACATACGGAGGAGATGGAATTTCTAAAGTGAATAAGATTTTCGGACCCGGTAATCAATATGTTACCGCGGCAAAGCTTTTGGTAAGTATTGATGCTTCCGGCGGCTCAATTGATATGCCTGCTGGACCGAGTGAAGTTTTAGTGATTGCCGACGAGAATGCCGATTCTTCCTATGTTGCCGCCGATCTTCTTTCTCAAGCAGAACACGGTGCGGATTCACAAGTGGTACTTGTAACAACGTCAATCGAGAACGCAGAAATAATTAAAGAACAAATTACCAGTCAAATTGAGAATTTGCCGAGAAAAGAACTAGCATCCGGGGCTCTTGAAAATTCCTTTGTGCTAGTTGTCGATAATATTGATCAAGCTTTAAGCTTTAGTAATAGGTATGCACCTGAACATCTGATATTAAATGTTAATGATCCGGAAAAATACAGATCAAAAATTTTTAATGCCGGTTCGGTATTTCTCGGAGAGTATTCGCCGGAAAGTGTCGGTGATTATGCTTCTGGTACAAATCATTCATTGCCGACTTACGGATATGCAAAAACATTCGGCGGAGTCAATGTTGAAATGTTTATGAAATCCATGACATTTCAAAATCTGACTAAGGATGGATTAAAAAATATTTCAGAAACCGTTGAAACTCTTGCCGAAGTGGAGTCGCTTCATGCACATAAAAACGCTGTTCAAATTAGATTGAAATAAATAAAAAATTTAAATTAAATAAATCATGGAAATTACAACTTTAGTAAGAAAAAATATTTTGAATCTTAAACCGTATACATCGGCGCGGGATATATATGAAAGCAGCGAGGGTATTTTACTCGATGCCAATGAAAATAGCTGGGGCTCAACATTTAATGAAATAGATGCTCTTAAATTGAACCGTTATCCGGATCCCCATCAAAAAGATCTACGCGAAATGGTTGGCAATTATTATTCATTACAGCCTGAAAATCTTTTCTTTGGTGTCGGTTCAGATGAAGTGATTGATTTACTGATAAGAGTATTTTGTGAGCCTTTAACAGACAAGGTAATAATTCCCGAACCGACTTACGGAATGTATAAAGTTGCATGCGACATTAATAATGTCGAGACGGTTAGTGTTTTACTAAACGATGATTTTCAGATAGATTTCGATGAAATAGAAAGAAGCTTTGACGACAATATAAAAATGATCTTCCTTTGTTCACCGAATAATCCAACCGGCAATCTTCTCAACAAAAATGATGTTTTGGCAATATGTGAAAAGTTCAATTCAATAGTTGTTGTAGATGAAGCATATATTGATTTTTCTATTGAAGGTACATTGGTAGATGAAATTAAAAACTATCTGAATCTTGTAGTTTTAAGGACGTTCTCAAAAGCATGGGGTTTAGCAGGAATCAGGCTGGGGTATTGCGTTGCACAGCCTGAAATAATTAATCTTTTATTCAATGTTAAAGCTCCGTATAATATAAATTCCTTAACCCGCTATGCCCTTAAATCGGCACTGATGAATTTCGAGTTAAAAAACTTATACGTAAAATCGATTATTAGAGAGCGTGAAAGATTAAAGAATCAACTTGAGAGTCTGGAAGCTGTTAAGAAGGTTTTTCCTTCGGATGCAAATTATTTACTGGTAAAATTTGATGACGCTAAAGATGTTCAAATAAAATTAGCCGGAAGGGGTATTATTGTTAGAGATAGAAGTTCTCAACCCAAATTGGATGGATGCCTGAGGATATCGATTGGAAATGAAGAGGAAAATGACATTCTTTGGGATGAAATTAAACGTATTTTTTAGCTTATTGTAATATTAGAAAAAATTTTATGCGGCGAATGATGAACAAGGTTATAATAGATAAAGAGTTTTTAAAATTGTTTTCTCCTATTTCCGAAGGAATAATTTCCGGGTTGAAGCAATTATCTCAAAGGAATTTAATTCTTGAAGTTAAAGATTTTGATAACCTTAATAATGATGTATTAAAAAAGGTTCTTAAATTAGAAGGTTTGAAATTAAATAACTCGGATATATCGGAAACAGATAAACTATATTTGCTTACTACTCAAAACAGCGATTCAGAATTTGCCATTGTTGTAAAAAAGGGAACAAAGATAAATAATTTCGAAGAAGCAGTTAATATTCTTTTAACTAAGCTTAGAACAGCCTCGGGTCACAGGCAGACAAAAGAGACTGATATAAAAGTCAAAGTGTCGTTAGACGGACAAGGAGAATCAATTATAAATACGGGCATTGGATTTTTTGATCACATGCTGGAACAAATTGCCAAGCATGCAAATATAATTCTTAACGTTGATGTTAAAGGTGATTTGCATGTGGACGAACATCATACAGTCGAAGATGTCGGAATTACTTTAGGTAATGTATTGAGTGAAGCGTTGGGAGATAAAGTCGGAATCAAACGATACGGCTATTTTCTGCCCATGGATGATGCAATTGCAAGGTGTGCCGTTGATCTTGGCGGTAGAACCTATTTGAATTTTAAGGTAAAGTTTGAAAGAGAAAAAGTAGGTGAGTTCCCCACGGAATTAACTGAAGAATTTTTTAGAGGCTTAGCTTCGGGATTAAAAGCTAATATTTATATAAGAGCAAAGGCAAAAAACGATCATCATAAAATTGAGGCAATATTTAAAGCATTTGCAAAAGCATTAAACGAAGCATGCAGATTGGATGAACGGAATGAGGGTATGCTTCCCTCAACAAAAGGAGTGTTATGATTGCGCTAATAGACTACGGTGCGGGTAACGTTGCTTCGGTGGCAAATGCATTGGAGGCACTCGGACAGAAATATATAATTACGAACAACGAGGTGGAAATTTGCAAATCGGATCATGTAATTTTTCCCGGCGTCGGCGAAGCTTCGTATGCCATCCAAAGAATACATATGTTAAGTCTGTTTAATGTTCTTAAGGTAATTAAAAAACCTCTGTTGGGAATATGTTTGGGTATGCAACTATTGGCAGACTTTTCTACCGAAGGAAATATATCTTGTTTGGGTATTTTCCCGGGCAGAGCTGAAAAGTTTGATTCAACAAAAACTAAAGTGCCGCATATGGGGTGGAACGATATCTCGCTGACTTTGGAAAGCAAATTGTTTCGAGACATAAAAAGCGGCGAAAGGTTTTATTTTGCCAATTCATATTACATTCCCAAAACAGAACATACCACTTCAACCGCTGATAATAACACGACTTTTTCGGCTTCAATGGAAAAAGGAAATTATTACGGAGTACAATTTCATCCCGAAAAATCGGGTGACACAGGATTAAAACTTTTACAAAATTTTATTGAATTATGATTATTATTCCTGCGATAGATATATACGATAATAAGATTGTCCGCTTATCCAAAGGAGATTTTGATAATGTTACTTATTATAAAAATTCACCTTTACAGCAGGCTAAATTATATGAATCACTAGGTTTCAATCTTATTCATATAGTAGATTTGCTTGGTTCAAAAACCGGTAAGCTAACAGTAGCGGAATTGGTTAAGAATATTAAATCTGAGACAAAATTGAAAATAGAATTCGGCGGTGGAATTAGAGATGTAAAAACATCCGCTGAAATTATTAATTCCGGAGTTGACTATATCATTTTAGGCTCCGTGTCGGTTAAAAATAAAGATGAATTTAATTTAATTATTAAAAAGCATCTGCCTGAAAATATTATTACGGCTATTGATGTTCAAGATGAAAAACTCCGCATAAGCGGATGGACCGAAGAAACAACAATATCGTTATACTCTCATATTGAATATTGTAAATTGCTTGGAATTAACAAATTTTTGTGCACCGATATTTCTAAGGACGGTATGCTTACAGGCGTTAATATTGACTTGTACAAGAAAATATTAATTAAATATCCCGGTATTAAACTTATCGCCTCCGGCGGTGTAAAAGACATGAGCGATATCCAAAAATTAAATGAAATTGACATTTATGCGGTGGTTGTGGGCAAAGCCATATATGAAGATAAAATTGATTTAAAGGAGTTGGCTCAACTTGCTTTGTAAAAGAATAATACCATGTTTGGATGTAAAAGACGGAAGGGTTGTCAAAGGTACAAACTTCGTAAATTTGGTTGATGCCGGCTCGCCCGTTGAATTGGCTGAAAGATATTCTAAAGAAGGAGCAGATGAACTTGTATTCCTGGATATAACTGCGTCCGCCGAAAAAAGAAAAACTTTGATATCGCTAGTCAAAGATGTGGCAAAAGCTATTCGGATTCCATTTACAGTCGGCGGCGGCATTTCGGAAATAAGAGACATTGAAGCTCTTGTAAAGTCGGGTGCCGATAAAATTTCCCTTAACACCGCAATAGTGAAAAATCCCAATTTAATCAAAGAAGCCTCGAGACAGTTTGGCAGTCAGGCTGTTGTGGCTGCAATTGATATAAAATTTAATGGAAGTGAATATAAGGTTTATGTTAAAGGCGGGAGAGAAGAAACCGGTTTAACAGGATTGGATTGGTGTAAAAAAGTAGTCGATTTAGGAGCAGGTGAAATTTTGCTCACGTCGATGGACAAGGACGGTACCAAGGAAGGATATGACTTGAAGTTTTTGAAAGAGTTAACAAAAACGGTTTCCGTACCGGTAATTGCATCCGGAGGTGCAGGAAATAAGGAACATTTTCTAGAAGCATTTGATGAAGCTAATGTGGATGCATGCCTTGCGGCAAGTTTATTTCATTTTAATATTCTACCCATAAAAGATTTAAAAGAATATCTTGATCAAAAAGGAGTAGTTGTTCGAATTTAATTCGTGAAATCAGTGACTTCTCTTTTCGGTGAAAACCTGATCCGGTTAACAGTGAGCTTTACTGATGCACTAATCAAAAAAACCTCAATTGTTTTATAATGCAAATTTAAATTTATTATTGGAATAATTATTTTGAAAAAAGAAGAAATATCTATACTAAATTTTGATAAGTTGAACGGACTTATTCCTGCAGTTATAGTTGACCAAAATAACGGGCAAGTATTAATGTTAGGCTTCATGAATGAAGAGGCATTACTAAAAACCTTCGAAACAAAGTTGGTAACCTTTTTCAGCCGGACAAGAAACACATTATGGACGAAAGGGGAAACTTCAAAAAATTACCTGCACCTGGTTCG
>CAVVVS010000133.1:0-15061 GCA_963751355.1 uncultured Ignavibacteriales bacterium | reverse complement strand
GTCCTCCGACCGCTAACGGTAAGCCCGGCATTCACCATGTAATGGCAAGAACCCTGAAAGATCTTGTATGCCGCTATAAAACACTGCAGGGCTATAGAGTGGAAAGAAAAGGCGGTTGGGATACGCATGGGCTACCGGTTGAAATTGAAGTTGAAAAGAGACTTGGTATAAAACATAAAAGCGAAGTTGTTGAATACGGTATAGAAAATTACAACAAAGCTTGCAGAGAATCGGTTTTTACTTATCTGGATTTGTGGGAAAAAATGACAACCCGCATGGCTTACTGGATCGATCTTGATTCTGCGTACATAACACTGGATAACAATTATATAGAATCTGTTTGGTGGGCATTAAAAACTTTATTCGATAAAGGTCTAATTTATAAAGATTATAAGATTGTCCCGCAAGATCCAAAATCCGAAACCGTACTTTCATCACACGAATTAGCTCTCGGCTACAGGGAAACAAAGGATCCGTCGGTTTATGTGTTTTTCAAACTTGAAGGAAAAGACGAATACTTCCTGGTATGGACAACTACTCCTTGGACACTTATTTCGAATGTTGCCCTGGCTGTAGGAAAAGATGTTGATTACGTAAAGATTAATTCCAGCGGGAACAAGATAATTCTTGCTAAAGAACGATTGTCAATAATCGAAGGTGAATATGAAATACTGGAAGAATTTAAAGGAGAAAAATTAGAAGGTGTTGAGTATGAACAATTGTTTGATTACGTAAAAGTAGATAAAAAAGCGTTTTTCGTAACTCTCGGAGATTTTGTTAGTACCGAAGACGGTTCCGGTATAGTTCATATCGCACCTGCATTCGGTGCAGATGATTACGAACTTTCAAAGAAATATGATTTACCTATGCTGCAGCCGGTAACAAGGGGCGGATTATTTACCGAAGAAGTAACGGACTTTGCCGGGCAATTTGTAAAGGATGCCGACAAAGGAATTATTGCAAAATTAAAAGCCGAATCCAAACTTTTCAAGAAAGAAACAATAGTGCACTCTTATCCGTTCAGCTGGAGGCACGAGGATGTTCCGGTTATCTATTATGCACGCGAATCATGGTTCATTAGAACTACTCAAATTGCCGGCAGAATGGTTGAGCTTAACAAAACTATTAATTGGCAGCCCCCCGAAGTTGGAGCAGGCAGATTCGGAAATTGGCTGGAAGAAAATAAAGACTGGGCTCTTTCGCGTGACAGGTTCTGGGCAACTCCTCTTCCTATCTGGGTAAGTGATGACGGCGATATGTTTGCGATAGGCAGTATAGAAGAATTGAAGGAAGGCTTTGTCGAGGAAAATGGTAAAAGAATTAGTGTCAAAGAGCTGAAGGATATTGATCTTCATAAACCATATGTTGATAGAATTGTTTTTGAAAAAGACGGTAAAATATTCAGGCGAACACCCGAGCTTATCGACGTGTGGTTCGATTCCGGCTCTATGCCTTTTGCACAATATCATTATCCATTCGAAAATAAAGAATTATTTGAAAATAATTATTTCCCCGCAGATTTTATTTGTGAAGGTATTGATCAGACACGCGGGTGGTTCTATACTTTGCATGCTATTGCCACAATGTTATTCGACAACGTAGCATTCAAGAATATTATAGTTAATGAATTAATTCTTGATAAGGCGGGACTTAAAATGTCGAAGTCAAAAGGTAATACAGTTGATCCTTTTGAACTTTTTGATAAATACGGTGCCGATGCAACCAGATGGTATTTGGTTACTAACAGTCCGCCCTGGAGGCCGACTTTATTTGATGAAGAAGGATTAGTGGAAGTACAGCGAAAATTTTTCGGAACTTTGTTAAATACTTATTCTTTCTTTACTTTGTACGCTAATATTGACGAATTTAAGTATGAAGAAGAACTGGTACCATACGAAAAAAGATCCGAAATTGACAGATGGATTATTTCAAAATTAAATTCTTTAATCAAAGAATATGAAGAGTTAATGGATAATTACGATGTTACCCGGGCTGCCAGGGCTGTAGCATCATTTACCATAGATCATCTTTCCAACTGGTATGTAAGAAGAAGCAGAAGACGTTTTTGGAAATCGGAAATGAATTCCAACAAACTTTCTGCGTATCAGACATTGTACGAGTGTTTAATCAATATTGCTAAACTGTCGGCACCATTTGTGCCCTACCTTTCGGAATATATTTATCTGAATCTCAATTCCGAAACCAGAAAAGAAAATTTTGAATCTGTACATTTGGCAGATTTCCCAATCCCTTCATACTCTGAAAAGGTACTCGAAGATAAAATGGAAATTGCTCAAAAAGTTGTATATCTTACAAGGACGATGAGAGCAAAGTCCAATCTTAAAGTCAGACAACCTTTGAAGAAAATAATGGTAGTCGTTGAAAACTCTAAGAAGGATGCTCTTAATCAGATGAAGGATGTAATTTTAGATGAAGTTAACATTAAGGATCTGATTGTATTGGATGATGACTCAGGAATTGTTAACAAAACTGCGAAGGCAAACTTCAAATCTATTGGACCAAAATTTGGTAAGAAAGTAAACCCGGTTGCAAACGCTATAAAGCAGTTTGGTAAAAAAGAAATTGAGGTAATTGAATCCGGAGAAAATATTACTCTGAATATTCAAGGCGAAGAAGCTACAATTACAAAAGATGATGTGGAGATTATTCATTCGGAAATACAAGGCTGGGTGGTTGAAAGTGAAGAAGGCGTAACAGTGGCAATCGATACAGAACTGGATAACGAACTAATTCAGGAAGGGCTAGCGAGAGAATTTGTTAACCGGATACAAAATATGAGAAAAGATGCCGGTTTTGAGGTTACCGATAGAATAAATATAAAATATAACAGCGGCGATAAATTAATTGTCGCAGTGAATTCTTTTAATGATTACATTGCTAATGAAACACTGGCTGACCGGGTAGAATCCAGCAGTGCATTTAATGGTAACTTTACTCAGGAATGGAAAATAGGGGAGTATGAATGCTCCATTCAAATAGAAAAGGTTAATCCCTAAAAAAAGGAGACCAAGTAATGGCAAAAAAATCTGTAACAAAAAGTGCGAAAACTAAAAAGGCTTCAGCTAAATCATCAAAAACAAAACCGCCGGAAGCCAAAAAGAAAACTAGAAAAAGCACTGCTGTTAAAAAGACAACTAATTCTGCTGCGTCAAAAAAAGCTGCTAAAAAAACATTAGCTTCTAAAAGTGATAATTCAAAGAAAACTAAATCTACTAAGAAAAGAACGGAACGAACTACACACATGAATAAGAAGACAACAAAAAAGAAGGAAGAGACTACCGAGGTTAAATCCGAAACTATGAGTGCAGCAGAAACTAGAGCCAAAGCTTTGGAGAAAATTAAAGGTTATAGTAAGAAAGATCTTGAACATTTCAGAGAGATAATCCTGGCTAAACGCGATGAGATTATTGATCAGCTTCAAAACCTAAAAGAACAAATGCTGGATCCTACAACAGGAGAGTACATAAATGAAAACTCCCCCTATTCTTTGCATATGGCTGAACAAGGTACGGATGCCATGGAAAGAGAAAAAACTTTCTTATACGCACAAAGAGAAAACAAATTTTTAGGATACCTAGAGGATGCTTTGAAACGAATAGATGCAGGTACTTACGGTATTTGTATTGAATGTATTGAAAATCCGCATCATCTTTGCGAAACTTGCCCTCTGATTCCCAAAGCCCGGTTAGAAGCCGTGCCGCACAGTCAACTTTGTCTTCCTATTAAGCAGAAACAGGAAAAAAGGTGAAGTTACAAAAGTGTTTGAGAATTTTAGCAAATTTTACGTGAAATTCTTAACATAGTAATTGAAAATAAAGGATAAGTTTGAAAGTCCTATTTATATCATTTGTAATTGTTATTATTGATCAGGTTACGAAATTATTTGTTAAGGGAATAAATATACCGTTTCTAAACTTACGAAGTGCCGGCCTTGTTGAAGGCTCTCCCATTCATATAATAGGTAACGTTTTTAATCTAACCTTTGTTGAAAACCCGGGTATTGCTTTCGGAATTTCTTTTGGCGAACAATATAAACTACTTATTTCTATTGTTACGATCTTTGCAAGTTTCGCCCTGCTGATTTTCCTATATATAAATCGTAAGCGTGAATTATCTTTACGAATTTCATTAGCCTTTATTCTGGGGGGAGCATTCGGAAATTTGATAGACCGGATTTTTTACGGTTTTTTTTACGGCTATGCTCCTTTGTTTTACGGGAAGGTAGTTGATTTTTTCGACATTAAATTTATTAATTTATTTATTTTTAACCGGTCGTTCGGTCATTACGTATTTAATTTTGCCGACGTTTCTGTTACAGCAGGGGTTGTTTTGCTTCTTTTTGCTATTAACAGACGAAAAGTCGAAAATAATGAAGCAGCTCCTTCTATCGAACATTATTTAGCAGAAAATAAGGAATAGTTTGAGAGTTTTATTTGTTTCCCTATTCATTGTTATTATCGATCAAGCTTCGAAACTTATCATTAAGGGTTTTTCTATCCCTTTTTTAAACATTACGCACAGGGGAATGTACGAAGGTCAAAGAATCCCTGTAATCGGAAATTTCTTTAGAATAACTTTTATTGAGAATCCGGGTATGGCATTCGGATTCGATCCGGGAACACATTTGAAATTTTGGATCTCACTATTTTCTTTGGTTGCCAGTATTGGATTAGTTTTGTACTTGTACAAAATCAGAAATCAAAGATTTGGTATACGACTTTCGGTAGCTTTAATCTTAGGTGGCGCCGTAGGTAATTTGATCGATAGAATGTTCTATGGAGTATTTTATCATTATGCCCCGCTTTTTTACGGTAGAGTGGTAGACTTTCTGGATTTTAATTTTTTTCATTTTAGTATTTTCGGTAGAGAGTTCGACAGGTGGCCTGTTTTTAATTTTGCAGACGCATCTGTTTCTGTTGGTGTTATTTTATTACTAATATTTTATCAGCAATACCAGAAGTCTGCTGAGAGGAAAGATGGCGATGAACTAGCCGTTGAAACCGGAGGAGCCTATGCCGAAGTTGATCCTCCCAGAGAAGAGAACGACAATATACAAGATGTACCTTCTGAAAGTAATAAAAAAGAAAACTTGAAAGATGGCAAACCTGATAACGGAGAAGAAATACCGCTTTGAAATCCCCCCCGGGAAAAAGAAAGAACGCCTCGATATTTTTTTAACCAGTTCAATCGAAAATGCTACCCGTTCCAAAGTTCAAAAATTAATTGAAGCAAAATTTGTAACCGTAAACGGTAAATTCGTAAAAGCGAGTTATCCCGTGTTACCGGGAGATATAATTGAAGCATCGCATCCTATTTCACCTAAACCTGAATTTGTGGAGCCCGAGGAAATTCCTTTAAATATAGTTTACGAAGATGATTTTCTCCTTATTGTTAATAAACCTGCCGGGATGGTTGCTCATCCTGCTTACGCAAATTACACCGGCACTCTAGTAAATGCCTTACTTCATCATACTCAAAAACTGAGTGCAAATAATCAACCGGGGCGGCCCGGAATCGTTCATAGAATTGATAAGGATACAAGCGGCCTGCTCGTAGTTGCCAAAGATGATTGGACACATGCACAGCTTGCGGCTCAATTTTCAAAGCATACTACTGAGCGTGAATACCGGGCTGTCTGCTGGGGTTTATTCGACAAAAAAGACGGTGGAATCAATTCTTTTATTACTCGCAGTAAAAGTGATCGGAAGAAATTTACAACAAGCGATTCAGTGGGAAAGAATGCAACAACTTTATATAAAGTTGTTGAAGAGTTCGAGTTTACAACACACTTAAAATTGAATTTGGAAACAGGACGAACCCATCAAATAAGGGTGCATCTATCAAGCATAAATCATCCGATCTTCGGGGATAAAACTTACGGCGGTACGCAGATTGTTTACGGTTCAACTCTTCCGAAAATGAAAAGCCGGCTTCAAAATCTTCTGGAAATTATGCCAAGGCAGGCATTGCATGCTAAAACTCTCGGCTTTTTTCATCCCCACAAAAAGGAGTTTATGCGGTTTGATTCCGAACTTCCGGAAGATTTTCAGAACATGATAAATAAGTTGAAAGCATAAGCTTTTTCTGTTGATGCCAGGTAGATTAATAATATTTTTGGGTGTTAAATTAAGTCTGCTTCTTTTATTTTGAATATATTTTAAATGGATTTATACAACTATCATTCACAACCATAAATCCCTATTTTTAAAGATACTCTTACTTAAGTTTCTAAAAGAATAAAAAATAGGATGAAGAGTTTGAATAAGATTATTAAAATTCTTTCGAATCATTTCGGATAGCATAATTTATTCCTTCAATATTAATAAATTTAATATGAAAAAAACTGTATACGAATCATATAATGCTTGGGCTCCAAATTATGATTCCGTTGAAAACAAAACGCGCGATTTGGAAAAAAAAGCCGCAAAACAAACGTTGTCAACCTATGACTTTAAAACTGTAATAGAATTAGGCTGCGGTACAGGGAAAAATACGGAATGGCTTCTTGAAAAAGCCGGTGAGATTACTGCTATAGACTTTTCCGATAAAATGCTTGCCGAAGCCCGTAAAAAGATAAAATCGGATAAAGTTGTGTTTAAATATGCAGATTTAAACGAAGCCTGGAATATTAATAATAATTATGCAGATCTTATTTCGTGCAGTTTAGTTTTGGAACATATATCAAAACTCGGCTTCGTTTTTCGTGAAGCTTTTCAAAAGCTAAAAAATAACGGTAAATTTTATATTTGCGAACTTCATCCTTTTAAACAATACCTGGGAAGCAAAGCAAGATATGAAACCGAAAACGGAATCGAAGAGTTGGAAGTATATGTGCACCACGTATCGGATTATATAGAAGCAGCTTCCGATAATAAATTCAAAATAGTGGAATTAAAAGAATGGTATGATCTTGATAATAAAGATATACCAAGATTAATTTCATTTGTGTTTGAAAAATCTATTTGACTTTATATAACTTCCACCACGGAACATGCGGATATTCATGATGTTCAAAATGATAACCGAAAAAATAACAGCTTAACATTGCCCACAGATGATTTTTATTTTGAGTCCTTGCCTTATGAGGCTGCATAAAATTTTCGTGAGGTTTTTTATGCGGGGAGTATGTGCCGAAATAAAATAATTGAAACGTGCTTAAAGCTGCAGGAACTACCCAAAAGAATATTATGTTTATCTCGTTAAACCAAAATTTTAAAACATTATAAATTGCCGCCATACAAATTATTTGGATAACTGTTAAATACCTGAATATGAAGGTTACCCACCAAACAAAAAAGTTTTGGCTCTTTATTGAAAAATCCGGATCGTTTTCGGTACCGGGTTTTTTATGATGCATAAAATGATTAGCTGTTAACTTGCGATAAGACATGCATGCAAATAAAGATGCAGACAATTGTCCAAAAAATTTATTTATCCGTTGATTCTTGCTCAAAGTACCGTGCATTGAATCGTGTGCTGTGATGAACAAGCCGGTAAAAAGATATCCCTGCAGTAAAATGTTAAAATAAAATAAGGGATTGGTAAGGTCAATCCGTACAAATGCAAGTGAATAAAGTAAATGCAGAAACCACGCCGATATTATAATAGTCGCAATAAATACTCCCATTTATGTATCTCTTTTATATTATTTTAATAAAAGATAAATTAATACAGTATTACCAAGTTATAATTCTTTTATAATTTAATTAATTAACAAATTGATAACACATTTAGTTCACATTTAGCTATGTATGGTTAAAATTCATTTGTAAAATGGTTATCTTGCAGATGTAAAAATTCAATATTAAATAAACAATAAGAATAGAATGCTGAAAATCTATAATTCATTAAGTAAGAAAAAAGAAGAATTTAAGCCCATTAATCCGCCGAATGTGCATATGTATAACTGCGGACCTACAGTTTATGATTATTTTCATATCGGGAACGCACGTTCATTCATTATGGGTGATATTATTCGCAAATATTTAATTTATAAGGGATATAATGTTAAGTATGTAATGAACCTAACCGATGTAGAAGATAAAATTATTAAAAAGGCGAATGAACAAAAAATCGATACTACTAAAATTACGTCTAAGTTTATAGATGCGTTTCTAGAGGACATTAAAAGGCTCGGAGTTCAAGAAGCCGATGTTTATCCTAAAGCAACCGAACATATGGATGACATAATAAGCATGGTGGAAAATCTTGAAGAAAAAGGTCTTGCTTACAATGTAAACGGAAACGTTTTCTATAATGTATCAAAGTTTAACGGCTACGGAAAACTCAGCGGAAAGAAAATCGATGAATTGGAATCCGGTTCAAGAATAGAAATAAATGAAGAGAAAAAGAATCCGCTGGATTTTGCTCTTTGGAAAAAAGCAAAAGAAGGGGAACCGTCATGGGATAGCCCCTGGGGTAAGGGAAGACCGGGCTGGCATATCGAATGCTCCGCCATGAGCTGCAAACATTTGGGAAATACCTTTGATATTCATGCAGGAGGAAATGATCTGATATTTCCACACCATGAGAATGAGATTGCACAAAGCGAGGCAGCTTCCGGTCAAAAATTTGTTAATTACTGGATGCATTTTGGATTTCTGAATATTAATAATGAAAAGATGTCAAAATCGCTTGGTAATTTTTTTACTGCAAGAGAAATTTTGAAGACATATTCAGCAGAGGCAATTAGAATGTCGTTTGCACAGACTCATTATGCAGGACCTTTGAACTTTAGTGAGGAATTTCTTCAATCCGCTCAAAAGGGATTGGAAAAATTAGTAAACATTGCAGAAAAAATTGAGGAAGAATTAAAACATGATAATGAAGGCTCTGTTCTGGGATTCGATTTCAACCGCTATGTGAATGCATTTGAAGAAGCGATGGATGACGATTTTAATACACCGCAGGCTACGGCAGTAATTTTTGATTTTGTACGCGACGTAAATAGAACCATATCGGAGAATGAACATATTGATAAAGCATTTTACATTCATGCAAAAACGTTCCTTGAAAAAACTGCTCAAGGTGTATTAGGGATATTGAATTTTGAAAATCTGAACAAAGTTAGTGACGGAAGTCTTGAAAGCGAACTAATCGAACTTCTTATAAATCTTAGAAGTGAGGCGAAAAATGAAAAAAATTATACTCTTGCTGATAAGATCAGAGACCGCTTAACTGCTATAGGAATTGTTCTTCAGGATTCTAAGGAAAAGACTACTTACAAAAAAGTTTAAAACCAAAACTGATTTGTTTATAATCCCTAAAAGAAAAAATTATATAACAAATCTGTCGAAATTAATCAGGCAAAGTTTACGAATAGTTGGCAAAGAATACTCCATATATTACCCGTTCGATCAGGATTCAGCATGAAGAAATAACTTATAAAGTTCGTTATAGTAAAATAGCAAAATACATGCGCCTGCAGATTAGTCACGGCAGCGAACTGGAATTAATAATTCCGCGCGGTTATGAGTTAAAGGAAGCAGAAAAATTTTTACTTAAGAAAGCTGATTGGATTAAAAAACACTTAGCTCCGAAGGTAAACAAATCACCTGAATTTTTATTCCTGGGAAAGGAATTAGAAGTCAGGCATGAATATGAATTATTTGCAAAAAACCATCAAGCCTCGATCAAGGAGAACGAATTGTGCATCATTAGTCCTGCCGGAAGCTCCTTATCAAGTGAAGTTATTTATGATAAGTGGTTAAAGCAGATAGGAAGAAATCATTTGGTTAACAGGGCTTATGAATTAGCCAATAAATATAATATTGAAATTAACAGGGTAACAATACGCGGACAAAAAACAAGGTGGGGGAGTTGTTCTACGCGTGGAAATTTATCTTTTAACTATAAATTAATGAGATACAATAATGACGTGATAGATTATGTAATAATTCATGAACTCTGTCACCGCAGGGAAATGAATCATTCAAAAAAATTTTGGGCTTTAGTTGCAGAATACTGCCCTGAATATAAAAAATTAAAAAAGGAATTGCGGGGAGGTATTTATTAAACTATTAGGTTTCCGGTTTGAATATATTCCCCCGTCCTAAGATGAAATTCGGATCAAAAATTTTCTTTAAGTTTATCATCTTTTCAATATTTTCTTTTCCGTACATTTCCAATAGATAGTCTGTTTTGAATTTTCCGATACCGTGTTCTGCTGAAACCGTTCCACCTAATTTAACTGCCCGGGAACAAATAGTGTGATAGATCTCTTTGCAAAGCTTATTCTCTTCATCGTTTTTAGGAAGTAAGTTCAAATGCATATGAGAATTTCCGAAATGACCGTAATTAACGTAATCGATGTCATTTTTTTCAACCAGGTCTTTACAAAAGAAATAAAACTGCTCAAATGCATCATCCGGTACAGCAGCGTCGGTGCCCAATTTCTTAAAACTTTTACCGGACATATACTCATTTACTTTTACCGATATTGCATGCCTGAATTCCTGTATTTTCTTTTTATCGGATTCCGTTACCGCAAACCAGGCGCTTTCTTCGTCACCGCTGCATTTTGTTATTAAATCAACCCAGCACTCGAAAAATGATTCTTCATTCTCAGCAGTAACTTCCTGCTCAAACCAGATACCCGCTTTTGCGTTTTGCGGAACCTGGGGATATTCATCGGAAAGAAATCTCAATGCATTTTCATCAAAAAATTCAAGTGCTAAAGCTTCAATGCATCTATCGTCTCTTCTCAGTTTTGTATTAAAAGAAATATCCCTGGCTTTTTGAATAAAAGAAAGAGCATTATTTTCATCATCGAAAAAAACAACACACGAAATAATTTTTTCAGGAAGCGGAACGAGTTTTAATTTGATTTTGCCAATAACACCCAAAGTACCTTCCGAGCCAATGAAAAGTTCAATAGCGTCCATATCTTTTTTACAAAAATAACCCGATGCGTTCTTAGTATTCGGCATATCGTAGTCGGGAACTTTAAACTTAAATTTAGTTCCCTCTTCTGTGCTTAACTCCAAATCGTATCCTGAGGCTTTTTGTTGACCTCTTTGAAGTTTCAACACCTCTCCGTTCGCAAGCAGTACATCAAGTGCAATTATGTAATCTCTGGTAGGACCGTATTTGAACGTTTTTTCTCCCGAAGCATTGGTGGCAACAGTCCCGCCGATATAACAATTTTTTTCTGTCGGATCAGGCGGATACATTAATTGCTTTTCTTTCAATAAACTCTGGAAGTCGGCTAATATCACTCCCGGCTCAACTATCGCGTACATTTTTTCATGATTGATTTCTAACACTTTATTTATTTTATCTGTTGCTATAACTATTCCGCCTTCAGGAACCCGGGCGCCCGTTAAACCGGTTCCGTTACCGGCAATTGTAACAGGTGTTTTATTTTTATTCGCTTCCCTTAACACTTCCTGAATTTCCGTAAGATTTTCAGGAAAATATACGGCATCACATTTACCTTTGAAGTTCGAGGCGTCAACAAGAAAATTTTCTATTTCGTCATGTGATTTTTTTATTATCATAAAAACCAAAGCTTTAATTTTTAATACTAAAATTTACTGATTTTTATCTCTTTAATCGAACTCATAGTGTGATTTGATTTCAATTTAATGCATATCTAATTCACGCAGCAAGTATAAATATTGCTTTTGAATATTTAACCCGGGCAATGGAGTTTTATTCCTTTGAACTTTTTCAATTATTCCAATTCGCATTAATAATTCATCCAGGGCATCGAACATATTGATCATCGGATATGCCGAATCTCTTAAATGATGAATTAACTTCATAGTCTTAAAACCATCGAACCAAAATTTTTTTTGTAAGTTTACCTGTTCGCTGCTCCCCGAATTTTTTAATATTTTGTCCCATGCTTGCTGAAAATTTTGTGTTATCAAAAATTGGTGAAGATCTTTATCAAGATGGGTAGCTTTTTCAAGATATTGCTCACCGGTACATATTTCATCTGAGTTGAAAATCTGCAGCCAATCCTTCAATAGAAAGAAACCTATAGGATTATAAAGCAAATACTCATTCTGTGTCTTTGATAAAAACCTGTTAACTCTTTGTCCTGTCCCGAAAGGAACGCGCCATGATCCTCTTGAGGACGGATAAACTGAAGTTGAAGTTATTTTATCAACATTTACATTCTTAACAAGTTTTTCCAAAAAATAAAAATCTTCCGCAGCTTTCCGTTTATTCATTCCGCCTATTTTTATATAGCTTTTATGATCACACGTTATGGTTGAACCGATGGTATGAATAGCATAAGGAGAACCGGCAAATCTTAATCCGAGTACATAATACCTTAAAAATATTTCATAACAAATTATTGCCTCAACTGTTTCGGATGAACTATCAATATCATGTTCAAAATTTATAACCGCGCTTGAAATCTTTCTTTCATTAAAAGCTTTGTTTATTTCAGTAATATAATTATTCTCAATTGTGCAATCAGCGTCCAGACACACAATTATGTTCTTCCCGGGAGAAGAATAATCAAAAAGAGTGAGCGCTAAATCCATCCCGATTTTACGGGCAAAACCTACCCCGCTGTCTTTAACGGGTAGTTCCTTTCCGGGGGATGAACAATCGATTACTCCGATATTCCAACCATTACTATTTAATTTCTTGTAATTTCTTGCGATTCCCTCATGCTTGTCGATAATGTTTCGCAATAGATTTAAGCACTTTAAGTTATCCTCTCTTGTTTTTTTGTCGGAGGAAACAGGTTTGTTTATAACAAAAATAAAAATCGTTTCATGGGCGTACTTATTATCATTGTTTCCTATAGAATTCAATAGCTGCGATATGAATTGATATTCTTCGATGACGGGTATTACAACAGCGATCTTAATTTTATTTTGTTGGAGAATAGTTTCTAATATCCAATTATTAAAATGTTGTTTATCTAAATATTTTGTTACTTTTTCGGGGGGTGTTTTCATTGAGGAATCGATGATGAAATTCGAATGTATTAAATAAACAAGCTTTAAACACTTGTCAATTTGGTGTTAAACATATTTTTTGAGATGATATCTCTGGCTGTGTCAAAAGCGGGTCCCTCGATCCAATTTATTTTTATCCCTTCTCTTTCCATTTTGCGAAACCAGGTCATCTGACGTTTTGCGAAATTATGAATAGCACTATTTAGCTTTTGAAACATATCATTATAATTAAGCTCACCCTTTAAATACATGCCTATGTATCGATATTCAAGACCGAAAAAATTTAATTTGTCAAATGATATCCCATTTTCAATTAACTTTTGTACTTCCTCTATCATCCCGGAATCCAAACGGGTTTTCAATCGATCCGTAATTCTCTCTTTAATTTCATTTCTGCTGAATTTTATCCCAATAACCAGTGAGTTTACGCGCTTAAATTTTTTAATTTGTTTCTCTTCCGATTTTTGAATTATAATTGCTTTGACTATCCTTTCTCTCTTAATAAGGTCTGTAGTATTGTGAAGTTTTAAATTCAATCCCAGCAATATGTCCTGCAACTGTTTTAAACTCAACATATTTAATTTATTATATTCATTTTTATTAAAATCTGCTTTTTGCAAATCATAGCACTGCAGTACTGAACTCAAGTATAAGCCGCTGCCTCCCACCAGAAATGGGAGCTTTTTTCTGTTATTAATATTGATAAATATTTTTGAAAAATATTCTTTGAAAAGGAAAAGATTGAATTCCTTATGCGGTTCAATTATGTCTATCAGGTGGCATGGTATTATTTGATTTTCAACTAAATAATCATCAAGATCTTTCCCGGTACCAATATCCATCCCTTTGTACACTTGCCGCGAATCCGCAGATATAATTTCTCCATCGAATTCAGCGGCTAAACGGGAGGCTAATTTTGTTTTTCCTGTGGCCGTAGGTCCTAATATTGTAATTAAGTTGAAGGACATTTCTCCTCATGATAAAAGATAAAAAAGTGATAAGCAGCTTTATAATGGCTGGGCAATGGGCAGTGAAATTTTAAAAGTTAAGCCCTCTCCTTCTTCACTATTCACAAATATTTTACTGTTATGCCCTTGTACAATTTTTTTTACGATTGATAATCCCAGACCAGCATGTTTTTCTTTACCGTAAACGAAAAATGGTTCAAATATTTTGTCTTTTATATCCTCCGATATACCTTTACCAGAATCCCTAATTTCAATATTAATATATTCTTCATCGTCGCCTTTTTTTGTAACTATGTAGATATTGCCGCCTTCGGGCATAGCGTCACAAGCATTCTTCACTATCTGGAAGCAAACCTGTGTGAAAGCTTTCTTGTCTAAATTCACCAGAGCATCAATTTCATACTTCTTAAATAAGTTAACATTTCTTGATTCAACATATTCTGCCAAAAGACCAAGTATTTCATTCATGCTTTCAGCCAAATTAACTTGCTGAAAATGAATTGTTTGATTTCCTAAAGCGTAATTTTTAGTGGCTTGCAGAAGATCGAAATCCCAATTTGCCCGTTCGCTTAGCATATCCAGAACTTGGTTTACTTCTGCAGAAATGTTCTTTCTTTTAATGAAATCGGCATAATGTTTAATAGTTAATAGCGGCGTTGTGATGTCCTGTATTAAGAAATTTGAAAACTTTTCCAGAAATATCCATCGTTCATCGTGAATAAGTTTATCAAATCTTTCAGTTCGTTCAAAAGAAGTAATAATATGTGGAGAAAATAAATATAATACTTTCTCATCTATTTTTGTGAACTCACCATTTTTACTGTTAATAAGCTGGACAACTCCCAGTACTTCTTCCGCTTTATTAGCTAAGGGGAAGCACAGTATATCCTTCACAACTAAGTCATCAATTATTTCTAAGGAAGGGTTGAAACGGTTATCAGATACGGCATCTTTGATATTTAAGATCTCATTTTGTTCAGCAGCATAACCTGTGAGTCCCTCACCCATCGCAAGTTTTATTTGATGGGAACCATTGTCGTCTTGTACAACGGCAATTAATTCATTGGTTTCTTTCTTTATCAAAAACAATCTTACAGTTTCCACACCAATTATATATTTTAGATTATCTATAATAGATAGTCTAATTTC
>CAVVVS010000132.1:0-56817 GCA_963751355.1 uncultured Ignavibacteriales bacterium | reverse complement strand
CCAGGATATTCGTATGCTTTTGTACAAAATTCAGAAGATTTGGTTCCTCGGTTTGCCCGTTATACCAATCGCCTCCGCCGTCATATTTTAAACGTGCAATCTGAAAATTGCCCTCGCTCTGAGGGTAAAGATAGACAACTCCGATTATTACAAATAAAGCTATTAAATTTTTTTTCATAGTTATATATTCAATGCGTTAATATATTAATGACTGTTGTGAATATCAATTTAATAAACAATGCTGCTGTCTTTTCTTCAGTATATTTTAAATATTTTATTAAAAATTCACAATCTCGCCGGCGAATAAATACCCAAGCACAGTTTGTAAAGATTTTTAGGCTTCATTGTTAAATCAAATGTGATACATTTTTATATTTTCTTATCACTCAGTAAATAAAGGAAATTATTTCTAATCACAAACACTTTAATTTCAATACTTGCTTATCGTTAAATACATTATAATTTGATAAATTAATAAGCAGCTAATCTTTTTATTAGAATAAATTTCAATCAGGAGAAAAAATGGGAAAACGATATTGGCTGGTAAAATCCGAACCTTCGAATTTCTCAATTGAAGATTTGAAGAATAGTAAAAACCAAAGAACTTTCTGGGATGGAGTAAGAAATTATCAAGCTAGAAATTTTATGCGCGATGATATGAAAATTGGAGACGGTGTTTTATTTTACCATAGCAATACAGACCCGGCTGCAGTCGTGGGAGTTTGCGAGATTGTTAAAGAAGGTTACGCCGATCATACACAATTTGACCCGGACAGTAAACATTTCTTTCCGTCGAGCGATCCCGCTAATCCTACCTGGTATATGGTTGATATTAAATTGGTCAAAGTGCTGAAGAATCATGTATCACTTTATGAAATTAAAAAGAATCCTAAACTGAAAAACATGAAACTTGTTCAGAAGGGAAACAGACTTTCGGTAATGCCTGTAACAAAGCAGGAAATGGGATGAGATTCTACGCATGGGGAAATAATATTTCACGTTACAAAAAAACCTGATGAGTTTGTAATAATGGGGTTATGAAGGATGTGGGTATTGGGAAAATAAAAGGCCTTTAATCATCAATATCGGCTTCTATTTCTTCAATTTCTTTTTTAAACATTTCTTTATAGTCAGAAGGAAGATTATCATTCAATATTTCGTATGTTTTAATTTTCGATTCATTAGTAAACAAAAAACAATTTGACGTAAAGTCGCATCTTTCACACCAACGATCGCAGAAATTGAAAATCCCTTCAATATATTTTTTTCTTTTCGGACATACTAATTATCCTGCAAATATTTTACTGAGATGATTATTTAGTCACTCATCGAGGAATAAATTATTGTCATCCTCATCGGCACCGTCTACAATAGATTGCGGTAAAGATTTTGTGGCTTTTGCTCCCAATTTTTTTATCTTCTCCGCTCTTCTTACAAGATTACCGCTTCCGTCCTTCAGTTTTTTCATTGCATTTAAGTAGCTGTCTTTTGCCGAATCTATCTTTGTTCCAACGGCTGATAAATCATCAACAAAACCTACAAATTTATCATAAAGAGCGCCGCTTTGTCTTGCTATTTCTAATGCGTATTTATTTTGATTTTCCTGCCGCCAGATACTTGCGATTGTTCTTAAGGTAGCCAATAATGTTGAGGGCGAAACAATAACTATATTCTTCTCAAACGCATCATTAAACAAAGATACATCATACTGTACCGCCAAACTGAATGCGGGTTCAACCGGAAGGAACATTAAGACAAAATCCAGACTTTGTATTTGATAAAGATTTTGATAATTTTTTGCGCTCAGACCCTTGATGTGATTTTTTATGGAAATGATATGATCCCGTAAGGCAGCAGCCCGTTCATCCTCATCTTCGGCGGAAGAAAACCGTTCATAAGCAACTAATGATACTTTTGAATCGACAACAATCGTTTTGTTCTCCGGAAGATTAATCAGAACATCCGGCTGATAACGCTTCCCGCTTTCGGAAGTAATGCTTTCCTGGACCAAATATTCGCGACCTTTTACAAGTCCGGATTTTTCAAGTATACTTTCAAGAATAAACTCGCCCCAGTTTCCCTGTGTTTTAGTCTGTCCTTTAAGTGCATTGGTAAGATTTTTTGCTTCCTGGGTGACTTGCTGATTTAAATCTTTAAGCATATTTAATTGTTCTTTTAGTGATGCGTGTCCCTTTATACTTTCTTTACTGCTTTCGTCAACCTTCTTCTCAAATTCTGCAATTCTTTCCCTTAACGGGTTTAAAATTTCTCCTAATTTTTCTTTGTTCTGCTCGGTGAATTTATTCCCTTTTTCCTCAAAAATTTTATTCGCAAGATTTTCAAATTCCTTAGTAAATTTCTCCTGCAGTTTTTCTATCTCCGATTTTTGTTCAACCAACTTTTCCTTTAAATTTTTATAATTGGCTTCTGTTGTAGAAAGAACAGATTTTAACTCAGTAACTTTCCCTCTCTCGGAAGATAATTCTTCACTAGTTTTTTTGAGGTTTTCATCAAGGATTTTTTTACCCTCTTCAGCTTTACTTTTTTCTATGTTTAAATTATTAATTTGATTTTTTAGTTCTTCAACTTCGGCAGGAGGAATTCCTTTTTTACTTGCATACCGGAAAGAAGCGATGAGCCATGCACTAAGTGCACCTACAATTAATCCTATTATTAAAAAAATTATTTCCATGTTATATTTTCAAAGCTTATAAAAGAAAGTGATAAATTCTTTTTAATCTACATTCTTAATTTAAATTAATGTAATTGCAGATTCTATCTTGTTCAAAATTATATCTTTTTTAATTAATTTTGCTACTTTTTTCACATCCTCGTGTAAAATTCTATCATTCTTCAGGGGTTTAACTACTTTACGAATCTCACTATAAGCAATCCTAGTACCTTTTCCAGGTTTTAACGGTTTTAAAAATTCAATTGCTTGAGCAGCAGTAAGTAATTCTATTGCTAAAACGTTTTCGAGATTTTGCATGATTTTGTAACACTTCTGCGCAGCAATGGATCCCATCGAATTATGATCTTCCTGGTTTGCAGACGTGGGAATAGAATCCACACTAGCAGGGTGAGCCAAAACTTTATTTTCGGAAACAAGACTTGCAGCAGTGTATTGAGCTATCATCAGCCCCGAATTTAGTCCTCCATTGTTTGCTAAAAACCTCGGCAGTCCGCTTAACGCACCATTCACCATTCTTTCCGTGCGGCGTTCCGAAACATTTGCAAGTTCGGATAAAGCGATTCCCATAAAGTCCATTGCCAGCGCCATCGACTGTCCGTGAAAATTTCCGCCTTCAATATGTTCCCCGGTTTCAGGGAAAATTATGGGATTATCATTAACCGAATTCATTTCAATTTTTACCCTTGAACAAACATAATCTACAGCATCCCTCGATGCACCGTGAATTTGCGGTACACACCGTATAGAATAAGCATCCTGAATTTTATTATGATGGTTGAGATGAGATTTTCTTATCTCGCTATTTTTAATTAAAGCAAGCACATTTGAAGCAGTAGATATTTGTCCGGGAAACGGGCGCAGTTCATGAATCTTTTTATCAAATGCTTTATCGGTCGCCCGCAAAGCTTCATGCGAAAGAGATGCACAAATATCAGCTATTTTGAGAAGTTTCTTTGCGCGAATAGCAATATATGAGGCAAAGGCGGTCATCATTTGTGTGCCGTTGATTAGCGCCAATCCTTCTTTTGCTTCCAGTATTACAGGAGTCAAATGATATTTTTTTAAAGCTGCTTGGGATGAATATATTTTTGATTTTGCAGCATTGTCTTCCAAAATATTTTTAACAATTTGAACTTTACCCTTCCCAATCATTGCCAAAACCAGGTGAGCAAGCTGCACAAGGTCGCCGCTTGACCCGACCGAGCCCTGAGACGGAATTACAGGAATAATATTATTATGCATCATCTCAATCAACAATTGAAGGGTAGAATACCTTATCCCGGAGTAACCTCTCGCCAATGCATTCACCCGTAAAAGCATCATTATTTTTACTATCATAGGGGGCAAGTTTTCTCCGCATCCGACTGCATGACTGAGAATCAGATTTTCCTGTAGTTTCCTAATGTCCTTTTTTGAAATACTTACATTGGCAAACTCACCGAAGCCGGTCGTCACTCCGTAAATGGCTTCGCCGGAATCTACCCATTTTTCAACAAGGTTTCGTGCCTTAATAATTTTCTTTCGCGAATCATTTGAGATGACCAGGCGGGGATTTTGATTTAGAAAATATTCAATTTTTTCGAGTGTCAGGGATGTCCCGTCAATAATCAGTTTTTTACTGCTCATAAACCATTTTTTTTATTTTTTCTGAATTTTCTTTATTTGCTTTGTAAGTTATGTGGATTGTTTCATCTTCGTAATTTGTAGAAAGAACATCCGCAAGTGAATGAATCATTGCGGCCTTTTTAGATTCGGCTATCCCTAACGCTACCTTTTCTTCAACAAAACCATCCTCAATCATGTTCGTCAATTTTTCTTTTAAAACGGAAATATTTATACCTCTTTCAGCGGAAATAATTACACTATTCTTGTAACGGTTTCTGATAAAGTTTATACTATTTCTTTCATCGACCAGGTCAATTTTATTAAATACCTTTAGCTCTGCTTTATTATCCGCCTTCAAATCTTTTAATGTCCCTTCAACAACATGTATATGATCTTCATAATATGGATGCGATAGATCGACAACATGTAAGATTATATCAGCATCCCGCACTTCGTTAAGAGTGCTTTTAAATGATGCAACCAAATGAGGCGGAAGTTTCCTAATAAAACCCACCGTATCACTTATTAATAATTTCCGATTTTTCCCGAATTCCAGTGAGCGTGTAGTTGAATCCAAAGTGGCAAATAGTTTATCCTCTGCAAATACATTTGCTCTTGTAAGCAAATTAAACAACGTTGATTTCCCGGCATTAGTATAACCTACCAGCGAAATTCGAATGAAATCTTTTCTTCCCTGACTTTGAGTTATCCTTTGAGATTCGATTTTTTTTAATTTTTCTTTTAATAGGCTAATTCTGTTTCTGATGATTCTACGGTCTGTTTCAATCTGTGTTTCACCGGGACCTTTAGTGCCGATACCGCCATATTGTTTTGAAAGGTGAGTCCATGCCCTCGTCAGCCTGGGAAGCATATATTCCAATTGCGCAAGTTCTACCTGGGTTTTTGCTTCCTTGGTTTTTGCACGGGAGGCAAATATATCCAGAATTAAACCGCTCCTGTCAATTATTTTTTTGTTTATAAGAGTTTCCAGGTTTCTTAATTGAACAGGGGAAAGATCATCATCAAAAATTACCAGGTCAATATCGTTCATCTCAACAAGCGTCACCAATTCTTCAGCCTTTCCTTTCCCAATATAAAAAGCAGAATCGGCAGCATACCTATCTTGAATTATTTTTAATACAGTCTCTGCTCCCGCCGTTATCGCAAGTTCCTCAAGTTCGTCCAAATGTTCTTCGACTAAATCCTTACTTAGATCTTTCGTATTTAGAGATACTAAGATCGCTCTTTCAATTGTTTTTTGAGATATTTCTATCATATATTGAAATTTACTCTTCTCCGTTTTTGTTTCTTAGGTATCCATTTAATCATTTATATGCGAATATTTTTTAAAATTTCAATGTCAAACGATATAATTTATTATTTTATTCATCTTCAGTCATTAATATTTAATCTAAAAATACAGTAAAGTCCAAATAATTTTTCACTTCACTCATTATTCCGCCCGATTTTCCAATAAACTAAAAACGTTCATTTAAGGATTATCTAAACTATCTTTTTTAGCATTTCTGGCAATGGTCATTTCTATAATAGCCAGTATAATAGCTGCCAGTATAAAATACTTCCATAATTCCGAACCGAAGCGGGATTGCTTCACAACTTGAACAGGGTTAGCATCTTTACTAACATTAATAAATTTACCTTTAAAATCTATCTTTTTTAGATATTCCTTAAAGTCATTCACATTTAAATACTTAGTAACAGATTCTCTCGGATCGGTATTAACCGAAAACTCTTCTATAACTTTAGACCCGGACAATACATCATAAGTTCCTGCAATATTTGTCTGTGAAAAATTGATATAATTTGTATTTGATTTATTTTCCAAATTCAGATAATCTTCCGACTTATCCGGCTTAACTATTTTTATCTGAGGTAAACTCCGGTTTCTGAGATTAATGTCAACCGGATTACCGGCGAGATAATCGGTAGATGTTCTTCCGGGTGAAGCTAGATAAAACACCGACTTATTTATAAGAGGCGCAAATATACTCTTCAACGGAAAATTAGACCAGCTTAATACCGGCGAAATATTTAAAAGGAATAATTTCCCCTTGCCCAATTTGTATTCACTTAAAAAAGATGATCCGTCCACTAATGAAATTATATCATTTCCCCTACCTTGAGTCTTTATATTATAATGAAGATAAATCTCCGGGGACACAATATTTTTTTTCTGCTTTTCGGAAAAGATATCATGAAATACGGGATGATTAAAATCTACCTTATCAAATACAATAGCATTCTTCACTCCGTTTAATTGCCCAACAACACCAACAGGGGCAGGAAGTCCCAAAGCTGTTGTGATCTTCCTAAACTTCTGAATATCAGGAGATTCAGCCGGCATTAGAAAAATACTTCCGCCGTTTTGAACATATGATTTCAACCTGTCTAACCCGGTGGTAATTTCCGAACCAATTATTATTACCACAGAAAATTGGGTTAAATCCAGCGAAGCAATTTGATTCAAATTTCTCACGGTTAGCTTCAGGGTTCCGCCGTTCCCGCCCGCGGTAAGCGCTAAATCAACAAATTGTGAACTTTTATTATTTTCAGAAAAGATCACCACCGGAACTTCTTTTGGGATATAAAAATTTAAATATCTCTTATTATCCTGAAGTATATCATCATCCTCAATTTCGGCAAATGCTTTTACAAATCCCGTTGCAGAGACTGCTGCTTGCATCGATAATACTTTGGAATCACCGGGAGATAACGAAACGCTTTGCTGGGAGCTCCTTTTTCCGTTTATGTACAAAGAAACAACAATATTATTTGCCGGCTGCTCGGAATAATTTGTTACAGTCACACTGAAATTAACGGGTTTATCCTTTTCAAATATTTGAGTATCAAGTTTGAAAGCATCTATTCCCAGGTTGAAAACCTTCTTCCCGGCATAATCGAAAGTATACAGCCGCATTTTGTCATTTAATAATTCTCTTAAATCGGATAAGGAACCTGGATTGTACAACCTGCCGGATTGAAAATCTGATAGTATGTAAATCTCTTTATTAAAATTTTGTGAATGCGACAATATTTCACCGGCTTTAACAATAGCTTCGTGCAGAGTTCCGCTTGCATCCGAAATTTGAACCTCATTTATCTCTTTTACGAACTGCGAAAGATTGCTTGTCGGTTTTAGTACTTCCCTGCCATGATCCGAAACCAAAATCAGCGCTGCTTCATCACCCTCCTGCAACTGCGATACAAGTTGTTTCATAGTAGCTTTAGCTTGATTAAGATATGAGCCTTTTGCATCTACAACCGACATACTGGATGTATTATCCAAGACAAAAACAGCGGTAGTTTTTGCCGCCGAAGTCGTTCCGCCGATTGCAATTCCTTTCAAGGTTGGACGCGCAAATGCGGTAACCAGGAACAAAATTATTAAGACCCTTAAAGCTAATAGAAGCCACTGTTTAAGTTTAATTTTTCTTATTTTGTTTTTCTGCATTTCTTTCAGAAACGCAAGAGTGCTGAAGTCGATCCGTTTTAATTTTCTAAGATTTAACAAATGAATTAAAACGGGAATCGAAGCAGCCAGAAGCCCGAATAGTACAGCAGGATTAAGAAATATCATTTAATATAAATTGAGTTTATGAATAGCTAATTAAAATAAATGGATCTACCTTTTTGTTGATATCATAATAAACAGCATCCTTCCGTCAAAATTTAATTTTAACGATAAAATGATTCGAAAATAAGTCATATCCTGATGCTCAAATTATAACAAAGGATATTTTCAGAATGAAACAAAATTCTTCAAAATGACTTTAATAATTATAGAATTCTTTTATTATTCAGTTTTTGATTTTCAATGACTCGTTAATAAGCATAAATTTGATATTTTCTCATATTAAAAATAACTTGCGATACAAATTATAAATAAGAGGAACTAAAATGAAGAAACTTTTTTCGGTAATACTACTTTTTTTTCTCATTAATTTAAATACATCGGCACAATCGATAATTACCGGAAAAGTATTAAGCTATAACGGAAAACCTCTTAAAAGAGCAGATGTTTTCATTATTCCTCCGATGTCGCTTAAAGTATATAATTCTGTAAAAGCGGATAAAAATGGACACTATTTTATTAAAATAAATAAGAGAGGTTATTACTTTGTTGAATTTTCAGGCGTAGATCATGAGCATACGGATGTTCCCGTACTAATAAATAAAACAAAAAAAATTGAATTGAATGTAAGGTTAAAGCATAACCAATACGTTAATTCATTCAAAGATGTTCAAATAATTGGAGATTTTAATAATTTTAATTCCAACGCCCCTGTTAATATGAAAAGACAGTTGGACGGTACTTTTAGGGCAGAATTTAACACGCATAATAAAAATTTTGCATATCAACTAATGGGAATAGAGAAAACAGGACGGATTATTAATGGGACCGATGCAAATAGATATATTTATGACGGTGGTGGTGATTATGAGTCGGTTGTTATCCCTAAAAACGGGAAAGTAACTATAACTTTTAATCCGAAAAAGTTAGTCAGGGTTCATAACGATAAAAGTATAACATTCGGCTCACGTAACAAATTTGATCAAGAGGCATATAAAATTATTACGGATATGGGCAAAAGACAGAAACAAGCTTCAATAATGCATGGATTGGATAGCGGAAATTTAGATAGCAATTCTGATTTGTCAACAATTATTAGAAAACTCCAAACACGAATTAATAACGAAAAAAACCCGGAGCTTAAAGATTTATTAATGGTGAGCTACATAGAATTAGGTATATTTGGAGAAAAGAATATTAATGCTTCAATCATTAAACAAGCATTCCAGACAATCAAACCCAGCTCTATACTCTGGTCTATCGATCCTAGGATTCTGCAATTATCTTTTGGCTTTTCAACGTTTAACGGAATTCCACAATATTTAGATGGGGTAATCAGTTCTAACCCTGATAAAGAAGTAATTGCGTTTTCGCTGTATATTAAATCAATGCGGGCAGAATATGTGGGGAATCAAAAGATGGCTAATAAATTATATAATAAATTGAAAAGAGAATATGGGAAAACGCATTTCGGAAAGATTGCAAAAGAAACCCCTATTAATCCGGAAAATTCTCGAAAAAGTAAGTAAAGTTTATTTTGATAAAGCCCGTGAGTGACATGAAATAATTTTCGTCACGATAATTACCAAATTAATTCTGCAAAAATTGAGTTCGTTATTTTAGAATGAGTTGTCCCAAAAGTATCGTTCCAGGCTTGACCCGGAAGTTCGATTATGTTGAGAAATGAGATTCTGAATCAAATTGAGAAAGACAAATTTGATATTTTGTGACAACCCATTCTTATTAGCTAATTTTTATTTGCTTTTGCAATTAAGTTCAATGCACTTCCCGCCTTAAACCAATTTATTTGGGATTTATTCATTGTATGGTTCAATACAGCTTCATCTTTCGAACCGTCTTTATGATTTATCACCAGCTTTAGCTGAGTACCCGGAGCCAATTCAGTCAGACCCGTTATATCTACGGTATCGTTCTCCTGGATCTTATCGTAATCATTCGGATTGTCAAAGGTTAAAGGGAGCATTCCCTGCTTTTTAAGGTTAGTTTCATGAATTCTTGCAAAACTTTTTACAATAATTGCTCTACCACCCAAGTGTCTTGGTTCCATAGCGGCATGCTCACGGCTTGAACCTTCACCGTAATTTTCATCACCAACTACAACCCAATTTGTACCTTTGGATTTGTATTCACGCGCAACATCGGGAACGGCTTTATATTCGCCGGTAAAAATATTTTTGGTTTTTCCGGCATCACCGGTATAAGCATTTATAGCACCGAGGAACATGTTATTTGAAATGTTATCCAGGTGTCCTCTAAATCTCAGCCATGGACCTGCCATCGAAATATGATCTGTGGTGCATTTGCCTTTAGCCTTAATAAGTACTGTAAGTCCATGAATATCATTTCCGTCCCATGGATCAAATGGTGTCAATAATTGCAATCTTTCACTATCAGGTTTTACAATCACTTCTACATCCGAACCATCATCTGCGGGAGGGACGAAACCATCCGCACCGGAAACAAATCCCTTCGGAGGTAATTCTTCCCCGGTTGGTGGATTAAGCTTCACTTTCTCGCCTTTGTCATTTTCTAGTTGATCGGTCATTGGATTGAAGGATAATCTGCCGGCTATTGCTAAAGCAGTAACCATTTCCGGACTTGCAACAAAAGCAAGGGTTTCTGGATTTCCGTCGTTTCTTTTAGCAAAATTTCTGTTAAAAGAAGTAACAATCGTATTTTTTTCACCTGTCTTCATATCCATTCTTTTCCACATTCCTATACAAGGCCCGCATGCATTTGCCAGAACAAGACCTCCGAATTTACTTAAAATGTCCAGTTGACCGTCTCGTTCGATGGTTGCTCTTACTTGTTCGGAGCCCGGAGTAATAGTGAACTGTGATTTTGCCTTTAATCCTTTTTCAAGAGCCTGTTTTGCTATATTGGCAGCCCTGTCAATATCTTCATAACTAGAATTTGTACAACTGCCGATTAATGCGACACTAATTTGATCGGTATAATTATTATCTTTTACAGCTTGCTCCATATTAGAGATAGCCCAGGCTTTATCTGGAGTAAAAGGTCCGTTGAGATGAGGTTCTAATTCACTGAGATTTAATTCGATTACCTGGTCATAATATTTTTCAGGATTTTCCGCTACTTCTTTATCCGCTGTTAAATCATCTGCAAGTCCTTCTGCCAATGCAGCAACATCAACACGGTTTGTAATCCTTAAATATCCTGCCATTTTCTCATCGAAGGGGAATACAGAAGTAGTAGCGCCTATTTCAGCTCCCATATTACAAATTGTGCCTTTTCCGGTAGCAGAAATAGATGTGGTGCCTTCACCAAAATATTCCACTATAGCACCTGTTCCACCTTTCACGGTAAGAATACCTGCCAGTTTCAAAATAATATCTTTAGGGGAAACCCATCCGTTCAATCTCCCCGTTAATTTCACACCTATAAGCTTAGGCCATTTTAATTCCCAGGGCATTCCCGCCATAACATCAACGGCATCCGCACCGCCAACACCTATAGCAATCATTCCCAAACCGCCGGCATTCGGAGTATGAGAATCAGTACCGATCATCATTCCGCCGGGGAAAGCATAATTCTCCAGCACTACTTGATGAATGATTCCTGCCCCCGGTTTCCAAAAACCTATTCCGTACTTGCGTGAGGTGCTTTCAAGAAAATCGTACACTTCTTTATTGTCAAATGTTGCCTTTGAAAGATCCGCATCAGCACCAACCTGAGCCTGTATAAGATGATCGCAGTGAACTGTAGTGGGCACTGCAGTTGTTTTTCTATTTGCCGACATAAACTGTAGAAGAGCCATTTGAGCCGTTGCATCTTGCATGGCAACTCTATCAGGTGATAGCTCGGCGTAATCTTTCCCTCCCGTCAGTTCTCCATTCGACTCATTGTACAGATGACTGTACAGGACTTTTTCAGTGTAAGTTAAAGGTCTGTTAATAACTTCTCGTACTTTTTTTAATTTATCACGGTACTCGGAATAAACTTTTTTTATCATTTCAATATTAGCTGCCATAATTAATTCCTCGGTTAAAATTGTCAATATCAATTACTTTTACAAAAATAAGAAAAAGGCTGCAAAATTGCTTATAACTTTATAAGTATGGTACAGAGTTCCTGAAAAATAAATATTTTAATCTATCGTCATTTCGACCAAAGGTAGAAATCTCACAACTCTAAAAGAATTGTACCATAGCCGCACAGGTTTCATTAGACGACTCCTTTGAAATAGCAAATAAACTATTTTGCAGAAAAAGTAATAATTAAATCCAAACTAAGATCTATAGGTACCGATTTTGAGGTTTTTCTAATACGTTTTGAGTATATTTTCATTGAAAAATAAAAAAATTTTGTAATTTATTAAATGAACATATGTTTAAAAATTCAATACTTATTGTAGACGATGAGCCGAAATATCTTGAACTTTTAAAAGGACTCTTGGAAGAGGAGGGTTATCAGGAAATTGCCACGGAACAGCATCCTAACGAGGTTATGTCAATACTTGAAACTAGGCAGATAGACCTGATAATTATGGATGTTTATATGCCCGAAATGAACGGAATGGTATTGCTGGAAAAAGTTCACGAACAATATCCTCAAATCCCTGTAATCATGGTTACCGCAGTAGATGAAATTGAGATTGCATTAAGAGCTATCCGTTTAGGTGCTTATGAGTATATTATAAAACCGCCGAAAACTGAGAGACTTTTTTTAACAATTAAGAGGGCTCTCGAACAAAGGTTACTTGAGTTGCAACTAGATTCTCACCGATCCGCTTTAATGAAGGCATTTCCACAAAAAGATTTATTCCAAGATATTATTTCTGCATCACCCTTGATGTTCAAAGTTTTTGAATTGGTAGAAATTTTTGCACCTACAAATGAAATTGTCCTTATTACGGGTGAAACAGGCACCGGGAAGGATTTGATTGCAAAAAAGATTCATGATCTGTCGCCAAGACAACAAAAACCATTTGTTGTGGTCAACTTAGCATCGATTTCCTCAAGTTTGTTTGAAAGTGAACTATTTGGACATGAAAGGGGATCTTTTACCGGGGCTACCGCTGAAAAACTGGGCTATTTTGAAACGGCAAACGGCGGTACCATATTTCTCGATGAAATTGGTGAATTGCCGAAAGAACTTCAAGGAAAGTTATTGAGAGCAATACAATATAATGAAATATACCGGATCGGCAGCGCAAAACCAATAAAACTTGACATACGAATTATCGCAGCCACGAACAAGGAATTGATTCAAGCTATTGAAAATAAGGATTTTAGAGCCGACCTTTATTACCGGTTAACCAGGGGTTTGATACATCTTCCTAAATTGAAAGAGAGAGGCGATGATGTTGTACTGCTGGCAAAGCATTTCCTTAATATCGGTAATGAAACTTACAAAAAAAATATACCCGGCTTTTCGAAAGAGGCAATTAATACTTTGAAAACATATGACTTTCCCGGAAACATTCGTGAGTTGGAAAACATCATATTGAATGCTGTGGCTAAAAGCGCAGATACTCTCCCTATCGGTAACCTGGAAATTCCTGGTTTATTAAGAGATGAGGACGAACCGGTATCGACAAAAAAAACCAACTTAATTTCAATTGATGCGGCTGTACAAAATCACATAATGAACATTTTAGACTTTACAAAAGGAAACATACGAAAAACAGCCTACATACTTGGGATAAGTGAAAGGACTCTTCAGAGAAAATTAAAAACCATGCGTGAACAAAACCTTATATGATAGATGACATATTTGACGTCAATAATGACGTATTTAATATTCATTACAATTACTGACACTTCCAAAATAATACTAAAACTCTTCTTTCCCGATATTCCTTTTGATTTTCACCTGGCACGCTTATTGCTTTTCCTATATAAACTAAATTAACAAATAAGTAAAATATATTATGGGCGGAGTACAATCTTTATTATCGATGGGCGCAATGATCTTGCTGACATTGGTTTCTTTACGATTCAATTCAACAATGCTTTCAAGTCAGACGGCGGATCTCGAAAGCAAAGTTTATCTTACTGCTATTTCCTTGGGAGATAATATTATTGAAGAAGCAAAAACGAAAGCATTTGATATAAGCACAATTAATTTTCCAACGACAAACCCGGCAACATTAACTGCTCCCGGCGGATTAGGACCGGCTTACGGAGAAACCTATCCTAACTTTAACGATTTTGATGATTTCAATAATTTTCATGAAACTATTCAAGCCCCCTATCTGGAAACTTATTACATCAGTTGTGTTGTTACATATGTTCAGCCCAATAATCCGGATCAAGTAAGCAGTACTCAAACATTTTATAAAAGATTAACAGTTACAGTTACCAGTCCGTTTTTAAAACAACCTAATAAAATTATTTTATCATATATATCTACACTTAAATAATGAATACAATGATCGACATACTTGGTGCGAGTTTAATAGGCTCAATAATTGTATTATTGATGCTTAATCTCAATCTGTTCTCGGCGCAAGTAAAATTTTCTTCCGATTCTGACCTTAGACTGGCTGGAAACGCAAAAACTTTCGCTGAAATTTTGGACAGCGATTTGAGAAAAATCGGTTTTAAACACAACGGAACTGCAATAATAACCGCTCAACCAAAAAAAATCTCTTATTATTCCGACCTTGATAATAACGGAACTGATGATATAGTAACGTTGGCATTAAGTGACTCTACAGAAGTTCCGTATACCCCTAATCCTCATGATAAAATATTGTACCGTATTGTCAATAATGATACATCGGCTGCTCCTTCACTGGATGTCACTGATCTTAAATTTACATATTATAACTCATTAGGCAGTGTCACTACCAACCTGGACAGTATAAAATCCATTAAAGCTGAAATCTATCTTCAGTCCCCGGAAAAAGTTGATTATCAGGGGAAAGCTGAATATCTAAATAACTATTGGGAAATAACCGTAAATCCAAGGAATTTATAATATGGGACGAGGAATATTAATAGTAGTACTCGGTTTATCCATCATTATTACAATATTAATAATGAACTTAAATGCAAATACCGACAGAGGATTGGAATCAACAATCAATTACTTCGATAAAACCCAGGCAAGATTGATTGCCGATTCCGGAATTGAAACATACCTGGAAAAACTTCGGAGAAATAAAACTCTGGGGAATGGTGAATATAATAATAACAGTATGATGGGCGGACATTATGATATTGAGATAACAGGAGTAGATACTTCGATGACTATAAAGTCGGTCGGAGAGTTTGACGGCGTAAAACATACATGCATAGTAACAGCGAAGAGAGAAAAAATTACAATGCCCATAATAAATTCTGCTTTATATATATCTGCACCCACCACCGGTTTAGATTTAAACGGCAATATGTTTATTGACGGTAACGATCATAACGTGGATGGTAGCCCGGGTCCTAGCCCGCCGTTATCCGGAATCACGGTTGATTCACCTACTGACAGTGCTTATATCATCAATAATATAAAGAGTAAAATTGACAACGCTATCGATGGACAAGGCGGCGCACCAAGTGTATCAGCATCTCCTAGTCCAAACGATTGGCTAAAATTAACTCAATCTTATATTTTCGCAGCCGATACTACATTAGCATCCGGTACATATAACACAGGTACATTAGGGACAATGGCTGAGCCTAAAATTACGTATGCAAAAGGAAACATTAAATTGACCGGTGGATTAACTGGAGCCGGGATAATGATTATTGACGGTGACGTTGATATGGAAGGGAAATTTAATTATAACGGAATTATTATCGTTTACGGCCAATCGACAGTTGTTACAAAAACTACAGGAGATGCCGGAGTTTACGGTGCAACAATAGCAGTTGGTACTACTGTGGACATGACTGTTGCTGGTACTGCACAATTTTATTACAGTTCACAAGCCATCGAAAATGCTAGGGCAAATCTGAAATCTTCAAGATTCCATATTACCAGCTGGTATGAATAAGAAATTTTAGCGTCTATTAAAAAGCAATAAAAAAAGGTTAAATGGGTGGGTAGAATTACTGAATCAGAACAAACGGAGGTACATCATGATTGCTGTTGATACTTATAGTCAGCCTGTACAAGGTATTTCAAAAGAAGCTTTGATAGATGAATGTCTGGATTTAAATATTCCGGCAAAAAGATATGATTCTACAGAGGTTCTTCAAAAGCATCTTCAGGCTGCGTACGATGAAACGAATCCGGTAAAGGGCATTTTTAGAGATCCTGAATTGGAAAAAAGTAATATTTATATTGGCAAGGTGAGTCTGTTCAATAAGTTGAAACTTAGAAAATACATACCATTTTTATAACAAATGTCGAAGTAGATTTACCCCGTGGAATAGAACAACCTTTGTTAAACAAGTGTAAATAAATTCACTTTATTCCACGGGGTAAACATGAATCATTGGTGTTTAGAGTTTTGGGCAATATTACTTTTGGGAAAGCCTCAATAATCAAAATCTTCATTTCTAATTAATAACAAGATTGCGGCTTGCGGAACAATTAAAAATTTTTCTTTTTCGAATTCAATTTCGTAGGCTTCCTTTCGTAGAAAAATAGCAAGATCACCTTGTTTAACCTGCAAAGGTATATATTTTACCGGTTCCTTCGATTCTTTCCAGGGTTCATCATCGGTAGGAGCTCCTAACGGATAACCCGGACCTACTTTAATTACGTAACCGCTTTGAATTTTTTCTTTTTCGGATACACCAGGAGGCAGATATAATCCGCTCATAGTTTTGTCTGTGCTTTGTTCCGGTCGAATCAATACTCTGTCTCCGATTACAATAAACTTATCTATATTTTTCAACTTTAATTCCATCTTAACATTCTATTATTCTTTAAATTTCAAATATTTTTCCCACCGAATTAAAAATGTTCAAATACACAATCAAATATAAAAAACTTATAATAATTATCGAATATTCAGCCCAAACCATTTAACTATTTAGCGTCAACCACGCGTTAAATTTATTAATCCGGAAAGTAAACCAGGATATAATTTTAATACCCTGTAGCCTGAATTTCCGAAAAGATTAGACAACATAATCGCTTGAATAAACCGTGCTGTTTTAACTCTATTATTAAATAGCTCTTCCCACTTTTTACGATATATATGTTCTGTAAGTTTCCTGTCCCGGTTTAATTTTTTTTCTTGAGTAAGCACCTCCGAAACCAGTTTTGCCGATTCCATTGCCATTCCTATCCCGTCTCCCGTTAAAGGAGCTATCATACGTGCAGCATCCCCTATCATAAATACGCCCTCATGCATTAAATCCTTTTTCCCGAAATAGATATTACCCGCACCGTAAAAACTTGCGGTATTAGCAAGACTTTCAAAGGAAGTTGTGAATATATTTTTAAATATTTGGATCTTATTAATTAGTTCTGATAAATTCTTTATTGGAGAATCGTTTAATAATTTTCTATCGACCAAAAAACATATTGTCACTTTTTCATTGTCAACCGAATTTACTCCACAGTAAATACCTTTTCCGGTATAAATTTGAATTTCATCTTTCGGCAAATTTTTCATCGTGTTGTAATTAGTATGGAATTTTATTCCCGCTAGGTTTGATTTGGCATCGACAAAATTTCTTTCCAGCATTTTATCAATAATACTGTGTTTACCATAAGCACCAATTACCGAGCTTGCGGTAATTTTAGCTGTATTGTTGTTCCTATTTTTTAAAATGATTTCGTAATGGTTGTTACTCCTTACGATATTTTTAACAGCGAAAGGTTGAAAAATATGCACTCCCCTTTTTTGTGCGGAGTTTAATAAAAAAGAATCGAAGGTTGACCTTCTAAGCCCGTAAGCATCAAAATTCAAACTTGCTGCTAAATCGATATTTTGATCATGCATCAATCGGAAAGTTTTAATTTTATTAGGTTCTAATGAGAGGAACTCATCATATAATTTTAGTGATTTAAGAACCACCGTTACCTCGTGCGAAAGGAATTCCCCGCAAAGTTTTTCTCTCGGAAAAATTTCCCTTTCGACCAGGCAAACATTAAATCCTTTTTCAGATAAAAAACAGCCTGCCGTAGAACCCGCAGGTCCGCCCCCGATTATACAAATATCATAATTAAATGAATTCAATTAACTTCTAATTCTGAAAATTAATAATGATCAGCCAACGAAATGCCCATTTTCTTTTGACTAAATAGTTCTGAAAATTTAATTCTTCTAATAATTTTAAAATTTCAGACTTTTTAAATCCGCGTAGCACAGATAGCGGGGCATCATTTTTTACCATATTACTGTTAGAAAACAGTGAGGTTAATATTTTAATTCCTAAGTATGCCCAAACTGAACGCCGTAGATCATTTATGACAATTCCAATATTCACATGCACAGACAATTTTTTCAGTAAATTTATTATTTCATTCTCGTTAAAATGATGGAGAACAAGTGATAGATGAATAACATCAAACTTCCGGTGATTAAACGGCAGGTTCATCATATCTGCGCACACTATCCTAATATACGATGAATTTACACTGATGTATCTGCATGCCCCGAGATTAGCATCGATGCTAAAGATCTTTAATTTGCTCAACTTCCGGTTTATATTTAATAAAATATCAGAAGCACCTGAACCAGCATCTAAAACGGTGATTTCTTGACGGGGTTTTACACCATTTAATAATCGTTTAATTCCTTCAAAAGAAGTAGAGAATCCTCCCAGGAATTTATTTATAATTTTTAGTTCGATTAAAGCACTTTCCAGGCGTTCATCTTGAATTTTGAAATCATCCATTTGTTCAGCTGAATAGTTTCTTTTCCTAAACATCAAGCTACTCTCAAAACAACAGCTTCCATTGTTAAACCGGGTCCAAATGCAACGGCACAACAATAATCGTCCGGTTTTAATTGCTTTGTTTCCAATATTTCTTTAAGCACAAACAATATCGATGCCGAAGACATGTTACCATAATTTTTTAAAATATTTCTCGATGGCAGCATTTGTTCATCTGAAAGTTCTAATCCGTTTTGACATGCATCCAATATTGCCTTGCCCCCGGGGTGAATTGCCCAATATTTAATCTTATTAACGGTTAAATTATTTTGAGCCAAATAATTTTTTAATGCGGGAGCAGCGGTTTTAGAAATAATCTTCGGCAGATCTGCCGAAAGAACCATTTCGAAACCGAAATTCCCGACGTTCCAGCCCATGAATCGTTCAGAGTTTTCGAATAGAACGGAATAAGTTGATGCTATTTTTAAGCTATTATTTTTTTTCAAGTTGGATGAATTAGAAAACAATGCTGCCGAACAACCGTCGGCAAATATCATATTTGCAAGTATATTATCTTTAGAAGGCTCTGTCTGAAGATGCAGGCTGCAAAGCTCAACCGAAACCAATAGTGTATTTGAAGTAGTCTCCTTATTTGAAGTTAATGTTTCATGAACCGAATTAAATCCGATTAGGGAAGCAGCGCATCCCATAAAGCCGATATTAATCCTCTTAATAGCCGGAGATAGATTGAATTCATTTATCAAAAAATAATCTAAACCCGGGGCAAAAAATCCCGTGCATGAAATTGTAATTAATTTTTCAATGGAAGAAGGTTCAATATTATTTTTTTCTAATAAAAGTTTTACTGCATTCTTACCAAGCTCTTTCGACCATTTTTCATATTCGATCATTCTTGCGGAAGTTCCAGGTTTAATATATCTCCCATTTTCAGAATAAAATTTTGAATTGGCATTTTCATCTGCATCCGGAATAACGGTAAACCGGGTATCAATTCCTGAATATGTTCCCACCATATCAATCATTCTTGCAACCGACGGGGTTACTGCCATCCTTTTTTTTAATTCTTCTGCGGCTTTTTTCTGATTTACTTGATAAGGCGGAGATGAGGTTGTTATATCTATCAGCATTGAATCCTTTCAATTTATATATTTGTTTAGTTCATTAATCAATTTATTGCGGATATTTCTTTCAGGCGTTTTAATCATTTTACCAGAGTACTGATTAGTAAATTGCGACTTGTTTTAATAATATAAATAAATGTAACAAAGTTATTTGAAGTATAACAGGGAAATAATCATATGAATAATTTTTGGGATCAACGATATTCATCGGACGAATACATTTACGGTATTAAACCGAACATATTTTTTAAAGGCGAAATTGATAAAATGAATGCAGGAAAATTGCTTTTGCTCGGTGAGGGAGAAGGTCGAAACGCTGTTTATGCGGCAAAGAAAGGCTGGATAGTTGACGCAGTGGATTTTAGTTTTCAGGCGAAATTGAAGGCAGAGAAATTAGCCGCCCAGCATTCTGCAAAGATAAATTATTTTGTCAATAATTTATCCGATTATATCCCGGCTGCCGAATATTATGATACTATAGGTTTAATATTTCTACATTTGGCGCCGGAACTTCGTAAGAAAGTCCACCAAAAAGTAATAAAATCATTAAAGCCTGGTGGAAAAATTATAATTGAGGCATTTTCAAAAGATCAATTGGGTAAAAAATCCGGCGGTCCGCAAAATATTCAGCAACTTTATTCCCCGGATGAGCTTAAAAATGATTTCGAGGAAACTAAGATTATCATGCTTGAAGAAGAAAACGAAAATCTGAGTGAAGGTGATTATCACTTTGGCGAAGCAAGCATAATTAAGTTTATAGCCACAAAATAAATTGAAATTAACCGTCTAGGCATTTCAGGAAAAGAAAATATTTTTATCGGTACAAGAGCATTCTTAAATAATTTTCTCAGTGGTTAAAGTCTATTTCGGATTGATTAAAAGTAAAAAAAATATTTTATTTCAAGTAATTTCATTATAAAGCCGAAACCATATTTTAATATAGATTAACCCGCATATATTCAATTTGTTACATGGCTTGCGGTTTTTATATTTCGGTATAAATACCTATCTTTCGGTCAAAATTAAGGACTTTTTATGAAGTATCATCTTGTATCCGGCGCATGCGGTTTTGTCGGAAGAAACACAGTTAAACAGCTCCTGAAGCGGACGAATGATTACGTTATTATGGTAGATGACCTGTCGGTCGGAATTCATCCATCATTGTGGCTGAAAGATCCGGTAGCAAAAAAATATAAGGATATTGAAATTTTTGGAAAAGACGAGCGGCTTTTATTTTGGAAAACCGATTTTAGGATATTTCTTAACAAATTATTAGAAAATCCAAATTGGCTTGAAAATGAATATGGATTAAAATCGGAAAGAATCGGAGATGCGTTTCATTTTGCAGCTATCGTTGGAGGCAGGGCAAAAATTGAAGGTGACCCGATGGCAGTTGCACTCGATCTTTCAATTGATGCAGAATTCTTCAATTGGATTGCAAAAGCAAAACCAGAACGGGTAATGTACCCAAGTTCATCCGCAGCCTACCCGATACATATGCAAACTGTAGAAAACGCCGTGGCACTCAAAGAGAGCGATATTAATATTGACAGTGATGTATTGGGTATGCCCGATTTAACTTACGGCTGGACTAAAATGACAGGAGAATTTTTAGCAAAGATAGCTGCCCGTAATTATGGAATTTCAATTGTTTGTATACGTCCGTTTTCAGGTTACGGAGAAGACCAGGATTTATCGTATCCCGTTCCGGCGATAGCCGCGCGGGCAGCAAAAAAAGAGAACCCGTTTGAAGTTTGGGGTACAGGTCAGCAAGGAAGAGATTTTGTTCACATCGACGATGTTATGGATTGTATGTTTCTTGCCATGGATAAAATTCATGATGGAACAGCCATAAATATTGGTTCGGGAAAATTAACATCATTTCTCGACCTAATAAAAATATTTAGCAGCTTCGCGGGATATAATCCAACAATTAAGCCCTTAATTGATAAACCCATGGGTGTGCATTCACGTTATTGCGACATGAGCTTTGTAAAGGAGAGACTAGGCTGGGAGCCAAGGATTTCTTTGGAAGAAGGAATGCGAAGAGTGTATGATGTTGCATTGGAAAATGTGAAAGATAATACCAAAGTTGGGTGATTTTCAATTCATAAATCCTAATCTTTAATTCGAAAATGAAAAGAGTTGCTATATTCGGACCGGGTCCGCAATTTAAAGGCGGGATATCTAATTACACCACTTCACTGGCAAAGGCGCTTGATAAGCTCGGCGCCGAGGTTTATATTATTTCGTGGACACATCAATATCCCTCAATAATTCCCCGGGATTTTATCGATCGCTCGAGTAAAGATAACCTGCTTGAAGGTACAAAAATTAATCTCCGGTATATTACAAATTACAACAATCCTTTTTCCTGGAGAAAAACAGTCGATGAAATTAAATTGATTAATCCCGACATCGTTGTATTTCAGTGGGCAATTGCTATTCAAGGATTGCCTATGGGATATATTACTAAAAAGTTGCGAAAATTATCAAATTGCAAAATAATTTTTGATCTTCACGTAGTTTCACAAAAAGAAGGCAGTACAATAGACAAAGCAATGCTTCGTTATGCACTTTCCAAACCTCATGCATTCATTGTCCATTCACTTAAAACTTTTAAGGAATTGAAAAAGTTGTTCCCCGACAGGAATTATGCATTAAGCTACGACGGTACCGCTGCTCCCGATGATTCGATAACAGTCATTAAACTTTATCACCCCGTGTACGATATGTTCAAACCGGATCCAAACTTTAACAAAGAAACGGTTAAAAAGGAATTAGGACTGAACAAATATGTTTTTCTATTTTTCGGATTCATTCGAAAATATAAAGGTCTTCACAATGTAATAGCGTCATTCACCAAACTTGCTAAAGAAAGGGACGATGTTTCACTTCTCATCGTGGGAGAATCATTCTGGAATACTCTTGATACAAACAAACTTTCAACAAAGATTAAAAAAAATGTTTTCGGATTTGTAAAGAAAATTTTAGTCCGCAAAAGTGATGATGAAAGCAACTACCGCCCGCTTAATATGATTGATGAACTCGGCATCCGGGACAAGGTATCTGTTGTAAATCGATTTGTTGCCAATGAAGAAGTACATAAATACTTCCAGGTTGCAGACTGCAATGTATTGTTTTATCTTGTTGCGACACCGTCCGGGGTTGAATCTGTGGCTTACAATTTCAAGCTGCCGTCTATTGCTACAAAAGTCGGGCATTTCCCCGAAACTATTAAGCACGGATATAACGGTTATTTAGCAGAGCCCGAAAATATAGATTCGATGTACCATGTTATGAAGGATTTTATGCAAAATCCTATTCCCCCCGAAAGAGTAGAAGAACAGGCAAAGACGATGAGCTGGAGTAATTATGCTAAAACCATTTTGAACTATTAATCTTAAATAGATACCGAAGTTTGATGAAGAAAGTTTTATTTATTACTTACTATTGGCCGCCCTCCGGAAAGGCTTCAATTCATTGGCCGTTAAAAATGATAAAGTTCCTGCCGAAATTTGGCTGGCAGCCATTGGTATTAACAGTAAAAACGGAAGATGTATTTACAAAAACGGATGAAACGCTTTTTAATGATATTGATAAAGATCTGAAGGTTTTTAAAACAAATTCATATGAACCGTTTGATATCTACAAAAAATTCACCGGTAAAGAAAAAACGAGCAAGTTGATTCCTTCCGAAACGATTTCGAGAACTAATAAAAGTCTCGCCCACAAAATTTCTATTTGGATCAGGATGAATTTGTTTGTACCCGATGCCCGCGTGGGATGGTATTTCCCGGGAGTAAGGGAAGTGAAAAAACTTCTTAAAAAGGAAACCTTTGAAGCCGTAATTTCAATTGGTCCGCCCCATTCCGCTCATCTAATCGGAATGAAACTCAGCAATCATTTTAATGTTAAACATATTCCCGTTTTAATAGATCCATGGGTTGATATCTCTTATTACAAGGAATTTAAGCGAAGTAAACCTACTTTAGCTTTTGATAATCACCTTGAAAAAAAAGTGTTAAAAAAAGCTGAAGCAGTTGTTTTTATAACCGAAACGTTAAAAACTGATTATCAAAAAAAATACGATTTCCTCTCCGGAAAATCTCATACGCTTTATTGGGGTTATAACGAAGATGAATTTAAAAACGCCCCGAAAGTGCATTCTGACGACGATACTGAAATACTCGTTCATGCAGGAAATATTTTTGATTTTCAGAATATTCCGCATTTTTGGGAAAGATTAAAGAAAGAAATAGATAACGGCAGAAAAATTAAATTACACTTCATCGGAAGTGTGAGTCCAGGTATAAAAAATGCGATTAAAAAATCAGGATTGGAAAACTTCACAAAGTATTTAGGATTTCTGCCATATGATAAAATGGTTGAAGAACTTAATAAGGCAACATATTTGCTGGTATGCGCAAATGAAAAAAGACATGTGCCCGGCAAATTATTTGAATATTTAAGAGCAGGAAAGCCGATAATTGCGTTTGGAGATGATAATATCGAGGTGAAAAAAATCATTACCGAAGCGAATGCTGGAATGATTTTCAGCTATGATGAAGATGCCCACGAATTTTTTGAAAAGACCGGCACTTTCGGTACCGATCTTTCCAAGATTAAAAAATATGACAGAGAAAATATTGCCGAAGAATTATCCGGAATATTAAATAATCTTTGAGCTTTATAACTTAAATGCAGCACCTATTTTTATCTCAGTATTGTTGAAAGTACCGGTATAATAGAGTCTATATATATTACCGAATTTATTAAAAAACGGATATGCTACTTTATTTGCCCAATTATGTGCAGTATTTCTTGCTGTAAACACCGGATTCGAATTATCTTTGACCCAATTTATACCGTCGGTTGATGTTGCATAACCAAAACCGCTATGATTTTTACTGTCATATATCATTTTGAATTCACCGTTATCATATATTGTTTTAATATCCTCTATCCCGGTCTTTTTCGCAATAATTTTTTGTTTAATAAAAATTTTCATGGATTAACACTTAAACCAGGCAGCATTAATACTAATTATGAATTGAGGCAGATTGAACAGATAGTTCAATCACATATTGGACGGACGAATTCGGATTAAAGGGCTGATTTATTAGTTAAGTAAGTTCATAAAATTTATTTTAATAAACTTTGGAATAATTTATAATAATTATCTGCAAATTTTTCAATTGAGTATTCATCCTTCATTAAATTTAGACCATTATTAATAAAACTTAGTCTCTTATTTTTATTGGATAAGAGTTCAATTATCCTATCGACAAAAAATCTGATATCAAACGGCGGTATTACATACCCGTTAAAATTGTCTTTTATAATTTCTTTGCATCCGCCGATATCATAGGTTATGGAAGGTGTACCGCATGCAGCGGATTCAATTAGAGTATTAGGTAAATTATCCGCTCTTGTAGGATATATAAACAGATCTGCCGATGCTAAATATTTTGCTACACTTTCTTCATCAAATAAATAACCGGTACAATGAACAATATAATTTTGAAATTTTGAGAAAATCTTTTGGTCAACAATTCCAATTATTACCAGTACAACCTTTTCATCAAGTCTCTTATCCAACTCTTCTAATATATTAAGTAAATCCTTACCGCCCTTGTGGCTGCTTGTCATAACCTTTTCAGCGGAAAAAAGTAGAATTTTCTTGTCCAATGGTAACTTTAACTCATTCCTTATTTTCATTTTATCTAACGGGTAGAATGTGTTAAGGTTTACACCATTTGGTATATGGTATATTTTCTTATCTTTAAAAAGAGGACTTTGCGACGCCAGGTTATTCAGCCAACGGGACGGTGTTACAAGAGTCAGTTTTGATTTTGAATAAATTGATGCTTTCCTCCTTATTAAAAACTTTCCTGTATTAATACCGATCGGAGGGAATTGTTTTCTTTCTCCTCTGCCGGATTTAAGATTTTTCCAGGAATCGTCATCAAAAGTATGTGCTGAATTTGCTGTAAAAGCCCACATATCGTGCAACGTCCAAACAATGGGAGCAACTTTTGATAATTCAGACAACAGCGAAGTTTTAAAATAACCGCCGTGAATATTATGCAGGCTAACAATATCCGGCTTAAATTCATGCAGTACCCTTAGAATTGTTTTCGTTGAAATCGGGAAGTAAAAATATTGCAATCCTAATAAATTAGAGAATAAATTTACTCCTCTTTCAAAATTATTTTGGAATCCCTGTTTCCTGGTTGGTATTATGTAAGAATAATCTGTTTGCTTAATTCCTGTCAGGAAATGGTTTTGAGTATCATGATATTCGTGTAATGCTTTGCTAAGCCGGAACGCAACAACTGCTGCTCCGCCCTTGATATCATATTTATTTATGAATAAAATTTTCAACTAATTCACCCGGTTCCTTACCTACAGGCAATATGATTTGTTAATGAGTCTCATAAATCAGCTAATTCTTTTCTTATAATTTCGTCGAGATGCTTAACCCGGATTTCAAAAGTATGATCTTTTAAAGTTTTCTTTTGCCCTGCTTTTGCAATCTTTAATCTTTCATCGGGATTATCGACCAACCATGTGACTTTTTCTATACATTCATCAGCGGTTTTAAATGTAACAACTTCCTCATCAGGGACAAACAGTTCGTGCAGATTTTCTTTCCAATCGGTTACCAGACATGACCCTACTCCTGTTACTTCAAATAATCTCATATTTGCGGCAAATTTTGCATCTCCAACTCCCCCATGAATGTTTAGCGTACACTTAGATTCTGAAAGCGCTTTATACATCTCAATACCGAATAAAGGTTCTTGCGCTTTTGATATTAATTTATCTGAATATTTAGGATTGCGCGGTAATTCATTTAATAGCGAAAATTTTTTCAGATAAGGGTTTGTATTTATAAATTTATTAAAACCTAATACTCGAAACATTTTCGTGTTGATGTATCCAATTTTCTTAGCAAGCAGCATTAATGGAGCATCATGATCTAATTTAGAATGTAAAGTGAAATTAATATCTGCATTCAGTAATTTTTCAATCACCGATGTGCGGAAATCATGCATGTCATTACTCGCAATTAACGAACCGATAAAAATCAAATCGGAATTGAAACCGGAATTATCAGATGGGATTTTTTCAAGGATTGATTCCTCAAAGGCATGGTTTAAGTGATAAGTCTTTATACCTGCCGCCATGAATGAATCCACAAAATACCGCGCACATGTTATCATAAAATCGAAACTTTTAAACAATTCTAATTGACTTGCATTAAAGGGACTGCAAAAAGAGCCGATTATAATTTTTATCGAGGGAATATTCTCCTTAAGCATTTTAACCCAAGAACTGTCAAATGAAACCGGGTCTTGAATAAATACAACATCAGGCTTTATCGTTTGAATTTGAGCAAATACTATATCCAGCCCTGTTTTGTTAATGTTATGTTCCTTTGCCCAGGTATTTTGAAGATGTTCAGCATTCCCGATTATTTCATGCGCTTCCACTCCGAGTTTTTTAAAATTCTTCTTATAAAAATCAGCCCAGCCAAATGAATCATGCATTAAGTGATCATATTGTTCTGCATACGACTTATCGGTAATATCCTTATTCTTTGAATAATAATACTTCAGATAATTTCTATAAAAAGTAGTAATTTTTACAAATCGATAGTTCATCTTATTCTTATTTTTCCGGTCTATTTTTATGTTTTAACTTAACTTTTTAAGGTCAGGAGTTAATTCACATAATATCTAATTTAATAAGGGATTAATTTTTTTTACATTAAACTATTAATATATCTTAATAATTTTAGATAATGAACATTATATTAATTATGAAAGGATTTTTTCATGAAGATTAATTAAACATTATATCATTATACGGTAATCATGATCACTTCTTATAATTTTTAATCATGGAAAACACCTTAAATATTACCGAGTTTATATCTTCCGATGATTTTGTCAGAATAGTCAACCCTGCAAAGACCAGAGTTAGTATACTACTCCTAATTAAAATATCAATTATTACATTAGACTGTTTTGGTAAAAAATAATTCAGAATTAGGGAAAAGCCTCCGATAGCAATTACTTTTATAGTGTTAACGGTAAAAGGTTGTATTCTCATTTTCAGAAAAAGAAAAGAAAACATAGTTGTATTAATGATAAATAATGAAAGAGCGGAAGCTAATGCCGCTCCGGTCATGCCATATAGAGGTATAAAAAATATATTAGTAATAATCCCTAGGATTCCCAAAGCCATCATAAATGCTAAATTATATTTATAATACTTCGATGTTCCTATTATCTCAGCATTAACTCCAGTAGCTAAATCGAACAATTTTGAAAGACCAATGAAAAACACAACCCACTTTCCTTCGGCATATATATTTCCATGAGGTATTAATTTAAATAGACTATCAATATTTGACCAGATTCCTATAAAAATTAGTGAACCAATTATCAGTTGATTTATAGAAGACTTTTTGTATAATAATTCCAAATGCTTCAAATCCCCGTTCTTATTACTTTCGGACACAAATGGAATCACTGACTGAACAAGTGCTCTTTTAGGAATTTCAATTACAGTTGCAATAAAGAAAGCAATCGTATAAATCCCTGTCTGGGCTAATCCCTTATAAGCACTTAACATTAAACCGTCAATATTGGAAATCATTAATGACCCAACACTCCCAAACAGCATAAATCCGCCAAAAACCAATAGCTCTTTAAAATATTTACTTTTAAAAATTGATAAATTTGGTTTAAGGAATAAACTATTAATCGTTTTGGTATAGAAAATTAAAATTGCTAATCCTAATCCGTAGGAAAATATTATAAATGTAACCAGAGCATTAAGATTAAACCATTTTAAGTATAATAAAAGTAGTCCAATTATAATAAATACTCGAAAGAATATTTCATTAACAAAGATTGGTACAATTGGTTTTTTTTGAATGATAATATATGAACGAAATAGTCCTATAAAGAGAGCAATAAAAACAAATGGGATGAAATAGTAAAAGTATCGTAATAAAAGAGGTGAAGTTTTAATATAAGTTTGTATAATAATATTTCGGAACAATAAAAGAACTATCGTAAATAAAATAAATCCTATTAAGCTCCAGATAATTAGAAAAAATAAGAAGCCGCTGTGCTGTTTTGTTTCGTCTTTGAAGTAGAAAAAAAATCGGGCAGGCATGCTAAAAGAACCTAATGAAGCAAAAGTTGCAAATAAAAATGAGACACTAATTAATAATCGGATGAGTCCTATTTCTGTTTCGGTTAATATATACGGATATAAGATGAGTGTATTTAAGTAACCTAAAGATAATCCAATATATGTAACAATTAAATTTTTAGCGCTCTTTCGAACAACAATTCCCATAAGTTCCCATCATCAGAATTAATTTATTTTACTTAATCAATCATATTTCATTAATTCATCTTCAATCATCATTTTTATTACATCTTCAACAAAATATTCCGGCTGCCAATCTAATATTTTTTTTGCTTTAGAAGGATCTCCAACACTATAACTCAAATCCATCGGTCGGATTAAATTATTATCATATTCCAAATAATCTTCATAACGAAGATCTAAATATTCAAATGTTATTTTAACAAAATCCTCTAACGAAATACTTTTCCCTGTTGCAATTACAAAATCATCAGGTATATTGTTCTGAAGAATTGCATACATTGCCTCAACATATTTAGGAGCCCATCCCCAATCTCTTTTAATTAAAATATTTCCAAGTTTCAGTTTTTCTTTTGAACCTTTTGCAATACGGCATGCTGCTTCGATAATTTTTTTAGTGACAAACCTTTTAGGTCTTAAAGGTGATTCGTGGTTGAACAGAATTCCGGAGGATGCAAAAAGATTGTAAGCCTCTCTATAATTTGATAATTGCCAAAATGCAGTTGCTTTAGCTACAGCATAAGGACTTCTTGGTTTGAACGATGTATCTTCATTTGCAGGTTTTCCGTTTGTATCACCAAAACATTCACTTGAACAAGCATTGTAAAACTTGACAGGCAATTTATGAAAACGTATAACCTCCAAAATATTTAGTGTACCAATACTAATGCTTTCCAACGTTTCTACCGGTTGAATAAAAGAGAGACCAACAGAAGTTTGACCAGCTAGATTATAAACTTCCGAAGGTTGTACCTGTAGGATTGTTTGCATTACACTTCTAAAGTCGATCAGCGACATTGAATGAAGTGTAACCTGATCAAAGATATGAAGCTTTTTAAGCTTGTAAAAATTTGAAAGATCGGCATCTCTTGATGTTCCATGCACTTCATAACCCTTGCTCAATAGATACTTTGCTAAATAAGATCCATCTTGCCCCGAAATTCCTATTATTAATGCTTTATTCATAACTCCAATTATAAAATAAATATTAGTCAATATTAATATAAAGCCTAAAAAGTTTATAAGTAAATGTGTATTATATTTTTTAAACCATTATGCATTCGAATCAATAAAAGATGAGAAATATAGTTTTGATTTTTTTATTAATTCGAAAATATATATTATTGATAAGCTCTTTTGAAGACTTAATTTCATTCAAAAAAATAATCAAATTAACGTATTAAACAAAAAAATTCTTATTTCACGAATCAAAATATAATTTTAAAAATCCATGAATGAAACTTTTAAACCATTAAAATTAAAAATTCTATTCTTAGCAAGTTGGTTTCCAAACAGAACAAATAAAGTTTTAGGCGTATTTGTAAAAAGAAAGGCTCTTGCTGTATCCGACAAATGTAATGTCGCAATTCTGTACGTTACCGCAGATGCATCTCTTAAAAAACAAAACTTTGAAACTATCTGCACAATTGAAGATGGTTTGTTAGTAGTCAGGGTTTACTTCAAATATATCTCTTACGGGATATTAAAAAAAATTCTCTATAATGTTAGTTTTTTTATAGCTCATTTTATCGGATGGAAAAGGATTAAAAAAGAATGGGGAAACCCGGATTTAATACATGTTAATGTAATTGACAGAGCTGGATATATAGCGTTAGTTTTAAAATATCTTAAAAAGATTAAGTATGTCATCACTGAGCATTCTACACCAGACATCGATTATTTAAGAGGAATTACAAAAAAAACAGCCATACCTTTGAAACCTCTAAAAAGCCTTGTTATAAAAAATAGTGAATATATAAACGTCGATTCAAAAGCTTCATTGGAGTACTATAAAAAGATAGGGTTTAAAGGAAATTTCGGTATTATAAAAAATGTTGTAGAGATAAGGCCAGAATATTTAGTAAGTAAAGACAATAGAAAAAACGATAATATTAAGAGAGCAGTTCATATTTCGATATTGAATGAAAGAAAAAATGTAACTGATGTCATTAGAGCATATAATCATATTTGTAATAAGCTAAATAGAAAAAATGTGGAATTTCACATAATAGGTGAAGGTGAACAAAAGAGAGAATTAGAATCTCTTGCCGAAAAATTTGGTTTACTTAATAAGAATATATTTTTTCATGGGTTTGTCGGAGATGAAGAGAAATTAGAAATTCTAACAAATTCTGATTTCCATATTTTAAATAGCGATAAAGAAGGTTTTTCTGTCGTTACAGCAGAATCTATTTTATACGGCATTCCTGTAATTGCAACTAAATGTGGCGGACCGGAAGATTTTGTACCAGAGGAAGTGGGAGTTTTAATTGATAGGAGAAATCTTCAGCAGCTTATTGATGCTATCATTTATATGCTGGATAATTCACAAAATTATGATCCGGTTGTTTTACAAGAGTTTGGTAAAAGAAATTTTAGCCCGGATGTTATTTCGCAAATGACTTATAACGTTTATGCACAATCAATAAGAAATTGGAAAGCGGGAAACACAAATTATCGTATCAATATTGATCCCCATTGGTTGGTACTTGACGTTGGAAGTGGTCATCAACCAAATAGAAGAGCAAATATAATTCTTGAAAAATTTATGGAGGAAACAATACACCGAACAAATAACAATGTAAAAACTCCTGAAGATAAACAATTAATAATTGGTGACGCATTGTTCATGCCATTTACTGATAAGAAATTGGATTTCGCTATTGCATCTCATATAGGTGAACATATTGACGATCCTATTAAATTTTGTTCGGAATTAAAGCGAGTAGCCAAAAGCGGTTATATAGAAACTCCGGGTCCTCTCACTGAATTTTTCTTTCCTTCAGTCGCACATAAGTGGACAGTGACCAGAAAAGGCAGCATAATTTATTTTAAGAGGAATTATAGAAAAAAACCTTTCTCAAAATTGTTTTACTCAATCTTCTACATGAATAGGAATGGTTACGAATTTGAAACTATAAAAAGTAATAATCCTATTCTTAAAATGATAAATTTTTTATTAAATAAAATGTGGGTATTCCTGCCTCGTACTTACATGAGAATTGTCTGGAGGGATGACTTATCGGCTAAGATACTGAAAGATTAACTTTCCATTTGCCTATCTCTTTCGCATTAACAGCTTTCGAAAGAGAAAACGATTGAGAAGAGAGGATATGAAATTCTAATTCCGGATTATGATATTCGGCAAAGCATTTTATTTGATCTCCCATACCAGGATGACAACGATCTTCAATGAGCCGTTTTTTCATAATTACAAATTATTACAGATAGTATCAACAATAACTTTGGATGCATTACCGGAGCCATAAAGATTTTTAGAAAAGTCGGATTTTTTTACTAACATTCTTTCTGCCATCTCAATGATTTTTTGTTCATCGGCACCTACAATTACATTGTATCCCATATCGATTAATTCCGTCCACTCCGTTTCATCCCTCAAAGTAACGCAATGTTTTTTTAAGAAAAAAGCTTCCTTCTGCAGCCCGCCGCTGTCTGTCATAATCAGAGATGAATGCCTAATTAATTCAACCATGTCAAAATAGCCAACGGGATCAATGATAAGAAATTCTGTTTTAATACTATTTTGCTTAATAATTTTTTTAGTCCGCGGATGAAGCGGTAAAACGACTTTAATAGTTTGATTTAATTTATTTAAAGCTGCTAAAATCGAACTTAATCTGTTAATGTCATCGGTATTTTCGGCACGATGCACCGTGCATAATATAAAGTTATTTAATTTTAATTTTTCAATAACATTGGATTTTTGCTGTGAAATCTTTGAGTAAAAAATTATTGAATCAAACATTACATCACCCGAATTAAGAATTTTGCAGTCAATCTTTTCAAATCCTTCTTTCTTTAAATTATTAACAGCAGTCGTTGAGGGACAAAATAGAATATCCGAAATCCGATCCGTAAGTATTCTATTTATTTCCTCCGGCATATTCATATTAAAACTTCTTAATCCTGCTTCAACATGGCATAAATTAAGGTGAAGTTTTTTTGCGGCAATTGCACCGGCTAGAGTTGAATTAGTATCTCCATACACAACTACTTGTTCCGGTTTTTCTTTTAACAGAATCGATTCTATTTTCTCCATCATCTGTCCTGTCATTGCTCCATGGCTTATACCATTTATATCAAGGTTATAATCCGGTTTTGATATCTGCATCTCGCTAAAAAAAATATCCGACATATTATGATCATAATGCTGACCAGTATGGATTATGATTTCATGCAAATTTTTCCGTTTATGAATTTCTCTGCTGACTGCTGCAGCTTTTATAAATTGCGGGCGCGCACCTACTATGGAAATTATTTTCATTGCCTTCTTCACTTGTAAATCTAATAAATACGCATGCGTATGTTTGGGCTATAAAATAAAATTTACGATTAAAATGTCTATTCCTTTGTGGAGAAACTCATCTGCACAAAAGTATTTACACTACTAAATTCTCGATTAACTCACTTTTTAGTAATAAAGTTTGATTAGAAATGTGAGATTCAAAATTCTTTTACAATACCGTTTTCCAGTACATAATCTTTACCCGATTTTTCACAATGTGCATGATTTTTCTCATCAAACTCCAATCTCTTCCCCGCCTCACTGACCCATCCTATAACTCTGGCAGGATTACCGACGACCAAGGCATAATCAGGTACATTTTTTGTAACTACCGCACCGGCTCCTATCAAAGAATGTTTACCGACGGTGTGCCCGCAGACAATGGTAGCATTAGCGCCTATTGACGCACCTTCTTTAATTAAAGTTTTTATATAAAATTCGGAACCTGCCTGAGGATATTTGCATTTGGGATCAAGAATATTTGTAAAAACCATCGAAGGTCCGCAGAAGACGTAGTCCTCCAATATTACCCCTTCGTAAATGGAAACATTGTTTTGCACCTTGCAGTTATTACCAATAGTCACATTCGGACCAACATTCACATTCTGACCGAAAACACAATTATTCCCTATATCTGCTCCTTTTTGTATATGACTAAAATGCCAAACTTTGGTGCCGTCACCTATTTTACAAGGCTCGTCAACGTAAGCCGATTCATGTTTAAAATAACCCATAGATTAATTCTCCCATAACGAAAAATTGGTTAGCAAATATTATTTAATTAGATATGGATGTGCAGTTTCAATATGGTTTGAAACTTTTGCGTTTCTTAATTCATAAACCAATTTTACCGAAGAACGAGCGTCTTCTATCCCGAAGCCTTTTCCACTTAAAATTTCTTCGTAAACTTTTTTATGAAGGTCGGTAAATCCTCCAGTAAATTCTATTTCATCTCCATCGACCATAATCGAACGGTAAGTCGGCAGTCCTTTTTTTACTACTTCTTCCGGCAGATCATTCCGGTCTATTGAAAGGAACCATCTGACATGGGCATTCTTCAACTCAAGATAACCTGCCATTTTCCTATGTTCAGATAAATGAAGATAGTAATTTTGGACGTCACCGAAAATCCATGATAACAGGTCAAAAAAATGAATACCGATATTTGTAGCTATACCCCCGGATTTTTCATGCACACCTTTCCACGAATATTTGTACCAGGGTCCTCTTGAAGTTATGTATGTCAAATTAACATTATATTTACTGTTCTTTTTATTGTTCTTTATTTTTTCCCTTAATTCAAGTAAAGACGGGTGAACCCGTAATTGCAAAATAGTGAATACCCTTTTTGTTGTCTCAAGTTCAAGTTCCTGCAACGCATCAAGGTTCCACGGATTAAGGACTAACGGTTTCTCACATATTGCATCAGCGTTGAGCCTTAATGCAAGTCTTATTTGTGCATCATGAAGATGATTAGGTGTACAGATACTTAAGTAATCGATATTATCAACCGAACTCCGTCTTAATTTTTCCAGGTGCCTGTCAAATCTTTCAAATTCCGTAAAGAAACTAACATCAGGGAAATATTTGTCTAATATTCCAACCGAATCATGAGGATCTAAAGCAGCCACTAGCTTATTACCGGTATCTTTAATTGCGGCAAGGTGTCTAGGAGCTATATATCCCGCAACACCGGTAATCGCGAAATTTTTCATAACATTTTTTCCTTAGCCATTAGAAATCAACTCTCAGCTGTTTGCAAATTTATTCTTTTCTTTCTTTTGATTTCAATTAATATACTTATAATTAACCCGAGTAATACAAAAGAACTTAAAATTAGTGCGGTGTATTGACTTATGTAAAAACTTGTAGGAGCATATTTGAATTCAACTTTGTGTTTTCCTTTGGGAACAATAATACCCATAAAGCCATGATCGGTTTTATATATTTTTGTTTTTTGACCGTCTATATATGCCTTCCAACCTGTTGGCAGATAAGTATCCCCGAAAAACATAAAATTATTGCCCGAAGCATTTACGTCAATTCCTAAAAGTTCATCACGGTACTCTGTTATTTTGGATGATGCAGTTGAGTCAGGGACATCTACATTCAATTTTTCCTCGTTCACAAAAGCTATATTCTTTGGATCAAATAAATTCTGCTTTGCCATATTAAGCACTTGAATATCCGGTTTTTGTTCAACTTTATTTACAAAATATACTCTCGGTAACGCATTTTCGTTCCGGTAAATAATTTCATTTTTATCTTTATAAATTTCATTAAAACCGGACCATGGTAAAGGTTTTGACGCTACAATATATTTTACGTTCAGCATGCGCCATAAAGTAGAATTTACCGGACCAATCACGTCCATCAAGTCCTGATATGAACGGGGTTTTATAGCCGAATACCCGTAAAAATCTTCAATTCGAAAATAAGCGTTATAATTTGAATTATTATTCAATGAACCGTAAGATCCATCCTGTTTCATATTTAAAATTCTGAAAGGTTCTTTATCATTTTGAGCTTTTATTACCTGTATGTACTTCGGTGTATTGAACACATTATTAATATCCGGCTGAGTGGTATAGCGTTCTCCCCGTGCGTCAATTCTCCAAAGATCTATAATAGTGAGAAATATAATCAACAGTACAAAAGAGTCTCTACTTATTTTTTGATTGATATAATAAAAACCGGCTCCGAAAGCCAGGGCAGAGAAGCCCATTGCAAACATAAGATCACCACTAAACATTCCTGCCATATATTCGGAAAGTGCTGTGAACTGCTGAGAAAGTCTAGGCTGACTGCTGCGAAGCCCTGTGGCGTAGTCACTAACTCTTCCGATAAACCATTGTGATATTGCACTGTTAAGAAGTAATGAAATAACAAATAATCCACCGAAAACAATTGCAATATTTCTAATTGCATTTATTAACTTAGCGTCTCGGTCGTTTCTGAGAGAAATTATTTTCATTAAACCCAATCCGGCAAGAATGGGAAAAGTAACCTGGTCAAGCACGAGAATCATCGAAGGTACTCGGAACTTATCAAAATAGGGTAAAAAATTGAACAGCGGATCAAACAATATGGGAAAATTCTTCCCAAATGAGACAAGTAAAGCCACTCCCGCCAGGACCGTTAAAAATTGAACAAACGGTTCTTTCCAGCGGGTAAATATGGTGAACAACGCGAGGAAAAAGATAAGAACACCCATGTACATCGCCACATCAACAAAAGGCATTTGTCCGAAATAAGTATTCACCTCAACATCACGATCATTGGTAAGGGAACCGTTATATATCGAATTACCAAAACCGTAAAAAGAAGGCACAATAAATGTCATCACTTCTTCCGGTGAGAATGACCAGTTAGTGTGATATTCATAGTAAGCGGAGGATGATTCGTTTTCAACTTTTGATTCCTTTTCCGCAATACTTTTTCCTCCCCTGGTTGAGTATGGCAAATATTGATAAATCTGTGTGAAATTATCTAATTGAATAGCACCGGCAATTAAGGCAGCAAAAGATAAAACTACTGCTGATTTTAAAATACTTTTTACTAAAACATTATTTTTCTTTATTAATCCTCTTAGGAAGAAATATATATAATAGACGGCAATTGCAAAAAATGTATAAAATATAATTTGAACGTGAAAGCCCTGCAGCATTATTTGGAATGCTATAATCAGCAGCAAAAAATCAATTACCTTTATTTTCTTTTCAAACCGGAGAATTTCCAAAAAGATCAGCGGATACATACTAAGAGCTACAAGTTTTGTAACGTGCCCTATGAATAAGAAGACGATTAAACCCGTACTAAAAGACGTTGCAATAGCAGTAAATAAACTAACCAAGGTGTTCTTTGTAATGTACTTCATCAAGAAAAACGAATTAATACCAAGAAGCATTAGATATAATGTCCATGTAGTATAATTAACCGAAAAAAGACTAACGAAAATATATTTTAAGGCAGCAATTCCAACCCATATAAGATTGAACCACTTAAATCCGGTACCGATTGCATAAGCTGGCATTCCGCAAAATATCAACGGGTTCCACAATGTATAACCGTCATGATGATAATTTATATAATTTTCCATACTATGAGCAGCAATTATATCTCCGGACTGAAAGGTTTTATTGCCAAAGAAGAGAGGGTTCAAGAAAATCAAGAAGAGTATAATTATTAGTAATATAACGGCAAGTACATGGTATTTTTGAGGGAGAATCTCTTCTAAATTAAATTTAGCAAAAAATCCTTGCGGTTCTTTCTGTTGTTGTCTGCTGACCTTTTTTGTTTTAGCCATTTAATCACCGTTTAACTATTAAAGATATTAATTTCTTTTGACGATTATTTTACTTTCTCACAATGTAGTTAATTCCGGCACCAACTTTATTATCGGAACTAAAATCGATGTACATCATCAAAAATGTAAATAAAAGAGTAATTACATAGTAAAAAGGTAAAACAATAAAAAACAATTTTGAAATATTTAATAATTGCATCGGATATTTTATACCCAACCGCCATGCTTTATCTCCCCAAAATCCATAAGTATAACGAGCGCGATACTTTTTAAATCCTAAAGGATTTAATTTTTTTTCCAATTCTTCAAATGAATATCCATCTCTTGCATGTTCGCCTATAAAGCTTTCATCACTATCTTCATGAACGTCGCTTCCGCCGTAAATGGATGGCGTATTAATTAAAAGAAATCCGCCGGGTTTAAGCGCTCTGTAAAAATTTTCAAAAACTTTTACATCATCTTCTATATGTTCCATCACATCGACAGAGACTATTAAATCAAATTTATTTTCATGTTCAATAGCAGTCAGGTTCTCAATACCGAAGCTTACATTGTTCAATTTCCGCTGTTTAAAAAATGCTTTACAATCTTTAATCCAATTTTCCTTTACATCCACGGCGTAAATATTATTCGGCTGAAGTTTTTTTGCCATAAAATAGGAATACTGTCCATACCCCGTACCGGCATCATAAATAGATAATTCTTTTTTATCCGTAACAGTTCTGATGTTTTTTAGTTCGCGCCTTACGTGCCATGAACGAAGAAACATAATATTCAGTGTCTTATAGAATATTATTCTGAAATATGGAAATTTTCTAATTATTGAGGCAAAGATATCTTTAATAGGATCATAATACATGAGTTGAATCTGAATTTAAGTCTTTGTAAAAGGATTATTTAAAAAATTTACAGAATAATAAATAATTACGAAAATTTATTTGGTAAATATTATCCGCTTGCTACACTGTTAAAACTAGCCGGAAAAACTTTGCCGATATTGCAAAACGTAAAATCAATTCCTCGCTGCATTATTTTACAACATCGCAAAATTACTGAAATTGTTCCATAAATGTAATGATTTAGTTTGGATGAAGGCAATAAATTATGATTTGAATTAAAAGCATTTGCAGATGCCGCAACCCTATCAAAAAGTTTGCTAACTAGATTATCGAATTGTTTACTCTCCAGCCGTACTATATTATTTGTACTACAAAAGAACTTTCTTTTAATTGTAATCTCTTCAACATTTTTTTTCTCAGTCGATTCATTATCAAGTACACCTGTAAAATATTGAATTCGTACCTTTGGAAGATATGCAAGAGGATGATAAGTAATTTTCATAAAGATAAAAATATCAATTTTGCTTTCGAATCTTAAAAAAGGACATTATTGGCTAAACCATTTTCTTAAATAAAATGAATTCCATCAGCCCTTTTCCTTAATGTTATATTCTCTTTCATCAATAGAATTTCTCACCATCATTTCGCCTAATAAACCAACACTAAAAAATTGTACGCCAACAATTATTAAAAGAATGCCCAGGAACAACATGGGACGATTACTTAATGAATGACCTTCTATCCAGTCAATAGTGAGATAACCATTAACTATCACACCGAGAAAAAAAGCAAATGCTCCTAAAAAGCCAAAAAAGTGCATAGGTCGTTTAATATAACGGGTAGAAAAAATAACGGTAATAAGATCAACAAATCCTTTAAAAGAACCTGGATATGCCGAATTTAGTATTCCCGTATCGCCTGGCATGATGTTCAACTGCTAGTTCCGTTACGGAAAATCCTTCCCAATCAGCCAGAACGGGCATGTACCTGTGTAATTCACCGTAAACTTTTATTCTATCTGTTACCTCTCGTTTATATGCTTTCAGTCCGCAATTAAAGTCGTGTATTTTTATTCCCGTCATTAATCGAGTTATAAAATTAAAAAATCTGGAGGAATATTTTTTAATGAAAGGATCATGCCTTTTTTTCTTCCAGCCGGAAACCAGATCATATCCCTCTCCTAATTTCTTCAATAAATTCCCTACCTCTGCAGGATCATCCTGCAGATCGGCGTCCATAGTTATAACAACATCACCATTTAAACTTTTAAATCCCATTTGCAATGCAGCAGATTTTCCGTAATTTTTTTGAAAACTTAAGTATTTGAATCTTCTGTCCTGTTTGCAAATATCCTTAATAACGTTTAAGGAATTGTCGTTGCTCCCGTCATCCACAAAAATCACTTCATAACTAATATTTATAGGTTTCAGCGCTTTTCTGATTTCATGCGACAACGGATTGACTGACTCTTCTTCATTGTAAAGAGGTACAACTATTGAAACTTTTTTAAAAGGGAACTGTATCTGCTGAGAAGAGTCCCTGGTGTGTTTAGGATTATATCTTCGCCGTCTGTTATATCTTCTCGGGGATGAATTATAGTTTTTTTTGTTATTTGACGAATCTTTCGATTGTGAGGAATTTCCTCCTTTTGTTGTATTCTCGTCCAAAATAAAAAATTTCCAGATTGTTTTTCAATTGATATTAAGACTAATAAAATTAACTCAATAATTAGTTAAAAACAATTTAACTGGATATTTTGAATTTAATATTTTCTCATTTTCATGACATAATTGGGCTTTTTTGACACAGTTGGCTTTATTTGTATAATGAAATTTTCAATCTTGACTTTTTTGTATAGATTGATTAGGTTTGAACTGTATTTTATAGTGAAGAGGTAATTTTACTCGATACATTCGAAGAAAAGACACAAGCAAGGAGAGATTATGAGTAATACCGAAGCAAATACAATAGAAGAACTGACGAATAAAGAATATAAGTACGGATTTGTGAGTGATATAGAAGCTGATAGTTTACCTGCAGGACTCAATGAAGATATAATTAGGCAGTTGTCGGCGATAAAGAACGAACCGGAGTTTATGCTTGAATGGCGTTTGAAGGCATATCGTCATTGGTTAAATATGAAAGAACCAAGCTGGGCAAATGTTCACTACCCACAAATAAATTATCAAGATCTTTCATATTATTCTGCTCCTAAGAAAAAGCCGAAACTGAATAGTCTCGATGAAGTTGACCCTGAAATGAGAGAAACTTTTGAAAAACTCGGTATTTCACTGGAAGAGCAAAAAAGGCTTAGTAACGTTGCCGTCGATGCTGTATTCGACAGTGTTTCAGTTGCAACTACTTTTAAGAAAACTCTTTCGGAACTTGGTATTATCTTCTGTTCAATGTCCGAAGCAATTCAAAATCACCCGGATCTTGTAAAAAAATACCTGGGCAGCGTGGTACCTTATACAGATAATTTCTTTGCAACATTGAATTCGGCGGTATTCAGCGACGGTTCTTTTGTTTACGTTCCGAAAGGCGTTCGATGCCCGATGGAACTTTCAACTTATTTCAGAATAAATGCCGCTAATACCGGTCAGTTCGAAAGGACATTAATAATAGCCGAAGAAGGTGCTTATGTAAGTTATCTTGAAGGCTGCACAGCACCAATGAGAGATGAAAATCAACTTCATGCAGCAGTTGTCGAACTGGTTGCTCTTGACAATGCACAAATAAAATATTCAACGGTACAAAACTGGTATGCCGGTGACAAAAACGGTAAAGGCGGAATATATAACTTCGTAACAAAACGCGGGGCTTGCAGGGGTATAAATTCTAAAATTTCATGGACACAGGTCGAAACCGGTTCTGCTATAACATGGAAATATCCCGGCTGTATCTTACAAGGAGATAATTCATCCGGTGAGTTTTATTCTGTTGCAGTTACAAACAATATGCAGCAAGCAGATACCGGTACGAAAATGATTCATCTCGGTAAAAACACTAAAAGTACCATAATTTCTAAAGGAATATCAGCAGGAAAAAGCAACAACAGTTACCGTGGATTAGTGAAGATTTCTAAAAAAGCCGAGAATGCAAGAAACTTCTCACAATGTGATTCGCTTTTGCTCGGTGATAAATGCGGCGCACACACTTTTCCGTATCTTGAAATAAATAATCCGACCGCACAAATAGAACACGAAGCCACAACCTCCAAGATCGGTGAAGATCAAATATTTTATTTAAATCAAAGAGGAATTGCTACCGAGGATGCAGTCAATCTTATCGTAAACGGGTATTGTAAAGAAGTGTTTAAAGAACTGCCAATGGAATTTGCGGTTGAAGCTCAAAAGCTACTTAGCATTAGTCTTGAAGGCAGTGTCGGTTGATTTAATTAAAAATGTCTGAATTGTGAATTGGTAGATATAATTATTGAATAATTTTTTAAGAATTTTATCTCATTATAAAAATTAGAGAGGTTCAATTAATGTTAGATATTAAAAATTTACATGCAAAAATAGAAGGTAAAGAGATATTAAAAGGAATTAATCTTAAAGTTAATGCCGGTGAAATTCATGCAATAATGGGCCCTAACGGTTCAGGCAAAAGCACACTCGCACAGGTTCTGGCGGGAAGAGAAGAATATGAAGTTACACAGGGCGAGGTGATTTATAACGGGAAAAATCTTTTAGAATTATCACCGGAAGACAGGGCTAGAGAGGGTATATTCCTCGCATTTCAATATCCCGTTGAAATTCCAGGCGTGAGCAACACAAACTTGTTGAAAACAGCACTTAATGAAGCACGCAAATACCGCGGTGAAGAACAGCTTGATGCGATTGAGTTCCTTTCCTTAATCAAAGAAAAAATGAAATTAGTCGAGTTGGAACAAGCCCTTTTAAACCGTTCGGTTAACGAAGGATTTTCCGGCGGCGAGAAGAAGAGAAATGAAATATTTCAAATGGCTGTGCTGGAACCAAAGTTATCCATTCTTGATGAGACAGATTCGGGATTGGACATTGATGCCTTGCGAATTGTAGCTAATGGAGTGAATAAATTAAAAAGCCCCGATAGTGCAACCATAGTTGTAACTCATTATCAAAGATTACTTAATTACATAATTCCCGATTTTGTTCACGTTTTATACAAAGGAAGAATCGTAAAGTCAGGCGGAAAAGAATTAGCACTCAAGCTTGAGGAGAAGGGTTACGATTGGCTTAAAGAAGAAAGTTCAGAAATGGTAAACGGTTGATATATTCAAGACAACCGTTTCAGGTAATTTTGAAATTAAATCTGTTATCTAAAAATAAATACGGTTATTAAAGTTTTAGGGAGATGAAGATAGAATGAATCAAGTTTTAGATTTTAAGAATTGGTATTTAGAGAATTTTAAGACGTACGAGAATAGCCTTAACGGCGAAAGTACCAAGCCTATTCATCGATTGAGAAAAGAAGCAATACATAACTTTGCCGAATTGAATTTTCCTACAACTCGCGATGAGGAATGGAAATACACTAATATTACTCCGCTGCTGAAACACAATTTTATCCCGGCAATTGAAATTCCCAAACTTTCTCAAAAAGATGTTTCTCAATTCTCTTTTAATAATATGAAGAGTAGTTTACTGGTTTTTGTAAACGGACATTATTCGGAAGAGCTTTCAATGTTAAAAAATTTGCCGGAAGGAGTTGTTGTCGAAAGTCTTGCTTCGGCTGTCGATAAAAATTCATCTTTAGTGCAAAATCATTTTAGCAAATATGCAGATTATAAAAGCCATATTTTCACTGCTCTTAGTACAGCGTTCACAAAAGACGGCGCTTTTATCTATGTACCGGACGGCAAAATCTTAGAAGATCCTGTTCATCTCCTTTTCATAACTTCATCGAAAAATGAAAAAATATTAGTACAACCGCGCAATTTATTTATTGCCGGTAAAAACTCACAGGTCCAAATATTAGAACATTACGTATCATTAGATGAAGATACATACTTTACAAATTCGGTTACGGAGATTGTAACTGATGAAAATGCGGTAGTCGATCATATAAAACTTCAGGAAGAAAGTAAAAATGCTTTCCATATAGCACGGATGGAAATAGACCAGGAGAAAAGCAGTAATTTTTCGTCTCATTTGATTTCCTTCGGCGGAGATATTTCCAGGAATGATGTTAATTCCCGATTTAATGATGAGGGCGGAGAGTGCATGCTGAACGGTCTTTTTCTTACTACCGGTAAACAATTATTTGATGTTCACACAATGATTGACCATGCAAAACCTTATTGCAACAGCCATGAACATTATAAAGGTATATTAGATGACAAATCAAGAGGAGTATTCAGCGGTAAGGTGATGGTAAGACAGGATGCTCAAAAAACAAATGCGTTCCAGGAAAATAATAATATCATCTTATCTACCGATGCTTTGATAAATACAAAACCGCAGCTTGAAATATTTGCCGATGATGTAAAGTGCTCGCATGGTGCAACAATAGGACAGTTAGATGCGGATTCAATGTTTTATCTAAAATCACGCGGCATCCCGGAAGATATTGCAAGAGGAATTTTAATCCATGCATTTGCGAGCGACGTAATAAAATACATTAAGATAAAACCTGTTCGTAATTATCTCGAAGAAATTTTAGAAAACAGATTTAACCAGGATTAAAGGCAGGTACGTTGTGAATACTAAAATTCAAACAGCAAATAAAATTATAAAAACTTATAATATTGAAGGAATTCGTAAAGATTTCCCAATTTTATCTCAAACTGTTCACGGTAAACCGCTTTGTTATTTTGATAATGCGGCAACTACTCAGAAACCGCAATCGGTGATAGATACTTTAAATAATTATTACCTTACGATGAATTCAAATGTTCACAGAGGTGTGCATTCTTTAAGCGAACTTGCTACAAAAACTCACGATGATGCAAGAATAAAAATTAAAAATTTCATTAATGCTAAAAGTGAAAAGGAAATAATTTTTACAAGGGGCACTACCGAATCTATCAATTTGGTAGCCGGGACTCTAGGTAGAAGCAGCATAACAGAAGGGGATGAAATTATAATATCTAATATGGAACATCATTCTAATATTGTTCCGTGGCAGCTTCTTTGCCAGGAAAAGAAGGCAAAATTGAAAGTAATCCCGATTACAGATGATGGAGAATTGATATTAGAAGAATATGAAAAATTAATAACGGAAAAGACTAAGCTGGTTTCTATAGTTTACGTCTCAAACTCTTTAGGTACCGTGAATCCGATCGATAAAATAATTAAAACTGCGCACGAACATAATATCCCCGTGCTTATCGATGCGGCACAAGCAATTCAACATCTTAATGTGGATGTTCAAAAACTCGATTGTGATTTTCTTGCATTTTCCGGACATAAAGTTTACGGTCCAACCGGAATAGGTGTTTTATACGGTAAGCAGGAACTTTTGGAAACCATGCCGCCTTATATGGGAGGCGGTGAGATGATATCCAACGTTACTTTTGAAAAAACTACGTTTAACGAACTGCCATTTAAATTTGAAGCGGGCACGCCGGATATTGCAGGTGCAATAGGGCTTGGTGCCGCTATCGATTACGTTTCAAATATTGGAATTGACAATATTGCTTCTTACGAAAAAGAACTGCTGGATTATGCTACTGAAGCACTTTCGGATATAAACGGATTAAGAATAATTGGGAATGCAAAAGAGAAGTCGAGTGTTATTTCATTTGTCTTTGAGAATATTCACCCGCATGACGTAGGAACATTTTTGGACTTTGAAGGTATTGCAATCAGAACCGGGCATCACTGTACACAACCGGTAATGACCCGTTATAATATTCCGGCTACATCCCGTGCATCTTTTGCTCTATATAACACAAAAGAAGAAATCGACATTCTAGTTAAAGGATTAAAAAAAGTAATAGAGGTTTTTAATTAATGGATTCCGAATTAAGAGAGCTTTACCAGGAAGTAATTTTAGATCATAATAAAAGTCCGAGAAATTTTAGAAAAATTGAAAATGCTAGTCATTTTGCCGAAGGATACAATCCTTTATGCGGTGATCATATTGATGTATATGTAACAATGGAAGATGATGTTGTAAAAGATGTGGCATTTCAAGGTTCAGGCTGTGCCATTTCAAAAGCATCTGCTTCCTTGATGAGCACAATGATGAAAGGCAAAAAAAGGGATGAAGCTGAAAAACTGTTTCATAAATTTCAGGATTTAATAACCGGCAAACTCGGTGATAATCCCACAATCGAGGATTTAGGAAAGCTTGCTGTTTTTGCGGGAGTAAGAGATTTTCCGTCCAGAGTAAAATGCGCGAGTCTTGCCTGGCATACAATAATGGCAGCTTTGAAAAAAGAAGATAAAAAATTTATAACCACAGAGGAATCATAGAACAATAAAGAGAATGCTTTTATGAATACCGAAACAATCAACAAACAAGAACTGGAAGAAAAGATTATAAATGTTATAAAAACATGTTATGACCCTGAAATTCCCGTTAACATATTTGAGCTTGGATTAATTTACGAAATAATTATTGACGACGATGCAAATGTTGAGATTAAGATGACACTGACTTCACCGGCATGCCCGGTAGCCGGATCATTACCGGGTGAAGTTCAATCGAAAATTAGTACAGTTGAAGAGATAAAAGATGTGAGGGTAACTCTTGTCTGGAATCCTCCATGGGATAAAGACATGATGTCTGATATTGCAAAATACGAATTAGGAATGTTATAAAATTTGATCAGGGGTTATAAGTAAAGGCTCAGGAAGTTTTAGTTAAAAAACGATTAGTAATAAATAAGGAGAACACACTATGTTTAATATTGTTTCCCGTCCCCCGATTTATGATCAGGATGCAGTTCAACCAATGCGTGATGAGCTGGTTGCAGTAGGATTTGAAGAACTACTGACACCTGATGATGTTGATAAAGCAATTGACGTGAATGATGATAAAACCAAATTAGTTATGATTAATTCTGTGTGCGGTTGTGCAGCCGGTAGTGCCCGTCCGGGTGTATCGCTGGCATTACAGCACAATAAAATTCCGGATAGTCTTTTAACCGGTTTCGCCGGACAGGAAAGAGATGCTGTTGACAGGGTACGTCAAAAGATTGAAGGTTATCCGCCTTCTTCCCCGAGTATTGCATTGTTTAAAAACGGAACGCTGCTGTACTTTATACCGCGGTACGAAATTGAAGGCAGAGCACCGGAACAAATTGCCGAAATTTTAAAAGAGGTATTCGACGAACATTGTTCAAATGAAGGTCCCTCTATTACTCCCGAACAATATGCCCAGGTAGAATATGCCAGGACTTGCGGTTCAAAAATACCGTTATTCAAAAGTTAAAAAAAGCTGTTCACATGCCCCCTCTTGCGGGGGTGCATGTTCTCATAAAAAGAATGCTGTTGCATAAAATATTTGCAAATTAGATCATATTTCACCTAAAATGCGAATTATGTTCATAAATAAAAAAATAAGTACACAATATGAAATTTAGTTCACAAGAAGAATATGGTTTAAGGTGTTTGTTAAGAATTTCAATGACCGATTCACCCAACGGATTAACAATACCTGAAATTAGCCAGTTGGAAGGACTTTCAACTGCGAACGTCGGGAAGATATTGCGTTCTCTTCGTCTGGGAGGATTTATCGAAAGCACGAGAGGACAAACAGGAGGATATAAACTCTCAAGATCCCCCGATGAAATTATTATCGGCAAAGTGCTGGCAGTACTAGGCGGCAGACTATTTGAGGCAGGTTTCTGCAGCGACCATGCCGGAAACGAAGCTATTTGCACTCACTCGATCGATTGCTCAATCCGGTCCTTATGGCGAACCGTTCAATCATTACTCGACAGTGTCTTAGATAAATTAACTCTTAAAGATTTAATCGGTTCGGAAAAAAATGTGGAAGCTGTAGTTACTAACTTCGCAGATGAAGTTGATACTTCTTCAATTGTAAATTAAGTAGATCGCTTAATTATCTGTTATTTTTATGCCTTGTGATTATTTATCAATTGCAGGGCATTTTTTTTTACAAATTTTGTTAGCAAAAAATTTATTTTAAAACTATCATTTTTCTTACAAGCATATTCCCACCCGCTTCAATCCGGTAAAAATAAACTCCGCTTGGTATATTTTCCGCATTAAATAAAACGATATGGATTCCCGCTCTCTGGTTTTTATTTACCAACGTTTCCACTCTTTGACCAAGTTCATTGAAAACGGTTAATAATACATAAGAATTCTCACCTAAACTGTAACGAATTGTAGTAGCTGGATTGAATGGATTCGGGTAATTATTAAAAAGCTTAAAACTTGAATTATGTACTGATTGGTTATTTTTTATATTCAAGACAATTCCCGGATTTTTTACGGAATAAATTTTATAATAAAATTCCGACCATGTATTTCCGCTGCCCGAAGCATCAAAATTTAGTTTAATTTTGGATTTTCCGTAAGTATATTTTGGTGGAATCATATAAAACTCATCCCTCCATTTTTTATATTTGTTCGAGCCTGAACTGTACCATGTACCAACCAGAGAATCATCCACATAAACATTAGCGGATTGATTCAAGATAGAATAGTCCATTCTTCGTAAAATTCTGACACCGTAATTATCAGGATTAAATCTTAGCAACAAAACTGCTGACGCCGCTAAGATAGCTGCCATCATCCGTTATTGCAACATTATCGGAATCACCTTCATAATAATATGTTTTTTCAACTGCCGCGTTATTCGGCGGGAATATATAATTATGCTCATTTTCCGAATTTGCATTTCCAACGTCAAATTCATCGGTTAATTCTATTCCCGGATCCTTTTTAAGATAATAAAATGCTACGCTTTGATAATCCGTAATCGCGTCATCAACAGCACCATGTTCTATTCCGAATTTTCCGTTTTTATAAAAGACTATGGGATCGCTGATATGAAATCTGTACATCGTTCTGGCGGAACTTTTTTGATTGGACAGTCCGTGTGTGGCCAGATTGAATTTTCCGCGGTTGAAATACCACCCTCCGTTAAAATAATCTTCTGTTCCCGTACCGTAAACACATGGAGTTCTTGAGTCATCCACATAAAAGCGCTCATCTCCTTCAAGGTATCCCGAACCGTTAGCATGCGGAACTTCCAATATAGTTCCAACATAATGACCTCGTCCCTCTACATTCAGAAATGTGTAATCTTTTCCGGATTTCGTCGGGAATTCTTTATTATACTTGGCATGAAAATATCCGACGTTATCAAAAGAGCCGGTAAAATCCTCATACCGTAAAAGAGTGTTTATATTTTCTAACGTATCTTTTGAATCGTTTTCCAACTCGATTTTTGCACTTTTTGAATATGGCATCGGGAAGTAACAATAAAAATAATTACTGTCCGTCACCCCAACCGGAATTGATTTTATTTTTGAAGTATTCAGGGTACCTATACCGAAGAACAATCCAACAGGCGCATAAACCTCGGAAGTGTCGTGTCCATCCCAGGTTATTTTTAACTTCAGGTTAGATAAGATATCTGAGTTTCTGGAAATATTAGGGTCATTAGAAGGATATGTAAAAGTCTGAGATCCGCTCCATGTCTGTCCGGATATTACGTAATGATGTTTACTTTCACTTGAGGCATTATCAACATCCAGAGAGTCTGTTTTTACATTATCACTGTATATCCAATAGAAGAACTCATTCCAATCCAATTGGCTGCTTACAAATTTAATTTTTATACGAACCGAATCCTTCCCTATTGTCAGATTGGAAGGAATTATAAACTTACTGTTTCTCCAATGATCGAGAGGATTTGTTCCCTGGTCATACCATGTGCCGGCAAATTGCCCATCCACATAAACATCGCTTTTTTGATCAGCAATTCCGTAGTCCATTCTCCTAATCAGTTCAACTGAATCGGCAGAAGAATCAATCGAAACGGAATATTCACTGTAACCGGTAAAAGCTCTCCCGTTGTCCGTTATTTGTTTTGCCTGAACAGATGCGCCAAAATTAAGCTGAGGAACTTTTAATAAGATTTGTCCGATTGATTTAGGACCATTTTGAAGATAAAATAAAGTTTTAGTTTGACCGGGAAGTAGATTAACCGAAGTATCAATAGTACTATATTCAATATTTAATTTTGGATCTTGCCCGCGATTCTTCCAAACTTGCAGAGCCGTATCTAAATTTTGAAAAGGGCTCCAAGATTTTATATTCGTTCCCGGCTCAAATTTATGATAGAGAATATTATAATATGAATCACCTGTCGTGGTTATTTTTAAGGAATGCCTGAAAGGGATAGGGACATAGCTGACAAATCCACCGCTTGATTCATTATCATTTACAACAAGCGGGAATGGAAGATAAGAATATTTCCCGCTAAAAAATTCGGCAACGGTTAAATTTATGTAGTGAGTAGAACTTCCGTCAAAATACAAACTAATTCTATCATCCGCATTGTAACCTGTGGTCCAGAATCTGTACACTACTCCGGGACCTTTAACGTCCAGCATTACATTCTCACCGTTCCATACATATCTAAAATGCCCGCCTGAACCATCAGCATTTTGTCCGGTCGGATCATGACTGCTGTTACTCAACGTTATAACATTATCCCTAAAGAACGGCAAGTTTTCGAAGTGAGACAATATTGCCGAACCGTATTGGGTAAAAGGATTATACTTTTGCTGAGCGAAAACATTTGATGTTGTCAATGTAAATGATACGAATAATATTATTGAGAGAAACAATGACCGCATTATTATTCCCTTCACTTATCTTTTATAGTATTAAATGAACTACAAAAAAAAATAATTCGGTTGTGCTTTTGAGATTAATATTCACTTTAAATAAATCATTTTTTTTACGGATACTTTATTACCAGCACTTAAACGGTAGTAATAAATTCCGCTTCCTACATGTTGTCCATCGATATTATTTCCGAACCACTGAACATCATGCTGCCCCGTGCTGTAAAAACCATCTACAAGAGTATTGATCGATTTACCTTCAATATTAAAAATCTCTAATTTTACTTTTTCCCTCTCCGGTATTGTAAATTTTATATTCGTAACCGGGTTGAATGGATTCGGATAATTTTGAGACAATGAAAATTTATTTGGCAAAGTTGCAGAATTTTCTACATCCGTAAACTTACCGAGCGAAGCATAAATTTGACTTTCACCACCGGTGCCGCTTTTTCCGTGCCATACAATATTAGTATAACTGATTGCGGGCGCCCTATTATCAAAATTATTGTTAGTGACTTGATAAACAGTGTCATTTTCATATAAAAATATTTGCCAATGTTTTCCGTCATATCCCTGCCATGTAATTTCTCCCGAAGAGGATATACCGGGATATTGATCATCTAATCCGCTGTCGCTAATTTGTTTTACATTGCTTCCGTTTGATTGAGCACTGAACACGTTCCAGTTATTTCCGTTATGCCCCATCCATACAATTTCATTACCGTTGTTTATTTGAGGATACCAGTTTTCTTTTCCGCTGTTGTAAATAACCTTGTTGGTGTTTGACGAACTATTGGCATTTACACTCAGTATTTCAACGTCGGTATCCGATATTTTACTTTGATAAACCACTATTCCGTTATCATTAATTTCAGGGTACTCATCATCGTTGGACAAGCCGCTTAATTTAAACATATTGCTTCCGTCCGCATTAGCAGCAAATATATCCCAGTTATCACTATGAAATCCCATCCATACAACGCGGTTTTTGTTGTTAATCTGCGGTAATTCATCATCTACCGGATGCCCGAAATCGGTTGTGGAATTATTTGTAATTTGAACTTTATTTGTTCCGTCAACGTTTGCGCTGAATATTTCAAAATCATTACCGTCAAAACCGTCCCAAACTATCTTATCGTTATTGTTTATTTCGGGATGCCAATTATTATATTCATTATTTGTTATCTGTAACGTATCTGTTCCGTCCGCATTAGCCGTGAAAACCTGGTAAGTTTTTCCATTGAATGCCTGCCAGACTATCTTGTTATTATCGTTAATCTTCGGATCTTCGTTTTGAAAATTATTATGGGTGATCTGTACTAAATTACTTCCATCTGCATTTGATGAAAATATCTGAAGATAATCTCCGACCTTTTCATACCACACCAATCTTCCATTGTGATTAACTTTCGGTAGAAATGCATTTTCATCTGCGGTAGTTAATTTTTGTACGCTCAAAATTGATGCAGGGGCGGAATAATTTCCTTGAGCTAATGTACTGCCGCTTTCCGGATACATGTTAAAATCATTTAAATATCCCCACCAATTGTTCAAACGTGTTATTCCGTCGTGTGAATTGGTACCGGCAACGTGGGGCATATGTTTGAACCACCACATCATGAAATTCTGCTGGTAATCCGGTCCACCCCATGCAGCGTCGTTAATAAATGCTGAGTCGCCTTTTAAATCCGGAAAATTATTCAACCAATCCGGTGCAGAACTCCATACATGCAGCGTATCGGCATAGTCATAATCGGCTTTAGCATTTGGAGGGTAATGAGTAGTACCGCAGGCAGCATCACCTGATTGAGTTTTGTTATGAGTAAATCTTTCCCAATCGTTTCTGCTTTTAGTTATATCCCAGCCTCCGTAAACATGAGACATAATCGATTCGGTACGGTGACCGTAGTCGTGAAGTTCTTCCGCAACACCGCGCTCATAATTATATCCCATCATTACAAATATTTTTGAAGATGTTACATCCTGTAATGGATTTGAATTGCACCAGTATGAATTTTTTCCCATCATTCTTGATTCATAATATCCGAAATAAGGAGCGCCGTAAATCCAAACTTCATCATAAACTCCCCAATCTACCTTTCTGGCTAAGTCATAATTACGAACAATTGCCCGGTAATCAACACCATCCTGCTGATGCCATGCATTATGAGCTGAGGAATATAAATATGATCCTGAGGTATTTTGATCTTTATCAGTATATCTGAATCCGTCAGCTTTTAGCGGGAAAACGTTCATGTTTACAAAATTTACTATATGGTATTGAACCAGTCCGCCTGTCATTGCCGTATAATCCGATATTAATCCGTCTGCAAGTGTAGATGGATTTTGCCAATTAAAAACGTTATGAAGTCTCCTGTTATTCATGGACGGCAAAACCGGATCATAGTTCAAAACGAATACATTGGGTTTGATGGTATATGTTTGCTGCGCTTTTATTGTTTGTAACCCCGCTAAAAACACAATGCAAATTACTGCTATTACTGAAAATTTTAATTTCATATTACCTATTTTATTATTAGTGAAGAAAATTTATAGTTTGATTTGTTTTCGTAAACCTTTTAAATGAGATAGAGGAAAGTAATCACTTTTAATTAACCCCTTTAATGAAAATAAATATAGAGAGTAGAAACAATTTTTCTACTCTCTTCCAAGAAATTATTATTTGAGAATCATCATCTTATTAACCTTGGTAAATTTCCCTGCTTGTATTTTATATACATACATTCCGCTTGAAACTTTTTGACCGTTCCGGTTTGTACCATCCCAGGTTACTGAATAACTACCGGCACTTCTAATGCCGTCAACCAGCGTTTTAACCTTCTCGCCTAATTGATTATATACGGTTAAAGTTATATGCTTTGTTTCCGGTAATTGAAATTTAATTGTTGTGGTTGGATTGAACGGATTCGGATAATTCTGTGATAAAGAATATTCATAAGGAAATGCTGAATTATCTTTAACATCGGTAAATTTACCGAGTGAAGCATATACCTGGCTTTCGCCGTTTGTTCCGCTTTTACCATGCCACACAATATTTGTAATACTTATTGCCGGTGCTTTATTATCAAAATTCCCTTTGGTAACTTGAAAGACGGAATCATCATCATATAAGAAAATTTGCCAATGCTTTCCGTCATATCCCTGCCATGCAATTTGACCGCTTTCCGATATTTGAGGATACTGATCATCTATTTCGCTGATACTTACCTGTTTCACATTACTGCCATCGGATTGAGCACTAAATACATTCCAATCATTTCCATTATTACTCATCCATACAATTTCGTTTCCGTCATTAATCTGAGGATACCAATTTTCTTTTCCGTTTTTGAAAATGACCTTATCGGAACTCGATGGACCGGCAGCATTAGCACTGTGGATTTCAACATTCGTACCGGATAACCTAGTTTGAAAGGTAACGATTCCATTATTATTTATTTGGGGATATTGATCATCGCTAGATGAAGCACTGATTTTCACCATATTGCTGCCGTCTGCGTTAGCTGAGAATACATCCCAATCACTATTGTGTAATCCCATCCAAACTACACGATTCTTATTGTTTATTTGCGGCCATACGTCGTCTTCCGGATGTCCGAAATCGTTATTTGTATTATTTGTAATCTGCGTTTTATTTGTACTGTCGGTATTAGCGCTGTATATCTCATAATCGTTTCCGTCGAAACCATCCCATACTATCTTATTATTATTGTTTATCTCCGGATGCCAATTATTGTATTCACTGTTTGTTATTTGTAAAGTATCCGTACCGTCGGCATTTGCTGTGAATATTTGGTAGGTTTTTCCGTTAAAAGCCTGCCATACTATTTTATTATTATCATTTATCTTCGGGTCTTCATTCTGAAAATGATTATGGGTAATCTGTACTAACTCGCTTCCGTCGGCATTTGAGGCAAATATTTGAAAATAATCTCCGACTTTTTCATACCATACTAATCTTCCGTTATTATTAATTTTTGGCAGGAATGCATTTTCATCCGCACTCGTAATTTTCTGCACACTTAAATTTGATGCTGGAGCAGAATAATTTCCCTGGGCTAAGGTACTCCCGCTCTCACGGTAACTATTAAAATTATTTAAATATTCCCACCAGTTATTCAGTCGTGTTATACCGTCATGCGAGTTGGTACCGGCAACGTGAGGCATATGTTTGAACCACCATAGCATGAAATTCTGCTGGTAATCCGGTCCGCCCCATGCAGTATAATTTAAATAGGCAGTATCACCTTTCATGTTTGGAAAGTTATTTAGCCAATCAGGTGCAGTACTCCATACATGAAGTGTATCTGCATAATCATAATCCAATTTACCATTAGGAGGATAATGAGTAGTACCGCAGGCAGCAACACCAGATTGAGATTGGTTATGAGTGAATCTTTCCCAATCGTTTCTACTTTTGGTGATATCCCAGCCTCCATAGACTTCAGACATAATTGATTCTGTCCGGTGACCATAGTCGTGTAGCATTTCAGCCACACTTCTTTCATAACTAAAACCCATCATTATAAATATCTTCGAGGAAGCTATACTTTGTAATCCGGGTGAGTTACACCAATAAGAATTCTTTCCAATCATTCGAGATTCATAAAAGCCAAATTGAGGACCGCCAAGAATCCAGACTTCATCGTAAACTCCTAAATCAACTTTCCTTGCTAAATCGTAATCTCGAACTATTGCACTGTAATCAACCCCATTAGGTGTATGCCACTGACCGTGATAAGCTGCATAAAGATAAGAACCGGCCGTATTTTGATCTGCATTTGTATATCTGTAACCGTCTACCAAACTTGGAAATTCATCCGCATTAAGAAAGTCGACAACTTGATATTGTACGAGATTATGAGACATGTCGTTATAGTCAGGTAATAAACCATTCACTAGTTGAGCCGGATCTTGCAGGTGGAAGGCGCTATGAGTTCTTTTATTACCGAAAGACGGGATGATGGGATCAAAATTAATAACAATAACATTTGGTTTTATGGTATTGAGTTGCTGTGCCTTTAAAAATTTAGATATTGAAAAAAATAATATAATTCCCGCAAAACATAATAATTTTAATTTCATTTTTCTCTTTATTTATTAAATCTTCTAATAAAAAAAGGAGAACCGGAAAATACATCCGGCTCTCCGTTGGATCGATCGTTTTTACTTCAGCAGCATCATTTTGTTAACTTTTGTGAATTTATCAGTTTGAATTCTATACAGATAAATTCCGCTTGCAACTTTTTGCCCTGACTCGTTAGTACCGTTCCATTGAACAGAATAATAACCAGTATTGCGTACTCCGTCAACAAGTGTTCTGACTTTTTCTCCAAGAATGTTGTATATATTCAAAATCACATGTTGACTTTCGGGTAACTGGAATTTGATTGTTGTTGTTGGATTAAACGGATTCGGGTAATTTTGCTTAAGATCGAATGTAATCGGTGTTTGAGTATTCTTAACATCGGTGGGTTCAACACCGGGACCTTCATAGTAACCGATATTCGGTGCACTTCCCTGATATTTGAATCCTACGTTAATACCTGCATCTATTGCAGGACTACCTTGCAACAGCCTATAATCATTCGAATCCGGATTTGCAAACATAGGATCTTTATCGAAAAGATTACCGCCAAGATCTTGAGTTACTAAAACAGTATCCGTTCCGTTTTTATAGTAAAGATTGTTGGAAGTAATTATTGTCCAATTGCCTGATAATCCGGTACTATTGTTAGCAAAAATATTGTTTTTTGCCATCAAATATCCGGAAGTATCTGAATTCGGATCATGTGCTTGATAGAAGCATGCATTATCACCCAATGTCGAACCTGTTCCAACTCCCACAACTGTATTATTGTAAGCTTTAGTAAAGCCAAAGCTGTATACACCATCAGCAAGAGGATTTATGAATAAATTATGATGAATTACGGCATTCGTTTTTTGTTGGACCCAAATACCTCTCATGTTGGGATTATCAAAGACACAATTCTCCACAACACTTGTATACATATAAACAGAGTCTCCTGTTTCCGCTCTGTTATCTAAGTAAACACCGCAAGCATAACCCGGAGCAATAAATCCTTGTCCTATATTGATAAAGGTGAAGCCGTCAACCGTCCAACCCGTACCGGCTCTTATTATTATACCGAAACTATTATCTGTTTGAGAACCGTCGATAATTGTTTTTTCCGGACCTTCTTTGGATCTAATTACAATGCTTCGCGGTCTTGGAGCTCCAATATTTGCATTACCATATGTTCCCGCAGCTACCAAAACAGTATCATTATCGTGTGCATTCATACATGCAACATCAATACGTGTGTAGGGATGTGCCTGAGAACCGTCCGCAGTTGATGAATCTGCTTTGGCGTCAACA
>CAVVVS010000131.1:0-148474 GCA_963751355.1 uncultured Ignavibacteriales bacterium | reverse complement strand
TTTATGTAGCATATTCTTCGTTTACGTCTCGTATTGTTTCTGATCGGCAGAATTCTCTATTGAGTGTTTATACAGGTACCATCACTTTGAATACAGAGTCCGGTGAAACAGTCTCGCTTTATGGATTTAATTCCAAAACAAAAATAACCTCAAGCGGATTGAAATATCCGTTAAAAAACACTGTACTTCCGTTTGGTGAAAAGGAAAGTACAAGTAATGTTGCCCTTTCGGAGAAAATAAAATTAAAAATTAAGGGAGGGTTAATTTTTATTATTCGCGATTTTAATACTATGAAGAAGAATGGTTTCATTTAGTATTCTTGATATTTTAGTAATAGCATTATTCTTTATCAGCGTTCTAGGCATCGGTTTTTTTTACGGAAGAAAAACCGGGAATGATGCGGATGATTATTTGCTCTCCGGTCGCAAAGTTGGATTGTTCTTATTTATTTTAACCAATGTTTCTACCTGGTACGGAGGAATACTCGGTGTTGGAGAATATGCCTACCGATATGGCATTGCAAGCTGGTTCACCCAGGGATTTCCATATTATGTTTTTGCATTTCTGTTTGCGCTATTTTTTGCAAAAAAAATAAGGGCGGCATCATTATTTACTGTCCCGGACAAACTTTCTCAGGAGTATGGCAGTAAGGTAGGACTGTTTGCAGCAATTTTAGTCTTTGTGCTAGTTTCACCGGCTCCTTACTTATTGATGACTGCCACACTTCTTAAGTTAATGTTTGGTACTGGGATAATGCTAAGTCTTGTTTTAGCATTTTTATTATCCGTTGCTTATTTGCTAAAAGGCGGATTCCGTTCAAATATTTATGCTGATGCGCTGCAATTTTTTGTAATGTTTGCCGGATTTATATTAATACTCATTCTATCTTACCATGATTTCGGAGGCTTAACTTACCTAAAGGCACATTTACCAGCGAGTCATCTTGAACTTTCCGGCGGAGCATCACCAACTTACTTAATTGTTTGGTTCTTAATTGCATTATGGACTTTCGCAGATCCCGGTTTCCATCAAAGATGTTATGCCGCAAAGTCGGGTGATATTGCGGTGAAGGGTATTTTAATTTCGATTATTTTCTGGGCTCTTTTTGATTTCATGACAACTTCAACCGGACTTTATTCGAGAGCAATTTTGCCGGGTATCAAACAGCCGGTTAATTCTTATCCGTTATTAGCGGAAAAGATTCTCGGACCCGGGCTTAAGGGAATTTTCTATGCCGCATTATTTGCAACCATTATGTCAACATTAAATAGTTTTTTATTTTTAAGTGCAACAACAATTGGACGGGATTTTATTTTTAAACTGAGAAGAAAAAAAAACGAAAGCCGGTTGAAGATATACACAATATACGGATTGATAATCTCAGGCATAGTTTCTATTATATTAGCGTACACCACACCATCGGTAATTGAAATTTGGTATACTATCGGATCTTTCTGTATTCCCGGTATGATACTTCCCGTAATAAGTGCCTATTATCCAGGAATTAAAATTGATAAAAAAATATTGTTTTTTGAAATGATTTCTGCTGTCTCGGGCAGCATTATATGGTATTACATGAGACCTCAATATGAGAGTTACCCGGTGCTAAATGAAATTGAACCGATGTTAGTAGGTTTAACAGTTGCTATTCTAATTCACATTTGGGGGATGCTATTTAAGAATCTTTCTTCTTCAAAAGCGATAGAATAATGGAGCCTGCCAGCAGTGACACAATAATGATTAAAGATATATTAGTCGGTATTGTGAAGAGTTCAGAAGTCAACATTTTTATCCCGACGAAGAATAGGATTATTGCAACTCCGAATTTTAAATATTTAAACATGTCCACTATTCCTGATAAAGCGAAATAAAGCGAGCGAAGACCTAAAATGGCAAAAATATTAGATGTTATTATTATAAACGGATCCCTTGTAATTGCTATTACGGCAGGTATTGAATCGACCGCGAAAACAATATCCGATGATTCAATAAGTGCAAGAGTTAAAAGTAGGGAGGTGGCAAAAATTTTCCCTTCTTTTCTTATAAAGAATTTTTGATTTTCAAAACTATGATGAATATTGAAATATTTTTTTAAAATTTTAATGAAATAATTCTTTTCGTAATCTATTTTTTGTTCGTCTCCGAAAGCCATCTTATAAGCAGCAAAAATTAAAATTATACCAAAAAGATAAATTATCGGATGAAAGAGATTAATTAAGCCTACACCGGCAAGAATAAAAATGATTCTGAACACTATAGCACTTAAAATACCCCATTTCAAGATATGCGGTTGATTTTTGTGCGGGACGCCCATCATATTGAAGATCATAAGGAAAACAAAGAGGTTATCAACTGAAAGGGAATACTCTATAAGATATCCGGTTACAAATTCAAGACTTTTTTGGTGTCCGTCTTTTAAATAGAAATTGAGAAAGACTGCAAAAAGGAGAGCGGTGGATATCCATATACCGCTCCAAATTAAACTTCGTTTTAATCCTATTTTACCTTCCCGATGGTCGGTTACGTATAAATCAATTACAATAATTATCGAAGCAATAATTATAAAAATAAACCAAAACGTAAACTCGCTTAACAATATGTGCCCCTTAATTTATATTTAGGGAAGAAGAATACCTGCTGCAAGTACTGTAGTCCACAATCCGTTTTTGTCACCTTCGGCAGATTGAGTTATATTAAAAGATCGAACAATTTTCCCGGACATTTTATAGATATTCTCTCTTTCACTCCAGTCAGTATCAGGATTAAATTCCACTCCCAAAGTAGTTGCAAGCATTGTAGCTGCTAAATCTTCCGCATAATCGCCGGCAACCTTCTCAGTTTGACCGAATGGATGATGTTCCGATAAATAGCCATACATCCCGTTGTCTGCAGGCAGAGCAGCGCCGATGGAAGCAGCAATTAATCTATTGGGCTCATTTGTTGAATTACGCGCCATAACCGCAAAAGTAATTTGCCCAGGCTTTAATTCTTTTACACCTTCCTCTTTACTTATCCTTTTACAGCCTGTCGGAAAAATACTGCTGACTGTAACCAGGTTACATATTTCAATACCTGCATTTCTCAATGCCAGTTCGAACGAAGTTAAATATTCTTTGTGTCTTCCTACCCCTTTTGTAAAGAAAATCTTTGATGGAACATACAATATGTCCTCTCCTTTCTAAGCTATATTGTCAATTTAATAAATTTCCTTTTCCCTACTTTAAGAACTGCTTCATTAGTAAGCTTGATGACAGCAGTTATATCATCTATCTTTTTGCCGTCGATAGAAACTCCGCCCTGGGCAACAAGCCGGCGAGCTTCACCTTTGGAAGAAGCGAACTGTACCTTAACAATCAAATCCAGTATTCCTATGCCATCTTTATCTTCTTCCAATTTGAATTCTTGTAATTCATCCGGTACTTCTTTTTTTATAAAAATCTTATCGAAGGAAGCTTCTGCTTCATCAGCTGCATTTTTATCATAATACATGCGTACCAATGTTTTTGCCAAAGAACGTTTTATGTCTCGCGGGTTAATTTTCGAATCGTCAAGTTTTTCCTTTATATCTTTCAATTCTTCGTTTGAGATATCGGTAGCGAGCTCATAATAATTATATATTAAACCATCAGGTATTGAAAGTGTTTTACCGAAAATATCCTGGGGTGAATCGGAAACACCTATATAATTATCGTATGATTTACTCATCTTCTCAACGCCGTCGGTTCCGACTATTAAGGGCATAGTTAGAATTACCTGTGGTTCCATACCGAATTCCCGTTGTATATCGCGCCCTACCAATAAATTAAATTTCTGATCGGTTCCGCCTAATTCCACATCGCTTTCAATAGCAACGGAATCCATAGCCTGTGCGAGAGGGTAAAGAAACTCATGTACACTAATTGGTTCGCCTGCTTTAAATCTTTTAGTGAAATCATCTCTTTCAATCATTCGCGCAACAGTATATTTTGATGCAAGTTTAATTACATCTTCAAAACTCATCTTACCTAACCATTCCGAATTGTACACTATATGAGTTTTTTGCTCATCCAGAATTTTTGATGCCTGCTGCCAGTATGTTTGTCCGTTTTTTCTAGTCTCTTCAAGACTGAGAGCCGGGCGGGTAATATTTCTGCCTGAAGGATCTCCAATCATCCCGGTAAAATCTCCGATGATTAAAATTGCCTCATGCCCGAGTTGTTGAAATTGGGATAGTTTCCTCAGTACTACGGAATGCCCGATATGAAGATCGGGGCGCGAAGGGTCGCAGCCTAATTTTATTTTCAGCGGTTTCTTTTCATTAATAGATTTTTCAAGCTTTTTCACAAGCTCATCTTCGGGGATAATTTCAAACGTCCCTCTTTTAATGAGATCCATTTGTTCATTTACCGGTGGGAATTGGTGTTTATTCATTATCAATAAAATCTTCTCTTGCTGTATGATGATAAAAATTATTAAAACTAAAAAATAATATATTCAAATAATTAGAGATTAATTGAATATTTAATACTTGAATCGTCTTTCTTGATCCCGCTCATAATCGCGTTTGGCGATAGCCTCACGCTTATCGTAAACCTTTTTGCCTTTAACTAAGGCTAATTCAACTTTCACTTTCCCGTTTTTGAAGTATAATCGGAGAGGAATTAGTGTAAGTCCCTTTTCTTTTACTTTCCCGATAAGTTTGCGAATTTCGCTCTTATTAAGCAGCAACTTCCGGGTTCTCGTTGGTTCGTGATTATTAATATTTCCTTGTTCGTAAACGCTAATATGTGCTCCGACTAAGAAAACTTCACCACCCTGTAAATTTGCATAGCTGTCCACCAAGTTGGCTTTACCTTGACGCAAAGCTTTAACTTCGGTTCCTTGTAAAGCTATGCCTGCTTCAAATGATTGAATAATTGTATATTCATGCCGTGCTTTACGATTTACGGTAATATTTTTTTCTGTTGATTCTGGTGCCATATTCTTTAAAAAATAAGATTAAAAGTTATTTTTATTGCTAAAGAAAAGCAAGAAATTACTATATATAAATAAATTAAAACCTGTACCAAATTCAAAAAATTACAATTTTATACACAAATGTATCCATTTTTACTATGTAGATGAAAATAAAATTTCTTGTGTGTAGGTACCAATACTAATATACTACCCATAATATTCATTTATTAATAAAAATCCCCCCTAAAAGGGTAGTATCAAATAATGGATGTACTTATTAAATTTCTTATGCTTTATAAAAGCTTGATATTAGACTAAATTTCTATCTATAATAATTTATAGGAAAAAACTTAAATCGTTTTGAAAGGTTTCTAAATTATAGTTAACCATATCGCACAGAATATTAGTCTAAAGTTGAGACTAATAAAAGATTAAGTAAGAGAACTACATTTTACGACTTTAATAATTACTTTTAATATTTTTCATCCGTTATTAAAATAAAAGGGTTTATTTGTCATTAAGAAAAAACTGGATGATTAGAAAACTTCTTTTAAGCATTATATCTCTCGTAATTTCTTTATTCGTTCTTGGCTGTTCGCAGAAACGAAACGATAACGAAATTGTAATCTGGCACCAAATGAGGGTTGATGAGAGGGAGGTACTGCAGAAGCAAATAGATGAATTTGAAAAAATTCATCCTAATATAAAAGTCAAACAATTATTCAAAGAAACGGAAGAACTGCGTTCAAGCTATATTGTTGCCGCTATCGGGGGACAAGGGCCCGATCTTGTTTATGGCCCCTCTGATCAGGTAGGACCATTCGAAACCATGAAAATTATCAAACCTCTTAATTCTGTATTTGATTCCACTTATCTCTCTAAATTTAATAAGCAAGGGCTGGTTTACGATCATGGTAAGTTATGGATGATTGCAGATAAGATCGGAAATCACCTTACCCTGGTTTATAATAAAAAGCTTGTACCAAATCCGCCCAAAACAGATAAACAACTTATACAAATTGGTGAAAAGTTAACAAAGGATACTAACGGAAATGGTAAGATAGATCAATATGGCCTGGTTTTTAATTATACTGAACCATTCTTTTTTGTTGAATTTTTTACAGGATACGGCGGCTGGTTCTTTGATAAAAATTATAATCCGACACTTGATACTCCTGCTATGGTTAAGGCACTGCGCTTTATACAGGATTTAAGAGATAGATACAAAATAATGCCGAAAGAAACCGACTATAACATTGCCGATATTCTTTTTAAAGAGGGCAAGGCGGCAATGATAATCAACGGCGATTGGTCCTGGGCAAGTTATGGTAAAGCAGGAATAGATTATGGTATAACCCCGCTTCCGTATATGGTTGAAACTCATAAATATGCTTCACCCTTAATTTCACCGAAGGGATATTGTATAAATGCTAATGTTTCTCCGGAAAAGCTGAAAAACATAAAACTTCTTCTTAAATTTTTGTTAAGTCCGAAAGAAGAACTGCAAACCGCAACAGCTTTGAAAACATTCCCTACCAGAAAAGAAATTTATGAAAATAAAGAATTAACAAACGATTCGGTCCTGATAAATTCAAAAAGACAAATAGAACTTGGAACACCAATGCCGATTGTTACACAGATGCGGGCAATCTGGGATGCGATGCGCCCACCATATCAGGCGGTTTTAAATGGTTCTATAACACCAAAGCAGGCTGCAAAGCAAATGCAACAGAATGCTGTTCAAAAAATACATGATTTGCAAGCAGAGGTCGGAAGTCCAACCGCAGGCATTATTCTTGAAATTATAATGTTTGCCGCAGTTATCATTTTGCTTTTTATGCTACGAAAAAGTATCATAGCATTCTTTAGGAATATACGGAAGGACAAGTTTGCTTACGGTCTTGCATTGCCTGCCATAGGGGTTATGTTTCTTGTTATTGTATATCCCTTTGTCTATAACATTGTGTTATCGTTCTCTAATATGAACCTACTGCACATAAAGGATTGGAGCATAACAGGATTTGACCAATATGTTCAGGTGTTCACCCAGCCCGTTTTTTATACTGTTTTATTAAAGACTATAATTTGGACAGGCGTTAATATTTTCTTTCATGTTTTTATAGGCGTGTCTCTTGCCCTATTATTGAACCGTAATTTACCGGGGAAGGGAATCTTTAGGACATTATTAATCCTGCCATGGGCTGTTCCTCAATACATTACGGCATTAACCTGGCGCGGTATGTTCAATTATGAGTTTGGCGCAATAAATTTATTTTTGATGAAAGTGTTAAATTTACCTGCCGTTGCCTGGTTAAAATCTCCATTTGAAGCTTTTTCAGCGGTAATAATCACAAACATCTGGCTGGGTTTCCCATTCATGATGATAATAGCACTGGGGGCGCTGCAGAGCATCCCTAACGAACTTTACGAAGCAGCAGATATTGACGGGGCTAAATGGTTTCACAAATTGAAGAATATAACCATACCGTTGATTAAACCAGTTATGATACCTGCTATAACTTTGGGCGTTATCTGGACATTTAATAACTTAAATGTGATTTGGCTGGTCAGTAACGCTGGTGAACCTTCGGATAAAACTCACATATTGGTCTCTTATGTTTATAAAGCTGCATTTAATCTTTACAGGTATGGATATGCTGCAGCTTTCAGTATGGTGATTTTCTTAATTTTGTTAGCGTTTGGTTTAACTTTTATGAAGCGGACTCGTGCTACGGAATCAGTGTACTAAATGGATTTATTTATTTTTTCCAACTTTTAATTTGGACTATGGAATGAATTATAATTTTGAAATATATTTTGAGTTCGGATGTATGACCGGAGGATTGTATGTATAACTATCATCAAAATTTTACTATCGTGGCTAAGCGGAGAATAATATTGAACCATTAGTCTATATAGCGGTGTCATTATGAATAAAAAGAAAATTATTACAAATACAATCATTTATATAATACTAACATTAGTTACCATTGTTGCGATATACCCCGTAATTAACGTTTTTACTATTTCTATAAGACCTAACGACAGGCTTTTATCGACTTCACTCGCAATAATTCCTGATCATGCATCTTTTAATACATACATAAAACTATTTACGCAAACACCATTTTTACACTGGGCATGGAACTCTACTCTTGTATCCTTTGTCGTTACTTTTACCGGGGTAATTCTTGCTTCTACAGCCGGTTATGCGCTTTCAAGATTTAATTTTGTCGGAAAGAAAAGCAGTCTTTTGGGTTTATTGACTACTCAGATGTTTCCTGCAACGATGTTGATACTGCCCATGTATATTATGCTGATAAAACTTCAATTAATAAATAGTTATCTCGGAATAATAATTATCTATTCAGCTACGGCATTACCTTTTTGTGTTTGGCAGATGAAAGGATATTACGATACAATTCCTTACAGTTTGGAAGAAAGTGCAAGAATAGACGGCTGCAATCAGTGGCAGGCCTTTTATAAAATCATTCTTCCTTTAGCTGCCCCGGCACTTGTAATAACAGCACTGTTTTCTTTCATGACAGCATGGTCCGAATATATTGTTGCGGCTCAGGTTTTGCAGGATGCAAACCTTTTTACCCTGCCTTTAGGGTTAAAATCATTCCAATCAAATATGACTACCGAATGGGGATTATATGCAGCTGCGGCGTTGATTGTCAGCATTCCGGTTGTAATCTTGTTTGTTGTATTAAGTAAATGGCTCGTTTCTGGATTAACGTTAGGAAGTGTGAAGGGATAGATTTTCCTCTAACCGCTACCGTTAATTTTTTTGGAAGTGAATATTCAAGTATTCAATATTCGTGTGAATATATTTTGCAATCGGCTAGCCTCACGCATTCATAAATCACAATTACTTCAAGCATAAAGAATTTTATCAGAAAATTTAATATTTTGCTCACAAAATTTATTTTTATAAAAGCTTGAAAAGATAAATTCTTATGCCAGAGACTTCCGGTAAAATATCAGACAGAAAAAAAGAGCATATTGAGTTATGTTTGACTAATGAAGTCTCTTTTAAAAATAAGACAAACGGTTTTGATAAATATGAATTTGAACATTTTGCTATAACTGAAGTTGATATCTCAAAGATTTCATTTGAGACAAAATTCTTTAAGAAAAAGATAAATTATCCCTTTCTAATTTCATGTATGACAGGGGGAACTTCGGAGGCAGAAAATATAAATTCTCAATTGGCAGCAGTCGCATCGGAATTAAATATTCCCCTGGGGGTGGGAAGCCAAAGACAGGCACTTGAAAATGAAAAATATCATCATACATATAAAATTATAAGGGAGAATGCACCTAAAATTCCTGTGCTTGGGAACCTCGGAGCCTCACAAATTGCTTTATTAAAATCGTTTAAGCCAGTGCAGAATATTATTGATCTTATTGAAGCTGATGCATTGGTAATTCACATAAATCCTCTACAAGAATTAATACAGGATAAAGGAGAACCAAATTTTTCAGGACTGATTAAGAAATTAACAAAATTGGTAAAACAATTAAATATACCGGTAATTGTAAAAGAAGTGGGGGCCGGAATATCATTCAAAGCTGCAAAGTTATTACTTGAAACAGGAGTGAGAGGTATTGATGTTGCCGGAGCCGGTGGAACCAGCTGGGCAGGTGTAGAGATTTTAAGAAATAAAGGAAATTCCGATAACGAGTTTTGGGATTGGGGATTGCCGACTTCTTACTGTATTAGAACAGTATCAAAACTTAAAAAAGATTATAAATTTGTTCTGATCGGATCGGGCGGTATTAATAATGCTTTTAATGTTGCAAAAGCTTTAGCTTTGGGAGCAGACATTACCGCATCTGCACGAATAGTATTGCAGCAACTGAATCAAAATGGAGCCGAAGGAGTTAAGAATATGATTATTGATTGGTTTAAAACCGTTAATAAAATTATGTTTCTAACGGGTTCATCAAAATTAACGGAACTTAGAAAAAACAAACTGATTAAAAAGGAAGAACTATATTGATAGGGGAAAACGACAATAAATTTTATTCTCTTTATGAACGTGAGAGAAAAAAAGTAGAGAGAAGATTAGCAAATTCATTGCAGGATAGAAAGCCTGCTTCATTATACGAACCCGGCACATATATCTTATCCGGACAAGGTAAACGGCTGCGTCCTTTGCTGGTACTTTTTTCCGCAAAAGCTGTGGGCGAGAGTTTTACCCGGGCTTATAATGCGTCGGTAGCAGTTGAACTGCTACATAATTTTACACTTGTTCATGATGATATAATGGACAATGCGGATAAAAGACGCGGCAAACCAACCTTACACAAAAAATATGACACCAATACTGCAATACTTGTCGGAGACAGTTTGCTTTCGGTAGCATATGAATTTTTATTGAAAGATTGTAACGGAAATTCTAAAAAAATTCTTTCTGCTTTTACTAAGGGATTGGTTGAAGTGTGTGAAGGACAGAGTATGGATAAAGATTTTGAGACTCAAAAAAGCGTTTCTATTAATGATTATATTTTAATGATAAGAAAAAAAACAGCAGCAATGGCTGAAATGTGCTGTCGTGTAGGTGCATATATCGGAGGTGGGACAACGGCAGAGATTAAGGCTCTTGCGAATTTTGGAAGAAATATAGGAATTGCTTTTCAAATACATGATGATTTATTAGATATTTCCGGTGATGAAGCGGAGTTCGGAAAGTTTGTTGGCGGTGATTTGGTAGAAGGCAAAAAAACATTTCTGTTTTTAACAGCATTAAATAAAGCTGAAGGAAAAAACAGAGAGGAATTGTTGAAAATAATTGAACAAAAAGGAATTAGAAAGAGTGAAATAGCAAAATATAAAAAAATATATATCGATCTCGGTGTCCTGGAAGATACAAGATATGCTATTAAAAAATATACAAAACGGGCTTTGAGTTCGCTTAAAATTTTGAAAAAAATGGATGACCGTGAGCTATTTACCTGGATTGCTGAATCTCTAATAAAAAGAAGCAAATAAAATTAATGATTGAAAAAACAGTTAAAATTGTAAATAAAGCAGGTTTGCATACACGTCCCGCTGCAACTATTGTTAAATTGGCGGCAAAATACCAATGTGAATTCTATATATCGAAAGACGGAATGAACATTAACGGAAAGAGCATAATTGGGGTAATGACTCTGGCAGCAGAAATCGGTTCAGAATTAAATCTTACATTTAATGGGCCAGACGAAAAAGAAGCGGCAGATGAAATAGTAGATTATTTTAATAGAGGATTTGACGAATTGTGAAAAGTTTCAAACAAGTTTATAAAGAAGCAGAAAATAAAATTTCAGGATTAGCTGCGGCACCCGGAATTGCAATAGCAAAAGTATATCTTTTTACGAAGGAAAAACTTGAAATTAATCATGGAAAGATAGAGAATGTTGAAGATGCATTAATAAATTATGAGGAGGCGATTAGTAAATCTAAAAAAGAGTTAACTAAAATTTTTGCGTTAGCTTCGGAAAAAATTGAAGGCACCAGAGCGGCTATTTTTGAAGCCCAATTAATGATATTAGATGACCCTGTTCTAAAATCAAAGATCTTAAAAAGAATTGAAACCGAAAAAAGACAGCCGGAATATATTGTCGACGATGAAATATCTAAATATCAGAAAATGATGATTATTTCAAACGAATCATACATGAAAGAGAGAGCACATGATATTGAAGATATTAAGAATAGAATTATACGTAACCTGCAGAAAAAAAGATGGCAATCACGAATTACTAATAATATGATTGTTGTTAGCGATATGCTTACACCTGCCGATACAATTTTATTCTCGCGCTGTAATGTTAAGGGCTTCGTGACGGACCATGGGGGACTGACTTCTCATGCTGCAATAGTATCGAGGTCATTAAACATTCCTGCCGTAGTGGGTACACATAGTTCAACTTCGAAAATTAAGGATGGTGATTCGGTTATCGTTGACGGCTTTCATGGGTATGTGATAGTTAATCCCACTGAAGAACAATCGGAGTTTTTTACAGAAAAAGCCGAAAAATTAGCCGAACTTCAAAGAGGATTGCTGCAATTAAAGGATGTACCGGCAATGACTACTGACGGGAGAGAAATTTCATTGATGGCTAATGTTGATGTTACCGGTGAAATGGATATTGTTATCACAAACGGCGCAAAAGGGATAGGGCTTTACCGTACAGAGCAAATTCTAGATGAATTAAGCGAGTTTCCGACCGAAGATGAACAAACAAAAATCTATTCAAATCTTTCTTCAAGAATTTATCCCGATATCCTCACAATCAGGGCATTTGATATAGGAGGAGATAAATTTAAGTTTTTAGATTTTACCGAACCAAATCCCTTCCTTGGATTAAGAGGAATCCGTCTCCTTTTGGAAAATAAATTATTATTCAAAACGCAGATTAGAGCAGTGTTAAGAGCAAGCAAAGAAAAAAACATTCAATTTATGATTCCGATGGTTTCAACAATTTTTGAAGTGAGAGAAACAAAAGCATTGATTGAAGAATGTAAAAAGGAATTAATTCATGAGAAATTTTCATTCGATAAAGATTTGAAGATAGGTATTATGGTTGAAGTTCCGTCAGCAGCCGTACTTGCCGAACATTTTGCACGCGAAGTTGACTTTTTAAGCATCGGAACGAATGACTTGATACAATATTTAATTGCGGTTGATAGGGGAAATGATCTTGTTGCAGATTTATACCAGGAATTTAATCCTGCAGTCATCAGGACGTTACATCACATAATAAGTGAATCCCAAAAGGAGGGGAAAATGGTGAGTCTATGCGGTGAGATGGCTGCCGACACTCTTGCAATTCCGCTTCTTGTTGGATTGGGATTGGAGGTATTGAGTATTTCTCCTTCTACTATACCTTATGCTAAAAGGATAATAAGAACTATCTCGTATAAAAATGCCAAACAACTTGCGGATGAGTGCCTTTCTTATTCAACCGAAAAAGAGATTTCTGCGAGAATAGAGAAGTTTTTTAAAGATAATTCAATTACCAGAACAAGAAATATAATATAGGTTAAACATGAAAATAAGCGAGTATGTTTCCAAGTATGATCCTCAGAATCAATTTGATGTGTTAATAAATACTTATAAACAAATAGAGTTTGCGTGGAATAATAAATTCGATTTAAGTTCACTTAAAGATAATAAATTTACTTCTGTGGTTGCGAGTGGATTGGGAGGCTCGGCTATTAGTGCCGATCTGATGCAAAATTTTCTCGGTTCGGAACTGCCGGTTCCGTTTATTGTGAATAGAAACTATTCACTCCCTTCGTTTTTAAATGAAAATACTTTGTTGATTATTTCTTCATATTCGGGAAATACGGAAGAAACTATTGAGGTTTTGCAGTCTGCTCTTAAAACAAACTGCTCCATAATTTGCATCTCTACAGGTGGAAAAGTAGAGCAAATTGCTTTGGAGAACAACCTGCCGCTGGTAAAAGTTATACCCGGATTTCAACCGAGATATGCTTTAGGATTAAGTTTCTTTTCTCTATTAAAAGTATTGCAGGAAATTAAGTTAATTGATAATCATGATGATATAGTAAAACAAATTATTTCCCTTTGGAAAGATAAAGGAGTAGAATACTCAAAAGAAGATAATACTGCTTACAACTATGCAGAAAAGCTTGCCGGGTACATCCCAACTATTTATTCTGCTGCCGATATTACATCAGCTGCCGGGTATAGATTAAAATGTCAATTTAATGAGAATTCCAAACTTCATGCATTCAGCAATGTTATTCCCGAACTGAACCATAATGAAGTAATCGGGTGGGAATCATTTACGGAGAAACAATATCAAACAAAAGTTATTAATATTATAGATCCGAGTTATCACCCTCAGGTAAAAAAAAGATTTGAGATTACAAGTGAACTTGTCGCCTCCCGCAAAGTGGAAATTATTACACTTGAAAGTGACCAATTAGATTTTAAGTTAAGATTAATGGATTTAGTGTATTTAGGTGATTGGGTGAGCTATTATTTGGCAATTATACGCGGGTTTGATCCCACTGAGATAGATAATATAAATACACTCAAGAAAAGGTTAGCCTAAACTGTGTTAAATATTTATATCGTAGAGCAAGCTGAAACAAGGACCCTCCGATGTTACTCCTACTACTGAAAGGAATGTATTCAGCAAGCTCTACGATAAAATTTTAGTTCTTAAATATTGGTTACTTTAAATTGAAAATTTTATAGAAGTAAAAAGGGTCCTTCCCCTTGACTAAACAATTAAAGTATATCGTAGTCTGTATAATATTGTTAACCGGAATTACACCGGCTCAGCTATATTTCTTTGGTAGAAATAAGGTACAGTATGATAAATTTGATTGGAAAGTTCTGCGTACAAAGCACTTTGACATTTATTACTACGGTCAAATGGAGGAAATCGCTTCAATCGGTGCTTCAATTGCAGAGGAAACTTTTACAGAATACAAATCAAAATTTGATTATATAATTACTCACCGCATCCCGCTTATATTTTATAATACTCACAATCAGTTCGAGCAAACAAATACAACCTCCGGTTTTATCCCCGAAGGAGTAGGCGGATTTTTTGAATTTATGAAGGGGAGGGTTGTGATACCCTATTCTGGTTCGCTGCATGATTTCCGGCATGTTATCATGCATGAGCTTGTGCATGTTTTTATGACTACAAAACTTTTCAGAATTTTAAAGGACCACAGAATATCATCCGACAGATATCCTCCGCTTTGGTTCACCGAGGGATTAGCGGAATATATTTCCACTACAATAGACGGGCAGGCCAGAATGGTAATGCGGGATGCCGTCCTTAATAATTATTTTGTAAATCTTGAAAATATATATCGAATCAATGGTACCTTCCAGATGTATAAAGAGGGACAAAATTTTCTGACATATGTGGCGGATAAATACGGTCCAGAAAAAGTTATGCAATTTTTAAATAATTTTTGGATGTATCAAAGTTTCAATAAAGTAATAGAACATACACTCGGAGAATCGATAAAAAAGATTGACGAACAATGGGAGTTCTATCTAAAAAGAAAATATTATCCATTGCTTGGAAAAGAAATCCCGCCTCAATTTGCATCTAAAAAATTAACCGGGTTCGGGTTCAATTTTTCGCCGGTTTTTATCCATGTCGATAAAAAGGATTATCTGTATTTTGAGGCTAACAGGGACGGATATTCTTCTCTTTACAGACTTCAAATAAATGTAAAGAATCAAGAAAAGATAAAACCCGAAATTGTTTTGCAAGGTGAAAAATCTGAAAGATTCGAAGCCTTCCATTTATTCCAATCCTCCATAGATGCATCGAAAGACGGGATAATTGCATTTGTGACAAAGTCCGGTCCTAACGATGTCATTCATTTCTTTTCTGCTAATGAGGGAAAAGTCTTCAAAACGTTCGGAGATAGTGACCTTATATCAATTGCATCACCAAAATTTTCACAGGACGGTAACAGCATAGTTTTTCAAGCGGTTGATCAAAAAGGTTTCAGCGATATTTATATGTACAATATTTTAAGCGGTAAACTAACTCGCTTAACTAATGATTATTATGACGACAGAGATCCTTGTTTTGGAATAAATGATAATCAAATTATTTTTACTTCCGACAGAACTGCAGGCGAATATAAAAAAACGTACAACTTATTTGCTTTGGAACTGAAGACTCACAAAATAAGTTACGTCACTTACCTGAATACAAATAATTATTCTCCACGGATTTCGCCGGATAAAAAATTTCTTCTTTTCACATCCGGGATTGACGGAGTAAGAAATTTATGGTCAATAAAAATTCATAACGGTAAATTTTCAAATCGAATTAACAGGGTAACGGGATTTATAACGAGTTCTTTCGATCCGTCGTTTATTGATAGTACGCATATTGCTTTTGCAGGATTCGAAAAATTTGCTATGGATTTGTACGAACTCAATTTAAATAAAAATTCGGAAGACACCGCAGCCGGACATCCTTTGCAACAAATTTCCATGCGGTTAGATTCTGCTAGCGGGAAATGGACCGCAGACATTATTAAATCCGGTTCAATAAAAGAAAAATATAAATATAAAAATAAATACTCATTGGATTATGCAGTAAGCCAGGTGAGTACCGATCCGGTATTTGGAACACGCGGCGGAGCAATTTTATCTTTAAGTGATCTGTTAAGCAATGACATTTACAACTTTTTAATTTATAATACAGCACAAGTACAAAGCGATATTCTAAAAAGTTTTAATATTGAGCTGCAGAGAATCAATTTAGCCCAGAGAACAAACTACGGGTACGGTGTATTCCATTTCAGCGGAAACCGCTACGATATAAGAGAGTCTCAAGAATATTTTTATGAACGAAGTTTCGGAGGGTATTTCATACTCAATTTTCCACTTTCAAAATTTGCACGTATCCAGGCAGATGTTTCTATAGCCAATTCCGATAAGCAAATAATAAGCGGTATTCTTGAACGTAAAGCTCTGCTAATGAGTAATTCTATATCTTACGTATTTGATAATTCTTTGTGGGGCCCTACAGGTCCGCTGGACGGTACACGGGCAAGAATTTTACTGGGATACACGGGAGATGTTAAATACAGTAACGTTAATTATTTCTCAGTCATTGCAGATTACAGGCACTATTTTAGACTGAGTTATAGGAGTGCTTTTGCAGTAAGGGCTGCCTTATTCTATAACCAGGGGAAAGAGGCCCGCAGATATTTTATGGGGGGCAGCTGGAGTTTGAGGGGCTGGCCAAGATGGTCTATTAGGGGCGAAAAAATGTGGATAACGTCTTTTGAATACCGCTTCCCTCTAATAGATGAGCTGAATATTAAATTCCCGTTCTTAAATCTTGGCTTTTTCGGAATAAGAGGTGCTACGTTTTTTGACGCCGGGAATGCATGGGATACAAATTATAAGTCAACGCTTGGAAGCGTCGGTGCCGGTATTAGAATTAATTTGCTCGGAGCAATTGTTTTTAGATATGATGTAGGCAAAAAAATTGAGAATAATTTTGCTGATTTTCAAAAAGGTTTGTTTTATCAATTCTTTTTTGGATGGGATTTTTGAAAATATTTAAATACTTAATATTGCTTTCTGCCGTTTTCATCAACATCGGATGCAGTTCCTCATATATTAAAACCGATGTTTTTTTAGATAAAAATCCATATGAGATGTTCGGGAAAATGCCTTCCCGTAATTTTTATATACCGGAGACTGTTACCGACTCACTTAAATTATTGTGGGAAAATGAAGCAAATGGAGGATTTACTAATTCATCGGTTTCAGTTTATAATAAATACGTTTTTGTGAACGATTTATCGGGAAGAGTATTTTGCTTTAACATTAATACCGGTAAAGAGATCGGCGAGCTAAAGTACAAAGGTGCAGTTTACACCACTCCGGTAATAAACAAGTTTTACGTTATTTATGTTGTTATTCCCGAAGACAAGGATCAATCTGAACTTTACTACTACGATTACTCCGAAGGCACTGTGCTGGCAAAAGAAAAGATAGAGGGGAAAGTACTAACCCAGATAATAAAATCTAAAGACGGTTTAATATTTAATTCCGATAACGGCAACATATATAAATTCGGATTATACGGTAAAAAAAATTGGGAAACGGAGACAAATACCGCCTCACATAGTTCGCCGGCGCTTTCCGGTAATAAAATTATCTTTGGTAACGACAAAGGAGAAATAATTTGTGTCGGAGAAAAAGACGGAAAAATTTTGTACAGAAATAAAATAGGAAAATCTTTTTACAGCGGTGCCTCCATATCGGAAGGTGTCGCCTATATCGGTAATGATGATGGATATCTTTATGCCATCAATTTGACTGACGGCAAAATAAAGTGGAAATTTTATACCGGTGCAAGAATTGTTATGACTCCTGTATTTAACAACGAAAGTATATTTGTCGGTAATTTAAATGGCAGTTTGTTTTCAATAAATAAAAATACAGGAGAAAAAAACTGGAGTAACAATTTGCCGGGAATATTAAACGCCAGCCCTTTGGTTACAAATAATATGCTGTTAACCCCGGATTATATGGGTAAACTTGTCTTCATCGATATAAACACAGGAAATATAGTAAAAACGTTAGATTTACCGGGACATGCAAAATTATCTCCTGTGTTATGGCAGAACAAATTATTCATTGGTTATGATAATTATTATTTACGGGCTTATGAATTTGTTAAATAAAATATTATTCATATCGGGATTAATTTTCCTAATTACACTTCATACACCGGCACAGACATGTAAAGCCAATGTTACAATTCAATGTAATTTGGATAGCGCACTCATTTTTTTGAATAGCGGAATAATAGGAAAGGGCAGTGCTCGAATTGAACTTAATAAGGGAGAATATCCCTTGGAAATTGTCCGGGATACCGTAAATTGGGGCAGTGAAACAATAAACGATACTATAAAAATAACAGAATGCAGACCGTACAAGTTTTCCTATCATTTTACAAAATCATTTTATATGCAGTCAAATCCTCAAGATGCAGGTGTGTACAAAGGAGATTCTTTATTAGGATACACACCTTTATTTCTTCCGCTTAATATCGGAGATTTAAGATTGGAGAAACCTGATTATGCTGCTAAAAGTATTAACCAAAGGGAATTTAATAAAAACGAAATAATCAATCTTCAATTTAACGGTAAAGTTCCGGAAAAAAGTTTTTATGAGAGGGATATTTTTAAAATATTAGTCGGATCGATTGTTGTACTTGGCGGAACAACCGCATATTTTAAATTAAAAGCGGATAATTATTTTGAACAATATCAAAACACAGGCGAGACAAAATTTTTGAATCAAACAAGAACGAATGATTTAATCAGCGGAATAACTATGGGAGCACTGCAAATAAATTTTGGGATATTAATTTATTATTTTTTGACTGATTAAGTTTTCAATTCATTACAACCTGTCTTAAATATTATAAGGAATTATGCTGACTGTACTGGAATCTATAAATCTTTCAACCGAATATCTAAAGAACAAAGGTATTGAATCACCCCGGCTAAATGCCGAATTGTTGTTAATGCATGTATTGAAGTGTAAAAGATTAGACTTATATTTACTTTTTGAGAGACCGTTAACCAAAGATGAAACTGATTTGTATCGTGCTTATCTTAAACGGCGCAGTAAATTTGAACCTCTTCAGTATATAATGGGTGAGGTAGAATTTTACGGATTAAATTTGAAGGTCAATCCTTCGGTTTTAATTCCACGCCCGGAAACAGAACTGCTCGTGGAAACAATTATTACTGCCGGGGATAGTCAGCGGGAATATAAAATATTAGATATCGGAACCGGAAGCGGGAACATCGTTATTTCTCTTGCGAAACATTTACCTAACAGCAGTTTTCTTGCAATTGACTTAAGTAAAGAAGCGCTAAATTTAGCTGAGGAAAATGCGGAGTTAAATTCGGTAACGGAAAGAATCAGTTTTAAAAAAATTGATATTCTAAAAGACAAAGAAACTATCCAGGACAAATTTGATATAATAGTTTCAAACCCTCCTTACATTTCTGTCGAAGAATATCCTTCGCTGCAGCCTGAATTAAGAGTTTATGAACCTAAATCCGCTTTAACTGATTATGCCAACGGGCTTGAGTTTTACCGTGAAATATTATCTCATGCCGGTTCAATTCTGCAAAAAGGAGGCAAATTATATTTTGAGATGGGCATAGGGCAATCGGGCAAAATTAAAGATTTATTTTTGGAAAATAATTTTACTAACATTGATGTTATTAAGGATTATCAGAACATCGACAGAATAATAACCGGAGAATTAAATTGAAAGCACTTGTACAGAGAGTTTCAGAAGGCGGAGTTTATATTGAAAAAGAAAATTATTCGGAAGAAATAAACAAAGGCTTAGTAATTTTGCTGGGAATTAAAACCGGCGATATAGAAGAAGATATTATTTTTGTAGCCGATAAATGCTGCAATCTGAGAATATTTGAAGATGAAAATGAAAAAATGAATCTTTCGGTGAAAGATGTTGACGGTGAAATACTAATTATTTCTCAATTCACATTATATGGGAACGCTCAAAAGGGAAACCGACCCGGATTTACCGATGCCGCAAAGCCGGAAGAAGCGATTCCTATCTATGAAAAATTCATTAAAAGAATTGAAAATAATCTGGGTCGTCAAAAAGTTAAAACCGGAATATTCGGTGCAATGATGAGCGTTAAAATTATTAATGATGGTCCGGTAACTATAATGATTGAATCAAAAGAACACTAGCCTTACTCGTTTGAACTTTTTAATGAAAAAAGTGAAATTATTTTAAATTTTGAGTGGTATCATTCTGAGGTCTATTTTTGTCCTTTCCGAAAAATATTTTTATTTTCTTTTTGCGAATTTAAGTTATATAAATTAATTTTATATTAAATAGAGGTCATAAAAAAATTAAAAGTAATTAATGCATCCGGTTTTAATGATATTTATAGACGGGATTGGTATTGGTAAAAGAGATTATCAATACAATCCTTTTTTTAAGTTCGGTTTTAAAACCTTCAGCGAATTGTTTGGGGAAGTGCCGACCTTAGAAAACCCTTTTTTTAAAAGTGATGGCAAATATTTATTCCCAATTGATGCCCGTCTTGGCGTAGATGGATTCCCCCAGAGCGGAACAGGGCAAACCTCAATATTTTGCGGAATAAATGCTGCAAAGTTTGTAGGCAAACATTTTGGCCCATACCCTTATTCAACATTAATACCTGTAATAAAAGATAATAATATTTTTAGGCATTACCTTAATAATAACAAAACAGTATCCTTTGCAAACGCATATCCCAAGGTTTTTTTTGACTATCTAAAATCCGGCAAAGCACGATTGAGTGTAACTTCATTAAGCTGCAGATTAAGCGGAATAAGATTAAATAAAGTTTCCGATGTCCGTGCCGGCAGAGCCCTGACGGCTGAAATTACAAATGAAAGATGGAATAAGAAATTAGGCTATAATCTCAGGGTGATCCAACCACAAACTGCGGCAAGAAGATTATTAAAAGCTGCCGGAAAAAATTCTTTTACTCTTTACGAATATTTCTTAACCGATCACATGGGACACGGCAGATACGATGATGATATAGGAGCAACACTTAAAATACTGGACGAATTTTTGTTTACGGTAATAACAGAACTCAACTTAAAAAAAATGACCCTGATAATATGTTCCGATCACGGAAACTTTGAAGATCTATCCGTAAAAACTCATACTCTTAATCCTTCGTTAACAATAACAGTAGGTAAATACGGGTATGAATTATATAAGAACATAAAAAATTTAGCACAAATCAAACCGGCAATTATCGATTTTTGTAAATGAAAGATTATCCGGTAGTTAAAATAACGCTTCCATTTATTTTGGGGATATTGTCATATAAATTATTTCCTCTGTCGTCGCTCAAAGTCTTAATTGCAATAATAATCTCAATTCTACTAATACTAATTCTCTACCGTTTTATACTTTTTGAAAAGATACGTTTATTTATATCAATTTTAATTTTTTTCAGTTTTGTATTGCTTGGCGGCTTGTTAACATCTTTTGAGTTGGGGCAACAACAATTTTTACCTTCCGACTGGTATAAAGAAAAGGGAATTACAGCTTACGGAACCATCGATAATGTTGAACTTAATCATGATAATAAAATAATATTTATCTTAAAAGCAGATTCGATAGATTTAAACAAGAATATTATTCCCTCAAACACAAAGCTTTTATGCCAGCTTCAATTTTCAAATAAAAGCCGGGTTGATTCAGTATATAACGAATTGTCTCCGGGAATTTTTGTCGGAGTAACCGGTACATATCGAAGAGGGCGCGAGGAGCGAAATCCCGGTGAATTTGATTATAACAAATATTTGCATTCGAAAGGGATTAGCGGAGTACTGCGTACATACAAATTCTCTGGTTTTAAGATACTTACCAGGGAGAATGATTTTTTCCCCGGCATAGTGTTTAAGGTAAGAAAATATATTTACAAAAATATTAACCGTCTGCATCAGCCAAAAACCGCGGGCTTACTGGATGGATTATTATTAGCGGATAGAAGTGAAATCAGCCGGGAGACAAAAACCGATTTTATAAATTCCGGTGTAGTTCATGTACTTGCCGTTTCCGGTTTACATGTAGGTTACATAATTCTAATATTTCTTTTGCTATTTGGAAGGTTCAACATATATGCCCGTTCATTATTAACTGCAGGAGGATTGCTTTTATTTATGATAGTGACCGGCGTTCCTGCATCTGTTTTCAGGGCAACATTAATGTCTTTAATTTTGATATTTGCACTTCTCACTAACCGCTCTACTAATTTATATAATTCGCTGGCTTTGGCGGCGCTAATAATCTTATTGTTTAAGCCAACCGAATTATTTAGTCCGGGATTTCAATTATCGTTTACGGCAGTTCTTTCAATCGCCTTAATCTATAACATATTCTCCGAAAAGATAGAACCTTCGATCGGAAACAACAAATTCGTCAAGTATGTTTTACTATTCGGTGCAGTTTCTCTAAGTGCTCAAATCGGAACTTTACCTTTCACATTAATTTATTTCGGAAAACTTTCGTTGATTGCGTTATTTGCAAACATTCTTGTAATACCTCTAATAGGCTTCATTGTAGGGATCGGGATATTTACGTTAGCGATAAATCCGGTTTCCCCGTTAATAGCTTCTTATTATGCAGCAGCAAATGATTTATTCGGTAAAATTTTGTTTGAGATTGTAAAATTGTCCGGTAATTTCAAATATGCTTTTTTATGGATTAGGCATTTTACTTTATTCGATGCCGCAATCTATTACCTCTTGATAATCCTTTTATTTTATTTTTATAGAAAATTTACATCCGGTTACGCAAAAATTATTTTGTTCACATTAGTACTCGGAAATATAATATTATTTGCGTCTCTCGATGATCGACAATTACTTCCAGCCAATAATTTGAGTGTGCTGATGATAGATGTTGGCCAGGGGGATTCATTTCTCGTTAAGTTTCCTAACGGCAAAACCGCCTTAATAGATGCCGGTAATGCAACAGCTTCGTTCGATAACGGTGAAAATGTGATCTTACCACTGTTAAATTATCTTGGAATAGATAAAATCGATTACGGGTTTGTTTCACACATGGATGCAGATCATTACGCAGGATTTGTTTCACTAATACATTTCGGAAAAATAAAACAAATATTTAAACCAAAAATTGATTCTTCATTAAAAAAGGATATTAGATTTGAAAAATATTTAAGAGAAAATAATATTTCTGTTTCATATTATAAAAAAGAAGAATTGAAAATAGGAAATAGTAGGTTGTATGTTTTGAATGATGTCAAAAATAAATTTTTTACCGGACTATCAACTAATAACAGCAGCGGCATGATAAAAATAGATTACGGTAAAGATTCTTATTTATTTCCTGGTGATATGGAAAGGAAAGCCGAGAAATTTTATTGCAATTATTACGGTAAATTTTTGGATGTTGATGTGCTGAAAGTTGCTCATCACGGAAGTAAAACAAGTTCGGGGCAGGAGTTTTAAATGCTACAACTCCGGAATACAGTTTAATAAGTGACGGTATTCAAAATAAATTTCATCATCCTTCTCCCTCGGTTATCGAACGATTAAAATTAATGAAGTCAAAAATATTCAGAACTGATTTGCTGGGCGCTGTTTTGCTTAGAGCCGACGGTAATAAAATTAAAAATATTGACTGGAAGGAATACTAATAAGAAACTTAGTGATTATAACACGATATATTTAATCTAATATGATTAAATTTAAAGATATAAAATTAAAATTTAAGGAGAGTATATATTTTGACCTCAAGAAAATGTATCGGTATACTAGGGGGAGGACAGTTAGCCAGGATGTCGGCTTATCAAGCTTACAAACTCGGATTTGATGTTGCAATAATTGAAAAAGAAAAAGATTCGCCCGCGGGACAATTAACTCATAATGAGTTTGTCGGTTGGGTGGATAATAAACGTGTCTTAAATAAATTTATCAGCCGATCAGATATTATAACTCTTGAAAATGAATTTATTGATTACAAATTTTTAGAGTATATTGAAAAGCAAGGTAAAACTGTTTTACCTTCATCCAAAACAATATCTCTTATTCAGGATAAGCTTATTCAGAAAGAAAGTTTTGCAAGGAAAAATATCCCGGTAGCTAAATTTGTCGGTGTAAATTCAGATAGTACCTATTCGGAATTATCTGGTAAGATCGGGAAAAAATTCATATTGAAGTCACGAAAGATGGGGTATGACGGTTACGGAAACGCGAAAGTTACAGGTAATAAAACTTTCATTGACGGAACCGAGAAATTAAAATCACGGCATAGCAAACTTCTTGCCGAAGAACTGATTAATTTTAGTATGGAATTAGCTATTATGGTTGTGAGAACTAAAAAGGAAATCAAAACTTATCCTGTGGTTCAGACAATTCAAAAAAATCATATTTGTCATACTGTAATTGCACCGGCACAAATAAAAACTAAATTAGCGCGACAGACCGAAGAAATTGCCGTCGAGGCTGTAAAAGCTGTGGACGGATTCGGATTATTCGGAGTGGAGTTATTCTTAACCGAAGACGAGAAAATATTAGTAAATGAAATGGCACCAAGACCGCACAATTCCGGGCATTATACAATTGAGGCATGCACAACTTCTCAGTTTGAAAATCATGTCCGCTCGGTATTTAATTTGCCTTTGGGTTCAACAAAAATGGTAAAACCTTTTGCGGTGATGATAAATTTGCTAGGAAAAAAGACCGGACCTGGTGTCGTTGATAATTATGAGCAGGCTTTAAAAAATGAAAATATTCACCTTCATGTTTACGGCAAAGCAAAATCTAGAATAGGCAGGAAGATGGGACACATTACCATGCTCGGTGATGATTCGAATGAAATTTTAAAGACTTCAAAAAAGATAGAGAAATTAATTTTATTATAATTTTCTTAGGTGACTTTCATCCTTCATTAAGGAAGCAAGGGATAATAATTTTCCTAAACAAATATGATTGAAGATATAAATCTAACAATGAGCTTATTCAGATAAGACATAAATTTTTTACAAATAAAATCAAAAAGGAATTAAACATGGCAAAGCAACCGAAAGTGGGAATAATAATGGGGAGTGATTCGGATTTGCCGGTAATGCAGGAAGCGGCAAAAATACTTAACGAATTCGATGTGGCGTATGAGATCAAGATTGTTTCAGCTCATCGCACGCCAATTTTAATGGCTGAGTACGGATCTACTGCATTTAAAAGGGGGGTAAAAGTGATTATTGCCGGAGCCGGAGGAGCTGCACATCTCCCCGGCATGACAGCTGCTCATTCACCTTTACCGGTTATCGGTGTACCTGTAAAATCTAAATCGCTCGAAGGCCTTGACTCACTGTTATCGATTGTACAAATGCCCGGTGGAGTGCCGGTTGCAACTGTTGCTATTAACCAGGCTAAAAATGCCGGACTGCTGGCGGTTCAAATATTAGCAGCTTCCGACGAAACGCTTTTAAATAAAATGATTGACTATAAAAAGAAGATGGAGAATGAGTCAATAAAAAAGAATGATAAAATTAAAGACAATTGAAGAACTGGGGAGTAATCTATTCATTTTTATTCTTTGCTCGTTAAATGAATGAGCGGATTAAGAAAAAATAATCTTCATAGATATTATGTAATATGAAATTCCTTGTAAACTGGTTCACCTATCATTTTATCGATATCCCATTTTACATTTAAGGTATGGTCACCGGTTCTTACCGTACAAACCTCATAATTACATATTCTGCATAATTGGGGATTACAATAATCCATGTGTATCTTTATCTGAGAATTGGGAACTATTTTTAAAAGCGTATTTTCAATTTCTTCTTCTTCCAGATGTGACTGCTTGATTGTGAAGTAGTAGGGAAGAATTAAGTGGAAATCAATAAATACCCTGTCCCCGGATTTCCAGAATCTAAGCCAATGAATATCAATCCAATAATCTTTTCTCAATGAAGCTAGCTTAGCGACAATTTTATTCAATAATTCTTTATCCGTTTCATTCATTAAACCGCCAATCGATTCACGAACCAGTTTATAACCCGTAAATAAAATGTTAACTGCTACTGCAATTGCGAATATGGGATCGAGCAATTGAAAGCCTGTGATAATGACGAATATAATTCCTATTATAACCCCGATACTTGTATAGGAATCGGTAAGAACGTGTTTCCCATCAGCAATTAGTGTAAGTGAATTGGTTTTCTTCCCAATTCTTACCAGGTATAAGCCCAACACTAAATTGATGATCCCTGCAAAAGAAATTATTATTACACCTATGTTCAATTGCTTAAGATTAGAGCCATATATTATATCAAGTGTTGCCGTATAAATTATATATATAGCCGCAATAACTATGAGCAATCCCTCAACACCGGCTGAGAAATATTCAACATTTCCGTGACCGTATAAATGAGATTCATCCGCCGGTTTGGAACTCAATATTATACTATATAAAGCCATCGACGTAGCAAGTACATGAACCACTGATTCAGCGGCATCTGAAAAAATAGCTGCCGAACCGGTAATTAAGTATGCGCCCATTTTGGCAAGGAACATTCCTATACCGATTGATAAGGATATGATAGCGGCTTTTTTCTTTAATCTTATTTCGAGTTCGGGTTGCATATTTATCCGGTTATTAATGAAAATTCTAAATTAAAATTAATATAATTATTGCAAACATAGTCATAAAATTTACTTAAAAATGAAATGATTTATTTTTAAGCATTTCCGTATTAATATAAAATTTATGTAAAATAATTATTTTCCCTTTGTCTAATTAATTAAAAATAGTTAAGTTACAACGTCATTTTAAATCACATCAATTACGGGGAGCTTCTAATGAAAAAAACATTACTTGTAATTCTGTTTTCTTTTTCGATTTTTTCTAATGTTTTTGCTCAAGCTTCGGATCTATTCTTTTCAGAATATATTGAAGGCAGCAGCAATAATAAAGCACTGGAAATTTATAACGGAACCGGTGCAACGGTTAATCTTTCGGATTATCTAATTGTTCAAAGTACTAACGGAGGAGGCTGGCAGTATTATCATGTTTTTCCGGATACGGCAATATTAGAAAGTGGCAAAACATGGGTTATGGCATCCAGCTCAATTCCGGATACACTTTTTGATCTTACAAAAGCCAATGAAGTTTTATCTTATCCGGATTTAGTATTCTTCAACGGAGATGATGCTCGAGGTTTGATGAAGATCAACGGATTGGACACAGTTTTAATAGATGTAATCGGCGTTCCGGATGTAGATCCCGGTACAGCATGGGAAGTTGCAGGCGTATCTAATGCAACCCAAAATCATACACTCGTAAGAAAACCAACAGTAACCGGAGGTAATACGGATTGGGCAAGTGCGGCAGGTACAGATTCATTATCGTCCGAATGGTTAGTTTATTCACAAAATAATTTTTCACACCTAGGTTCTCATACAATTTCAATTGCAATGGCTCGCGGTATGATTGACGATACCGTTACAATCAGCGCCGTTACAATTTCACCGAATTATCAAACTACGGGCAGATCGTATTATATCTGGGACGGAACCGGCGGATTAGCAACTTATATCTTCGGCTTAACAAGTCCTGCTTTGAAACTTGGTGATCAGGTAATTATAACCGGAAAAGTTACCAGTTATAACGGACTGATTGAAATAAATCCTTTGACAGATACAAGCATAGTTGTTGTAGACAGCAATGCAGTTTTACCGGAGCCGGAAATTATTACCGTTGCTCAATATAAATCGAATCCTGAAAATTATGAATCGCATTTGATCGGTATTCAAGGTGTTACATTAACAAGCGGTACATGGCCGACAACAAAGTCAAATGCCTCGATTTATTTAGAAGATAGTAATAATGATACTCTAACGGTTTTCCTGGACTCTGACATGGGATTATATAATGAAACTGAACCTAGCTGGCCCGTTGATCTTGTAGGTATTGGTTCCCAATATTCATCCAGCGGTGTCGGAGGTTATCAAATTCTTCCGCGTTTTATTACTGACTTTATGCCGGACGGAAGTCTGCCTGTTGAATTAACTTCGTTTGCGGCAAACACAAATGATGGAACTGTTTCTTTAACCTGGACAACCGCTACAGAGACCAATAATTCCGGATTTGAAATTCAAAGAAGTGTAAACGGAAAGAATTTTAATAAAATCGGTTTTGTCAGGGGTCAAGGGAATACACCGGAAAAAAGTAATTATTCTTTTACAGATAAACCTGCAGGTCCATCGACCTATTTTTATAGATTGAAGCAAATTGATTTTAGCGGTTCATTTAGTTTCTCTGATGTTGTAAAGATTAATATGCTGGCTCCTAATTCATTTGCGCTTCTGCAAAACTATCCGAATCCTTTTAACCCGACTACTTCCATTTCATTTACATTATCAGTTGATTCTAAAGTCAGTTTGAAAGTGTTTAATGTCCTCGGGCAGGAGGTTGCTTCTTTATTAAATTCCACTATTTCTGCCGGGCAGCATCAAATTACCTTTAACGCATCAAATTTAAACAGCGGAGTATATTTTTATCAAATTAAGGTTAACGGTATTGACGGCAGTACTTACAACGCAGTTAGAAAAATGATGCTTACAAAATAACCTTATCCGAAATATGTTGTTTTATAAGAGCTCCGTACTTTTTACGGAGCTCTTTTTATTGTTTAAATATTATCACTACTGTCAAATCATAAGTCAAATAGATCCGATTGGTTATGGAAATCATTATCCTCAGATCTGTTCTCTACGTCGTTTATAAGTCCTAAAATTTGGCTTTTCTCAAAAATCGATACACTTAAAATCTGTAGAAAAAAGTAGAGAGACTGCGATCTATATTTGTGTTTTAACAGCATTCGGAGTATTACCGTAAAAAGATTTAATCCTAATATGCTGCTTAATTAAATTATTTTTTTTTCTCATTTTTATTGGCAAGTTCCGTTGTGTGCAAGGCAAAAAAAAGATGTACTAATAGATATTATCGTGATAAATTAAGCATAGAGGTCCTACGATAGAGAGAAACACCGATGATTAAACAAATTTTCTTTATAGCAATAATTTACTTAGTATCCCTCATTGTTAATTTTGATTTAAAGGCTCAAAATGAGTTTCAAGTTGATAAAAGTATCTTACAATCTACATTTGATACAATAGAAAAATTTGCTTTAACCTATCCAGATGAAACTCAATTCTCTATTGCAATAATAAAAAATGATTCTGTTAACTTTATTGGTTTAAAAAAGCGTGAAGGAGAATTAGTTTTAATTTGTAATAAAGATTCACTTTTTGAAATTGGTTCAATAACAAAAGTTTTCACTTCAACCATACTTGTTAATTTAATTCTCCAGGGCAAAATAAATCCTGATGAATCAATTTCTCAATCTTTACCATTTAAGTTAAACTCAAATGAAGAAAATGCTCAAAAGATAACCTTCAAAAGTTTATCAAATCATACATCCGGGTTGCCAAATTATCCTTCGAATTTAGATAGTGTAGCGAGATTACATCCTTTAAATCCATATGTTGAATATGACAGCTTATTATTAAAAGATTATCTTGAAAATGAAATGACATTGTTATCAGTTCCAGGAGATAAGTATGAATATTCTAACTTAGGATACGGTATACTTGGATACTTATTGGAGCTAGAAACAGGTAAAAGTTATGAGAATTTATTGAAAGAGTATGTTTTTCAAAAATATGGAATGACCATTTCAACTACAAACCGGAACAAAGTGCAAAAGTATTTGGTGCAGGGGTATGATGAAAAGGGAGAACATGTACCTAACTGGGATTTAAATATCCATCGAGGAGCTGGAGCTGTTTTATCATCAACTAATGATTTAGCTAATTTTGTATTGGCTAATTTTTCAAACGACCCTATTTTAAAATATCAGAGACAAATAACATTTAAAGTTGAAAATAATGATTTAGAATTAGCTTATGGATGGCATATTTATACTAAAAATGGAGTTGTTTGGTATTTTCATAACGGGCGCACGGGTGGTTATCGAAGTAATATAACGATGGACTTGGAGAAAAAGAACGCGGTGATTTTGCTGGTAAATTGTGTATATGGACAATCTGAAAGGCCTGAAGAAAAAATCAGTTGGAAATTATTACAAACCATTGAATAAGCCCAGTATACAACAATGGTATAAAAATAATAGCCGGAACAGTTGTAAATTCAAGGTTTATAGCCCGCTTCAACTTTTGTGTAACTTGACAGGAAAGTGTCACGCAGTCGGCTACTATTTTTAAACTAACCGTTAGCTTGCATGGAACCTAAAACTTGCACTGAGACAATTGGTTTTACTAATTCAGCCGGACAATTATATCATGACACGACAATTTTTCAAATCTACCGGGACTGGTAAAAACTACACCGGATGTAACCCGATCGAGTATTTAGATAACTTTTAAAAATAACTTAAATTAGTGAAAGATAAGCAGAACCCTTATCTTTATATTTAAGGATTGTAATCTTTTTTAACATAATAATTAATTCCTACTATGAATGAAAAGAGCATTTCAAAAGACTTTCCTATCATTTGCATAGGCGGTTCTGCCGGGGGACTAAAAGCATATACACGGCTTCTACAAAATCTGCCCTCAGATATGGGCGTTGCTGTAGTAATCGTTAATCACTTGAGAACTGTAGCTACACTTCTTCATGAGATTCTTCCACAACATACAAAAATGCCGGTTGAACTAATCACAGAAAGATTATACATCCAACCCAACCACGTGTTTATCATCCCTGAAAAACGCGACTTACATATTCTTGATGATGAGTTCCAACTAAAGCCGATATCAAAACCCAGAGGCTGGCCAGACGTGATTACGGTTTTTCTGCGTTCACTCACCAAGCACTGGGACGGCAAACTCATCGCTGTCATTGTATCCGGCTATGACGGTGACGGAGCAGAAGCTTTATGCGGCATTAAAGAAGTAGGTGGTATTACCATCGCACAGAAGCCGGATACGGCAGAACAACCTGATATGCCGGAAAGCGCAATAGCAAGCGGGTGTATCGATTTTGTCCTATCTCCTGAGGATATTGCCCAAGAAATTGTACGAATTGCGAATGCCGGTAAAAAGTAGAACAAAATTTACAACATCATCACAGGACAATCACGCAGATATCACTAGGACAAAGAAATAAAACACGCAAGCTAACACTAATCTAAAAACAATACCTTTCGCTGTTTAAGTTTGAAGTCTCATTTCTATTTATTAGCTTTCTTCCAGGTTCTGGCGGCAGATTGTTATTTAACCGGTACTGTTTTTAGCTGCCAAATCATTATAAGGCAAAAATCTTATATTGATTTTAATTCTTCTGATACGTAGATTAATACAAAAATTGTTACGTATTATTAATGAGATTGAAATGGATACAAAATTAACATTAAAACTAAATAAAAGGTCAATTGAGAGAGCTAAAAGATATGCAAAAAAGCATAATCAAAGTCTTTCTGTTTTAGTCGAAGAGTATTTTGATTTAATTTCTGACAAAGGAAAATCTTCCGACTTAGAAATTTCGCCAAATGTTTTAGAACTTTCCGGAATTATAAAATTGAGTGATTATTTTGATGCTAAAGCAGAATATGGAAAACACATCGAAGAAAAATATGGAAAATTATGAACGTATTTGTAGATTCCGATATTATTCTGGACTTAATTGCAGAAAGAGACCCTTTTTATATTCATGCAGCTAAATTATTCACACTTATTGACCAAGGGAAAATAAAAGCTTACACCTCACCTATAATTTTTGCAAATCTGCATTATATATTAAGAAAATATAAATCCAATAGTTTTGCACTACAAAGTTTAAGAAAGTTAAAGACACTTATAAATGTTCTAACAATTGGCTCAAGAGTTGTTGAGCAAGCATTAAATTCAGAATTCAAAGATTTCGAAGATGCTCTTCAATATTTTACTGCGATAAATAACGGGATAAAAATAATAGTAACACGAAACAAAGTTGATTATAGAAAAAGCAAAATTACTGTTTCAACAGCAGAAGAATTTATTAAGACTTGGCAAATAAAGTCTAATAAATAAGACACAACAGCCTTATAACAATCGGCTCAACTCAACTGCACTTTCGCGCTCGGCAAATTTTGGGGGTGAGATAGAATTCTATTAATATCATTGCTATCTCTAAATAATAAATATAAAAATCAGTACAAATTTTGTATGTATTATCTCACCCCCTAAATTAGTCGTTCCGTTTATAGTTTCTTGTTCAAGGTAGAAGTTCTAATTAATAAATTTGCAAACGTGTGTGCAAGAAAATTTTCACACGTTTTGCTAAATTATCGGCAGTTGTTTTCTAAGCGGCATTCTTGTTATGGGCGGAGAGTTAGCCTTTAGCCGTTGTGGTTCATTTTGGAAAGACTGATTATAAATTGCTTGAATTACAAACCCGATATTTCTATTTTACAATAAAACAACTGTTTTATAACTATAATTTAATAAATGAAAATCCCAGCGCACTAATTTAATAATCTCATTGAAACCGAGTAAATATTTTTCACTATTATAAAAGATAAAAAATGAGAAAACTAAACCTTAATGTTATGTTTACTATTGCAGCGGTATTGTTGATCTTAGCAGGTATTACAGCTTTGTTGTCTTATTTTGTTCCTTCCATTAAATCCGCATATGGTATTACTGATATCTCAACGGCTTTCGCTTTCTTGATTATTGGTACAGTTCAACTGGTATTGGGCGTTGTTGCCTGGTCGGTTCGGAAAGACCCGGCATCGAAAACACGTACCACGCTCGCCTATGGATACGCATCACTTTTTACTCTTTGGGCTATAGTGGATGTTATTGGTAATATTGGAGAGTTTAGCTCGATACCTGGTCACGATAATTCTCTTTGGCTGTGGGTCGTTATCTTCTCTTTACTTGCTCTTGGCTTTTTCGTTACTGGAAAGACCGGTAAATTGAATAGTGATAATTAGTCTTCAAATATTTATTTCATTATCAATTTTTATTCTACAATAATTGGTAAGAAATGAAGAAATAGCACTAAGTCTAACATTAATATAGTATAAACCATTTGACTCATCTGCCTTAACGAACATTTTGAAAATAAAATTCAGTGAAGTGAAAAGATTGATTCTGGAAGATTATGAAGAAAATAAGAACGCACCACAACACATGGTATAGTGAATGCTGGTTTGCCTTTGGCGAGCTCCTCCTTAATCGTCGGTTCATCTGTTTGCAAACGTTTATGGCACATAAAAAGGATGGTGTAAACTGATAGAAAATCGCCTCGTAAACCCGCACGATATCATACTATCAACCGTTACCAAACATATATATTGTGAGCCTATGAAGGAAACAAACATAAAAGCTAAAACCATAGCGGTACTCCCATTCATAAATATTAGTGACAACGTTGAGAATGAATATTTCAGTGATGGAATTACTGAAGAAATAATCAATGCGCTGGCAAAAATTGAACAGTTAAAAGTTATTTCGCGAACTTCGAGTTTTTACTTTAAAAACCACAAAGCTCCAATTAGCGAAATCGGGAAAAAACTTAATGTTTCGATTGTATTGGAAGGAAGTGTGCGAATTCATGGGGATATACTTAGGATTACAGCACAATTGATCAATGTAGAGGACGAGTCGCACTTTTGGTCGGAAACCTGGGACCGAAAAATGGAAAATACCTTTGAAATCCAGGATGAAATCAGTTTGTTAATTGCTGATAAGTTAAGGGAGAATCTTGGACATATGGAGATCTTAGATCACTTAGTGGAAATTCCAACGAAAAATCTAGGCGCTTATGAACACTATCTCAAAGGTCGCTATCACTTCTATAAATGGAATCCGGAAGATGCAAACATTGCCATTGGCCTATTTGAAAAAGCCCTGGAACTCGACAATGAATTAATAGAGGCTCATTTAGGTTTGGCTGACAGTTACAGTTTTCTGGCTGTAGCCGGTTTTGCTCCCCGGGAAGAGGCATGGATGAAAGCTATAGATTCAATCAAAATTGCTAAGACATTGGATCCGAATAATGCCGGTCTCAACTACTTGCTAGCCAATCAGGCTTTTTTCACAGATGCTGATTATTCAGCAGCGATGAAATACGGACAAAAATCAATAGCCAGTAAACCTAACTATGCGGAGGCTCAGCAATTCATGTCTTTTCTCTTCGGGTTACGTGGTGATATGAAAAAGTCGTACGTACACCTTCTTTACGCCAAGTCTATTGATCCACTGAATCAGGAAACAAAATTTTATGAAGCCTATTACCATTACCGGTCCGGCAATTACACCAATGCTTCATCTATTCTGAATGAACTGCTTGAAGAAAATCCCAAAAACCTACCGGCCCTCATGGTTGCTATCTATATCAAGATCAAGGAGAATCTTTTCGATACTGCAAAAGAGACCATTAACAACATTCCCGATGAACTCATTGCTCCTGATGAGAGATTGGGACTTCTTTGCTTAACTGAAGTAATGAGTGGAAACCCTAATCCATCACGCATTGCCGAACTTGAAAAAAACGCCGAAGAAGTAAATGCGCATATTGCACATTCATACCTTTTTTGGGTTTATTCAGCATCGGGGAAAAATGATGCAGCTTTCGATGTTTTGGATAAGCTTTTTGATATTAAATCTTCCGTTTTACTTCTCGGTTTTAGTGATCCCCTCGCAGTGAATATCTCGAATGATCCCAGGTACAAGATATATCATAAAAGGATTTATTCTGCTAAAGACACAACAGAAAAGCAAAAGCAAACCAGCGCTTCTGTGCTGGATGATGAAAAAGCAAAGTCATTTGTAAAGAAACTAAACGACTTCATAAATTCTGAAAAACCTTACTTAAATCCTTTCTTAACACTTCGTTTATTGGCTGATCAAATTGAAATTCACCCAAATCAACTATCCTGGCTTTTAAATGAATACATAGGAAAAAATTTCAATGAATTTATCAATCATCAAAGGATTGAATATTTCAAAAAAATAGCAGTAGATCCTTCATATAACCACATCTCACTTATCGGTTTGGCATTTGAAAGTGGTTTCAATTCTAAAACTGTTTTCAACACAGCTTTCAAAAAGGAAGTTGGTTTGACACCCGGAGAATACAAAAAAAAACATTCCTCATAAGATAGATTGGTTCGGATTTATAATTCCGAACCTCTTTCTAATAATCCGAACGAACAGGTTCTCCTGTCTCATTACATTTGCCATGAATTAAAAATAAAATTCAAGGATCAAATAAAATGAAAGCAATGGTAGCCGTGGGATATGGTTCCCCCGATGTACTTACACTAAAGGAAATGAATAAACCACAACCTAAACCTAATGAGGTTCTTGTAAAGGTGATGACTGCATCAGCTACGACTGCAGATGCCATGATGCGTACAGGTAAACCTTACTTTGCGCGACTGCTCCTTGGATTGAAAAAGCCCAAAAATCCTATTCCGGGAACGGGATTTGCCGGGATTGTCGAAAGTATTGGCAATGAGGTTTCAAATTATCGTATTGGTGATCGTGTTTTTGGAGAAACCACTTTGGGATTTAGTACTAATGCCGAGTACGTGAATGTTTCTGAAAACGGGGTCATCCTTCCCATGCCTGAAAACCTGGACTTTTCAAAGGCAGCTAATTTTTGCGACGGACACTTGACTTCGTATATTTTTCTTAAAGAAATTGCTAAAGTGAAGCATGGGCAAAAACTGTTGATAAATGGCGCATCGGGAGCTTTAGGCACATCTGCAATACAGATTGCAAAGTACCTGGGAGCTCAGGTTACAGCAGTATGCAGTGGGAAAAATTTAGGTTTGGTAAAGTCACTTGGTGCTGATGAAGTGATCGATTATCAGAAAGAAAACTTCACAAAATCAGGAAACACTTATGATTTTATCTATGACACTGTTGGGAAAAGCTCCTTTAAAAAGTGCAAAAGAATTCTAGCTGAACATGGGATTTACTTGTCTCCTGTTTTAAAGTTTTCCCTTTTATCGCAAATGATCATCACTTCCTTGATCGGAAAGAAAAAAGCAAAATTTCAAGCCACAGGCACCAACTCTGATGATAAACTCAGAACCCTTCTTGCGGAAGTGGTAGAAATCTTTAAAGCAGGAAATCTGCAAACGGTTATTGACCGGCAATTTCCATTAGAGAAACTTGCTGAAGCGCATCGCTACATAGATTCCGGCCACAAGAAGGGAAACATAGTAATCGTAAACGCAGAAACCTTTAGTCATGAATAATAACAAAAGAAAATACGCATTGGTAGCCGGAATTTCCTTGCTTGTAATGGCCGCCGCCGCGGGATATTCGTACGGATTCGTTTACAACAGTATTGTTGTAAAAGGAAATATCACCGAAACTATTCAAAATCTGCAATCATCTTTGCACCTGTTCATTGGAGGTATTACTGGATGGGGCCTTATTTTATTTCTTGATTTGCTGGTCGCCTGGAGTTTATACAAATTATTTCAGGATATAAATCCAAATCTTTCATTGATGACGGCAGCATTCAGGTTTATCTACGCTGCTTTTTTAGGAATTGCAATCTCATATCTTATAGTTGTAGTTTACTTATTAGGGGGCGGTGTTGACGGCGCTGATATAATGTTTGCCTTGAATTCTTTTGAATCGTTCTGGTCGCTCGGACTAATTATTTTTGGACTGCATTTGATCGGACTGGGTTTGTTGACAATCAAATCTCCGGATATTTCAAACATATTCGCTTGGTTGCTTTTATTTGCCGGGTTGTGCTACGTGTGTGTGCACGCAGCTAAAGCACTACTACCGGGTTTGCAAAGTCAAATTACCAATGTTGAAATGATCTTAAGCCTTCCAATGGCCATTGGTGAAATTGCATTTGCTTTTTGGCTGGTGATTAGAGGAAATAAATTAAAAATTGTTGAAGTATGAAAGTTATAAAAAAAATCCTATTAGGCGCTGCTGCTTTGGTTGGGCTAATCCTAATCGTCTTCGTTTCGGCTTTAATAATAGATTCCATGAACACCTCCTATTTGAAGGTGAAGAATCATCCTGATGCGGAGGAAAACAGCTACATCATCAATAATGTCAATATCATCCCGATGACATCGGATACAGTTTTAGCCAATTCGAATATAAAAATTGTGAACGGGATAATTGAAAACATCGGGGATAATTTGGATACGGCAAATCTCACAGTTATTGACGGACATGGTGCATTTCTTTCGCCTGGTCTTATTGATATGCACGTTCATATCTGGGACAAATACGAGCTGGGACTTTATCTGGCAAACGGGGTCACAACTGTACGAAATCTTTGGGGACAGCCTATGCACCTAAGAATGAAAAAAGAAATAACTGATGAAGAAATTCTTAGTCCAATGTTTTTCACTTCCGGCCCAAAACTTACCGGTCCCGATTTTAAAACAGATGACAATATCCAGCTAACCAGTAAGGAACAGGCTAAAGAAAAGGTAGCTTCTTACAAAAAACGAGGGTATGATTTTATAAAGACTTACTATGGATTGACTCAGGATCTTTTTAAAGCCGTGTTGGAACAATGTAAAATCGAAAAAATGGATATAGCGGCCCACCCAACTCCGGAGGTTCCGTATGAATTTCACTTTAATCCTCAAATTAAGACCATTGAACATGCAGAGGAAATTGTACAACAACCCTTAGCTTATCAATTGGATACAACCAAGCTTAATAAGGTGGTAGATTTGTATGCTTCCAACCCAAACTCCGCTTTGTGCCCTACTTTGGTAGCTTACTATAACATTTATCGTCTGCTTACTGAAGAAAATATATTATCTAGTGAAGAACTGGATTATATGAATCCATTAATTAGAATGACTGATAGTAAGACACAGTTTGATCGCTGGAGAAATACGAAGGCTAATGATCCCTCCATCGTAGAACGCATTAAAAAACAACATGATTTTCATTTACTTATCATCAAAAAGTTACATGAGCAAAATGTGAATATCGTGTGCGGAACGGATGCCGGAATTGGCATCAACCTACCCGGATATTCAATCCACCGGGAACTTGAGTTTTACAAATTATCCGGGATGAGCAATTACGAAGCATTAAAAACAGCTACAATAAACCCTTCCACAACGCATGATTTTTTGAATTATATGGGAACAATTGAAACCGGCAAGTATGCAAACCTGGTACTCACCATGGGCAACCCTCTGAACGACCTTTCAGTACTCAGAGAACCCCAAATGGTGATGGTAAGGGGTAGGAAAATTGAACGCAAAACATTGAACGAATTTAGGACAAAGGCTAAAAACCGGAGCAATATTTTAGTTTCAGTACTAAGATATGCGGAGTACTTGCTGGTTGAAAAATAACGTAAAAATATCCATGTGTTGGTATTCATTTAGAAACTAAAGAAATATTTAAGATGAAATTTATATTGATACTTTTTTTAACAATAACATTCTCTTGTGCGAACAGGAACATATCTGAAAAGCCGGTAAAGAGTGTTCAGAATACTGAAAATTTAATTGCGGTTTTGAATACTGTCTGGCAAACAGAACAAACACCGATTAGGTTAAGGGATTCGTTAATGAAAATCTATGGAGCAGAATCGAAGGAGTACAATGAACAACAAAAAATATATGAGAAAAACCATATTATTAATGAAAAGAAAGTGACAAAAATTCTTGACAAATACGGATGGCCAACAAAAGAAATGATAGGAGAACATGGTAGCCGGACAATTTGTAATGTCATTCAACATTCGGATAATGCCATACGACTAAAATATCTTCCAATGATGAGTCAAGCTGTGAAAGATAAAAAATTAGAGCCTCGATTTTTAGTAAGGGCGGAAGATAGGATTGCAACGGAAAGAGGCGAACTGCAAATTTATGGAGGACAAATGAAATACTATCCAGAAACTAAAACGTTCAATGTTTGGCCGGTATATGACCCCATAAATATTGATAAAAGAAGAGCCGAAATCGGACTTGAACCAATCGCCGAATTCCTTAAAAATCGATTTGATTTTGAATGGAATTTAGAAGAACAAATAAAAAGGACAGAAGAATTTGAAAAACAACAATTACAAAAAAATAAATAAGGGATACTAAAAATGCTGATAATACTAGCACTTTTGGGGATGCTGCGATACAAATAACTAAACCTGAAGTTTAACAACTTTCATTTTTTTAACTAAAACAATTTATTTTTATTTCACAAATTAGGAATAGCTAATCATGAAAAAATTAATCGCGCTTTTTTTAACGCTTGCCTTTTTGCAGACTGCTTTTGGACAGGACAACATAAGTAAAGGAGACAGTTTAAGAGATCAAGGACTTCTTATGCCCGCCTTAATGGAATATGCAGGAGCAATGGCGCAAAATCCTTCTGCAGAAGTATCCTACAAGCTGGCTTCAACTTCCGCGCTTTTGTGGACTTCTCACATGAGGGATACTTCTTTCTATTTCCTGAACTATGCGCTTCAAAATGATTCAACCTTAGCTCCATTATACGACCCCGATTTTTTAAGTCTTATTAATGATCCGAGGTGGAAGGAAATTGAAGATAACCAGATCAGAAAATATGAAGCTAAAAATGGACCTATAAGAAATGAACCGTTTGCCAGGGAATTGTTCAGGATGATTATAAAAGACCAGGGGTTTATGTACGCGGGAAATATTGAAAGAAAAAAATACATCAAAAACGGAGGTTATTTTAGTACCCCGGCCATCTTTCCTGTTCTAGCTATGGAAGAAAAGAACAAGAAGGAAAACAAGGAGGAGCTGCTGGAACTTCTGGATAAATATGGCTGGCCTACAGCTTCAGAGGTAACCGAGTATGCCGCGGCAGGAGCAGCCCTAATTATAAACCATACAAATTATGAGCTCCGGTCCAAGTATTTTCCCATGCTGGAAAAAGCTTTTAAGAAAGGAGAAGCTCAGCCTCTTCGGTATGCCAAAATGAAGGATCGTTTATTAGTTGAAGAAGGAAAAAAACAACTATATGGAACGCAAATCAAATTTGATAATCTTAGTCGTGTACCTTATCCAATAACTGACCCGGAACATGTAGATCAACGCCGGGCAAAAATTGGATTAGGCCCTTTGAGACCTTATTTAAAGAAGAGGTTCGATATTGATTGGCAGGTACCTCAACAAAAATAGGGTGGAAAATAAACGCCACTATTAGCAATAATTAATGTGAAAGTAGTGCTAATGTGATAGTAAAAACTTTAATCGATTTAATCGCTATGCGGAGACTGATGTTAGTTGTAATTTCGCATAAAGATCAGCCTATCACATTAGCACCAATTTAAAAGGATATTGAAAATGAATAAAGAATTTTTTTTGCGGGAATTTATAAATGAAGTTTGGAACAAGCAGGGATTTGATAAAGTCGAGAAATATGTCCATAACGAGTACACTATTCATGTTGACAACGCAGATCCCTGGGAAGGGAAAACTCTAAATCATTCTGAATTTAAAGAGCGGTTGAGTTTTTCATTCAACTCATTCCCGGATATGAATTTTGAAATAACATCTGCAATTCAGGATGAAAATCACGTTGCGATAACCTGGAATTTAACAGGAACAAATCTTGGAACGATCGGGGGATTTCCACCAACCCAAAAAGCAATTAACACAAAAGGAATGACAATTTATCATTTTAAAGACGGCCTGATTAATGGCCATACTCAAGTCTTTGATAGAATAACAGTAATGAAGCAATTAGGATTTATCCAAAAATGATTATATAAAAATACTTCTGGTAACACTCGGTATAGTTGATAAGGGTTTCAGTGGTATGCGAGGTAAGTAACCCGCAACAAAACTTATTTTACCTTGAGAGGTATTAAACCCGTAATCCCTTACTAACCATACCGCCGCCATTATGGTTCATTTGGGAAAGGCTGATTATAAATTGCTTGAATTACAAACCCGATATTTCTATTTTACAATAAAACAACTGTTTTATAACTATAATTTAATAAATGAAAATCCCAGCGCACTAATTTAATAATCTCATTGAAACCGAGTAAATATTATTCACTATTATAAAAGATAAAAAATGAAAAAACTAAACCTTAATGTTATGTTTACTATTGCAGCGATATTGTTGACTTTTTCAGGTATTGCAGCATTGTTGTCTTTTGCCGTTCCTCCCATTAAATCCGCATATGGTATTACTGATATCTCAACGGCTTTCGCTTTCTTGATTATTGGTGTGGCTCAACTGGTATTTGGTGTTGTAGCCTGGTCGGTACGGAAAGACCCGGCATCGAGAACACGTACCACGCTCGCCTATGGATACGCATCACTTTTTACTCTTTGGGCAATAGTGGATATTATTGGTAATATGGGAGAGTTTAGCTCGATACCTGGTCACGATAATTCTCTTTGGCTGTGGGTCGTTATCTTTTCTTTACTTGCTCTTGGCTTTTTCATTACCGGAAAGACCGGTAAATTGAATAGTGATAATTAGTCTTCAAATATTTATTTTCTTATCAGTTTTAATATTTGTCCGAAAATCGGCTATCCGGCAAGTCTTATTTCACTATCTTTACTCATGTCGTTCTCTTGTTTGTTCTTGTTTACAACAAAATTACGACATTCGGGGGCTAATTTTTTGTCGGTTAGTAGTGATAAAATATCAGAAAAAGACTTTTAACTTATGTGGTTGAAATAATTAAAAATCGATTAATGCTTGAAAATGTTTATTTTTAACCTACCTTAGGCTATAATCTTTCTTAGACGACTTAATATCTTAAAAATCATAATTTGCCGTAAATAATTATTGCATCATTAAAAAAAATCTGATACATTAAAGTGTAATTTATTTACCACCCACCAAAATTAAAGGGAGAGTCTTATGAAAAAATTACTTTCAATTTTCATTTTTGCACTTCTTCTAACACCTTTCATGCTTCCGCAATCAGTTAATGTATGGGAGAAAGGACCAGTTGATTACTCATGGTTTAGTACAGGTCATACAACTAGAGGGATGACTTATAACCCTGCTACCGGACATGTTTTGGTAGCCGCCCGTTCTGTTAATACTATATTTGTTCTCGATGCCGCAACTGGTGATTCTTTAGGTATGTTGGATATGACCGGCGTATCAGGTGGAACATACTCAATGAATATTGTTAAAGCCACATCGGACGGAGCAATTTATCTTTGTAATCTTACGGTTGCCGGTACAGGTTTTAAAATATACAGATGGGCGGACGAAAGCGTTGCGCCGACTGTTGCTTTCAGCGGGGATGTTTCCGCAAGAACCGGTGATGTTATGGCTGCTTCGGGTACAGGAGCCGGTACAGTTATTTACGCAAGCGGTTCCAGTAATGATTCCATTTGTGTTTTTACAACAAACGACGGTACAACGTTTGAACATACAAGTTCCATAGCCGTTCCTTCAAACGGGGCAGCAAGGGGGGGAATTGCTCCTGTTACAACAGGAACATCTTCCGATTTGTGGATCAACGGTGCCGGAACGCAAGTTCAGTTAATTGATTCTAATGGTAACATGATAGATACTGTTAGTAGTGCATCAGCCTATTCTGGTTGGCATAATGTAGGGTATCTAAAAACTACATCAGGTGAAGAATATATTGCCATAGTCGGGCGAAATGATCCATACGGAACTCACACCTGGTTGTTGGATGTTACAAATTCAAAAACAAATCCTACTTTAGCAGCGGATATGAATTTATCCGTAGCGTACACCGACAATACAAATGCCACCGCTGATGTATCATTAAAGGAAAATGCAGATGGTTCTATTTCAGTTTATACTATGATTACTAATAATGGTGTAGCCGAATTTAAAGTATATCCTAAAATTCCAATTGCCATGGCTCGTGAAGACCTTAATAGCGATTTTATCCCTGATATGCTGAACGATACTGTTTTTGTTCACGGCGTTGTAATTTCTCCAAATTATCAAACCAGCAACCGTTCATATTATATTTGGGATGGAACAGCCGGCATAGCTACTTTTGCTTACGGATTGGGTGGACCTGATCTGCAGCTTGGTGATAGTGTCTCGGTTTTAGGTTTTATTGATCAATACAGAGGACTTACGGAACTTACACCTCTAACCGATACCAGTATTGTTGTTCTTATGAATAATGCGATGCTACCGCATCCCACATTATTAACTGTTAAAGGATTTTTAAATAATGCAGAAACTTACGAAGGAACTTTAGTCGCTTTTGTAGGTATGTCAAAAGTTTCCGGTACATGGCCTTCCTCGGGGAGTGCTACTTTGCGAATGACAGACGGAACGGATACTGTTGATATTAGAATTGATTCGGACACAGATATTGACGGAAATACAGAGCCGACCTGGCCCATGGATATTATAGGTATAGGTACCCAGTATACGAGCAGCAGTTCCGTGTATGATGACGGTTACCAAATATTACCGAGATATTATGCAACTGATTTTTTGCCGGAAGGTACAGTTCCTGTAGAGCTAACATCCTTCGCGGCTAAGGTGAATGAAGGTACGGTAATCTTAACCTGGTCAACCTCTACGGAAACAAATAATTCGGGATTCGAAATTCAAAGGAGCGTTAACGGAAAAAATTACAGTAAAATAGGTTTCGTTAAAGGTCAAGGCAGCTCCGTTGAAGCAAATAATTATTCATTTATGGACAAGCCTGAAATTTCTTCTACATTTTATTACAGACTAAAACAAGTTGATTTTAACGGCTTATCCAGTTACTCCGATGTAATAAAGGTCAGTTTGCAATCTCCTAAATCATTTACCCTTGGGCAGAACTATCCTAATCCGTTTAATCCTACTACCTCAATATCTTTCACATTACCGGTTGACTCAAAAGTAAGCTTAAAGGTATTTAATGTACTTGGGCAGGAAGTTGCAAGCTTATTAAATTCAACTATTTCTGCAGGCCAACATCAGATCACATTTAATGCATCCAATTTAAATAGTGGCGTATATTTTTATCAAATTAAGGCAAGCGGCATTGACGGACATACTTACAGTGCGGTTGGGAAAATGATGCTAACCAAATAATTGGTCAAGCAAAGCGTTACTTTATAAGAGCTTCGTATTTGATGCGGAGCTCTTTTTTTAATCTTTTATGAAGAATAATTCAATTAAATATACATTGCTAGTTCAATTCTATTTTAATAATTTAACATGCGTTTATCAACAAAATATTGAAGAATAAATGAAAACTATAATATCCGCAGTAATATTCAGTTTGATGTTTGCAGGCTGCAGTAAAAAAAGTGATTCGGATTATATGCAGGCTGCTAAAAAGAGTGTTCAGCAAAATAACATTTCGGATGCTGTTTCGGCATATGAAAATTTGGTTAAAGAATATCCCGAAAGCCCAAAAGCGCCGGAAGCACTGTTCCAACTTGCAAGTTTGTATCAGAATCAAATGATAAAAAATATTGAACCAGAAAAATCTTTACAAAAAGCCGTTTCATTATTCAAAAGTATTGCTACAAAGTATCCGCATAGTAAAGAAGCACCAAAAGCTTTATTTATGTCCGGGTTTATTCAAGCAAACAACTTGAAAAGTTATAATGATGCAACTTCTACCTTTAATTTATTTTTAAAGAAATACCCCGATAATTCATTATCATCATCCGCTCACGAAGAGCTTAAAAACATGGGACTTTCACCCGAGGAGATTTTGAAAAAGAAAAAAAAGTCTAATATGTGATGCCGACATCAGCAAACGACTATAAAAAATATCTTAATCCCTCGGTAATATCAAAATTAAATTCTCTTGAGTTAAAAGCCAGGCTTGTCGTAGAAGGTTTCATGGTCGGGTTACACAAGAGTCCGTATCACGGCTTTAGCGTGGAATTTTCCGAACATCGCCCTTATATGCAGGGTGACGGCTTGAAGGATATCGACTGGAAAGTTTACGGTAAAACCGATCGTTTTTTTATTAAGCAATATGAGGAAGAGACTAATCTAAAAAGCTATATTTTGCTCGATACCAGTAAATCAATGAGCTTCGCATCTGAAGGTCAGATTTCGAAACTGGAATATGCTTCCACTTTAGTTGCAGGTTTAAGTTACTTAATGATGAAGCAGCAGGATGCGGTAGGGTTGACTTTGTATTCTGAAAAAATAAATCATTACCTGCCGCCGAAAGCTGCCCGTGCATATTTGCCGGAAATTCTTAAAAAATTAAGCGAACTAAAAGCTTCCGATAAAACCAACACCGCATCTTGTTTAAATTCTATTGCCGAAAAGATAAAGAGAAGGGGATTGGTTATAATAGTTTCGGATCTGTTTGATGATATCCATTCAATACTTTCGGCTTTAAAACATTTTAGATACCAGAAGAACGAAGTAATAGTATTCCAAATAATTGATCCTATTGAAAGAAGCTTTGCTTTTGGTAAAGATGCAATATTTAAAGATATCGAAACGAGTGAAGAACTAACTACCCAGCCGTATCAGATTCAGAAAGCTTACCGAAAAGCTATGGAAGATTTTATCACCAACATTAAAACGGTGTGTCTTAATTCCAACATAGAATATAATCTGATTGAGACTTCAACTCCATTTGATAAAGCTTTGCTCAGTTATATTCAGAAGCGGAGCAAATTGTTTTAATTTAGCTTTTACATCAATTCTTTGATTTTTCCGTAATATATATTGGACAAATCTTCTGCAGTGTTTTTGTCTTTTGCTTCGCAGATTATTCTAATAATCGGTTCCGTGTTTGACTTTCTAAAGTGGACCCAGTGATCATCAAAATCAATCCTTAAACCATCATCGGTATTTATCATTTCATTTTTATAAACAGCCGTTAATTTTTCTATCACGGCATCCGGAGCTATATTTCCCAGATCAATCTTCTTTTTAGATATAAAATAGGAAGGAAGTGAATTTTTTAGCTCTGTTACGGTTCCTCCGAATTCCAGCAAATGCTGCAGTGTTATTGCAATACCGACTAATGCATCTCTTCCGTAGTGTAACGCAGGATAAATAACACCTCCGCTTCCTTCGCCGCCGATAACAGCTTCGACTTCTTTCATCTTTTTTACTACATTTGCTTCCCCTACGGGGGATCTGAAGACTTTGCAGTTAAATTCCGAAGCAACATCATCTACTGCCCGGGTTGTCGATAGGTTTACCGCAACATTTCCTTTTTGTTTTGACAAAATAAATTTTACGGCTTGAGTTATTGTGTTCTCTTCTCCAAAAGGTTTACCTTCGTTGGTGATTAGAACAAGCCTGTCTACATCGGGATCAACCACGATACCGATATCAGCCTTATTCTTTTTCACTTCCTCCATTACTTCGGTTAAATTTTCAGGAATCGGTTCCGGCAGTCTGGGAAATATACCTGTCTTTTCACAGCTTGTTTCAATTACGTCACAGCCGAAATCTCTCAATAGGGAAGGGATTACATAAACCCCGGCACCATTAACGCAATCGACAACTACTTTAAATTTCCTTTTCTTGATTGCGTCAACCTCTATATACTTCAAGTTTAATACATCGCGTACATGTTTTTTCAAGGCTTCTTCATTATACGTGAATTTCCCTATATTTTCCCAATCCTTAAATTTACTTTCTTGATTATTTAAAATTTTAATCATCTCAATATTTTCTTCGGGCGTCATGAACTGACCGGTTCCGTTAAGGAGTTTAAGGGCATTCCACTGATTAGGATTGTGACTGGCTGAAATAGCGATTCCTCCGCTTGCCGATAAGCTTTTAACGGTGTACTGAACCGTTGGAGTGGGACAAATACCAATATCAATAACATCCAGCCCTTTTGCTAATAAAGTACCGGTTACAATTTGCTTAACCATCTCTCCGGTTATTCTTGCATCACGACCGATTATTACTTTACCTTGTCCAATAAAATCGGCATATGCGGAAGTGTACTTTTCTATTACTTGAGGATCGAGACCATCACCTACAATTCCTCTAATACCTGAAACGCTAACCATGAGAGTGGACATTTTTTCTCCTTCATTCATTGAGTAAAAATTCAGTGATCAAAATTGATTAGAAAATTACCTGCAAAGATAAAATAAAAATCGGATTAATCGGAATTTTTATTGCTATTAACCACTTTCTGCTTAAAGACTAATTTAATTTTGGAATTAGCATAATAATTAAATTTAGTTGATGGATTATTACGTTGAGTGCCTATTTATGAGTAAATATACAATTATTTGAAAGTTAATGAATTTCACAAATAATAATTGTATCCATTCATCAAAAGTTTATTGACATAGATTTTACACTGTGTTATATTCGATGTCGAATTCAAATTAGTGTATGCTGGAAGATTTTAAAATTCATACCTAATAAATTAATTTAATAAAAAGTACGAGGTTGTTGATGAGTAAGTTTCGCTTACTGTGTTTTTTATTGCTAACCTTAATCCTTTCGTGTACTCAAACATATTCACAAACAACCGGTAAAATTGCCGGGAAAATAACCGATAAAGAAACTGGTGAAATTATACCTTTTGCGAATGTATATGTTGAAGGAACATCGCAGGGTGCTGCAGCAGATATTAATGGAAATTATGCCATATTGGATATAGCTCCCGGGTTATATAAAGTAACTTGTTCCGTAGTTGGATATAAAAAAGTCACTGTCGAGAACGTTAGAGTGAACGTTGATTTTACAACAAGATTAAATTTTGAACTTTCAACAGGCGCTGTAAATCTTCCCGCTGTGGTTGTCCAAGGCGAACGAAATCCGTTAATCAGACAGGATATGACAAATCCTACGGTAGCAATAACAGATGAGAATATTAAAGAATTACCGGTAGATCAAATTTCGGATATTATTAAATTGCAGGCAGGTGTTGTTGAGGGCAATGATGGTACTTTGCACGTTAGAGGCGGTTACGGTAATGAAATTTCTTATACTTTAAATGGTGTATCTATAAACGATCCTTACGGAAATAAACGCTCAATAGGAATTGCAACCAATGCTATTCAGGAAGTATCCGTTTCAACCGGAACTTTTAGTGCACAATACGGTAACGCACTTAGTGGTGTGGTAAATTATGTTACTAAAGAAGGCGGAGACAAGCCTACATTTAGTATTCGTGGTTATACCGGAGATTATGTTACCAATAGAACAAGTTTATTCACCGGGCAAATTAGTCACCTCGATCCATTAAACGACGGCAGGCTGGAAGCTACTTTGGGCGGACCGGTACCGTTTACCAATAAGAAGGTTCGGTTTTATATGTCAGGTGTTTTTGTGAACTTCAAAGGTTATTTGTATGGTAAGAGATTATATAATACAACTGACTCCTACTTAAGCCCTGCTAATTTTGCATCAAGTGATAGCAGAGCAGGAAAATCAACTGATCCTTATTATTTCCATCCTTTCCATGATTTTGCCGATACGGCAGGATTGCCTACGGGAGATAGTTCTATTGTACCCATGAATCCGTCTGAAAGTATTAATTTTTCCGGGAATATTAGTTATAAATTAAGTTCATTAGTGAAACTGAAATATAATGTTGCATACGATAAAGGACATTTTAAAAATTACAGTATGGCCTATAAATATAATCCTGACGGCGTAGGTACTAACTATAACGAAGGGCTTATTCAAACTCTCGGGCTTACTCATACTATAAACAGCAATATATTCTATACACTCAAATTTTCTTACGCATCCAATAAAGCCCAATATTATTTATATAAAAATTATAATGATTCCCGGTATTTGCCAAGTTTCTATCAAGCAGCAATTGGTAATACAGGGTTTTATACCGGCGGAACCGATAACTATAGACTATCTCATAAAACAACAACTATGGGTGTAAAAGGTGATGTAGTTGCCCAGCTTTTTACCACTCATGAATTTAAAGCGGGTTTTGAACTTAATAGATATAAATTATCATATGAAAGTTATTCTGTGGAAATTGGGATGAAAGATGCTTCAGGTAATTTCAATAGTAATTTAACGGTTAATGATCTTTTGTATAATCAAGGTTTAACCATTGCACGAAGAATACCCGTGAGCCCTGCATTATATACCTCTTATACCAGAAAGCCTACTCAATTTGCGGCTTATATTCAGGATAAGATTGAGTTAGCATCCACATTAATTTTAAATGCCGGGGTTAGATATGAATTCTTTGATCCTGATGCATTTTATAACGATAATCTTTCAGCAAACTTAACCGATTCACTATCCGGTTATATGAATGCTTACCTCGTAAAAGTGAAACCAAAACAAACCCTTTCTCCCAGGGTTAGTGTTTCATATCCTATTACCGACAGAGGTGTAATAAGATTTTCTTACGGGCATTTTTATCAGATGGGCTCTTTAAAATATATGTACGGTGGACACGATATCAATAATTCTAATTATTCCAATCCTAATTATTTTGTACGAAATGTCGGCTCTACACCAACATTCGGTAATCCAAATGTTAATCCGCAAAAATCGGTACAGTACGAAGTCGGGTTACAGCAGCAGCTCACCGATAACTTTAAATTTGATCTTACAGGGTTTTATAAGGACGTGAGAGATTATATTTATACTGAAACAATTTATACATCCCACGGCAGGCAGTACAATACTTTGACTAATTTAGCGTATTCAAACGTTAGAGGAATTACATTATCCTTTCTTAAACGAAGGGCTCCAGGAGGATTATTCTCTGCTAGTCTCGATTATACTTTTTCGATTGCAGAAGGCAACAGAACATACCCGGCAAGTGAGATTTTCTTTAGCGAAAAATCCGGCGAACAATCGGAAACATATTTAGTTCCATTATCCTTCGATCGCAGCCATGTAATAAACGGAACTCTTGCATTTTCGCAGCCTGATGATTGGTCGGCGGGAGTAATTTTCAACTTCCAAACAGGCACACCATATACGCCTCAATTACCGCCGCAGTTTACAAGTGTTAGGTATGAACAAAATTCGGCAAGACAGCCTATCCAATGGAATGTGGACTTGAAGTTTGAGAAATACTTTGAGCTGGGTCCATTAAAATATTCTGTTTTTCTGCAGGTCACTAACTTGTTTGATACTCAGAATGAATTGTATGTATACGCAAGTTCCGGCAGAGCCCTTTCAAACATTGAACAAACTCAAGACAGGACACAGTTCATCAATACAATTACTAGAATTAACAGAGGCGATCCCGGCTTGTTCGGAATAAACCAGATCAATGATTATTATTCTCAGAGACCGGAAAGAGTAAACAGACCCCGCGAAGTTCGTTTAGGGTTTTCAGTCCTGTTTAATTAAGAAAAGATTTAAAGGAAACACATAATGAATAAAAAGATCTTACTGTTTTTATTTATAATTTTATTTGCTGTCACTTCGGGATATTCACAGCAAGATTCTCGCGATACGGTTAGTTATAAAAAACTAACTCATGAGGATATGGTAAGAATTTTCGGTCGAATTTACAAGCCGAATTTAACATTCAAAGTCAACGGAGATCAAAGGGCGATTAAGGATGTTATTATCAGCGGAAATAAAATTACAACTATATTGTACAACTACGGTTCTATTTGTAAACCGAATACTCTTCCAAATATTGCCGATCTGGTATGGCACGGCCTGGGTTATGGATTCGAGTTCGGACCATTGGCACTTGGCATGGTTAAAACTCAAGTTAACGGCAGAGATACTTCGGTTATTGTTGATGACAACTCACATATATTAACGACTCAGGGAACATGGTCCCCAGACGGGACAGAAAAGTGGGGATGGCTTCCAAAAGACGGTTATGCCGATCCAAATCAACCGTACATTGCAACCCTAAGCGCAAAGGATTTAAATGGTGACGGCAAGCCGGATTCATGGCCCAACCGTTGGTATAATGCCGGTGCCGGAAAATACTTGTGGCCCGCATTTTTGGGTGACCAGGCAACTTCGCCTGATGAAGAAGCTTATTATGTAATGGATGATTTTTCAAATAAGTTCAGTCCCTATTATCCTTTCCCTAGTGATTCCTCTTTGAGAGGTATGGGACTTAATGCGGAGGTGAGAATATTTCAATATAATAATCCGCTTGCCGAAAATATAATGTTTGTCGTTTACCAGATAACCAACGCCAGCGAAAAAGATTTAGATACGGTTTACTTTGCAATGCACGGAGACCCGCATGTTGGAGGTTGGACTGATTTTAGCAACGACATGGCAAATTTTATTGGGCCTTATGATGCCGGTTATCCTCAAAGAGCAAGAAGCATGGTTTATGCATGGAATTATAAAAATGCACCGGGTATGGGTGGTATTCAACCTGGTTATTTTGGTTGGAAATTCCTGGAATCTCCCACAAATTCAAAAGATGGTAAAGATAATGATGATGACGGTTTAATTGATGAAAGTCCGTATAATTCTGCCGGTACGTATATAGATGGAATAAATACTTCTGTGAATACGGGCATAGCGGATGTTGCAAAATATACTGCCGTATACGGTGCGCCGCATGCAAGATGGTCGGGTGATGAGAATGGAGATTGGGATCCGACTCATGACGATGTGGGAATAGACGGTATCGGTCCGACTTCACCTAATTACCCCGGACCTGATTACGGCGAGGGCGATGGAAAACCTTCTCAGGGATGGTATCTCGATGCTAACGGAAACAATAAATATGATATCGGCGAACCACTTTCGGACGAAAAATTACCGGGGTACTTATGGGCAGGTTCCGAACCAAATTTTGGTTTAAGAGATGTTATGGAGTCGGATCAATTAGGATTAACTTCATTTCATGCAGCTCCGTATAGCAATACAACAAATGTACCTAAAGATTATAAATTAATGTGGGAATGGGCTTCATCGGACAGTATAAATCCTAACCAGGATTTATTCAAAAATCCGGGAGATAATATTTTTAATTTTGATACCGGTCCAATGGATCTTCAAAGGCAGCAAACTCAAAGATTTTCGATGGCGATTTTGTTTGGACAAAATTTAGATGCTCTGGTACTCAGCGCCGAAACATCTCAAAGAGTTTTGGAATCTTCTTACAGATTTGCAAAGCCGCCCGACAAGCCTCACTTAACAGCCGTTCCCGGAGACGGCAGGGTAACATTGTATTGGGATACTAAGGCTGAAGAATCTTTCGATCCTTTTACACGCTCCAAAGATTTTGAAGGTTACAAACTTTATCGAAGTCGTGACTATACTTTCAGCGATGTTTATACCATAACAGACGGCAACGGCGTTCCATTCTTAGGTCAAGCCTTAGTTGATAATAATACAGGAAAAAGAGCACAATGGGATCTTGTTGATTCATTATCAGGTTTCTTCCCTATAGAATATACGGGACACGCTGTGAAATATTATATCGGTAACAATACCGGATTAGTACATCAATATGTAGATTCAACCGTAGAGAATGGAGTAACTTATTATTATGCACTAGTCTCTTACGATGGTGGTTCAATAAAATTTGGAATTCCTCCCACTGAGTCGCAGGAAGTTATTAAAAAAGATCCTATCACCGGTAAGTTGGATTTTGATGTAAATACGGCAGAAGCTACACCAGGTCCTTTAGCCTCCGGTATTAAAGATGCCGGTGCCGGAATCGGCGGCGTACCGACTCAACTGAAAGGTAATTCAACCGGAGCAATAAAAGTAAAAGTTTTAAATAATCTTGCTGTTCAGAAAAAACTTTTTAAGATTGAATTCGATGATGATACACACTTTAGCGTACTTGATTCAACCGGTATTACGGAAAACTTTACTTCCAAAGATACTGTATATGTGGATCTTAGTAATGAGAGAATTGAAAAATCCAGTTTTAAATTATTCGATTCAGGAGGAAATCCGGTCGATTCTAGTAAATATGTCTTAAACGAAGAATTTGGTAGAATAAAGGGATCTGCCAGAGGTTCTCTGCCGACCGGAGAGGTATTTAAAGCTGAATACAGGTATTATCCTGTTTACAGAAGTGATAGAATAAATGGCGAAGATGCGAACGATACGTTTGATGGCTTGAGAGTATATGTTAAAAATGATCCTCTCGACATTGATTATAAAAATTCAGGATTTATAAATGATGACAAAGTTAATCTAGCGGATTCTATTAAATTTCCCCCTGTAGCTGGTGATCCGAAGGTCAAATACAGAGCAGATTGGGAAATCCGTTGGCTCGGTTTTGATACTACTTCTACCGGCGAATGGCTTCACCCGGGAGATACCGCACAGGTAGCCGTAGGCGGTAATGTTGTAATGCCGTTTAAAATCTGGAATGTTACTGAAAATGTACCTGCAGATTATATAGTAAATATTTTAAGACGACCAAAAACTCTGAGAAGGTGGAAGATTGGTGAAAGCATAATTCTCAGACCCCAAAATGCGACCGGTACTACTACCAGTTTCGAGGTTAGTTTTGATATGCCTAAAGATACTAATGCAACTCCTGTTTATCCCAAAGCAGGTGATGTATTTGCCGTAACAACCTTGAAACCTTTTCAAAAGGGTGATACTTACAAATTTGAAAGTGATCCTGCACAATTTGAAGCAAATACGGCTAAAAGCGGATTAGATAATGTTTATGTTGTTCCTAATCCCTATGTCGCTTACAGTACGGCGGAAAATCCTGGCAGAGATCCTCAATCAAGGGGTGCAAGGGTAGTTGAGTTTAGAAACTTACCTCCGCAGTGTACTATCAGGATTTATACAATTCTTGGAGAGTTGGTTAAAACTATCGATAAGAATGATAACACAAGTATGGCGTCCTGGGATCTATTAAGTTACGAAGGACAGAGAATTGCTTACGGCGTTTACATATACCAGGTTGATGCACCGGGTGTCGGTCAAAAAATAGGTAGACTTGCTGTTATAAAATAATTTTGCTCTTCCCCGGTTCTGCTTGTTATGAGCCGGGGAATTGTTTGAGTTAATAAATTTATAGGATATTATTATTATGAAAAAAATTATACTCTATTCTTTGATTACATTATTCACAGTGTTTATTACGAATAAAGTTTATGCACAACCGGATAGAAGTACATCAAAAGTCGGTACAACTGCCGCACAGTTCTTAAAGATCGGAGCAGGTTCCAGAGCAATTGCGATGGGCGGCGCATACACTGCTATCAGTAATGATATTTATGCCGTATATTATAATCCCGCGGGATTGGCAATGGCGGATCAGCCGACTCAGGTAGCGTTTACTCATGCTAACTGGCTTGCCGACATAAGTTATGATTTTGCAGCCGCGTCTATTAATGTTCCTGGTTTGGGTGTATTGTTTACCAGTCTTACCTCCATGGCTGTACCGGAAGATAAAGTAAGAACATTTGCATACCCAGAAGGTGACGGAAGGTACTGGAATGCGAGTTCGTTAGCAATTGGTGTAGGCTTTTCGAGAGCTTTAACCGATAGATTCTCAGTAGGATTTCAATTCAAATATATTAGAGATGCAATTTGGAATATGAGCGCTAACGGTTTTGCACTGGATTTAGGTACATATTATGTGACTCCTTTTAACAATCTGGTAATAGGAGCAAGTGTATCCAACTTCGGTTCTAAAATGCAATTAGACGGACGCGAAATATTGTTTAACAATGATCCGAACAATAACACCAATACTGGTCCCAACAACGTACTTTCAAAATATCAAATGGATTCCTACGACCTGCCGTTGACATTTAGAATCGGATTAGGCATGGATATAGTAAAATCACGCTACATCCGGCTAACCGGCGATATTGATGCAACACATCCGAATGATAATACGGAGTACATGAATTCAGGTTTGGAATTTGCTTTCAATGAAATGTTTTTCCTGAGAGCGGGTTATAAAACCTTGTTTATGAGGAATGCCGAAGGAGGGCTTACGCTGGGAGCAGGGATTAATTATAAATTTAATGATAGCTTTACTCTGTCTGTAAATTATGGCTGGGCTGATTACGGAAGATTAAACAGCGTACAATTTATGGATATCGGATTACAATTATAAGCTTCAGTATTTTTTGGAATATCGTTTTTAGAGAGGAGCGGCTTGCTCCTCTTTTTTTATCTCATGCAAAAAAAAATAATTAAAATAAATAAATTATTAATTGAAAGATTCGGAATTCCGGAGCGTCCCGCGATACCTCCGGATCCGGTTGATATGTTAATCGCTACTATCCTTTCTCAAAATACTAATGATCGTAATTCTTACAGAGCATTTCAAAATCTTAAAGCAAAATTTAAAACATGGGAAGAAGTTGCACGAATAACCCCTTCAGAAATAGAAAAGTATATCAAAGTCGCGGGATTAGGTAAACAGAAATCCAAAGCAATAAAATCTTTCCTTGCAGATTTAATAAAACAAAATGGCAAAATTTCACTGAATTATTTGAAAAAGAAAAATGAATCGATAATTATTGATGAATTGACACGTTTCGACGGTGTGGGTATAAAAACTGCAAGTTGTGTTCTGCTTTTCTCTTTACACAGGAATGTTTGTCCTGTTGATACACACGTACATAGAACCACAAACAGAATAGGCATAGTAAATACTTCATCACCCGATAAAACATTCCATAAACTAAATACTGATTTTCCGAAAAATATTGCTCATTCATTCCATACAAATTTAATCCGTCTCGGAAGAGAGATATGCAAGCCTTCGAAGCCGAATTGCAGTGAATGTCCGTTATTAACAATTTGTAAATTCGAAGCTAAAAACCTCTCCGGTACTTCACGGTATAAAACTAATTCCTTTATGCTGCTGGACAATGTAAAATAGTCCCTCTTATCTCTTCTTCCTTTCCTGCAGATTGTTAATTATTACAGTGTATGAATTTCATTATAACTCAGGTTCTCAGAATAATTTAATTCCCTAACAGTAGCAATAATTTATGCTGTGATATAGTTCTCCCATTAATTAACGATCTTGATTTATATTCGGTAATTTTATAATATTACGAATAATCATCTAAATAAATAAAAAAAAACGAATGATAAACGAGATTGATGCAAAAATACTGAATATACTGCAGGATAATGGTAGAACTTCCAATGCAGAAATCGCCCGAAGAATAAAAATGGCTCCCTCCGCAGTTTTAGAGAGAATAAGGAGGCTAGAAAAAAGAAAAATTATTAAAAAATACACGGTTCAGATAAATTCAACTGAGGTGGGGAAAAATTTATTAGCATTTATTCTTGTGAAGGCAAACGGTCCTATAGTTGATCAAAGGACTGCGAAAGAGCTTGCAAAAATAGCAGAGGTTCAGGAAGTTCATATAGTTGCGGGTGAAGATTGCTACCTTGTTAAAGTGAGAGTTGAAAATCCTGAATCACTTACGCAATTACTCAGGACAAAATTTGCATCAATTACTTCAATAAGATCTACAAGTACAACTATAGTTCTTGAAACAGTTAAAGAAACGAACGAGCTGGTTTTTTAATTATTTAAATCTTATAAATGGTGAAGTTTCCATAAATCATTATTGTTAACATTAGGTGCAGTTAAATGTTGATCTTAAACGGAATGTTGTTTTATAAGAATTGATAAAATTATTCTAATAGGAATTTACTCAAAAATATATTGTTTCTTCGCGGATCGGAAGCAATTTTAAGGCATTATTCAAAATAAAATAAATACAAATGAGAGGAGTGAATCATGGCAAACGGATTAGGTATCTTGGGCTACGATTTCGTAGAATTTTACGTCGGTTCGGCTAAGATGTGGGCATATTGGCATGCGAAAGCAATGGGATTTGAAATAAAAGGTTATCTCGGGCCTGAAACCGGTGTGAGAGATAAAGTATCATATTACCTGGTTAAAAATAATATCCAGCTTGTTGTAACTTCTTCCGCGAAACCCGGCAACTTCGAAATTGAGTCATTTGTACAAAAACATGGCGACGGCGTTAAGAGATGGTCATTAAAAGTTAAAGATGTACGGTCGGCATTTGAGAGTTCGGTAAAAAAAGGCGGAATACCTTCCAGAAATCCTAAAAAATTTAATGATGATAACGGAACGTATGAGGAAGCTGCAATAAAACTATACGACGATGCTGAGATTGTTTTTATTAACAGAGATAAATATAAAGGACTCTTTAAACCGGGTTTTGGAAAACCCGTCCAAAATATAAAAATAAAATGTGAAGACAGCGGGCTGAAAGCAATCGATCATATTGTGGGAAACGTACGGGTGAATGAAATGGATCTCTGGGCAAATTATCTTAATAAAAGTTTGGATTTTGAGACATTTATTGAATTTGGTGCGGGCGATATATCCACTCAATATTCGGCACTTCTCTCAAAAGTAGTCCGTTCGAAAGAAAGCCCAATTAAAAATCCTATCAACGAACCTTTTGAAGGACTAAAAAAATCACAAATTGAAGAATACATTGATGAATATACCGGTTCAGGAATTCAGCATATTGCGCTATCCACCGAAAATATATTGGAATCGATTCCGAATATGAAAAACAACGGTGTTGAATTTCTATCACCTCCCGATACATATTATAAATTATTGAGAGAAAAAAATATTGAAATAGATGAAGATATAGATGTTCTAAAAGAACACGGAATACTCTGCGATGATTCCGAAGGTACGGGTTACCTGCTGCAGTTGTTTACAAAACCCATCGGTGACAGACCTACATTTTTCTATGAGATAATTCAGAGAAAGAAAGGTGCTGAAGGTTTTGGTCAGGGCAATTTCCAATCATTGTTTGAGTCCATAGAAAAAGATCAAATGCTGCGGGGAAATTTTGATAGGGAAGAAGAGTAATTCTAAAACATTGAAATAACTTAAATTCCATAATGGTAAAGGCGGGGAGAACAATCAGTGATCGGGATATTTTGTAATATCTTTTACTATATCCCGGTATACTGTTAGAAGTTAAGTAGAAAGCAATTAATTGTTAACTAAAAATTTATTAGGAGGTAGTTATGCCGTATTATGTAAGACTCGGGAAAGTTCCTCCCAAAAGGCACACTACATTTTATAAAGAGGACGGAAAATCATTATACAGGGAAGAGTTATTCAGTACACTCGGATTCTCCGGGATATATTCGAATAAATATCATATTAATATACCTCCGCAAGTTAAACAAGTAAGAGAGGTTCATGTCGATAATTCAAACAATTGGAATGATGCTCCTTTGCAATATTATCATTTCTTTACGGAGAACAAACGCTCTAACGGAAGCATTTTAACGGCAAGAAATGAATTCTTAAAAAATGAGCACTGTATTATTTCTACCGCTCATATATCGGAAAATACCGAGGTATTTTTCAGGAACAGCCAGATGCATGAATTAATCTTTATTCATCATGGTGAAGGAGAGTTTTTATCGGAATACGGTAGGCTTCCTTTTGAACAATGGGACTATATAGTTGTGCCTAAAGGTACTACATATCAAATGAAATTTAACAGCTTTGATAATGTAAAACTCTTCATTGTCGAATCGGATACCCCGTTTGAAATACCAAAGCATTTTAGAAATGAATACGGACAATTAACCGAAGATGCACCATATTATGAAAGGGACTTCAAAGTACCTCAGTTTACAGAACCGATTGATAAACAAGGTACATTCAAATTAATATTAAAAGTTACCGGAAGAATTTTTGAATACGAGTTACCTCATCATCCGTTCGATGTAGTTGGATGGGATGGGTATTTATATCCTTATACATTTAATATAAAGGAGTATGCTCCTAAAGTCGGCAAGCTTCATCTTCCGCCGCCAGTTCATCTTCTGTTTACTACTAAGCATTTTGTCGTTTGTAACTTTGTACCAAGATTATTCGACTTTCACCCTGATTCAATTCCAGCTCCATATTACCATTCAAACGTTGACAGCGATGAAATGATTTATTATGTCTATGGAGATTTCATGTCGAGAAAAGGTATAAAAGAAGGCTCGATAACACTGCATCCAATGGGAATTCCTCACGGACCGCAGCCCGGGAAAACGGAAGCCTCAATCGGTAAAAAATCTACCGATGAGTATGCAATAATGGTTGATAGCTTTGAGCATATAAATGTAACAAAAAACGTAAAAGACACCATGGATAAAAACTATGTTAATTCATGGCTTGAGTAAAGAGATAGAAATATAATATATTTAATAACATGACCGGTGATTTTTATGATTAATATTCCTAAACATATACGTGAGCTTCAACCTTATAAAGCCGGTAAACCTGTCGAGGAACTTGTCAGAGAAAAAGGTTTGCGCAAAATTGTAAAGCTTGCTTCAAACGAGAATCCGCTGGGTCCTTCACCGAAGGCAATGGAAGCTATAGAAAAAAATATTAAAAATTTACATAGGTACACAAATCCGTCGGCATACAAATTGGTTCATGCTGTCGCGGAAAAGTACGGTAAGAAACCTGAACAAATTATCACATGCAGCGGTTCCGATTCACTTATACAGTACATCCTAACGGCATTTTGTAATAGTGAAGATGAGATTCTAACTTCAGAGGGAACATTTATTGGTTTGTACGTAAATGCAAATAAATATAATATACAAACTAATCTTATTCAGCTGAAAGATTATCATTTAGATTTAAATGCAATAATGCAAAATATTACTGCTAAAACTAAAATAATTTATCTTGCTAACCCAAACAATCCCACCGGTACAATTTTTACTAAAGCGGAGTTCGAATTATTTATGAAAAGTGTGCCGGATAATGTTTTGGTTATTCTTGATGAAGCGTACACAGTTTATGCGGAATTCGATCCGGAATATCCAAACGGTTTGGAGTATGATTTTGATAACTTAATAGTTCTGCGTACGCTGTCAAAAGCTTACGGTCTTGCGGGAATTCGTATTGGAATCGGTTTCGGACCTGAATACTTAATTCACGAATTGTATAAAGTAAAGCTGCCTTTTGAGCCTAATTTGCTTGCTCAAGTATCGGCTGCTAGCGCCTTAAACGATGATGAGTTTTTAGAAAAGACTAAAGCGCTGAATGAAAAATCTCTTGGAAGATTTAAAAAAGGTTTTATCAGGTTAGGAATAAAATTTGTGGATACACATGCAAATTTTTATCTGTTATTATTTCCTTCCAAGGAATTCGCAATAGATTTTAATGAAGCATGTTTGAATAATGGATTGATATTACGTCATGTTGATACGTTTGGTATTCCTAACGGAATACGGATAAATTCGGGTACTGATGATGAAACTGAATTTGCTCTTAGTGTAATAAACAGAATTTATCCCAAACTAATTGAAAAACATAAATTGAGTGCTGTGTAATAATTTTTCAAAAGATATCTAAAAAGAAATTAAGGAGTTTTTAATGAAATTTGTTTCCTTTTTAAATAACGATGAAGAACGGTTAGGAATTTTTTACAATAATAAAATTTATGATTTGAAAGAAAGCGGAAAACTGATCAATTTAAGGTTCCCTTCTACAATGGACCGTTTTCTAATAGAAAGCGAACTTAATATTAAAGATGCAAAGAAAGTTGAAGATGAAATAAAGGAAGGCAAAATTCCTTCATCCCTCAATGTGGAGAACACCCGGCAGTTAGCGCCTGTTCCGCATCCTAATTCATGCAGAGATGCGTATGCATTTCGTCAGCATGTTGCTACTGCCAGAAGAAACAGGGGTGTAGATATGATCCCCGAATTCGATCAATTCCCGGTATTTTATTTTACTAATCATAATGCCGTGTATGGTGAAGGAGATATTTTAGTAGAAGAAGATCATATGGAAAAATTAGATTTCGAGCTTGAAGCCGCAATTGTTATTGGCAAAAGAGGGAAGAACATTGCTACTAAAAATGCTGACTCGTACATTGCCGGTTATATGATAATGAATGATCTCTCTGCCAGAAGATTACAAATGGAAGAAATGAAATTAAATCTTGGTCCCGCCAAAGGAAAAGATTTCGCTACCGTAATAGGGCCCTGGTTGGTTACAATAGACGAATTGGAAGATCATAAAATTGAAACAGAATCAGGCGACAAATATAATTTAAAAATGACTGCCTCTCACAACGGTAAACAAATTTCTGAAGGAAATCTCAAGGATATGAATTGGACATTTGCAGAGATAATTGAACGCGCATCTTACGGTGTTGAATTATATCCCGGTGATGTAATCGGTTCGGGTACTGTCGGTTCAGGCTGCTATTTAGAATTAAACGGCACTCGCGGATTACAAGCAAAAGAAAAGGGTGAGGAATTTACACCGGTCTGGCTTAAAGAAGGTGATACAATCGAATTGGAAATTGAAGGTTTGGGAAGATTAAAAAATAAAATCGTAAAAACAAAAAACAATTATTCTATTCTGGCTAAAAAGAAAAGTTAAACTATGCTGCATTATTTACCGAAAGAATTAAAAGTTCCAAAATTACATCAATTGCTCCTGGGTGGTGTAGGTCCCCGTCCGATTGCTTTGGTATCAACTCTCTCGGAAGAAGGAGTTCCTAATTTAGCACCGTTTTCCTTTTTTAATGTGTTCGGATCAAATCCTCCTATTATAGCATTTTCTGCTTCAAGAAGAGGAAGAGATGCGACATTTAAAGACACTTATAATAATCTGATAAATACTAAAGAATGTGTAGTGCAATCTGTCACCTATCAAATAGTAGAACAAATTAACTTAGCTTCGGGAGAATTTTCTTCCAGTATAAATGAATTTAATAAAAGCGGTTTAACACCTGTCGATTCGGATATTGTTAAACCCAAAAGGGTAAAGGAATCGCCTTTTCAGATGGAATGTATTCTTAGGGATATGATGAGTTACGGAGAAGGAGGCGCATCCCCCAATATTGCAATTTGTGAAGTTTTGAAATTACATATTTCGGAAGATATATTTATCGATGGTGCAATTAAACCCGATCTTATCGATTTGGTTGGCAGAATGCCTGCTAATTATTATGTTAGGGCAAGCGGTGCTGCTGTTTTCGAAGTTAAAAAAACCGACTCAAAAAATATTATGGGGTACGATCGTTTGCCCGATTATATAAAAAATTCAAATACTTATTCGGCAAATAATTTGGGAAAATTCGGTAATTACGAAAATATTCCTTCTGATATTGAAGTAAATGATTTTATCAATGAAATTCAAAGTAAAGAGATAAAAGATTTTGAATTTACTGTTGAAGCATTTTACAGGTATAAGAGACATAAAAATTTTGAGAAGATGTTGAAAGCAGCAATACATTTTGAACATAAGAATCATCCCAAAAGGAAATATTTTATAGAATTGACTGCTAAAACCGCTATAGAAAATGGTGATATTAATTTTGCCTGGAAGACTGCTGTTTACGCCGGTAAAATTTAACGAAAATTTAACTTTTACTGTAAACAGAGTTTTACTATTATTCTAACGGGATAAAAGAGAGTAAGACAAAGAATTAAGAGCAAGTGCCTTATTCAAAAGATTACAAATTTAGTTTAGACACTACCTGAAAAATAGGAGACGATTTTGAGTACACCAATCTGGAAACCGTCGGAAGAACGCATAGTAAATTCGAACATGGCGTCCTTTATGCGTTATGCTGCGAAATTAACAGGTAAGCCACTTTCCTCTTATGAAGATTTATATAATTGGTCCATTGCAGATATTGGAGAGTTCTGGGAATCTATTTGGGTGATGTCAGGTGTTATTCACTCAAAAGAATATGAAAACATTCTTTCTTATAAAGAAATGTTCGATGCTAAATGGTTCGAAGGAGCTGAACTTAATTTTGCTGAAAATCTATTAAAATATAGAGATTCCCATACCGCAATAATCAGTTCGAGAGAGAGTGCCCCTACGATAAAGTTAACTTATAGTGAATTATATAAACTTGTCGCATCTGTAGCAGAAAGTCTGAAGCAATTAGGAGTAAGAAAAGGGGATAGAATTGCTGGTTTTGTAACAAATATCCCCGAAGCAATTATTTCAATGTTGGCTACAACCTCCTTAGGTGCAATTTGGTCTTCGTGCTCCCCGGATTTTGGAATTAAAGGTGTGATGGACAGGTTCGGTCAAATTCAGCCTAAAATATTGTTTGCCGTTGAAGAATACCAATACAATGGAAAGATAATAGATTGCAGAGCAAAAATTAATCAGATCAAAGAAAATATACCTGAAATTGAAAAAGTTATTTTTATTCCGAGATTTTTTGATTTCAAGCAATTAAAAATCCAATCTAAAAACTTAAATAAAAGCGATAACCAATTGCATTTTAATGAACTATTGCAATATACCTCAGGTGAAATAAAGTTTAAACAACTTCCTTTTGATTATCCCGTTTATATCATGTATTCTTCAGGAACTACCGGTGTACCAAAGTGCATTGTTCACGGAGCAGGAGGAACATTGCTCCAGCATTTTAAAGAACTTTCTCTTCATACAAATTTAAAGAGACATGATGTAATCACCTATTATACTACTTGCGGCTGGATGATGTGGAATTGGCTTGTCAGCTCATTAAGTTTGGGAGCAACTATATTTTTATATGACGGGAACCCTGCTTATCCTAATATGCGCATTTTGTGGGAAAAAATAGAAGAATATAAAATCACTATATTCGGAACCAGTCCAAAATATTTATCATCCTGCCAAAAAGCTAATTTAATTCCTAAAAAAGATTTTGATTTGTCATCATTGAATACGATTCTTTCTACCGGTTCACCGCTTTCCCCGGAAAATTTCAAATATGTTTATTCTCAAATAAAAGAAGACATTCAGTTATCTTCAATTTCCGGCGGCACAGATATTATATCCTGCTTCATGCTGGGTAACCCTATTCTCCCGGTTTATTCCAGTGAAATTCAATCCCGTGGCCTAGGTATGAAAGTGGAATGTTTTAATACCGAAGGAAAACCTGTTATAAATGAAAAAGGCGAACTGGTATGCACTTCTCCTTTTCCTTCAATGCCTGTGTATTTTTGGAATGACCCTGAGGGTAACAAGTATCATTCGGCATATTTTGAGTATTTCCCCGGTATTTGGAGACACGGTGATTTTATTAAAATTACTGAAAACAATGGCATAATTGTTTTCGGAAGATCCGATGCGACTTTAAATCCTGGAGGAGTTAGAATCGGTACGGCTGAAATTTACCGTGTTGTAGAATCGATTGACGGAATTTTAGATAGTATTGTTGTCGGACAAAACTGGAAAAATGATATTCGGATAATTCTTTTTATAGTATTAAAACAAGACTATGTTTTAACTAAAGAATTTATCGATGAAATTAAAAGATTGATTCGTATTAGGGCTACTCCAAGGCATGTACCCGCTAAAATATTTGAAATTTCTGAAGTACCCAGAACGATTAGCGGAAAAAAAGTTGAAATTGCAGTAACCAAAATAATCAATGGGGAAGATGTTAATAACAAGGATGCACTGTCAAATCCTAATTCACTGGATCAATTTAAAAAAATCATACCGCTTATATCAAAATAATTTTGATTTTATTAACTAAAGTTTAAATTAGTAATTCAACATTAAAGGCGATTTTATGGAATTCAGCCGGCAAATAAATAGTGATATAGTAATAGAATATGTAAATATTAACCGAGCTACTATGAGCGAAGCTGAAGAATTCAGAGATATTCTTTTGAAAGATATCGATGACGGTTTTCTAAAAATAATAATTGATTTAACAAATTGTCATTTCATGGATTCTACATTCCTCGGAGCAATTATCATTGCATTTAAACGTCTGTCCAGACTAGGCGGAGATTTAAAAATAGCAAATGCAAAATCAGATACTAAATCACTGCTGGAACTAACCGGTACTTCAAGAATTTTCAACATGTACGATTCTCAATTGGAGGCTTTAGAAAGTTTTATGTAATATTCCGGATAATCATAATTTAATAAATAAATAATTGCTCAAAGTAAAATAAATAACCGGCTAAAATTCTCAAGAATGAAATCCTTATTCCATCCTTTTTCCAACATTAAAAATTTGCATATCAGAAAAACTTAACCAATAATTAAAAATTGATTCTTTTCAAAGTATTACCCGTTGCTGTATCCCGAACTAATATTTGGAATAATTATTGTCATAGTTAAAACATTCTAACCTGTAGATGGACTTTTATTATTTTTTCTCTATTAAAATCAACGGAGAAAGATCATGGATGTAGTACTGCTGTCTCGAATTCAATTTGCAATGACCATAGGGTTTCATTTCATTTTTCCTCCAATTTCAATAGGTCTAGCATGGCTTTTGTTAATTATTGAAACTTTGGGCTGGAGAAAAAAAAGTGAACTTTATGTAAAAATGGGAAAGTTCTTCGGAAAACTATTAGCGCTTACATTTGCTGTAGGTGTAGCAACGGGAATTGTAATGGAATTCCAATTCGGTACCAATTGGGCTGAATACTCTAAATTTGTCGGAGATATTTTCGGTGCCCCCTTAGCTGCCGAAGGTGTATTTGCATTTTTCCTGGAATCAGGATTCCTGGGATTGTATTTATTCGGAAGAAATAGAGTTTCGAAAGGAACCCATTGGTTTAGCGCATTAATGGTTGCAGTTGGTTCAACCTTATCTGCTTTCTGGATATTAGTAGCCGGTTCCTGGATGCAGACACCGGCAGGTTTTGTAATCAGAAATGGGCGTGCTGAATTAACTGATTTCTGGGCTGCTGTATTTAATCCTTCTACTGTAATCAGATTTTTTCACGTAATTGATGCGGCTTTAATAACTGGTGCTTTTTTTGTAGCAGGTGTTTCGGCTTATTTAATATTAAAGAATAATGAAACCGAAGCAGCAAAAAAAACAATGAAACTTGCCGTAATTTTCGGATTAGCGGTTTCGTTATTAGAGGTATTTCCTTTCGGGCACGAAAGCGGAAGGGAAGTAGCCAAGGAACAGCCGGCCAAATTTGCTGCTATACAAGGCTTATATACATCGAAGACAGAAGCTCCTTTAGCAGTATTTGCATTTCCAACAATGCCTCCGCCGCAATTAAGAGCGCCGATTGAGATACCTGGACTATTAAGCTGGCTAGCTTTTGGCGATATGAATGCAAGGATTCGCGGGATTAATGAATTTCCTCCGGAGAATATTCCGCCACTGTTTATAACTTTTGTATCTTACCATAATATGGTTTTGCTCGGAATGCTGTTTATTTTGTTGACAGCGATTGGAACTTATAAATTAAGAAAAAATAAGCTATGGGAAAGTAAAAAACTTCTCAGAATTTTCATTTGGGCTATTCCATTCCCTGTGATTGCCTGTCAGTTGGGCTGGATATCTGCAGAGGTAGGGCGTCAGCCGTGGATAGTTTATAATGTTCTTCGAACCAAAGATGCCGTTTCCGCAACTCTGCCCCCAGGGGATGTACTTTTTTCAATAATTCTTTTCGGGTTGATTTATTTGTTCCTGGGTATCCTTTATGTTTTTCTTTTAACCAGGGAAATTAAACATGGACCGGAACATATTGAAGGAAAGGAGGTAGCGGTATAATGGATTTAAACACTATTTGGTTTATACTTATTGTGGTATTAATATCCGGCTACGCTGTTCTAGACGGATTCGACTTAGGTGTTGGGATAATGCATTTGTTTACTAAAGATGAAAATGAGAAAAGAATAAATCTCAATGCCATTGGTCCGGTGTGGGACGGAAATGAAGTGTGGCTGTTGACAGGCGGAGGGGCTTTATTTGCTGCATTTCCTATCGTTTATGCAACTGTTTTCAGCGGGTTTTATCTTGCATTAATTTTAGTTTTGGCAGCATTAATTTTTAGAGCTGTTTCATTTGAATTCAGAGGAAAGATTGAATCGGCAGGATGGAAAAAATTATGGGATTCATTATTCGGAGCAGGGTCTTTGTTAGCTGCATTGTTGTTTGGTGTTGCAGTCGGGAATATATTACGGGGAATTCCCTTAAACCATAATCATGAATACACAGGTACATTTTGGGGTTTGCTCAACCCATATTCAATTATAGTAGGTTTGGTAAGTCTCAGCATGTTTATTATGCATGGTGCCGTTTATATGTCGATGAAGACAGAAGGGAAACTGCAGCAGCGATTTATCAAATGGATAAATGCAAGCTGGATTATTTTTACGATCCTCTATCTTTTCGCAACAATATTTACGTTTTTTGAAGCATCCTACTTATTTACTGGGATGTTGACCAAACCACTGTTCTGGATCTTATTTATACTCCTGATCGGTTCAATAGTTTATATTCCATTAATTCCAAAAGGAGATAAAGTATTCAGAACTTTTATAGCTTCTTCGATTACCATTGCATCTGTAATTGGTTTAGCTGCAATAAGCCTGTTTCCCCGGTTAGTACCGTCAAATATTGATCTTGCTAATAGTTTAACAATTTACAATGCTTCATCTACACCGGGAACACTAAAAGCAATGTTGATTATAGCTTTAATTGGAATGCCAATTGTGATTGGATATACTATTTTTATTTATAGGGTATTTAAAGGTAAAGTTATAATTACCAATGAAAGCTATTAACACTAAGAAATCTAAAGAACTATTGTGAATAATCCGGATGATTATTTCTTTTTGATTATAAGTAATATGCATTTCCGTATCTTTCTACATAACTAGAGTTTCTGCAAAACAACTCTTTACTATGCTTATCGGTATCAACTTACTCATACGGTAAACAACAGGGGATACTCATATTTAAAGCATAATTCTCTATCAAACTGACGATTTTTGGAAGAAAAATCCTTTCTCCAAGGGAATATTTATGTGTGAAACGATAAATGAATTATTTTTCTAAAATAATGTCAATTATAGGCATGAAAGATTATTTACACATATTTCTTGCAAAAAAATAAGTAATTATCTATATTTACACGCTAAAATTGAATATACTATTAGCATAATTACAGCGTTAAATTTATTCATATGTAGTTGCTGTTTTTGGAAATTTTGAATTCTAATTTTGCCGGGGTGGCGGAATTGGTAGACGCACAGGACTTAAAATCCTGTGGGTGTTTTCACCCGTGCCGGTTCGAGTCCGGCCCTCGGTACTTTTACTGATGAATAATTTATATTCTATTTTTCCCTTGTTTTTTTTTAAAATAGTTAATTTTCATTGTACATTATTAATTATCCTGGGCTCTTAGCTCAGTTGGTTAGAGCGTCTGCTTGACGTGCAGAAGGTCAGAGGTTCGACTCCTCTAGAGCCCACACAAGTCGGAGTTATCTCCGATTTTTTTTATAATCGAAATTTAAAATATGGACAAAATTAAAATTACATTTCCTGACGGTAATACGAAGGAATTCGAAAAAGGTGTTACCGGATATCAAGTGGCCGACTCTATTTCCCACCGCCTGGCGGAAGATTCTTTAGCCATTGTAATTAACGGGTTAGTTAAAGATTTAAACTTACCGCTTGAAAATAATTCAGCTATTAAGTTTTTAAAATTCGATGATGAACAGGGTAAAGAAGTTTATTGGCATTCTACTTCTCATTTGATGGCTCATGCTGTTCAAGAGATTTATCCCGAAGCAAAGTTCGGTGTAGGTCCTGCAATAGATAACGGTTTTTATTATGATATCGATATAAATTCTCGATTGACAGAAGATGACCTTTTTAAGATAGAAGAAAAGATGAAGGAGATCTCGAAGCAGGACAATTCATTCCAGCGGGAAGATCTTGCAAAACAAAAAGCCGTCGATTTCTTCAGGGGAAAGGGTGATAATTACAAACTAGAAATATTATCCGAGATTGATGAAAATTCCGAAGATATTAGCATCTATAAAGAAGGTGATTTTGTTGATCTGTGCAGAGGACCCCATGTCCCATCGACAAGTAAAATTAAATATGTTAAACTGCTCAACATCTCCGGCTCTTATTGGAGGGGAGATGAACATAATAAACAGCTTCAAAGGATTTACGGAATTTCATTTCCTAAAAAGAAGATGCTCGACGAGTATCTCGAAAAACTTGAAGAAGCAAAAAAAAGAGATCACAGAAAATTAGGTAAAGAGCTCGGATTTTTCTTTTTCTCACCGAATGTGGGAAGCGGCTTACCTATCTGGCTGCCGAAAGGTGCAATTCTGAGGGAAACTCTTGAAAATTATTTGAGAGAAGAGCAGCGGAAGCGCGGTTATCTCCCAGTTATAACCCCTCATATCGGTAACATAAATCTTTATAAAACCAGCGGGCATTATCCTTATTATAAAGATAGTCAATTTCCCCCCATTCAGTTTGAAGACGGGAAAGAGGAATATTTATTGAAACCGATGAACTGCCCGCATCATTTTCAAATATATCTTTCAAAACCCAGAAGCTACCGTGATTTGCCTATCAGGTATGCGGAATTTGGAACGGTTTACAGGTACGAGCAATCCGGCGAATTAAACGGCTTAACACGGGTACGCTCTTTTGCTGTTGATGATTCGCATATGTTCGTCAGGCAGGATCAACTAAAAGATGAAGTCTGTAATGTAATTGATCTTATCCAAAAAGTGTTTTCCCAGATGGGATTCAGTGAATTTGAAACCCAGTTATCTTTTAGAGACAGTAATGTTGAAAAATATGGCGGAGATATAAAATTATGGGATAGAGCACAACAGGAGATTAAAGAAGCCGCCGATGAGATGCATCTCAATTACCACATAGAAGAAGGGGAAGCAGCTTTTTACGGACCTAAAATCGACTTCATGGTGAAAGATGTTCTCGGAAGAAAGTGGCAGTTAGGAACAGTACAAATAGATTATGTTATGCCGGAAAGATTTGATCTTGAGTATACAGGCAGTGACGGACAAAAACACAGACCGGTGGTTATTCACAGGGCGCCGTTCGGTTCTTTAGAAAGATTTATCGGTGTCCTGATTGAACATTATGCGGGTGAATTTCCGTTGTGGTTAGCCCCAGTTCAGGTTGCGGTGATTCCCGTATCTCAAAATTTTCTTGAATATGCACGGAAAGTAACTAATGAATTAGTCGATAATAATATACGGGTTGAACTGGATGAAAGAAACGAAAAGGTTGGTTATAAAATTAGAGAGTGGGAAACACAGAAAGTTCCATATATGTTAATCCTTGGTGAAAAAGAAGAAAACGCAGGTAATATTTCCGTACGTCAACATAAAAAAGGAGATACGGGGGCTTTGTCTTTGTCAGAATTTATTGATAATATTAAAATTGAAATTAAAAATAAAATTTCAAAAACAAATTAGAGAGGTCATATATCGCTTCAACAGATAATGTAAAAGTTAATGAGGATATACGTGCACCCAAAGTTAGAGTTATAGATGTCGACGGTACACAGCTTGGAATCTATCCCGTTCGTGATGCACTAAAGATATCCATTGAAAGAGGACAGGATTTAGTTGAAATTGCACCTCAGGCAAAACCTCCTGTGTGCAAAATAATAGATTACGGAAAATTTAAATATGAACAGCAGAAGAGAGAGAAAATACAGAGAAAAAATCAGCAAGTATCTCTCTTAAAAGAAATTAGGTTGCATCCAAATACGGATGTTCACGATTTTGACTTCAAAGCCAAACACGCGGCTAATTTTATTGAAGAAGGAAATAAAGTAAAAGTAGTGGTAATGTTCAAAGGAAGGGAAATGGCTTACACTGAGCAGGGCGAAGACTTGCTTAACAGATTTATTGAAAAGGTCGATGACATTGCCAAAGTTGAAGCCCCTATAAAAATGGAGGGGAGAAATATGAGTGTTATATTGGTACCTCTGAAAACAAAAAGAAAAAATAATTAGTTAGGAAAAAGTTATGCCGAAAATGAAAACCAACAGCGGAGCTAAAAAAACTTTTAAAAAAACGGCTTCGGGTAAATTTAAAAGAAAAAAAGCATATAAAAGTCATATTCTAACATCAAAATCGACTAAAAGAAAAAGAAAATTAAGACACTCAACTTTGGTATCTCCTTCCGAAGAACGACGTGTTAAAATTATGATTCAAAATTGATAACGAAAAAGGATAAGTAAAATGCCACGTTCAAAAAATAAAGTTGCTTCTCACAGGAGAAGAAAAAAAATATTAAATGAAGCGAAAGGTTATTGGGGAGCCAGAAGCAAGGTTTACACCATAGCCAAAAATCATGTCGAAAAAGGCTGGACACACGCTTATAGAGACAGAAAATTGAAAAAGAGAACTTTCAGACAGTTGTGGATTGTAAGAATTAATGCGGCAGCCAGAGCTAACGGTACAACTTATTCAAAGCTCGTACATGCTTTGGATGTAAAAGGTGTTGATATAAACAGAAAAGTGCTGGCAAATTTAGCGGTTGAAAATCCTTCCGCATTTACTGAAATAGTAAAGTTCTCTGCGAACTGATTCTTGTTACCCTCCTGAAATTTATTGAATTATTTTTCATGGAGGGTATTTTTTTAAATGATCACCACACATTGCGCATTTTTGTCGGTTGTTAATTATAATCGGTGATTCGTTTGTTATCAACGAAAAAATTTTTACTGACGACCTTTTGCGGTAAAATATACAAGTCTATTCAAGAGGTAAGGAAGCATTTCACCAATGCGTAGTGTGGGAAAAATTATAATATACATATGCTTGATGAAAAAATAAAAAAAGTTGCATCTGAATTTCAATCGGATATCTCAAAAGCAGAATCCATTAATGAGCTTGAGGATTTTAGGATAAAATATCTGAGCCGGAATGGTTTGGTCTCAAGTCTGTTTGATGAACTTAAAAATGTTTCTAAAGAAGACAAACCCCGATATGGAAAACTGCTAAATTCTCTTCGCAATGAAGTCACAAATGAATTCAATAATTTAAAAGAAAAAATTGAATCCAAATCACAAAGCTTCGATGAACAAGTCGATTTATCTTTACCGGATTTTGCTCTTAATATAGGCAGCAAGCATATACTTACTCAAACTTTGGACGAAATAAAATCAATATTTAAAGGAATGGGCTTCTCGGTTTTCGAAGGGCCCGAACTTGAATCTGATTATAATAATTTTGAAGCTCTTAACTTTCCTTCCGATCATCCGGCTCGAGACATGCAGGATACATATTTTATCAATAAAGAATTTCTCCTCAGGACACATACTTCACCGGTTCAAATAAGAGTGATGAACAATCAAGAACCGCCTGTTAGAGCAATTATGCCGGGAAGAGTTTATAGAAACGAAGCAGTTAGTTCACGAAGCTACTGCATGTTTCATCAGGTAGAAGGACTTTATGTAGACACGGGGGTTACATTTGCCGAATTAAAAGGTACACTTGTTTCATTTGCGAAACAATTTTACGGTGAAGATATAAAATACAGATTCCGCCCTAGTTTTTTCCCGTTTACGGAACCAAGCGCAGAGATGGATGTTACGTGTTATCTGTGTCACGGAAAAGGATGCAAGGTATGTAAACAAACAGGATGGCTGGAAGTTCTTGGGTGCGGCATGGTAGATCCGAATGTATTCGGTTACGTAGGATATGATCCAGAAAAATATACCGGTTACGCTTTCGGAATGGGGATAGAACGTACTGCGATGCTTAAATACGGAATTACGGATATCAGGGTATTTTTCGAAAATGATTATAGATTTTTAAAACAGTTTTGATCCGGAGAATTTATTGTGAAAATATCGCTTAATTGGCTGAATGATTATGTAAAAATTGAAGGCATTCCTGTAAATGAAATTGTCGATAAATTAACTATGTCGGGGCTTGAAGTTGAAGATATGGTGGATGAGAATGCCCTTTATGAAAATTTTGTGGTGGGATATGTGAAAGATAAGAAGAAACATCCCAATGCCGATAAATTATCTTTGTGTAATGTCTCAACAGGTTCGGAGGAATTCCAGGTAATATGTGGCGCCCCGAATGTTGAAGCAGGACAAAAAGTAGTATTTGCCAAAATCGGTGCGGTAGTTCCTAAAGGAAATTTCAAAATCGGAAAAGCAAAATTACGCGGCATTGAATCGTACGGAATGATATGTTCGGAAGCGGAGCTGGAATTGAGCGATAATCACGAAGGAATTATGGTTCTGGATAAGCTGCTGGAAGCAGGAACTCCTATTTCTGATGCACTTTCTTTAAATGATGTTATATTGGAAATTGCCATTACTCCAAATCGTCCGGATGCTCTTTCGCATATTGGCGTTGCCAGAGATCTTGCTGCGCTCTTTAATCTTGAATTAAAAATTCCTAAAACCGATTATATCGAATCTTCGGAACATGTAAGCGATGTTGCCTCGGTAAAAATTCTTGACCAGCGTAATTGTCCTAGATATGTTGCAAAGGTGGTTAAAGATATCACAATTAAAGATTCGCCAGAATGGCTGAAGAACCGTCTTTCTGCAATCGGGCTAAGACCAATAAATAATGTTGTTGATGTTACTAATTATGTTATGTACGAAACCGGTCAACCTTTACACGCATTCGATTTGAATAAATTAAACGGTAAAGAAATTATAGTAAGAAGTACTGAAGACGAATCTGATTTCACCACATTAGATTCCAAGGAAAGAAAACTGCCTGCCGAAACTTTACTAATTTGCGATGCTGCCGGACCGGTGGCTATTGCCGGAGTGATGGGAGGAGAAAATTCCGAAATAAGTAATGAGACTGCCGACATTCTTATTGAAAGCGCGTATTTTAATCCCTCAAGTATACGAAAAACCTCTAAAGTATTAGGACTCAGCACCGAAGCCTCATACAGATTTGAGAGGGGATGCGATCCAAATAATGCACTATATGCAGCCGAAAGAACGTCTCAATTAATTTCAGAACTTGCCGGCGGAGAAGTTACTGACGGTTCTATTGATGTGTACCCCAGGAAGATTAAAGAACGTGAAGTAAGACTTAGGTTTGAACGAGTAAATAAATTACTGGGTTACCCGATTTCAAATGAAAAAATCTTTTATATATTAGATAAGCTGGGATTTAAAATTACATTTGAATCCGAAGACGAGTTACATCTTTCAGTACCGGCTTTTCGTCCTGATATTGAAAGAGAAGTAGACGTGATTGAAGAAATTGCCAGGATCAACGGTTACGATAATATTCCGACAATTTCTAAAATATCCATTACGCTCGAACAAAAACATGATGAGTCCGAATTTGCCGATAATGTAAGAAACATTGCAAACGGTTTAGGATTTTATGAAATGATAAATAACCCTTTGCAAAGCGAGAAAATAGCTTCTATAACGGGAAATAAAATCCCGGTATTAAATCCACAAAGTTTGGACATGGCTTATTTAAGGACATCTTTAGTGCCCGGAGCATTATCCATAATTTCCGCAAATATTAAAGTAGGTGAAAAGAATTTATCTTTGTTTGAAATAGGTAATGTCTTTAATAGACTTACAGATGATGAGATAAGGTCTTTCGATGATTTTAAAGAATCTCAACGTCTAATTTTTATAACAACCGGAAAAGTAAACGAAAAACATTGGAACATAGAAGAAAAATATCACGATTTCTTTTATATAAAAGGGGTAGTAAATAGCTTCCTAACTAAAATTTCGCTTGACAATGTTTTAAATGATTCATATTATGATAGTGTAAATAGTTTTTACGCTTTTTCATTAAGAAAAAGTTATGAAAACTCGGTTATCGGAGAAGGTGGAAAAATTAAGAAAGACGTTCTTAATCAATTTGATATTCAACAAGATGTTTACTGTTTTGAATTTGATATAGATCGCTTAAAAAAAATTGATCTGGTGAAGAAAACTTATAAAGGACCTCTTAAATTTCCAAAAGTAATGAGAGATTTCGCATTTGTTTTTGACAAAAAAATATCCTTTGACGAGGTATTTAGTTTTATTAAAAAATCGAGCTCAGGTTTACTTAAAAAAGTGCAATTGTTTGATATTTTTGAGAGTGAATCTTTAGGACGTAATAAAAAGAGTATGGCTTTTTCACTAGAATATTATTCGGAAGATCGAACACTTACCGAAGATGAAGTTGAAAAAGATTTTAATTCATTGATCTCTTTAATAAGCAAAAAATTTGAAGCAAAGTTAAGGGGGTAAAGTTAGTTGGCGGATTTTTCTAAATATGATGCCCTTTTAAATGAGTTGAGTAATATTGAAACTAGAATTACTTATCTTACTCAACATTATAAAAATTTGTTTGAGACAAATTTAGAACTTGAAGAAAAAGTCGATGCCCTTAGAAAGGAAAATCTTTTATTAATGCAAAAAAATTCCGATTTACAGCATGAAACGGAAAACGTTGAAAATCCGGGGGAAGAAAGTATTTTTAGTTCATTAAATTCAAAGGAGAGAGAGAGTTTAAAAGGTAAACTTCTAGATTTAATTTCAAAAATTGATTATCACTTAAGTTCTTAATTTTTTTGTTTGTTTGATGGAAAAGACATAAATGACGAATAAGAAGAAGCTTAAAATAAAAATATTTGATAAAGAATATTCTTTACTAGTTGAAAATGAAGAGATAGCAAAAGAACTTGCTGTTTACGTTAATAAAGTTATGGAAGAAACTAAAGATGAACTTCCTGACCAACCAGCTCAAACTATCGCGATAATTGCTTGTCTAAATATAGCTTATGATATGTTTTTAGAAAAAAATAAAAATAGAGAATTTGTTATTCAAGCAACGGATAAAGTAAAGAAAATAAAGCTGCTTCTAAATGAACCTTCTATGTCAAAACCATCATAAAAATTAAATACCGCTCTGTCAGTCCATATAATAGGAAAACTAACTTTCAAACAATAGGGAGTTTGACTTACGGCGTCTATTGCAGGCCTTATCGCAGTTCATCTGCGATTCCGGTTTCGGGACAGAGGAAGCAAAAAGCGTTCGGGCAAGTTCCCACACTGGCTTAATAGGGTTTTTCCTTATTAGACAGTGACTGGCAGAAGCGGTTTATATTAATCCCTACATCGGAGGAAAAATGGATTCATTATTGCTAATACCGATGGTAATCGTCCTCGTTGTATTATTTTTCTATTTGGGATGGTTGTTCAATTCCAAAATCGGGAAAAAAAGTTTGGTCTCTGCCGAAGAAAGAGCAAAAAATTTAATTACCGATGCACAAAAAGAAGCCAATAATATTAAACGGGAAAAATTGCTTGAGGTAAAAGATGAATGGTATAAAAAGAAGGTAGAGTTCGACAATGAAGTTAATCAAAAAAGACAAAAGATTCATAACCTAGAAAAACAATTAAATACTCGTGAAGAAAATATTGAGAAGAAATTTGAAATTGTAATAAAAAAAGAAAAGGAAAATAAACAGCTTGATAAGGAACTTCTCGATTTACAAAAAAAGATTAACGCTAAAGTTATTGAAATTGATAGATTAGAAAAAGAACAAAATACTAAACTAGAAAAAATTTCGGGGTTAACTTCCGAAGATGCTAAAAACATGCTTATGGAAAATATGGTTAACCAAGCAAAGCTTGATGCCGCTCACATCACAAGAGAACTACATGATCAGGCTAAACTGGATTCTAAAAAAGATGCTCAAAAAATTATTGTTCAGGCAATTCAAAGAACTGCCGCCGATCATTCTATTGAAACTACAGTTTCGGTAGTTCAAATTCAAAATGATGATATGAAGGGAAGAATAATCGGAAAAGAAGGGCGCAACATCCGGGCTTTTGAAGCTGCAACCGGTGTTGATGTGATTGTTGATGATACACCCGAAGCAGTAATTTTATCTTCCTTTGATCAGTTTAGAAGAGAAATTGCCCGTGCTTCTTTGGAGAGATTAATCGCCGACGGAAGAATACACCCGGCAAGGATTGAAGAAGTAGTGGAAAAGGTTCGGCAGGAATTGGAAGAAGATTTAATTAAAGAAGGTGAAAACACTATACTTCAACTAGGGCTTCATAATATGCATCAGGAATTAATTCGGCACGTAGGAAGAATGAAGTACCGTTCAAGCTATGGTCAAAACTTATTACAACACAGTGTTGAAGTTGCTTATTTAACAGGCATCATGGCTGCCGAAGTGGGTCTTGATGTTACACTTGCAAAACGGGCCGGCTTGCTTCACGATGTCGGAAAAACAGTTGATAAAAATTTGGAGGGGCCTCATGCACTTTTAGGTTACGAATTAACTAAAAAATTCAAAGAACATCCTATTGTCGTCAATGCAGTGGGGTCTCATCATGAAGATATTGAAATGGAACATCCTATCGCTCCGTTGGTTCAGGCTGCAGACGCCATAAGTGGTGCGCGACCGGGTGCCAGAAGAGAACCACTTGAAGGATATGTAAAAAGATTGGAAAACCTGGAAACTTTAGCAAAATCTTTTGAAGGTGTTGCGAAGACTTATGCTATTCAAGCAGGTAGAGAAGTTAGAGTAGTGGTTGAGCATGATAAAATTGATGATATTATTGCCGACAAATTGGCACAGGATATTGCTTCCAAAATTGAGAGTGAAATGGAATATCCCGGACAGATAAAAGTTACTGTAATTAGGGAAGTTAGAAAAATTGGTTATGCCCGTTAATAATAAACGGTGTTACAAGCCCATATTACCAACCTGATTTTCCCAATGAAGAAAATGAAAAAATTAAAAATTGGTATAACCGGTGGAATTGGCTCTGGAAAAACAGAGTTTTGCAGAATATTAACACGGAAAGGTTTCCCGGTTATTAATGTTGATGGGGTTTCTAAAGAATTACTTGTATCGGATAGGGAACTAAAAGAAAATATAATTAAGCAGTTTGGTAAAGAGTCTTATTCGGAATCAGGCGAAATAAATAATAAATACCTAGCCGGTAAAGTATTTTCTGATCCGCAAAACGTTCATAAAATCAATTCAATAGTACACCCCAAAGTAATAGAAAAAGTTAAAAATATATTGTCAGAAAAACTGAGTGATAATAATGTCGTTTTTGCCGAAGCTGCATTAATATACGAAGCGGATATGGAAGAAATGTTTGATTATGTAGTTCTTGTTACGGCCGATATGAAAATAAGGATGAAAAGAAAAAAAAAGGATTCCGGTTTAAGTGAACGGGAATTTTTAAATAGAAATGAAAATCAGATCGATGATGAAGAGAAGAAAAAGCGTGCGGATTTTGTATTTATTAACAATGATTCTAAAGATGAATTGATAAAAAAAACGGAACTGTTCATAAAAATTATAAATGGTTTAGCAGGTGTAAATGTATAAGATTGCTTTTCAGGGTGAACGGGGTGCTTTCAGCGAAATTGCAGCTAAAAAATTCTTTGGTGAAAACATTGAAATCTCACCTTCATTTTCTTTCGATGAAGTATTTATGAAGGTAAAAAAAGGATCTGTCGATTTTGGGGTTATACCGATTGAGAACACGCTATACGGCAGTATTTATGAGTCTTATGATTATTTATTAAAATATTCGCTTACTATTTCAGGCGAGCTCAATTTACAGATTAATCATCAGTTGATTGCAGAGAAAAAATACAAGCTTTCTGAAATTAAAAAAATTTATTCCCATCCTCAGGCATTAGGTCAATGTTCTGAATTTTTAAAATCAAAATTAAAAAAAGCGGAAATTATACCTGCTTACGATACTGCCGGTTCTGCAGTACTTGCCCTTAAAAACAACGGTGTGCCGACTGCTGCAATAGCTAGTAGGGAAGCAGCGGAAATTTATAATTTTGAAATAATTAAAAGCAATATACAAAATAACAAAGAAAATTTTACCAGGTTTCTGGTTATTAATAAAAATGAGAAACATACTAAAACGAAAGAGCCAAAAACTTCTATTTGTTTTGAACTGAAAAGCATACCGGGAGCCCTGTTCAAGGCTTTGAGTGTATTTGCATTACGAGATATCGATCTACTGAAAATTGAGTCACGACCGATTCCGCATAAACCATTTCAGTATATTTTTTATGTGGATCTAAAAGGAAGGCTGGAAGATAAAAAGATATCTTTAGCTGTTAAACATTTATCCGAAATTTCTTTAAGTATTAAAAAATTTGGTTCGTATGAAATAGGTAAAACTTATAAAAGTTAATACCTAATTATAATTGACTAATAATTTTAGTCAGGGTAAATTTGATATCAAAAAATATTTATAGGAGCCCAAGTTGTCGTTCTTTAATAATATTATAGTTTCAGCAGTTGAATTAATGCCCAAACCTTTAGTGGGCTTTTTTTCTAGTAAATATATAGCCGGTGAGACTCTTGAGGAAGCCGTTGCACTCGTGAAAGAACTGAATTCCAAAGGCATTCTCGCAACAATGGATGTTTTAGGCGAATCTATTAAAAATAAAGAAGAAGCTATCACTGCAAAAAATAAATGTCTTGAGGTATTTAACGCAATTTCGGAGAATGATTTAAATTCCAACTTATCGATAAAGCCAACACAGATGGGATTAAGCATCAATGAAAATTTTGCGTATGAACAAGTTTCGGAGCTTTTAGAAAAAGCTAAAAAAAATGATAATTTTGTTCGAATCGATATGGAAGATTCCGATTATACTGACAAGACTTTTAAGTTGTTGAAAAAATTAAAAGAGAAGTATGAAAACGTTGGCGTAGTTGTTCAAGCGTACTTAAGGAGAACGTATGACGATGTAGTTTTATTAAATAAATTGGGAACAAATTACAGGCTGTGCAAGGGAATTTATATTGAACCCGCTGAGATTGCATACAAAGATAAGCAAGCGGTAAGAGAAAACTATGTTAAATGTTTGGAGACAATGCTGAAGTCTGGGAATTACGTTGGTATTGCGACACATGACGAATATTTGATAAAGGAAGCATACGGGTTGATAAAAAAATTAAACATTCCCAAGAATAAATTTGAATTTCAAATGCTTCTTGGAGTTAGGGAAGATTTGAGAGATAAAATAAATGCTGATGGTTATAAAATTAGAATATATGTACCTTTTGGGAAAGATTGGTATCCGTATTCAATTCGTAGATTAAAAGAAAACCCGCAGATGGCGGGTCATATATTTAGAAATATTTTTTCGTTTAAATAATGAATGTATTAGGAATAGAAAGCTCGTGCGATGAAACTTCCATTGCCGTTATATCGGATAATCAATTAATGGCTAATCTGATCTCATCGCAAGATTTTCACAAAAAATACGGCGGTGTAGTGCCCGAATTATCCAGCAGGGCGCATCTTCAAATAATCATTCCTCTCGTAAAGGATGCTTTAAGGCAGTCTAATTTAAATTTAATGGATATTGACGTAATAAGTTCTACTGCCGGTCCGGGTTTAATAGGAGCTTTATTGGTAGGACTTACGTTTGCTAAAGGATTAGCTTATTCATTAAAAAAACCATTGATTCCTGTTAATCATATTGAAGGACATATTTTCTCGGGATTTTTAATGGATGAAAAACCTGAGTTCCCATATCTTGCCCTTGTAGTATCGGGCGGACATACTTTACTTTTATTGGTAAATAGTTATTACGAGATAATAAAACTGGGAACTACTATGGATGATGCTGCCGGCGAAGCATTCGATAAAGTTGCAAAGATGTTAGGGCTCGGTTACCCGGGTGGACCTAAAATACAAAAAGCCGCTGCTGAGGGCGATGAAAATGCAATTGATTTTCCGGTAGCCGATTTAAAACACCCGTATAATTTTTCGTTCAGCGGATTGAAAACTGCGGTTCTCAGGTATATCCAAAAACAATTTACCAGTACGGATAAAATTTCTCCTAATGATTTGAACAACATTGCGGCATCATTTCAAAAAGCAGTTATCAGAGCGTTGATCCGGAATACCGAAAAAGCGTTAAATAATTTTGATGTAAAAAGCGTATCGCTTGTCGGTGGAGTAGCGGCGAATAGTGTGTTACGTGATGCGGTTATAGGTTTATCGAAAAAATATGACAAAAAAATAATCATACCCCGATTTGAGTTCTGTGGAGACAATGCTGCAATGATTGCGTTCAGGGGTCAAAAAATTTATGAAGCCGGTAAAAAATTTGATCTTAGTTACAGTCCCTTCCCGGCTATTCCTGAAGAACATTTTTCTTAATCATTTTCCATTAAAGACAATTCTGTTATTTTTACTTCATGGATAATATTTATAAAAAAATAGAGCAAGAGTTAAACACGCTTAACGAAGAGGAGCGTAAAGAAATTCTCGGCAAACTGCGTGTTGAAATAGATAATATTGATAAACAATTAGTTCAGTTAATTAGTAAAAGAACTCTTCATTCGGTACTTATAGGACGTGTTAAACGATCCATGAATTTGCCTACATATAATCCTCAGCGTGAAAAGGAAATTAGTAAAAAAATTTCCGGGTATGCAGAGGAGCCATTAAGACCCGGTGCAGTGCTAAGAATTTATGAAAGGATATTAGATGAATCCCGTGCAATTCAAAAAGAGGAAGCGGATAAGGGAAATATTTTTAAGGTGACTTCAAAAAAAATGAAAGTCGGTTTTAATAAGTTGTTATCCAAAAAAGAATTTCTAATTGTAGCTGCTTTTTTCCTGATAATTTTTAGCTTATTATACTATACGTTTTATACCCCAAATTATTATCCGGGGTATTCACCTATAAAATTTGCAGTTAAAAAAGGGGAACCCTTTGAAAAAATTATTAATGACATGTATGATAAAGGTATTATTCCCAGTAAAACGAATATGCGAATAGCTTCCTTTATTTATGGTGCGGAGAAAAAGATCAAAGCGGCACGATATTACATTCCAAACGGTTTGAGTTATCTCAATTTGCTGGATTATTTACTTCACGCGAAAGCCGATTATTGGGTAAATGTTACCATCAAGAACGGAGTATCCGATGGTTGGGTTGCAGAAAAATTGCATTATTCCGTTTATGCAGATTCTTCATCCATAGTGAACCTTGTCCATAATAGAAAATTTATTAATTCTTTAGGACTGAATGTTTCGTCGCTAACCGGTTACTTGCTTCCGCAAACTTACGGACTTTATCAAAATAGCTCACCTACAGAAATAATTGATACTCTTTATAATGGTTTTAAATCGTTCATGGTGGATTCTCTTAAACAAAGAGCGAAGGAATTAGGTTACTCAATTCACAATATTGTTACAGTTGCCTCAATAGTACAAGGCGAAACTAATAATGTTGAGGAGATGCCCAAAATTGCTGCTGTTTATTATAACAGGTTAAAGAAAGGTATGAAACTGCAAGCTGATCCTACAGTCCAATATCTTATTGACGGAAAATGGAGAAGATTGACATACAAAGATTTAAAAATTAATTCGCCATATAACACTTACAAATACGCAGGATTACCGCCCGGACCAATAAATAATCCAGGGAAAAAGGCTATATTGGCCTCACTTTATCCAGATAAAGACCAATATTTATATTTCGTTGCCGACGGTTACGGAAAACATATTTTTTCAAAATCATATTCCGTACATCTTAAAAATGTAAAGAAATACAGGGAATGGCTTCAAAAACAAGAAAATCAGCGATAATTTACTACTATTTATTGATAGTAATAATGTTTTCCGGCTGTGCTAATCAATTACCCCCGGACGGCGGACCCGTCGATAAAACTCCTCCTCAAATTATGGACGTTTACCCCGCCGACGGAACCACAAACTTTCATGATGATCATTTTGAAATTTCGTTTTCCAAATATGTACAGAGACGAACTGTTAAAGATGCCATATTTATTTCTCCCGCAATAGACGGTAGTTTACAGCTTGATTGGACAGGGAAGTCGGTTGATGTATCTTTCCCGAAGAAATTAAAAAAAGATTTTACCTATGTTGTAACAATAGGAACGGATGTAGTTGATTATAATAACAGCAACCATCTAGCTGAATCTTATACTTTTAGGTTTTCTACGGGTAATAAGATAGATAAACGTACAATTACCGGCAGAGTATATGATAATAAGCCTCAGGGGATATTAATCTTTGCTTATAAAAAGGATACTGTAATAAATCCAATGAAGGTTAAACCTGATTATATTTCGCAAACAGGTTCTGACGGGCATTTCAAATTGAGCGGGTTGGCTGAAGGAACTTATCGTATCTTTGCAATTAGAGATCAATATAGGGATCTATTATTTCAGCCTGAACAAGACCAATACGGGTCCCCTTTTGAAGATGTGAATTTAAACGGGAATGATACACTTTTTACTAATTTAAATTTTTTAATCACACAAGCCGATACTATCAAGCCCCGGTTACTCAGTGCCGTAATGACAGATAAATATCATATCCTTGTCAAATTCACCAAAGAAGTAGATACCTCTGTGATAAAAGTTTCAAATTATTCAATTCTTGATTCAACTACCAATAAGTTAAGCTCGTTAGAATATGCTTTTAAAGGTGAAACTAAGCCAATGGAATTGGTACTGGTACCACGGACTTTATTACTGATGAAGGATGAATATTTTCTAATTGCACACAAGTTAAAAGACGAGTTTGGAAACTGGTACCATTCCGACAGTGTTGCAATTACGTTAGGTGATAAACCCGATACAACAAAACCGGGAATTTTTAAAACAGATCCTTCGGCAGGCTCAAGCAATGTGGATTTTCAAAACACACAAATAAAATTTTATTTTAATGATTCCTTTAACAGCACTAACATCAGAAAGGCAATTACATTTACCGACACTTCCGGCAGCAATATTGGTTTTGATTTGGTTATGCTGGATGATGCATCTTTCCGGATTTCTGCCGTTAACGAGCTTAAACCCGCGGAACAGTACTTAATAAAAATAAATTTATCTGAATTCAAAGACGCTGCCGGAAATAGATATGATACAACATTTGTTTATAAATTTTATACGATAAGCGGATTGGATTTTACCGGTATATCGGGCAAAGTTGAAAATCTACCCGTGACTAAAAACCCGGTTCTGGTGCTTCAAAGTGTAATTGCAAATAAAAAAACTTATCAGCAAAATATAAGCAAAAACGGCAGTTTCAGTTTTGAGAGAATTGAACCCGGCAAATATTTACTTTGGTGTTATCTTGATCGCGACAGCAGCGGTACTTATTCTTACGGCTCGACCTATCCTTTCAAACCTTCCGAAAAATTTTCAGTTTATCCCGACACTGTTAATCTTAGATCAAGATGGACAATAACTGATACTAAATTTATTTTTAAATAAATAAAGTGTACAGAGATCAAATATGTGGCTACTGTTATTATCGATTCAAAATTAAGTTACTCGTATAAATAGTATCTTTTCGATAGTTTTCGAAAGCCCTGAACGTCCTTATTTAGGAAATCCTTTATATCCAGGTAATTCATTTTTTTCGAAAACAATATTCGGACTTTATCGGTGCCGCAAACTTTATCAAAAAAAGACAACCTTCCCGGTTTAGATAGTTCGAATGGATTTTTACCGGGATACATCTTTGTTTGTACCTGCATAAATATAAATTGAAGGCTCATCAAATTAACTTTTTTGTAATCTATTATATGAATTTGAACACCGTGTAATTCTTTTCCCGTATCTCTTCCGTAAAAAGGTTTGAAGTTAACGGGTCTGAAGATTACTCCATCTAAATTAAGTGCGTTCATTTGTTTTGTAAGTTGTTCTGCATTTATCCAATCAGACGCAAAAACCCGGAAGGGAAGAGTGTATCCGACGCCTTCGGAGAATACTCCGAGTTCACCCATAATTCCGCTGGAAACGTAATATTCGGGAGTATCGAAATGCGGTACATGCGGTGACGTAGGAACCCAGGGAAGATCTGTATCTTGAAAAACCATCGATCGTTTCCAGCCGGTCATTGGAACAATTACCAATTTACATTTTTCTTTGTTCACAAGCATGCCTTCTTCATTCAATAATTTAGCAAGTTCGCCGCAAGTTAACCCATAAACATATGGAATTTTAAATTGGCTTACGAAAGAAATAAAACCGTCTTCTACCAAATTTCCTTCTACTTTTTCACCGCCCAACGGATTTGGTCTATCTAGTACTACGAATGGAATGTTATTCTCTGCCGCAGCCTCCATAGCTTTTCCCATGGTGCTAATAAAAGTATATGAGCGGCACCCGATATCCTGGATATCGTAGACGAGGATGTCAATTCCTTTTAACATTTCTTTTGTGGGTTTGCTTGTTTTACCGTACAGGGAGTATACGGGAATGCCGGTTTCTTTATCAACATAAGATTCAACATTTGCACCGGCAGAAAAATCTCCCCGAACTCCGTGCTCGGGACCGAATAATGCTTTCAGTTTAACATTTGGCGCAGCATAAAGTATATCAATTGTTGAACGAAGTTTTGAATCAACTCCGGTTGGGTTTGTTATCAAACCGACACTTTTGCCTTCCAGAATATCAAAATTATTATTACGTAATACTTCTATGCCGGTATTTACTTTAGAAGTTTGCGGAAATGCAATTGAGATCTGCAATAGACTTAGTAAAAGAAATTGTAAATATAATTTCATATTTCTCCCCTCGAAATTAAATTTTAACTATTAAAAAAGTACAGCAAAAAATTATTGCCTAAATAATTATGCTAGTGTGTAAAATAATATTAGATTTAAATGATATTAAAATCCGGCATTATAAATTTATTAAATTTCCAAATTCCCTTTATAGATTATATCCCCGTTTTTAATTGTCATATAATTAAGGTTTTTCCCGATATTGTAAACAATCCCGGGATAGTCTTCAACATTAAACACGGAAAAATCGGCTTTCTTACCTATTTCAATACTGCCTGTACTGTCACTTAAACTTAAAGCTTTTGCTGCATTTATTGTTACGGATGAAATAGTTTCTTCAATAGACATGTTCATTTTTAATGCAGCCAGACTCATAATAAAATGTAAATTGGAGATGTGGGATGAGCCTGGATTATAATCCGTTGCCAGTGATACTATCGCGTTATTATCAATTAATCCCCTGGCGGGTGCGTAACCATAATTAAGGAAAAAAGAAACTCCGGGCAAGAGGGTGCAGACAGTATCAATATTACTAAATTTTTTAATATCGTTTTCTTTTAAAACTTCCAGGTGATCTACGCTCACGGCACAGTGCTTTAACGCAACGTCCAATCCTCCGATGTTGTTAAATTGTTCTGTGTGTAATTTAAGTTTTAAACCAAATCTTTTTGCAGTTTTAAAAATAAGGTCTATTTCTTCGGCGAGAAATGCAGTCTCTTCACAAAAACCGTCGCAAAAAGTTGCTAAATTATTTTCATTAATAAACGGCAGCATTTTATGAACTACTAAATCTATGTAACCTTTATGATTATTCATAAATTCTTGGGGAAAAGTATGGGCACCCAAAAAGGTAGGTATAATATCAATAGGGTAAACTTTATTTAAATATTTTATTACATTAAGAAGTTTTATTTCGTTTTCAAAATCCAGCCCGTATCCGCTTTTAATTTCTAAAGTTGTTATTCCCTGTGTAATAAAATAATCTACCCGGGGTTTTATTAAATTAACAAGATTTTGGAAAGAAGTTTTTCTGACAGCTTCAACAGTTGTTCTTATTCCACCGCCGCTTCTGGAAATTTCTTCATAATTAATGCCGCTTAATTTCAATCTAAATTCTTCTGCACGAGATCCTGCAAAGGCGGTATGGGTATGCGACTCAATTAATCCCGGCAAAATTGTTTTCCCTTTTAAATCGATTACTTCATCATATTTTATCTTTTGTAGGGAAGATTCCGGAATAATATCCTTAATAATCGTGTCTTCAATCAGAATGGAATGATCATGCAAGCATTGTAAATCGGAATGATTTTTACCCCGTTTATAATTTAGCTTATCGGTATTAACGGTAACAATTTGAGAAGGATTTGATAAAATTTTTATCATTATAAAAGATTAGGTTACTTGAAAACATTAACCGAATCGTTAACTACACGAGCTTCCGGATATCCAATTTGGTTTAACTTAAAACTTAAATTTTTTGCATCGTTGTAGTTTATAAAATCTCCAACCTTAACCTTGTAAAAAGGAGGTTCAAATTCAATATAAACAGATTTTTGATTTGTCTTTTGATAAATAATGGATTTCACACTGTCGGCGTGGTTTAAGTTATCTGTAGAGTAAACTTGTACACGAAAGCCAGCAATTTTTTTTACAAAAACCAATCGATTAGCGTTTGTATCAACTTTAGTTTTATATTCATACCATACATTCTCCGGTGCACTAACATTAACTTCTTTGTTTCCCTTAATATTCAATTTTGTGCGGTAAGGTGCAATATTAAACTCTTCAGGCGGTAAGTCTTTTTTCTTAATAATATTAGTTTCTTTTCCCTCCTTTGTCCTATACCTGGTTCCGGTGGAAGCAGCACAAGAAATCAAGAGAAAGGAAACTATGAAAGATGGAAAAATTAATATTTTGTGTTTGTACATCATATGACATTTTTTAATGTAGTTAGAATTTAATGTAAAAAATTAATATAATGTTAAAAAATCATTCATGAAAGTGCTCCTAATCAGTTTCTGCACCGTGTTATTACTCATATAATTGATATCTATTTTTATTCTATAAACTTATAAGGATTTGTTCTAACTATGTGCACTAAATATTATTTTGAGAAAATTCATTTATTTTAGTAAATTACAATATTCAATCAAAAATAGCTTTGTACAATGCCATCAAAAAAATATAAAATCCTTTTCGTCACTTCCGAAGTTGTTCCATTTGTAAAAACAGGCGGATTAGCAGACGTCTCTGCAGCATTACCACAGATGTTAGCGGAAATGGGTCATGAAGTAAGAATTGTTGTTCCCAAATACGGTGCGGTTGACGACCGGAAATTTAAGATTCACGAAGTAGTTCGTTTAAAAGATTTACAGGTAAAAATCGGTGATAAAGATGTCATTTTTTCAATAAAATCTTGTTTTTTACCCGGTCAAAAAGTAAGAGTTCAAATTTATTTCCTGGATAATCAGGAGTATTTCGGCAGTAGAAATAGTTTGTATATCGATCCTGAAACTGGTGCGGATTATCACGATAATGATGAGCGGTTTATTTTATTGGCAAACTCAGTTTTTGAATTAATTTCAAAGTTAGGATGGATCCCTGATATTATTCATTTGAATGATTGGCAGTGTGGGTTGATTCCCGCTTATCTAAAAACAAAGTTTGCCGATAACGAACAGTTTTCTCAATTTAAAACTTTATTTACAATACACAATCTTGCCTACCAGGGAATATTTCCTAAATCTTCATTTAAAAAACAGGATTACCGGATGAGCTTAATTCGGAAAATGGGACCGAGATTTACGGTAAGTTGAATTTTATGAAATCCGGTTTAATGTTTTCCGATGTTATAAACACAGTGAGTGAGACTTATGCAAATGAAATAAGAACAGATGAAGAATTAGGCGCCGGGTTAAAGCAGGTACTCTCAAAAAGAAAAAGTGATTTATACGGAATTGTTAACGGTATTGATACAAAAGTATGGAACCCCGAAAAAGACAAACATTTGCCGAAAAAGTATTCTATTAAAAACATTTCAGCTAAAGGTATTAATAAAAAAGAATTGACGGAAAAATTTGGATTTAATTATGATCCTAAAGTACCCGTAATTGGTATAATTTCAAGATTATATGATTCAAAAGGTATAGATCTTATTTCAGATGCATTTGCCGAATTAATGAAATTGGATATACAAATGGTGCTGTTAGGTACCGGTGAAAAGAAGTACCACACGTTCTTCGAAAAGATGAACCAGAAATACCGGGAGAAATTCTCTTGTTATTTAGGATTTAATAATGACCTTGCGCACTTAATTGAAGCCGGCTCTGATTTATTTTTAATGCCCTCTAAATATGAACCTTGTGGGTTAAACCAGATGTACAGTTTAGTGTACGGAAGTGTACCCATTGTTCGTGAAACCGGAGGATTGGCAGATACGGTTGTTAAATTTAATGAAGAGACGGGTGAAGGAAACGGCTTTATGTTCAAGAAATATAATTCATCTGCACTATTGAAAGAATTAAAGCGGGCATTGAAAGTATTTGAAGATGAGAAAACATGGCAAAAAATTATGCGAAACGGTATGAAGTCAGATTTCAGTTGGAAGTCGTCTGCTAAAAAATACATTGATCTATATAAAACAGTGCTGAATAATAATTAATGCCTAATTATGCTGTGTTTCTGGATAGGGACGGAACTATAAATGAAGACCCGGGTTATTTAGGCGAACCTGAAAAAGTAAATCTTTTACCCGGAGTGGGTGAAGCTTTATCGGAATTAAAAAGGAAATTGAATTTTAAATTAATTGTCATTTCAAATCAATCTGGAATTTCAAGGGGTTTGATTACTGAAAAAGATGTTGATGCTGTGAATGATCGAATTAATGAGTTGTTGAAGATTTATGGAGTTCAGATTGATGCTTTTTATTACTGCCCAACCCATCCGGATTTCAATAGCGAAGAAGAATGTTCTTGCAGAAAACCTTCCCCCGAATTGGTTTTCAAAGCCAAGAGTGATTATCAAATTGAACTCTCCCGTTCCTATTTTGTTGGGGATGCGGTTTCAGATATCGAGTGCGGTATGAATGCAGGCGTAAAAACATTACTCGTAAAAACAGGTTACGGAGAGGAAAGCATTAATATCTTGCAAAAGCGAAATAAATTTCCCACTTTTGTTGGCTTAAATATGAAAGAAGTTTGTAATTACATTTATAAAGATTTTACTGGAGAAAATAATTGATTCGTGTAGTTATATGGTATATAATATTAGTCTGCATCTCCGTTACTCTAATTTCTTGCAGCGATAATCCTTCATCAATAGGTGCCGGCTTGTTAAAGAATGATTATGTGAGTGTAAAGTCATTAGATTCTTATAGTGACAGTTTAGCTCAAACATCCAGTTATTTTAAAAGAGAAGTCCCTCTTGGATCATCACCTCTTCTTTTACTCGGTAAAAGTGCTAATGTACAATCCTCAATATTAATTAGATTTTTGGTCATCATTCCGGATTCTATTGTGCAGGATTATCATGATAACCAATTAACCGTCAAGTCGGCTAGTATAGAAATGACGAAATATTACTCCTTCGGGGATAATAATGCTTCTCTCGATTTCACAGTAAATAAAGTCAATAATCCTTGGGCTTCCGACCGTGTTGTGGGAAGTAGTCCGGATACAATGATGATTGATCCGGCCGATATTAGTTCTAATAGAATTATTACGGATTCATTGACAACATTCAATATCGATCCTCAAATAGCTTTATCCTGGATAAAAGCTACTGCTGATACAGACCAAGCATTGAACAGCGGTATCATGATTAAACCCAGTACAGGTTCTCAAAAAGTAATTGGCTACGAATCGGTAAACTTTCTATCCGGAAATTATCCTGTCGCCAAGGTCGTTATAAAATTGAAAAACGGCGTAATTGATACATTAAGTTTTACAACCTCCCAAGATGCAAGTGTTGTTACAGGTACTCTTCCATCCCTCTCACCGGACGAAATAGCTGTGCAAAGCGGTTTAATAGTAAATTCTAAACTTTGGTTTGATGTCTCCAAAATACCGTCTAATGCCATTATAAATTCGGCTATATTAACTTTGACAGAGGATACTACTAATACAATAACCGGTTCAAACTATGCTGATGCCTTAAGTGCTATTTCCTTGGTTGATAGTACCTTACTCGACAGCACTAACATGGTAAGTATTCAGCTTGTAAAATCCGATAATCAATTTAGTGGTGATATTTCAACTTTTGTCCATCAATGGATAAAGACCGGAAATAATCAAGGCATGGTTTTAGGCGCATACTCACAGTTATCCGGTTTCGAGTTATTTGCATTGAAGGGAAGTAATTCAAGCAATGCTGCGCTGAGACCAAGATTGCAAATTACATACACAATAAAGAAATAAAATGAAATTTTCTTTTAATTATATCATTAGTCTTATAGTTTTTATTGCTCAATTTTCTTTATTTGCACAAAATAGTTCCACCTATTCCCGCCTTGGCATAGGTGACATGTCTTATAATTATTCTGCCGTGCAACTTGGGATGGGGCAGCTTGGAGCGGCAGTATCGGGAGATCATAATATAAATATATTAAACCCTGCCGGATGGAATAATTTTATGCTGACGCGTGTTGATTTTGGTTTTAATTACAGCGGCTTATTTTTGTCTGGTAACTCTTCAAGTACATACTACGGCAAAGGAAAGTTTAACGGATTTACATTTGCTTTCCCGGTTTCAAGAGCATACGGTATCGGTGTAGCAATGGGGCTGATTCCATATTCCGATATAAGTTATACTGTTGCTCAAAATTATATTGTGGATAATACACAAAACTATAATGTAACCTACGAAGGTAGTGGAGGGTTATCAAAATTATTTATCGGTTCTTCTTACAGGCTGCCTTTCGGATTGAATATTGGCGCTGCCCTAAATTACTATTTCGGAACGATGAATTATAATTCTACAGTTAATTTTAACTCAGGTAAGAATGTGCAGGCGGAATATAAAAAGACATATAATCCTTCCGGTTTAGGATCTACTGTAGGTTTAATAAGTCCGGACTTTTCATCCATATTTAATTCAAAAAAGGTTACAGATTTCAGAATAGGGCTAGCTCTGGATATGACTGGTAATTTAAAAACGGATACGCTCCTGGTATCAAGTTCCAATATAAGCATAGATACTTTGGGAAAAGGTGCTGTTAAAATGAAAATCCCTTTCAGGCTAGATGCTGGTTTAAGTTTGCACCTTAAAGATAGCTATTTGCTAACCCTTGATTATTTATATCAACCATGGAATAATTATTCGCTGAATAATATTCATTCTACTTACTTAAGAAGTGCAACAAAAATCAGTGTGGGATTCCAATTTGTTCCGGTATATTCACCGGAATTAAGTTTTTGGGAACAATTTTCATGGAGAGCAGGTTTAAGTTTTGAAAAGACACAATATAGTATTAATGGAACCGGCATTAATCAATATTCCGTTTCAGGCGGGTTTTCATTACCGTTGAGCTTTGCAAATACTCTTGATGTAGGAATTCAATATTCAATTAGAGGTACAACCCGGACAAATTTATTTAAGGAAAATACAGTTAAACTGGATGTTGGAATTAGTCTGGGTGAACTCTGGTTTATTAGGCATAGAGAATAAATTAATATCAACAATTGTAAAGGCATAAATTTGAACCAGATATCAAAAATATTAGGTATTTGTACTTTCATATTGTTCATGGTAACATTGAAAGCATTTCCTCAAAGTACACAAGCCGATTCGACGTCTTCCAATGATACGGCGAATATTCGTGCACAATACAGCTTGTTTTCGGAATATTACAAGAATAAAGATTACAAAAGCGCGTTACCCTACGGTTGGACAGTATTGAAAGATGATCCGAAACAATTTGCACAGTGGATTTATTTTAAAATGGAAGATATTCTATGGTATATGCATGATTCTACTAAAATTTCTCTCGAGAAATCAAAAGCAATTGAAGATACTATCCCTTATTTTTATAATTTAGCAATTAAATACGATTCTGCAGATAGAGGGTATTTCTTAGCCAGGAAAGCATTTGTTTCGGAAGAATGGTTGAAAGTAAGTCCGGATACTATTATAAAGGAATATGAACAGGCTATAAAGGATGATTCCACCATTTCAACATATTATTACAATAGACTCGGTCAACTTTATAAGAATAATGCAAATGAAAATAATAAATATAAATTAAAAGCGATCGATCTTTATAGCTACCTCAGTGATAAAGAGCCTAACAATCAGTTATGGCCAAATGAGCTTGAGAGTTTGGTCGAAAATATAGACCAACTTGTTAAAATAGATAAAAAAGCGTGGGATTTAGATAAGGAAAATTTAGGGAAAGCATATAAGTATGCTATATTGACACTAAAAGCCGGGAAATATGACGATGCAATTTCTGCGCTTGAGTTTCTGGTAAATAAATCTCCCAATACTTCAAATTACTGGAATCAATTGGCTTTAACTTACCAGCGAGTCGGTAAAATTGATAAGGCTATCGATGCCTTCAAGAAATTGATTAAATTAGAGCCAGATAGAAAAGAAAATTATTTGAATCTGGGTATTGCATATCAGGCTAAAGGCGATTTAGCACGAGCAAGAGAACAATTCTTAAAAGCAAGTGAAGTAGCAAAAGGTTGGGGATTAGCAATATATAACGAAGGTTTGTTATATGAAAAAGCCGCCAGTCAATGTGTATTTAATTTTGAAACAAAGCTGGTTTATCTTCTCGCGGTTGATACTTATAGAAAAGCTCTCGGTATAGATCCGACTTTAAATCAAGCTAAAGAAAGAATTTCTGCATTGCAGGGATCAGTACCGACGAAAGAAGACTATTTCTTTAGAGGTTATAAAGAAGGCAAAGTTCTGCCTATAGAAGGCAAATGTTACGGTTGGATAAATAGGAAAGTTACAGTGCCTAAGCTTTAATGATTTCTATGTTTAAACTCATCTTAACTTGTCGGTATCGGTAAAAAATATTTGATTTGTGAAGGTTTCGTGGGAAGAACAGTCCCCGAAACCTTTTCGTATGAATTAGTGTGCATGATTTGAGATGCAACGCCGGAAAACAGACAAATTGAGATAACATGTTATTATTTACATTATATTTAAGATTCAAAAAGTAGATAATCGTTTTTCAATTCATTGATTTATTACAGCTATCACTTCTGAATATTTGGGAACCTCATTATTAAATAGATATATAGGTCTCAATACGTAAGGTGGGATGAATTATTTTCACTGTAAAAAATAAAATGACTATATTTCTTAATAACTCAAAAAAAAGTAGTTGAAATATGTATGAAGAATTACAAAAGGATTCAAAAATATTTGAAGTCCTTAATCTAGAGATTAACCGGCAGCAAGACAAACTGGAATTAATTGCTTCCGAAAATTTTGTAAGCCCCGCAGTGCTTGCTGCGGCAGGTACTATCTTAACAAATAAATATGCGGAAGGATATCCCGGTAAAAGATATTACGGGGGTTGTGAATATGTTGACATGGCAGAAAATATTGCCCGTGATAGATTAAAGCAATTATTCAATGCTGAATATGTGAATGTTCAACCCCATAGCGGTTCGCAAGCGAATATGGCTGTATTAATGACACTGCTAAAACCGGGGGATAAATTTTTGGGACTAAGTCTTGCTCATGGCGGACATCTAACTCACGGTTCGCCTGTTAACTTTTCAGGACAACTTTACCAGGCAGTTGGTTATACTTTAAATAAAGAGACTAAAGTTCTGGATTACAATTTAGTTGAAGATCTTGCAAAAAAGGAAAAGCCAAAAGTCATTATCACTGGTGCAAGTGCATATTCGAGAGAATGGGATTATGAAAAATTCAGGCAAATAGCCGATTCTGTGGGCGCGTTTTTAATATGTGATATGGCTCATCCTGCCGGTTTAATAGCGAAAGGATTTCTTAAAAATCCTTTAGAATTTTGCGATATAGTTACTTCAACTACGCATAAAACTCTTCGTGGACCTAGAGGCGGAGTTATCTTAATGGGAAAGGATTATGAAAATCCATTCGGTGTAAAATCGCCAAAAGGCGACCGGGTGAAAATGATGTCTGAATTATTAGATAGTATGGTAATGCCAGGCATACAGGGCGGTCCTTTAATGCATATTATTATGGCAAAAGCAGTAGCATTTGGTGAAGCTCTTCAAGATTCATTTAAAAATTATGCCGCACAAATAATTAAAAATGCAAAAGCCTTAGCTGAAAAACTTTCTGAGTTCGATTTTAATATTATTTCGGGAGGCACTGATAACCATCTAATGTTAATCGATTTAACGAATAAAAATATAACCGGCAAAACTGCCGAAAAAGCACTTGGACTTGCAGGAATAACGGTCAATAAAAACATGATCCCTTTCGATGAAAAAAGTCCATTTGTAACAAGTGGTATTAGAATAGGTACTCCTGCTGCTACCACACGTGGAATGAAGGAAAAAGAAATGTACTTGATAGCAGAATTAATTAACAAATCCTTGCAAAAATATGACGATGAGACTGCTTTACTGAAAATTCAGTCGGAAGTGAAAATGCTTTGCAAAGGATTTCCATTATTTAGCGAAATTAACTAAGAGCATTTTTTATCGTGCCTAATGAAGAACTGACAACTTTTGATACGAATACAGATGATGGGGGGCAAGAAGGCGGTGAAATGACTTTCCTCGAACATCTCGAGGAACTTAGATGGAGAATTATATATTCAGTAATCGGTGTTTTCGTCGGCACAATAATTTGCTGGATATTTATAGATTTTCTTATAAATAATGTTTTACTTTTACCGGCGAAACATTCAGGAGTATCTCTTCAAAATTTGAGACCGTTCGGTCAGTTATTCCTATATTTCCAGGTTGCTATTGCAGGCGGAATTATAATAAGTCTTCCTAATTTATTCTATCAATTTTGGAAGTTTATTTCTCCAGCGCTCAAGAGAAATGAAAGGAAATATATCACATCAATCGTAACATTTTCGACGCTGTGCTTTATTGCGGGAATAGTATTCGCATATTTTGTCATGCTGCCTCTCACATTAAAATTTGCAGCACAATTCGGTACAAAAGCCATAAAAAATGAATTTGCGATCGATGAATATATGTCTATTATAATTAGTATTATGATCGGTGCCGGTGCAGTATTTGAATTACCGATGATTTCTTTTTTCCTTACAAAACTCGGAATTCTGACTCCGGATTTTATGAAAAAATATAGAAGACATGCGATTGTAGTGATTTTTATTGCAGCCGCATTTTTAACACCCGGGACAGATCCTGTTTCTCAATTAATATTAGCGGCACCATTATTTTTATTATATGAAATAAGTATCTTAATTTCAAAATTAGCTGCGAAAAAATCTTGATTAAGAAAGATTTATCAAAAATAAGTTTACCGATTAAGTCAGAATTAGATCAGTTTAATGATCTTTTTAAAAGTTCGCTTCACTCCGATGTATATCTTGTGGATTTAGTCACCCGTTATATCATTAGACAAAAAAGCAAAAAAATGAGACCGTTATTAGTGCTTTTATCAGCAAAAGTAGCCGGCGGTATAAATGAAAGGACTTTTCGGGGAGCTATTTTAGTAGAACTGCTCCATACTGCAACATTAATTCATGATGATGTTGTTGATAGTGCGGATAAAAGAAGAGCGTTCTGGTCGATCAATGCCGTATTTAAAAATAAGATTGCAGTTCTTATGGGAGATTATCTTTTATCAAGGGGTTTAATGATTGCTGTTGAAGGGAAAGATTATGATTTTTTGGAAATAATTACTTCGACTGTTAAAAGAATGTCGGAAGGTGAATTACTCCAAATTCAAAAAACACGTAAACTGGATATTGATGAAAAGACATATTTCAGAATAATCTCTGATAAAACGGCTTCATTGTTAGAAACATGCTGCCAGATTGGCGCGCTAAGTTCATCAACTCTGCCGGAATACAAGGAGGCTATGAAAATCTTCGGTGATGCGATTGGAATCGCTTTCCAAATTAGAGATGATGTCCTTGATTTTGAAGGCTCAACCAAAACAATCGGTAAACCCATCGGCGGTGACATCAAAGAAAAAAAGTTGACTCTTCCTTTAATTTATTCTCTCAATCAAGTCTCCAATAAAGAAGCATCCAACATAAAAAAAATGATAAAAAACGGGAAGAAAAAGGATAATTTGAAAGAGGTAATTGATTTTGTACGTAAGAATAGGGGAATAGAATATGCTTTGGAAACCGCTCATGTGTACTCGCAAAAAGCCAAAGAAACGTTAAAAGTATTCCCGGATTCTCCCAGTAAAATTGCACTGGAAGCATTAGTTGATTTTGTAATAGACAGGAAAAATTAATTTTTATTCTTTTTCCGTTTTCGATAACTCCTCTTTAAAATTATATCCCTTAGGAGGTTCCCTCAAGGTGAGAACGGGGCAAGGCGCTTTTCTTACAACCTTTTCCGCGGTGCTTCCGAAAAGGATATGCTCTACGCCAGTATGTCCATGTGTTGCAATAATAATCAAATCAATATTTTCCTCGATTGCGGTATCAATTATTTCTAAAAAAGGTTTCCCGGTTTTAACAATTGTTTTTACTTTTAACTCACGGGGGATATTTTTTTCCGCTAATTTGTCAAGCTCTTCTATGGCTCTTTTATCCATTTCCAGGTCAACCGAAGGAATGGCAATTTGTCCCATACTAAAATCAGGTGGATAGATAACAGGTTCTACTACATAAACAAGTTGTATTTCGGCATTAAATTTTTTTACAAAATTGACAGCATATTTCAGTGAACTTTTAGAATAGTCAGAAAAGTCAATTGGTACCAGTATTTTTTTTATTTCAGGTTCCATAATTGTTCTCCGATTTTATCTGTAATTTATTTTGAAGCTGAAAATGATCTTCATTTAGCTTACGCAGACGAATTGCAACAATTTGCGAAATACCTTGTAAAATTTTGATTCCTTTTTTCGGAAATTTTTCAATAAACTCATCTAAGTCAGGTTTAAAAATTACAGCAAGCCTAGAATCAGTTTTAGTAATTGCCGAAGCCGATCTTTTTTCACCGTCCACGAGAGCGAGTTCTCCGAAAAAATCTCCTTTCGAGAAGGTTGCTAACGGAATAACATTATTATCTTCACTATTCCTTTCAATAACAATCTCACCGTCGCGAATAATGTACAGACCGATTCCGGGATCTCCTTGATAAAACACGTATTCACCAGCTAAATAATTCCTATTATGAATTATACTAATTAAAAGTGAAATATCTTTATTACTCAAATAATTAAATATCGGAATAGCTTTTAATGACTTTTGCAAATCAATTTTTTCGGTAGGAGTATTAAAAAAATTAGCCCAAAAGCTGCTATGAATTATATCATTATTATTTTTGTTATCCATGTTGTTCCTCTATTGAAAAATTCCGGATTCGGCAACCCGCCACAATTTTTGACATGGAAACCTATTTTCGTATAATGCTCTGCCCACTATGACGGAATCGATTCCTACAGGTATTATCCCCTGAATATCCATTAATTCATCTTTATTTCGCACACCGCCGGAGTGAGTGACTTTGGCTCCCGTAGTTTCAGCAACATTTATAGAATACGTCAGGTTAGGACCACCCATTACACCGTTTCTTAAAACATCGGTGACTATAAATCTGTCAATTCCTATATCTCTCATTTTTTTTGCAAAATCCAGGTAGTTAATGCCGGTTTTAATTTTTCTACCCTTAATCACAATTTCCTCATCTATAATATCTAAAGAAATAGCTATTTTGTTAGGTCCGTAAGTTTCAAAAGCTTTAATAAAATCTGTTATATTATTTATTGCCATCGTACTAACAATCAGCCTGCTTATGCCGCAATCCATAATTAAATTAACATCTTCAAAATTTCTGATACCGCCTGCAAATTGAACCGGAATAATTACAGAAGAACAAATTTCTTTCACTACATGAAAATTATTCCTTGTATGATCTGCAGCTCCGTCAAAATCTACAACATGAATCAACTTCGAATTTTCCGCTCTCCAGATTCTTGCCATATCTACTGGATCACTTCCATATTCTTTACAATTTAACTCAGGAATCCCTTTGACAACACGAACAGTTTTGCCATGCCTTATATCTATGGACGGTATAACTAATAAATAGCGCATAAGTAATTTTGATTATTAAAGCCTCTGCAATATAATATACTTCAATGTCATTTCAATCTTAGACAGAAATCTCACAATTCTAAACAACTTGCACCATAGTTGCAAAGGTCTCAGTCGATGACTCCTTCCAAATGTCAAATAAACTATTTTGCAAAAAATCTATCGATTTAATTTAATAATAAATTAATTGTTTTTCTCTTAATGTAAAAATTCATTTTCCTATTAGCTCACTATTACAAATTAAACAAATACAGATTAAAAGGAAATTGGATTTATTAGTCTTCTGTAATTATTTTACAGTCTAATATTTATTATAAAAAAATATCAAATAATTTCCCAAACAGCCTAATGATTATACGTAATCGAATGAGAACGATTGGAAATAATGAATTCATTTTTCCATAGCGAAGCGTTACGTGCGGAGATAATCCTGAGAATTTATTGAACAACTTAATATACGTTTATTTAATTTTTTTTAGACATTTTGGAGGAGTGATTTAATTAAATCAAGATATTAACAGCAGTGCCAAACCTTAAATTTAATCTATTTTCTTGACTTTTCTACTTATAATAAGCATATTTGAAAAGATGAGCAAAGATTTTATACTTCCAACATATGAGAATAACTTACTGAGAATTTCAACTTATGGTAATGAAAATGTTCACACTTCGCCATGTATAATATTAGTTCATGGATTTAAAGGATTTAAAGATTGGGGTTTTGGACCATATATCGGTAAATATTATTCTGATAAAAAATATTTTGTTATTGCGTTTAATTTTTCGCATAATGGTGTTGGAGAAAGCCTGACTGAGTTTGTAGAACTTGATAAATTTGCACAGAATACATTTTCCCGTGAAATTAGTGAATTACAGCAGGTTATTGATGCTTATTTAAATAATTATTTCGGGGAGGTTAAGAATAAAAAGATAGGCTTATTGGGGCATAGTAGAGGCGGGGCAATTGCATTGTTAACTGCAAGAACTAAAAAAGAAGTTTCGGCCATTGCTACGTGGTCATCTATTTCGAAGTTAGACCGATATTCAAAGCGCCAAAAAGAGGAATGGAAAAAGAGAGGGTTTTTAGAGGTTCTCAACACTAGAACAAAACAGAAGATGCGGTTAAACGTTTCTTTATTGGAAGATATCGAAAAAAATCAAAAAAAATTACTGAATATTGAAAAAGCGGTAAAAGAATTGAATAGACCTTTATTTATTGCACATGGTGAACAAGATCTAGCCGTAAAATCTAAAGAGGCTGAACAACTGTATAACTGGTCGGATAAAAAAATGACCGAGTTATTCACGATTCCCGCATGCGGGCATACATTTGATATTAAACATCCCTTTGAGGGGACCAATCCTAAATTTGATAGACTCATAAACAAGACGGAAAAATTTTTTAACACAAATTTATTTTGAGGATTAAAATGCCAGTCCATGAAAATATACATGAAAGTAAATCATTTAAACTACTATCAAAAGTCTATGCATCCAGGTTATTTTGGATCTTTTCTTTTTCACTGTTGACTGCTTTGGCAGCTCAGATTACCATTCCGGTAAAACCTGTTCCATTTACTTTACAGACTATGATGGTGCTGTTTGCAGGTGCTATTCTCGGTGCTAAAAGAGGAGCTTACAGTCAGATAATTTATTTATTAATGGGCTGTCTCGGTTTACCTGTATTTGCTCAAATACCTGATTTTACAATTGGATTCGCCAGGTTATTTGGACCAACTGGCGGATACTTATTAGCGTTTCCTATAGCTGCTTATGTTACCGGCTATTTGGTTGAAAGACATAAGAGTTACATTGGAGTAGTTTTGTCAATGTTTACAGGTAATCTATTAATCCTTATTATTGGCTCACTTTATCTTGGAGTAGTGTATATTCACGATATTAAGGAAGCATTAATCACGGGTGCTGTTTTCTTTTTTGCATGGATGGTAGTTAAAGTGTTTGCAGCAGCAAGTATCTATTTTGGATTTTCCAGAAAAAAAATTAAATCTTAATTTATCATCATAGCTTATTTAAAGGTTAAATTTACTTTTATATAATCACTTTGAGCTATTATGGAATTTAAAAATATTATTTTCATTTTAATTTTTGCATTTGCTATCGGTCTCTTTGTATGGAGCAGTAGAAATTTAATTAAGCAAATGCTGGTTGCTAAGAAAAAAGATGATAGATCCGGTGATGTAGCTAAAAGGTTACAACGGGTTCTAAAAATAGCTTTTGGACAATCGAAGCTGTTAAGAGACCCTATAGCAGGCACGCTACATTTTTTAATTTTTTGGGGTTTCATGCTGTTTTTGTTTGCAGTACTAGAAGCTTTCATCCAAGGTTTTTACTCCCCGTTTAGTTTTGCTGGAACGGGTATTTTTTATGCATTCGTTACTTTCGTTCAAGATATTTTCGGTGTTTTGGTATTTTTGTCATGCTTATATGCGCTTTATAGAAGGTTTGTACTAAAAGTTCCAAGGTTAAAAGTTGAAAAATCGGGACAACTAGATGCAACTTTTATTTTAATATTGATTATGCTGGTTGTTGTTGCTATGTTCGGCGAAAATATTTCGCTAATAGCAGAACATAATTTTATACTAAAACCATATGAAATTCATCCTGTTGCCGCATGGCTAAGTCCGGTTTTTTACAGCGCAACAACACAACATGCTGCTGCTTATTTTGAATTTTTTTGGTGGATGCATATTGTTGTTGTGTTGGGATTTCTTAATTACCTGCCTTACTCAAAACATCTTCATGTATTAACTTCTATTCCAAACACTTATTTAGCAAACCTTGAACCAGTAAGAAACACATTAAAAGCTATCGATCTTGAGGATGAAAATATAGAAGTATACGGGGCTGCGGACATAGAACATTTATCATGGAAACAAATCTTAGACGGTTATTCATGCACTGAATGCGGTCGATGTACGGCAGCTTGCCCTGCAGCAACCGCCGGAAAAACGTTGTCGCCAAGAAGAATAATGGTTGAAATTCGTAAAAGAACCCAGGATAAAGCTCCATTAATTTTAAAGGATATTAAAGAAGACCCAACACTGACGAAAACCCTAGTTCATGATTATATAAGTGATAAAGAATTATGGCAGTGTACAACCTGTATGGCCTGCGTACAAGAATGCCCCGTAATGATAGAACATGTCGATTCTATTGTAGATATGCGGCGGGATCTTGTATTAACAGAGGCTGAATTCCCTTCAAATCTTAATGCCGTTTTCAAAAGTATTGAAACAAACTATACTCCATGGGCATTTAATCCGCAAGATCGTGCAGAATGGGCTGAAGGCATGAATATCAAAACGATGGCGGAAGACCCGAACGGTGAAATTTTATTTTGGGTTGGTTGTGCGGGCTCATTTGATAACAGATACAAAAAAGTTACTCAAGCTTTTGCCACATTAATGCAAAAAGCTGATATTGATTTTAGAATACTGGGAACGGAAGAAAAATGCAATGGCGATACTGCCAGGCGATTAGGGAACGAATATCTTGCTCAAATGATGATGCAGGAAAATATTGAAACGTTAAATAATTACGGCGTGAAGAAGATAGTAACTGCCTGTCCTCATTGTTTCAATTCTTTAAAAAATGAATACAAACAATTTGGCGGTAATTATGAAGTAATGCACCATACGCAAATGATTGAAGATTTAATTAAAAAAGGCAAAATAGAATTTAAAAATGACAACAAGAAGGAGACGCTTACTTATCATGATTCTTGTTACTTAGGCAGGTATAATAATGTTTACGATCCGCCGCGGGAATCATTGAAGAAAATAAACGATTTGGATTTGATAGAAATGGACCGCAGCAGAAGCAGAGGCATGTGCTGTGGTGCAGGTGGGGGCAGAATGTTCCTTGAAGATGAGGAGGGTGAAAGTATTAATGTTGTACGTACAAAGGAAGCACTAGAAACAAATGCCGGTACAATCGCTTCTGCATGTCCGTTTTGTATGACGATGATGACCGACGGCGTTAAACATTTCGATAAAACCGATGATGTAGCCGTAAAAGATATAGCCGAGATTGTTCTTGAGAATTCTAAATAACAATTTTCTTTTAACTTTATTGGAGGTTTAAATGAACAAATATGAAGAATTGGTACAAGCAGTTAAGGATCTGGAAATTGATTTTGAAAAGTTTTATGAAAAGGGGCAGGCGGCTGCCGGTACACGTTTACGGAAAGGTCTGAGCGAACTTAGAAAACTTTCTCAAGATGTTCGCAAAGATGTTCAAGAATTGAAAGCACAACGTAAATTGGAAAAACAACAAGGAAGAATGTAGTAATTTTCTACTTTTTGTTGAATTTATTGGAAGGCTGAACCAACTGATTTTATAATTGGTTCAGCCTTATTTTATTTATGAAGAGTATTTCGAAATATATTTTCATTATTTACCTGTTTATCCAAACCTCGGCTGTTAGCCTCTGCCAGGATACCGCAAAAGTACATCCCCTTTTAAAGAATGTCCTAGACTCAACATTAACAATTTCCATTGTTGCAGTAGGAGATTTAATGTGTCATTCCCCTCAATATAATTATGCCCGTGTAAAGGCAGATAGCTTTAATTTTAGCGGGGTGTATGGTAAAATTTCAAAATATTTACAGCAAGCGGATTTTACGTTTGGTAATCTCGAAACAGTTCTAGCTGGCAGCTCGGTTAAATATTCTGGTTATCCGTTTTTCAATACGCCTGATGATTATTTATTGCCTTTAAAAAAGGCAGGCTTTAATTTGCTCTTTACCTCGAATAATCACGCACTCGATCATGGTAAGAAAGGCTTATTGAGAACAATAGAGATGTTAAATAAAAATGGAATTTATTATGATGGTACTTTCACTTCAAAAAAGGACAGGGATTCTATTAGAATATTTAACATAAAAGGAATTAGAGTTGCCTTTCTCGGCTATTCATACGGAGTTAATGGTAATGTTATTCCCAAAAATGAACCATACTTAATAAACATAATAGACACTAGTCTAATAAAAGAAGACATTCATCATGCCCGGATTGACAGTGCAGATATTGTTCTTGTATATTTCCATTTTGGTAAGGAGTATCAAAGAGAGCCGACAAAATTTCAGAAGGAAGTTGTTGAAAAAACTATTCAATACGGTGCGGATATAATAATCGGGAGCCATCCGCATGTTATTGAGCCTTCGAATTTATTTAAAACTAAAAACGCAACTTTGGATTCGGGTTTTGTTGCTTATTCCCTGGGGAATTTCATCTCCAATCAGAGGTGGCGATATTCAGACGCAGGTGTAATTCTTACAATAAGAATAACAAAAAATATTAGTAGGGATTCTTTCTATATTTCAGACGTAAATTACCTGCCCACATGGGTATTCAAGGGGAATACTAATAAAGGGAGAGAATTTATAATATTGCCGGTTGAATATACTCTAAGTGATACCTCACTCCATTATCTTAAGAAGCCCGATATATTCAAAATGAAACAGGCATTCGAAGATACAAAAAAGATACTAACACAAAATAGCCTGCGAATAAAGTTACTGAACATTGACAAAAAATAATCGATAGTACTTCGGTTAATAAGTTTAGAATATAATATTTATTAACTTTAAACATTAAATTATAAAGTGATTTATATCCAATCCTTTTAAATCATGGGATAGTGTAACATTGAACTAGATTTCAAATTTTGCAGTTATTAATAATAATTTTGCGTTCAAATAATCTCAAGGATTCTTAACATGAAATTCAGAAATATTGTCTTAATTTCACTCGGAGCATTAGTTTTAATTTTTATATTATACCAATCTTTTTTTGTGCATGAAAAAGTTGAAGTACAGAAGTTGGAAAGAGGAAATCTTACCAGCGTTATTTATGCCACCGGGAATGTAACTGCGGATACAATGGCGGTGTTAAGAAGCGAAACAGAAGGAATTGTTAAGTATGTTGGTCCGCTTGCAGGAGCAATGGTTAAAAAAGGTGACTTATTATTGAAGGCCGATCAAGGAGACGAACTGCTTCGTGTTCAGCAAGCCGAAAGCGCTTTAAAAACTACCGAGGTGGAACTTTCTACGGCCGAGACAAATTATAACCGCAATAAAAATTTAATGGAAAGCAACACAATTACTAAAAAAGAGTTTGATGATGCTAAAAGAATTTATGATTTGGCGGAACTAAAAGTAAACCAGGCTAAGATTACACTAAACATTTCAAAAGAAAATCTTTCTAAAACGATAATTTATGCTCCGTTTAGCGGTATTATTGTTAGCGTAACCGTAAAATTAGGGGATAATTTAACACCCAACAGTGAATGTTTTCAAATTGTTTCACCGACGTCTCTTGTGGTGCGAGGTGAGGTTGATGAGCAGGATCTTCCCAAAATTAATCTTAATCAAGAGTGTGTTGTCGCATTCGATGCATACCCGGATGAAAAGTTTGACGGATATATTTCCAGGATTGTACCCAAAACCGATGAGGCTACTAAGACATCTAAAGTCTTCATCAAAATTAAAAATTTGCCAAAACACTTAAACGTAGGAATGACTGCTACGATTAATATAGCTGCCGGGACAAAAAAAAATGTTTTACTTATTCCGCGGACGTCAATTGTTAGTGAGGGAATTAATAAATACGTTTTCATCTCTAAGAATAATAAACTTCAAAAAGTCAAAGTTGAAGTAGGTAACAACGTAAGCGGGAAATTTACAAATCTTATTAATGGTAATTTGCAAAGGGGAACAGAGCTCGTTTTAAACCCAAAAGGAAATTTTGAAAGTGGAATGAAGGTGGTTGCAATCGAGAAATGAAAGAAAAATTGTTTTTCATATGGTCAATAGTCAGCAGGCATCTTCTGTTTAAGAAAAAGCAGACAATATTGGTGATTGCAGGGGTAGCGGTTGGTTCAATGGTTATGATACTTACGTTTGGTATTACGAACGGAATAATATTCGATATTAAAAACAAGATAATTGAAGTGTCACCGTTGATTACGGTAAAGGGTGAAAAAGTTGAAGGCAAAAAACACCTTTTAATGAAATCCTCATCCGGCAGTAATGATAAGTTTTATATTGAGTCCAGAATTGCGCCGGATCAAAAAAATGAAGTAAAGCCATATGAGAAAATAGTATCACTAATAGATGATTTTAAGCAAGTTGATGCTGTTTCTCCTTATGTATTTTCACGGGGGGTAATAAGAGCCAGGACAATTACCAAACAATGCATTATAAAAGGAATAATCCCGGATAGAGAAAAAAATATTGCAAACCTTGCTAAAAAAGTAATAAAAGGTAGTCTCGATGAATTAACCTATACTTCTAACGGAGTACTTTTGGGTTCCGGTTTAGCTAAAAAAATGAGGCTTAAATACCATGATTTAATTCAGTTGACAGGGGAAAACGGAAAGATATATGTTCTAAAAGTAGTAGGTACTTTTGAGTCGGGGTTTAGCGCGATAGATGATAAAAATATTTTAATAAACTTGAGATTTGCTCAGAATATTAAAAATTATCCCAATAATGTTGTTTCCGCTATCGGGATACACACTACATCTTTGGGCGTTGTTGACAAGACATCCGTTGAAATCAGCGAGTTAACGGGTTATAAAACTGAAACATGGGAACAGGAAAACGCTAATCTGTTATCTCTTTTCGAGCGTAATAATAATATAACATTGTTCCTGGTGGTTTTTGTCTTTATAGTGGCAGGTTTTGGTATAGCTAATGTTCTGATAACTATTGTACTTCAGAAGAGGCAGGACATTGCAATTATGAAATCGTTCGGACTTTCAAAAAGAAATATTGAAATTATTTTTGTTTGCGAAGGATTGATTTTGGGGCTCATCGGAACTCTTTTAGGCGAAGTTGCCGGTCATTTTCTGACTAATTTTATCTCTACCATTCCGATAAGTTTCGGTGAAGGTGCGGTAGTTAGAAACGATCATTTGGTAACTCTTCAAACAACTGCTTCATTTATGATTACCGGTGTGTTTTCAATAATTGTTAGCTCCATTTCGGGACTTGGACCAGCGCGAAGAGCTGCACGGTTAAATCCTGTGGATATTCTCAGAAGTTAATATGCGCAACATAAGACATCTCATAATGATAGCCTATCGGCAGTTGATAAACAGGAAAAGACAAACTTTTCTTTCGTTAGCAGGTGTCGGAGTGGGTGTTATGGTATTAATTACAGCAATATCCCTGATGAATGGTCTGGTACAAAGTTTTGAACAGAAAATTATTGATATTGCGCCCCACGTTATCATAAATGGTGAGAAAATTCGACCGACTACACCCGAACAACTAATTACTTCGAATTTAAATAATAAAGTAGATTTCATAAAAAACGTTAGCCGGGACGATGAGGAAATAATAAAGAATTACAAGAAAGTTATTGATGTAATCGATAAGGATTCTCTCGTTGGGCTTGCTACACCTCTTATATCCCTTAATTCAATAGGAAAATTTGGGACTACTACTTTACCGGTTCAATTATTCGGGATCATGCCTTCTACCCAAAATAAAATAGAGAAGTTCAGCGCAAATATGGTTTCGGGTAATTATTCTGCATTGGAAAGAACTCCCGACGGCGCAATCCTGGGAACCTCTGTGGCGGAGGATTTTTCTGCTAAAGTTGGCGACCGCATTCAAATTGTTTCTAATAAAGGGAGCATTTATAGTTTAAGAGTAATCGGGATTTTTTCCACAGGAATAAATGATATTGATGGTAATATGTATGTGAATTTAAGGTTAGCCCAGAACATAGGCGGGTATCGCCCAGATGAAGTAACGGATATTTATTTAAGGGTTAATAATCTTAAAAAAGATGCTCTGGTAGCAGAAAACATAGAACAACTCACAAATTATAAAGCAATTACCTGGGAAGAAAAAGCAGCAAGCGTTTTATCCTTATTCAAAATGATTTCGATGATTGTTTATTTCTTGGTGTTTTTTGTCATTTTAGTGGCTGGGTTCGGGGTTGCAAATATTTTAATTACCAATGTTTTGGAAAAATCGAGAGATATTGCCATTCTTAAATCGATGGGATTCAAGCGAACTGAAATAATAACAATTTATATTTATCAGGGACTTATTGTAGCTGTTGTTGGGGCTGCTATAGGTAGTTTGTTTGGTTATGGAATGATTGAAATATTATCCTCTATAAAAGTAGCCGCTTCAAAGACTTCTTCCATAAGATCGGAGCATTTAATGATGGGTAAAGATTTGTGGTATTTCTTATTCTCATCTGGATTTGCGATAATTGTTAGCTTGATTGCTTCGATTATTCCTGCAAGAAATGCGGCAAAGGTTCAACCCGTAGAAATTTTGCGCGGTGAAAAATAATGATAGAACAAATTATAAAATTAGAAAATGTTAATAAAACGATCGTAAACAAAAGCGACGGGGAAGTAATAAGCACAACAATTTTACCGGATATTTCTCTTTCTATTGCTAAAGGCGAATTTAGTGCAATTACAGGTCCGAGCGGTTCAGGTAAAACAACGCTTTTGTATTTAATCGGCGGACTCGATAAACCTACCCGGGGTAAAGTGTTTTTAGAAGGAAAGGAAATATCTTCATTAAAAGAAGAAAAACTTGCCGAGTTGAGGAATGAAAATTTCGGTTTTGTCTTTCAGTTCCACTTTTTATTACCTGAATTTTCTGCTCTTGAAAATGTAATGATGCCTATGCTTGCGAGAGGAAGAACAAATCTTTCCAAAGCACGTGAAAGAGCAAAATACCTTCTATCACAAATGGACCTTCAAGACAAAATGAAAAATAAACCGAACCAATTATCGGGCGGCCAACAGCAAAGAGTAGCAATATCTAGAGCTTTGGCAAATAATCCAAAAGTACTATTAGCAGATGAACCAACCGGAAATCTCGACTCAAAAAATTCTGAACAAATTTTCAATCTTTTTGAAAAATTAAACACACAGGAAAAGCAGACAATAGTAGTTGTAACACACGATGAACATTTTGCAAACCGGACACACAGAAGAATTCATATTATTGACGGAAAAATTGATGAAGATAAAAAGATATAAATTATTAACTGATAAATTCAATACAAATAACTCATGCATGATCTTAAAAGAAAATCTGCACAATTATTAAAGTTTTTGATTTTATCAATTATTACAAATTAGTTCAGATATATTCTAATTGGTTTTAGCAAATCATGAGTTGTATCAATCTGAACTTGATATCGATATTCACTTCTATAGACTATTTTGGCGTGATAAAATAATTCAAAACTGAATTCCTGATTTACTAAAAATATTTTTTATTAGTCTATTCTTTTGTTACTCAATAAAGAACCATTCTAATCTCGCCCTTTTTATGAATTTAGTTAGTAATATGTACTACCAGGACTAATAATTTTGAGTTTTACGAGAGGAAAAGTTGTATAAATTAAATATTTAGTTTTACTTAAGATTCATAGCAATAAATGTAGTGATTTCAATACGTTAATTTCCTTTAATTATTGTTATATTATATAGCTATAATAAATTTACTATTAGAGGAGAAGTGAAGCGTGAGTTATAAATTGACACTTATTCCCGGGGACGGAATTGGACCGGAAATTACGAAAGCAACCACAAAAATACTGGAACACTCAGGAGTTGAAATTGAATGGGAAGTTGTAGAGGCAGGGGTAACTGCTTTGAAAAAGTACAAGGACCCTCTTCCTCAGGATGTAATAGACTCAATAGACAGAAACAAGATTGCATTGAAAGGGCCTTTAACAACTCCGGTAGGTAAGGGATTCAGAAGTATAAATGTTGCCCTTAGAAAGGAATTTGAACTTTACGTTAATCAAAGACCTGCCAAAACTTATACAGGAATTAAAACACTATATTTTGATCATATCGATCTAATTATTTTCAGAGAAAATCTGGAAGAATTCTACTCAGGTATAGAACATTATATTGACAGCAGCAGATCTGCCGCGGAGACTATAGGAATAATAACCAGGAGAGGTTCAGAAAGAATTATAAAATATGCATTTGAATACGCAAAGAAACATGAGCGCAAAAAAATTACTGTTGTTCATAAGGCGAATATTTTAAAGTTCACAGGCGGGTTATTTTTAGCCGTTGCCGAAGAAGTTGCACAGCAGTATCCGGAAATAATATTTGAGAATAAAATTGTAGATAATATGGCTATGCAAATGGTTATGAATCCGTATCAATTTGATGTTATTGTCACAACAAATTTGTTCGGAGATATTTTATCTGATCTTGCATCCGGTTTAGTGGGCGGATTAGGACTTGCGCCCGGTGCAAATATTGGTGACGGAGTAGCTATTTTTGAAGCGGTTCATGGTTCGGCTCCTGATATTGCAGGACAAAATGTTGCTAATCCGGCTGCTCAAATCCTGGCTTCTGTTATGATGCTGGAATATATAGGCGAAAATGAAGCCGCTATGAAAATTGAAAAAGCTGTTGCCAATGTTATAGCCGAAGGCAAAACCGTAACACGTGATATACACCCTGCTGATTATGTGGGAACGAATGAATTTGCGGATGCGGTGATTGATAAAATGGAAAGTTAAATTATTTTTTTGCTGTGGTGCAGCTACTATATTTTATCTTGAAGCGGATATTTACGAATTTCTTTAATAGAGGTTCTGAAAATAAAACAAAACGGAAAATTGCGAAATATTGAATTAAAATTTTGGTAATTAATTTTTATTTTAATAATGAGTTTTTTAAAAATTACGGAATAAATGATCGATGTTTAAGATTGGGAAAATAGAAAAAGAAAAAGCTATTCTGCTTGCACCAATGGAAGATGTAACCGATGTTTCATTTAGATTGGTCTGCAAAGAATTGGGAGCGGATGTAGTATACACGGAATTTGTAAATTCAGAAGGACTTGTACGCTTATCTGAAAAAACTCATAAAAAATTGGAAATTATCGATGCAGAAAGACCGGTAGGAATTCAAATATATGGCGGTGTACTGGAATCAATGGTGGGGGCAGCTAAAATTGCAGAAAAAGAAAATCCCGATATTATTGATATAAACGCCGGCTGCTGGGTCAAGAATGTGGTTAAAAACAGTGCAGGGGCTGGGCTTCTAAAAGACCCGGAAAATATGCAGCGACTTGTTAAAGCTGTGGTCGATTCTGTTTCAATCCCTGTTACGGTAAAAACAAGGTTAGGATGGGATAATGAAAGCATTAAAATTCTTGAAGTTGCCAAAAGAATGGAAGATGCCGGTGCAAATGCAATAATTGTTCATTGCAGAACACGTTCTATGGGGCACAAAGGTGAAGCCGACTGGAGCTGGATTCCAAGAATAAAAGAGGTTGTGGACATCCCGGTGGGGCTTAACGGTAATGTGCTCAATGCTCATGATGTAAAACGTGCATTTGATGAAACCGGAGCTGATGCCGTTATGATTGCCCGGGGCGCAATAGGAAATCCATGGATTTTCCAGGAAGCAAAGGAATTAATGAACAACGGTTTTATTTCAAATACGGTTGATGAAAAGAAAAAAATAAAAACTTGTCTGCGTCATTTGAAATTGGCAATTAATGTGAAAGGGGAGAGAAGAGCAGTCCTTGAGCATAGAAAATATTATACGGGTTATCTTAAAGGTATGCATAATGTATCTCAGATAAGAAAAGTTTTAATGGTTCCGACAGAATATAGACATGTTGAAGATATTTTACTGCAATACATAGATGATTTAGAGAAATATGGATTAGTGGTTTAACTCTATTCCGTATATGTTAAGTTACATCAATATCCCGGGTTCATATCCGTATCAATAATTTTATTGATAAAAGTGAATAAAATGTTTCTGAATTTTATGTAAATAACCGGTATTACTTTGGAACAAATATCCTCTCATAAAATTGCCAGAATTATCTCTACTATTTTTGTCCCCCCTTCTTTTACGGTTTTATTATTTACCCTATTTGCAATCAAATTAGAATCTTCATTCATTAAGACGGTTATCACGATCATCGTTGCAGTAACATTTGGCTTTTCTTTTCTAATTTTATTATTTGCAATATTTCATAAAAATGGAAAACTTGCCGATATAGATGCATCTATAAAGGAAGAACGGACAGTACCATTTTTAATTGCAGTGATTTTATACATAACCGGACTCATAATATTAATCATCTACAATATAAATATTGTTTCAATAGCCTTTTGGTTTTGTTATATTTCAAATACACTTATTATTGTTATTATAAATAAATTCTGGAAAATCAGTGCGCATGCTATGGGTGCATCGGGAGCCCTGGCAGCAATAACTTACGTCTATGGTACCATTGGTCTGATTTTTATATTATTAGTCGCTCTAATCGGATGGTCAAGAATAGAATTAAAATGTCATACTGTTTCTCAGGTTACGGCGGGTGCTGTTTTAGGTTTTCTTTCTACTTATATTCAAATGTATTTTATAATAAACTACATACAATATGCCAGGTAAAAAAGATATTATACTACTATTAGATAGAATTGCCGATCTTATGGAATACATTGGTGAAAATCCCTTCAAGATAAATGCATTCCGAAACGGTGCCAACGCAATCAGACGCAATGAGAACGAACTGGAAACAATAATTGCAGATGAAAAACTAGATACTATAAAAGGAATCGGGAAAGGTCTGCAAAGTGTAATATATGAGTTTTATGATACAGGTTCTTCCGAAATGTACAATGAGTTGAAAAAGCAAGTCCCTGAAGGTATAGAAGATTTGCTAAAAATAAGAGGTATAGGTAGTAAGAAAATAAAGATATTAAATAAGGAACTGGGAATTAACAATATTGGTGAGCTTGAATCAGCATGTAGGGAAAACAGATTAGCCTTACTAAAAGGATTCGGTGAAGCTACTCAGAAAAAAATATTGCAAGAACTGGATAAGATTAAAATTTACAGCAAATATATATTGCTAAATACAGCAGCGGAATATGTAGATGATATTCTTTCCAAACTTTCCAGGCTGCAATCGGTTGAAAATGTCGCTGTGTCGGGTGAGGTTAGACGGGGAATGGAGATTATTTCGGAAATCAGGCTCGTAATTCATGTGAAAGACGTGAATAACTTCAAGAAAGATTTAGCAAAAATTTATAATTATAATACAAAAGATGATGATATTATTTTAACCGATAGTTTTGCAGTGCCGGTAAAATTAAATTTTACAGTCACTGAGAATGATTTTACTAAGATTCTTTTTCTTACAACAGGCTCATCAGAATTTCTCGCTAAGTCAAAAATTGAGATAGATGATTTATCAGGCAAAACAGAAGATGAGTTTTTTAGAATTCATCGTGCTCCCTATGTAATTCCCGAAATGCGTGAGAAGGAATATTTTGATGTAAAAGATTCAAAATTAATGAAAAACTCGGATCTTTCCGTAAATAAATTTATAGGCTTACTGCATTTCCATACTACTTACTCGGATGGCAGAAACACCTTAAAGGAGATGGTGAGTTTTGCAAAGAAAGAGGGATTTAGTTTTGCTGCAGTTTGTGATCATAGCAAATCTGCCTTTTATGCAAATGGTTTAACTGAGGATAGATTACTGCTTCAAAAAAAAGAAGTTAAAGCAATCGGCTCAGGACTTGGCTTTCCTATATTTCATGGAATTGAGTCGGATATACTACAAAACGGAGATTTGGACTATTCCGAAGATGTTTTGCGGGAATTTGATTTTATTGTAGCTTCAATTCATTCACGCTTCAGTATGGAGCACGATGAAATGACAAAAAGAATAGTACGGGCAGTTGAAAATCCCTACACGGATCTACTGGGTCATCCATCCGGCAGACTCCTCCTTTCAAGGGAGCCTTACAAATTTGACATAAAGAAAGTAATTGATGCTTGTGCGGCTAATAAAACCGCAATTGAAATTAATGCAAATCCGCACAGGCTTGATCTCGATTGGAGATTAATTTATTATGCCAGAGAAAAAGGTTGCATGTTCTCAATCAACCCTGATGCTCATTCAACAGAAGAAATCGATTATATAAAATACGGGGTTATGGTTGCACGAAAGGGTGGATTGATGACATCTGAAGTGATTAATTGTTATGATCTTGAAAAGTTTAAAAGTTTTCTTATGCGGAAAAGCAAAAGGAAATTAAGTATATAATAACCGATATGATTAAATATTCTATTGAAAATAATATTGCCAAAATTTTATTGAACCGACCTGAAAAGCGAAATGCTCTTCACCCGGATTTGGTTAATCAATTCAAAAATAAATTAGATGAAGCTTATCTAAATGATAAAGTAAAAGTTATTATCTTAAGTGGAGAAGGCAAGCATTTTTGTGCAGGGGCTGATCTTGAATATTTAAATCAACTTAAGGATTATTCACCAATAGAGAATGAAAAAGATTCCGAGGAACTGGCAGAATTGTTCTTGAAAATTTATAAATCTCCTAAGCCTGTTATCGCTGCTGTGAACGGAGCTGCTATTGCCGGGGGATGCGGATTGGCGAGTGTTTGTGATTTTATTGTTGCACACGGAACAAATTCAAAGTTCGGCTATTCAGAAGTTAAAATAGGATTTGTCCCCGCTATTGTCGCAATATTTCTTATCAGGAAGATAGGGGAAGGAAGAGCGAAACAACTACTAATGACCGGGGAAATTATTGACGGAAATAAGGCATACGAAATAGGATTGGCAAATTATTTAGCTGGTAATGTATTAGATGAAGCCAATAACCTGGCAGAACTAATTATAAAAAATTCGTCTCAAAGTATGAACATGACTAAAAATATGATTCAAGCAATATCAAATTTTAATATCGATGAAGCAGTTGATTACTGCATTAGATTGAATGCAATCAGCCGTTCAACTGAAGATTTTTCAAAGGGATTATCAAGTTTCTTAAACAAAAAATAGGACATTAAATGCAGAAACTATTAAAAGAGTATATTAGGTCAGTTAAAAATTTTCCTAAAGAAGGAATTAATTTTAAAGATATTACTACGTTATTAAAAGAGCCGGAGGCTGTAAGACTAACCTTGCAGAAATTACTGGAATTTACCGGTGATATTAATGTAGATAAAGTTGTAGGTATCGAATCCCGAGGATTTATTTTTGGGGCTTTGCTAGCCGAAAAATTGGATGCCGGATTTATTCCTATCAGGAAACCAGGTAAACTTCCCGCAGAAACCGAACAGATGACTTACGCACTTGAATACGGAACCGATACTATAGAAATACATAAAGATGCAATTAAAAGAGGAGAAAAAGTACTCATTCACGATGATCTGCTAGCTACCGGCGGAACTGCCGCTGCCGCTGCTATGCTAGTTGAAAAGTTAGGCGGCGAGGTGGTACAATTCTCTTTTATCATTGAATTGCTCTTCTTAAAGGGAAGAGAAAAATTGAAAAATTACGATGTCAAATCTTTAATTGTATACGAATCTGAGTAATTATAAATTTTAAAGGCTTGTAAGTTGTATCATAATTAAAAGTCACTTCAATATAAGCCCCGATAGTTGAAGTCATTTTTAATATTTTGAAGAACAAATTAACCTAAGTTTCCGGCTGTTTGTCAATTTAGCTTACTTTTTGGGTGAACTCTTAATAATATTTTTTAGTACCAATAAGTATTTTACATACCTATAACCTTTAATACATTAAGAGTTGTTAAAAATTTTAATATTTACTCCAGTATTTTAATAAGTTTCGAAAACAGTATACTTCATTTTACGTTGGAATTATGAGCTCCGGTTTTTATAAATATGCAAAAGCATATGATATTGCGTTCGCGGGAAGAGACTATAAAGAAGAGTGTGATTTTATAGAATGGTGCTATAAAACTCACGCAGTCTGCAATGATAAGGAAAACAGCAAACCTGCTTTTCTTGAATTAGGCTGCGGACCTGCTCATCATGCCAGGGAATTTGCCCGCAGAAATTGGCGATCTGTTGCGCTCGATTTATCAAAAGAAATGCTTGAATATGCTGAACTGGTATCCGGTAAGGAAAAATTAACTTTAGACTATATTGAAGCAGACATGTGTGAATTTAATCTGGAAAGACCGATTAATGCAGCAGGTATTTTTACAGAAAGTATTACACATCTTCTAACGAATGAACAATTTCTATCACATTTAAAATCAGTGGCGAAGAATTTACTTCCCGGCGGAATTTATGTAATTGAGACTGCACATCCTTTATTCTTCTTTCCGGATGATGAACCGAATATCTGGGAAGCAGAAGAAAACGGTTTTAAAGTTAAAATGTTATTCGGGAAACCCAGCGATGAGTATGATCCATTTTTACAACAGTGGAGCGTTACTACCCGGTTGGAAATAAAGGATAATGGGAACCCAAAGGAAATATTCGAATCAACGAGTAAACACCGCTGGTTTCTGGCTCAAGAGCTGCGCGCTTTGATTGAACTTTCCGGAGTTTTCGATAAATACTGGATTTATGGAAATATGGAAATTCCCCCCGGACCTCTTGATAGCAGCGAGGATTCTGATTGTATGGTGGTTGTTTTGAGAGTTAAATAGGAGAACTTGATTAAGATAAATGTTAATAAATATTTTATCTAATTTCCCAATTCTTCGGTGAAATAACTATAACAAATTCACCTTTATTAGTTTTTCCTTCGAAGGATTGTAGGAGTTCGTTTGGAGTGCCGCGCCAGGTTTCTTCAAATTTTTTTGTTAATTCTCTGCATACAACTAGAAATCTTCCGGGCATGTATTCATTTAATTCACGCAGTAATTTTTCAATTCTGTAAGTTGATTCGTAAAGAACAATTGTTCGCTCTTCTTCAGAAAGTAACTTTAATTTTTTCTGCCTGCCTTTTTTCTGAGGTAAAAATCCTTCAAAAACAAACGAGTCTGTTGGCAAACCGCTGATGGTTAATGCAGTGATAATTGCGCTTGCACCTGGTACCGGAACAACACCGATATTTTCTTTCAATGCCGAAGAGATTAACCTGGTGCCCGGATCGGATATGCCCGGTGTACCCGCATCAGATACAAGTGCACATGATTCACCTTCGATTATTCTCCCCAATACATAGGCAATTTTATTTTTCTCACTTACTGCATTAAATGAGACAAGTTCTTTTTTAATTTCATAATGATTTAACAAAAAAGAAGTAACCCGAGTATCTTCGCATGCAATAAAATCGACTTCCTTCAATGTTTCTAAAGCTCTCAGTGAAATATCTTTTAAGTTGCCGATAGGAGTGCTTACAATGAATAATTGTTTTTCCACTTAATATTTTCTTGGTTTTAAAATGATAACGGCTCCACCGTGGAGCCGCACCATGCAAGTAGTTATATAATTATTTTTAATTATTTGACGAAAGTAAAAATAGAACTTTTTTTATAATTTTCAAGCCTTCATCCAATCCCTCTTCGGTTATTGTAAGCGGAGGTCTGAATCTTATCGATTTTTCACCACATCCCAATATTATCAACTTTTCTTTGTAGCATAATTTACTGAACTCACTCCGGATTGACGGATTGGGCAGATCGAACGAGCACATTAATCCCAAACCTCTTGTATTGCTTACAAGTCCTTTAAATTCTTTCTGAAGGGCAATCAAATTATCGTACAAATATTTTCCCTGCACTTTTGCATTTTCGATCAGGTTATCTTCTTTAATAATTTGCATAATATGCTTAGAACGAACCATATCTACTAGGTTTGCACCCCATGTTGAATTAATTCTGCTGGATTTGTGAAAACAATTTTCGGGTACGTCGTCAATTCTGTCTGTTACCATAATTCCGCAGACTTGAGCTTTTTTGCCGAATGAAAGTATATCCGGTTTTACATAATGTTCATGAGCCCAGAATTTACCGGTTAATCCGAATCCTGTCTGAACTTCGTCGTACATTAATAGTATATCATTTTCATCGGCGATGTTGCGTAATTTTTCGAAAAACTCTTTCCGGAAAAAATTATCCCCGCCTTCGCCTTGTATCGGTTCAATTATAATTACGGCAATATCATCCGGATTATTTTTGATGGCAGCATTTATTTCATCAACTGCTAATTGTTCAAGTCTTATTATTTCTTCAATATTTGCATCAACCGGGAAGGTAATTTTAGGATTAGTTATTCTCGGCCAATCGAATTTGGGGAAATACTTTATTTTATTTGGCTCGGTGTTGGTTAAGGACATAGTGTACCCGCTTCTTCCGTGGAACGCCTGCTTGAAGTGAATAACCTTATGTCCCTTTTCTTCTTTGTAACCTTTCTGAAAATTTTTCTGCACTTTCCAATCAAATGCAACTTTTAATCCGTTTTCAACTGCCAGAGCGCCGCCGGATATGAAAAATAAATGTTTCATATAATCAGGCTTTGCTATTTTTACAAACGTATCCACAAATTCAGCCATTTGACTCGTATATATATCCGAATTGGATGGTTTATTTATTGCTACAAATGCAAGTTCTTCCTTAATTTCAGCTCTATTTAATTTAGGATGATTCATCCCAAGCGGTGATGATGCAAAAAAAGTAAAGAAATCTGTATATTGATCTCCCGTTTTTTTATCGACCAAATGAATTCCTTGACTCTTATTTAAGTCTAAGACAATATCAAAACCATCAACTAGCATATACCGGGAAAGTGCTTCGTGTACTTTATCGGGGGGTATATCTAAATACTCTTCCATTACGTTTCCTTCAATCTTCGAGTTTAAGTTTTCCATAATTTTTCCTCCATATAAAAATGATTATCTGAATAAACACAGTGTATTTTTAAGAGAATTTAACAATAGGGGAGAAGAGAAAGATTAGTAAACGTTCTCGAAGCGCGAAATAAAATAGCTTCTTTGATGTTTGAAGCCGGTTTCTTCCAAATATTTAACTGATATAATCATATAATTTATAAAAATATTTTATTGATTAATTTAACGAATTAGGAATGAATTATCAATGATTTAAGAATTGATAATTCCGATAACTAATTATAAAACTTATAATTATACAGTTTACTTGTATTTATTTGCATCCCATTAACTTATCAGTATGTGTATCTTAAAATAATTATTCCATGAATAAAAAATATTACACGTTTCAAAAACAATAATTGATTTTGAATACCTAATTTGTTACACTTACTATAACAAATCAATATTATTATGTCGGCATCAACAAAATTATCTACTGCGGTTAAAGCATTATATTTTCTAGCGAAAACTGATCCCGTTCCACAGACAAGTAAGGGGATTGCCCAACATATTGGTGTAAATTCATCTAAATTGAGAAAAATCCTCTCTATGCTGGTTAAAAATGATATTGTTAAAAGTACACATGGTACGAATGGGGGATTTCTTATTAAGAAAAATCCGGCAAAAATTCATTTGCAGGAAGTCTATTGCGCTATAGAAGATCGTAAGGCTTTTTATTTGGACGTTAATCGAACAAATGATCATAAACCGGGTGACTCTGTAAAAATTAATAATTATTTCCTGGAATTGTTTACAGATGTTCAAGTAGATATAGAAAATAAAATGCGAAAAATAAATCTTCAATCTATAATTGAAAAAATAAACTCATAAACATGTGATTATTACCGGAAAGATTTATAATAAAAATATGTGATCATGAGCTTTAACAAAAAATAAAACTTATCCTAAAAAATTATACCGGATAAGTAAAAGGGTATTCTTAAATTTGGAACAATAAATAAAGGAGTGAGAAATGGAATTTCTTGAAAAATTAGGTATAAAAGAAATTAATTTAGGTGCATCTACCGGAACAAAATGGATGGAAACTAAGGACCAGGGCGAGCTGAAAATATATTCTCCTACAAACGGAAAATTCATCGCTTCTGTTTACCAGGCATCGGAAAATGATTACGATACTGTTATGGAAACAGCCGCTGAATCATTTAAAACTTGGCGGAAAATACCTGCACCTAAAAGAGGGGAAATTGTAAGACAAATAGGATTAAAGTTGAGAGAATATAAACCTTTTCTCGGCAGATTGGTTTCGTACGAAATGGGAAAATCTCTTCAGGAAGGACTAGGCGAAGTTCAGGAAATGATTGACATATGTGACTTTGCCGTCGGACAGTCGAGACAGCTTTACGGATTTACGATGGCATCCGAAAGACCTGATCATAGAATGTACGATCAATATCATCCTCTCGGAATTGTTGGGACAATCTCAGCATTCAATTTCCCTGTTGCAGTTTACTCGTGGAATACAATGATTTCTGCAGTTTGCGGAAACGTAAATGTTTGGAAACCGTCATCAAAAGTTCCGCTTTCCGCTATTGCAACACAAAATATCATATCAGAGGTAATTAAAGAAAATAATCTACCCGAAGGTATTTTCTCACTGGTTATCGGCAGAGGTTCAACTATTGGCGAAAAATTGTTAAACGATAAAAGAGTTCCTCTAATTTCAATTACCGGTTCTACTGCGGTTGGAAGACATGCAGCTGAAGTTATTGCCGGGCGTTTCGGGAAATCAATATTAGAACTTGGGGGAAACAATGCGATAATAATTACTCCGGATGCGAATTTGAAAATGGCAATGCCCGCAATAGTGTTCGGTGCTGTGGGAACGGCGGGTCAAAGATGTACCACAACGAGAAGATTAATTATTCATGAATCTGTTTATGACAAAGTTAAAGAATCGTTGATAAAAGCATATAAAGGATTAAAGATTGGCGATCCTTTAGATGAAAATAATCATGTAGGTCCCTTAATTGATAAGCAAGCAGTAAAAATGTTTTCAGAAGCATTGGAAAGAGTTAAAAAGGACGGCGGAAAATTGCTTTACGGCGGAGATGTCCTTTCCGGCGAAAAGTATGATTCCGGTACATATGTTGTCCCTGCGGTCGTAGAATCGGAAAATCATTACGAAATTGTCCAGGAAGAAACATTTGCTCCTATCCTTTATTTGATAAAATATACCGGCGGAGTGGAAAACGCTATCGAGCTTCAAAATAATGTAGTTCAGGGACTTTCATCAGCAATTTTCTCCAATAATTTAAGAGAGGTTGAACGATTTTTATCTGCTGAAGGATCCGATTGCGGAATTGCAAATGTTAATATCGGAACATCGGGAGCAGAAATTGGAGGTGCATTTGGCGGTGAAAAAGAAACAGGCGGCGGACGAGAATCGGGTTCCGATGCGTGGAAAGGCTATATGAGAAGACAGACAAATACCATTAACTATGGTACTAAACTACCATTAGCACAAGGAATCAAATTCGATATTTAATTTTTTAATGTTCAAATATTAATGACAAATTATGAGGTTGTTTGAAAAGTAATATCTTTTGGAAAATAGAGCTCTGATAACTATGATTAGATTGATTTTCACAGGGTTTTTATTTTATAATTGCTTTTTGAACAGCCTCGATTTTATCTTCAATTAAACAAAGATTTAATACCACAGATAATACCCGCTTTAAAAGTCAATATAACAGTCCATAATTTAGTACATTTTATGTCTCTTTTTAGAATTTTAAGTAATATTCTCCTATTTTGATAATATTTAATTTAACGAATCTTACCTAATTAACTCAAATACAAACATTTAGGAAATCGGGATAAGATGGTACGGAAGTTGCGCCTTTCTAATAAGAGGAAACGAGGCGTATTTATGAAACAATTAACATTGAATAGCTTTTTATATGAAGAGTCTGATTGGGAATTAAGTCAATACAATATCCTTTCATCATTGAAGGAATTCCAATATAAATTTAATACGAATAAATTGTATCCGGCTCTCTCAGAACTCGTATTTTTGACAATACGACTTGAAGAAATATTTGAGGATGAAGGTACAACAGAACCGCCCTTTTTTCATGCTGCTAAAGGCCGCGCCCCAAAGAGAAATTATCAGATTACAGAGACCTTAGAAAACCCGGTTTCCAATCATAATTATAACTATAATTTAATTGAATGGGCATTACCTTTAATTAAATCTCTAGTTGAAGAGGCATATATTATTGCAGATTTTATTGAAGATGAAATGAGTATTACTAGAATAGGAAATGATTTAAAAGATATAAATGTTGGATATCTCATTATAACAAACAAAACAGAAGAAACCTTTGAAGTCTATCATTACGATACTACAAAATATTCCTCAGAAGGAAAAACGTATATATCAATTAAAACTAAAGCTGTTGATACTTATAAAATTCATGGTGACATAAATTCACTTAAATTATTGAAAGTTGATTTGATTAAAAAATATAGCGAACCTTTTGGCGTTCCTGTTTATACAATCGATTGTGACGTTGATTTCCCGTTTGAAGAAACAATTTTTCCCATAGCTAAAAGGAAGTTTCTTTCTCACATTAATTTTGATTGATCTGCGTTCTTTAATGAAGCAATTATTAGATTTTCTGTGAAATAATTAATCTGTCATTTCGATCGAGTCATCGACTGAAACCTGTGCTCATATGAAGTAAAACGTTTAGAATTGTTAGATCTCCCTCCTTAGTTAAAATGATATTAGAGTAAAATATTTATTTTGCAGAAACCCTATCAAAAATAATTTCAAACCTCATATAAAAAATCACACTTAAAAATTAAGGGGACACCTTTCTTCATAATTCTCATGAAGTAATTCAAGAAAAAAAGGGTAGTTTTAACGGTAATAAAACGTTTAATTTGAACAGCAACAAACGAAACAAATTTAATTACCTTTTTTGTTAACACGTTATCTTTTTAAAACAACAGCCGGTCGGATAAATCAAATCAATGAAATTCCTAACCGGGTGTAAATAATTAGTTTAGTTTTAATTAAGAAATTAAAGAGATATAATCACCTAAAATATGTCCACTTTCGTCCAATACCGGATCATCTTTATCGGTGGAATCTTTAGGGACTTCTCCTTTTTTCAGTAATTTCAGTCCCAATCTTTTTCTTTTTTCATTTTGCCGTTCTAATTTTTTTTGATCATCCTCATTCTGTTCTTTTTTTCGGACATCCTCATTCAGCGAAATGTATTTTTTCTTATGTGCTTCTTTATAATCCTGAATTTCTTCTCTATACTCTACAAATTCAGGGTCATTTTTTACTCTGCTATTATAATAATCTTCAAGTTTCGGAATATATTTTTTGATATTTCCGAAAGGTATATATTTAGTCGGATTTATTTTATCGTAGGGAAGAGCACTAGGTTGGGAGCTTTCCCCGAATTCTCCGGGTTTAAAAGGGGAAGGGAATTGAATGTCAGGGATAACTCCCCGATTTTGCGTGCTTTCTCCCGTAATCCTGTAAAATTTAGCTATAGTAAGTTTAAGCTGACCGAATTTCGGTGAATGATGCGGAATTAATCTATTTAGATTAATCAGATTTTGAACAGTTCCTTTTCCGTATGTCTGCTCTCCGATAATCAAACCCCGTCCATAATCCTGAATGGCTCCGGAAAAAATTTCCGATGCAGACGCACTGAATCTATTCACAAGTACTGCCAAAGGACCATTATAGAAGATAGTGCTGTCCGGATCATTTTCTTCTTTTACCGAACCATTTGAATTTCTAACCTGTACAACGGGTCCATATTTTATGAACAAGCCTGTCAATTTTACAGCCTCTTCCAGAGAACCGCCGCCATTGTTTCTTAAATCAATAATAATTCCGTCAACATTTTCTTTCTTAAGACCGGTGATTAATTTTTTAACATCGCGGGTTGTACTCTTATAGTTTTTATCACCTTTTTCTTCGGCTTCAAAGTCACTGTAAAATGCCGGAATAGTGATAACTCCAAACTTGTACGATTTGTCATGGTTTTTAATGTTTAAAATTTTATCCTTTGCGGATTGTTCTTTCAAAGTTACTTTAGCGCGCACGAGTGTAATTACTTTTGGTTTTCCGTTAACTCCTTCAGACGCAGGGATTATTTGAAGCCTTACCGTACTTCCTTTGGGTCCGCGAATTAATTGTACTACATCTGTAATTCTCCAGCCAATTACGTCAACCATATCTCCATCGGTGCCTTGCGCAACGCCAATAATTTTGTCATTTGGATGTAACAATTTGCTTTTAAATGCCGGTCCGCCGGGAATGATTGTAACAATTTTTGTATATTCATCTTCGGTTTGCAATTGAGCACCTATTCCTTCAAGGGATCTGCTCATATCTATTTTAAAATTATCCGAAGTAATAGGGGACATGTAGTTTGTGTGAGGGTCTATTGCTTCAGTAAAAGAATTTTGAAACAACTGAAAAACATCTTCACTTTTATACTGAAAAATATTTCTTTCTAAATTATCATATCTTTTCAGAAGAGTCTTTTTTACATCTTTCCAATTTTTCTTACCTGCAAGCATAAGATTGAGTGCATCATTTTTTATCCTTTTACGCCAAATATTGTTCAGCTCATCAGCTGATTCAGGCCATGGTACACTATCTCTTTGAACTTCAAACTTCTCATGCAATGAAAAATCAAATCCTTTATCAAGCAGTTTTTTTACATAATCCATACGCTGTTCAACCCTTTTCCGGAACACATTAAAAATTTGAAAAGGGGGTAATAAATCGCCGTCTTTTATATCATTGTCCAATTTAAATTCGTACTTATCAAACTTTTTTATATCGGATGCTAAAAAATAAATTCTATTATAATCAAGACTCTTTAAATAACGGTTTAATATAACTGCAGAAAGCGAGTCATCGAGATTAAATTTTTTATAATGATAACGGGATAATATTGTGTAGATTAATTGATCTTCATTTGAATAATAACTTGGAGGATCCAGCACTTTTACTGTGTCTGAACCTTGCTCAACATTTATTGTCTGTTTGTTATCAACCGAACGTGCTAAAAAAATATTCGTTGTTACTATAAGTAATGCTACTACTAAAAAATTTCTCATTAGCTTTTTTGATGGTTTTTTCATAAAAATAGTTTAATTTTTAATTAATAAATTTACTAATACATACAACATCAATAAATTGAATTAATAATGCATGTATTTGATAATTCGTAATTGGTGGTTAAAAAATATATAGTTACTTGTAATATAGCGATATTCATATTCAAAAAAATGTTAGTAAGCACATATAAGCTATTATCCCAAAGATTTTAGCCAAAAATTATTTAAGTTATCTTTCATTTGATTAAATGATTTCCTTTTATGACTACATGATAGGATGCATATGTATAACAGAAGTTTTATTATGGCGTGCGGGATCGTTTTTTGTGTGACTTTTCTTACATTTAGCCAAACGTTACATAAAAATGAGTATGGATTATATGTAGTTGATAATATAAAAAATTATGATTTGTTGGTAAAGCAGGATAGTAATAATGTGCTGATAAACCTTGAAAGCTATATTAGTACTATTAAACTGGATATAAGATATGCAACTAAAAATAATTTTTTAGGCGAACCTGTGTATAATGAAGCTAGAGCGTTTGCCAGGCTTCCTGCCGCTAAGGCTTTAAAGAATGTACAAAGGGAGGTAAATAAAATAGGCCTCGGATTATTAATATTTGATGCTTATCGTCCTTATTCTGCAACAGTTAAATTTTATAAAAAAGTAAAAGATACCGTTTACGTTGCATCTGTTTGGACAGGTTCACGCCATAATAGGGGATGTGCAATTGATTTAACTTTGATCTCACTTAAAACGGGCGAACCATTGGAAATGCCCACTTCTTTCGATGATTTTTCCGAAAAAGCTCACTCGGATTGTTTGGATTTATCGCCGGATGCTATCCGGAATCGGGATTTACTAATTGGTGTAATGGCAAAATACGGATTTAATAATTATCCCGGAGAGTGGTGGCATTATGACTATAAGGATTGGAATAAATTTCACCTGCTGGATTTGAGTTTTGAACAACTTGATAAAATACAGGGCAAATAGATTTTAACTGCAGGAAAAGTTCTCCAGCAATTCTAACATTTTTGTCTTGTTATTTTTATTCCTTTTCTACAGTTCTGGAAAAAATATAATCAACATTTTTCAGCATATTTTTATTATCGAAAATCGACCTTAATTCTTCTTCCGTTAAATATTTTAAGGCTTCTTTGGATTTTAATAATTCGTTTAGAAAATCTTTAGTTTTATCTGCCCAAACATCCATAGCTGCAGTTTGGACTATTTTATAAGCATCTTCCCGCGAAATCCCTTTATTAACCAATTTCAGCATTACAGTTTGCGAAAATACTAATCCACGTGTAATATTTAAATTTCGAAGCATATTGTCCGGATAAATCAAAAGATTTTTTATCAATTTCACCATGAGGTCGAGCATATAATCGAGAGCAATACAAGAATCCGGTACTATGATCCTTTCCACTGAAGAATGTGAAATATCCCGTTCATGCCACAAAGCCACATCCTCAAGAGCAGCCATCGAATTACTTCTAAGTACTCTTGCCAAACCTGTGATTCTTTCACTAACTATCGGATTGCGTTTATGCGGCATTGCCGAAGAACCTTTTTGACCTTTTGAAAAGTATTCTTCGGCTTCCAATACCTCAGTTCTTTGAAGATGTCTGATTTCAATGGCTATTTTTTCGAGTGAGGCTGCTATCAAAGCCAATGTTGTTAAAAATTGTGCATGTCTGTCACGCTGAATGACCTGTGTTGATACAGGAGCAGGTTGTAATTCCATCTTTTCGCAGACGTATTTTTCTATTTTAGGTGATAGGTGTTCAAAAGTTCCGACTGCTCCTGAAATTTGACCGACACTTATCGATTTTATTGCGTTTTCAATTCTTTCAATATTTCTTTTTGTTTCTTCAAACCAGAGGGCAAATTTTAATCCCATCGTTGTTGGTTCGGCATGAATACCGTGAGATCTGCCTACACAAATTGTATCTTTATGTTCTAATGCTCGCTGCTTTAGTGCGTCTTTTAATTCACGGAGTCGTTTTAATAATAACTCACCGGCTGTTTTCATCTGGAAGGAAAGGGTAGTATCCAAAATGTCGGATGATGTCATCCCATAGTGAATATGCCTGGAAACCGGACCAACGTATTCTGCAACATTTGTGAGAAAAGCGATTACATCATGCTTTGTAGTTTCTTCAATCTCAAGAACTCTTTTAACATTAAAATTAGCTTTAGCCTTAATTTCCGCAACATCTTCTTTGGGAATTTCACCAAATTCCGCTCTGGCTTCACATGCTAAAATTTCAATATTGAGCCAGGTTTTAAATTTAAATTCATCTTGCCAAATATTTCCCATTTCGGGGAGTGTATATCTTTCGATCATTTAGTTTTCTCCAGGGTCATTTGTTTCTTGATAATTTTGCCGTCTCTCAAAATTTTTAGTGTAACCGTATCGCCGGTGGAAAATTGCTGGAAAGCTCCGACCATCGTTTCTTCATTATTTATTTGATATTCATTCGCTTGAAGAATTATGTCTCCTTCTTTTATTCCGGCACGGCTTGCAGGAGAATTCGTAAGTACTTCCTTTACAAGGACACCTTTATCGCTGCTCAAATGAAAATATTTGGCAATACTGGCATCTATAGGTTGAATTCGTAAACCTACGGTATAATCGCGATCTACTTTACCATTCTGTTTTAGATCAGTCACAATTTTTTTTACTTTATTAATCGGGATGGCAAAGCCTAAACCTATATTCCCTTTAACTCCGCCGGCAGTGTAAATCAAGGTATTCATCCCAATGACCTGTCCAAGACTATTTACAAGAGGGCCACCACTGTTTCCTCCGTTTATTGCTGCGTCAGTTTGAATCATATTCAGGTAATACCTGTCATTAAGAGGCTCAAGATTCATTCCTGTAGAACTCACAACTCCCACCGTAACTGTAGGTTTATCATTCACATTAAATAACCCGAAAGGATTTCCAAAAGCAATTACCCACTCTCCAATCATAATATTATTTGAGTTGCCTAATGTTACAAAAGGGAGATCTTTTCTGTCAATTTTTAGTAAACAAATATCGGTTGCATGATCCGTACCGATTAACTTTGCAGGATATTGTTTCCCATTAGTTAGGGTAACAGTAATCTCGGATGCATTACCTGCAACGTGATCATTTGTTACAATATAGCCGTCCGGTGAAATGATATAACCGGAACCTAGCTCTTTTACTTTTTGGGAATAATTTTGATTTCCAAAAAATTGCTGGAAAAACGGATCGTTAAAAAGATTATTTAAAGGGCTTTTATATTTTTTAATTTCTGTAACGTTTATTCCGACAACGGCGGGGCTTACTTTTTGCACCGTATTAGTAATTACAGTCTGCCTGTTATTTGAAATAGCACTATTATTTTGTGAATTTTGCTGATATGATGCTAATGAGTAACTGCTGTCGGGAACTGTTGTAAAAAGCGGCGCAGAACTTCCTGCTTTGCCCATTGTATAGGCAATAACGGCTATCATAATTAATAAAACAGATATCCAAATTAATCTTTTTCTACTTATCTTCATCATTTATGCCTTTTTACTTATTTTCGAATTTTTTAAAAAATCTTTTAATGGTTCTATATGTTTGACGAATATAATTATTAAAAGTGCAATGCTAAATAAAATTACCCCCTGGTAAGATTCAGCTTGAGGAAATGTATATTTGAATGCAATATTTATTGAAGAAAATACAAGAAGTAGAGACATTACTGTTGCACTAACGTTTGCAAAGATTATATCTTTCTTCATTAAGAAAAAAATAATCCAAACCACAAGCCAAATTACTAGTAGAAAAGGGAATATCAGAATTAAGCCTCCTGCAGCAGTAGCTAAACCTCTTCCTCCTTTAAATTTCAGCCACGGATTGAAACAGTGACTAAAAATTGCAAACAATAAAGCAATTGCCGGGTAAATAAATTCCACCGGCAGAATAAGTAGTACTAAGTAGGTACTCAACAATCCCTTTAATGCATCTATTAATAATACTAAAATTCCAAAGAATTTAGAATTTGTTATCTCGTAGGAATTCATAGCTCCGACATTACCGGAACCGTTTTTTGTGATGTCTAGGCCATTTGTTTTCTTTAAGATTAGATATGCTGTTGGAAATGATCCTAAAAGATACCCCGCTAATGCACTGATTAAATAATCCATTTAGTTTATGCACCAAAATGCTTAATAATTATTCTGAAATAAATTTAACAATTTTTTAAGTCATCCTTTGTGACTTAAAAAAACATCACCTAATGATTTAAAAATAAATATTTTATAATTAACATTCTTGAATCCATAATAGCGAATTTAAATAAAGGAATAGTTTAGCAGAAATGTAGTTAAAACATGTTTATATAATACATTACAAATAATCATTAATATGATTATTCCGTCAACTACGAAATGGCAATAGCTAATGCATATTTTAACTTATACTAATAGAATACTCAAAATTTTGTAAATTTAAAAATAAAAAACCCCCTCAAAGAAGGGGATTAGAAGAGGCGCCGGTCGGATTCGAACCGACGAATAAAGGTTTTGCAGACCTTCGCCTTAGACCACTTGGCTACAGCGCCCAAAAAAATTAAATTCCTCAATAGACATAAAAGACAAAATCCACTTGCGTGGATTCTTTGAGCGGGAAACGGGACTCGAACCCGCGACATCAACCTTGGCAAGGTTGCGCTCTACCAACTGAGCTATTCCCGCATGATTAAGTTCCTAAAAAATTAGAAAGAACTATTTAATTTTAATAATTCTTCAGTCGTATAATGAAATAAATTAGAGTATTAAATATAATATGATTAAAAGATTCTTGCAATTATATTTTAACACTTTTTTAGATAAACTTTATTTTTTTCAATTATCTCCTTCCCGATTTTAAAACTCCTCTATAAGGTATTGAACCCTGAATGGTTATAAATGCATTATTATCAATAGCCTCAATAAACCTTATAACCTTTTTTTGTTGCTTTCTAGGTGTGATTACAACTATTACGGAGACACCGCCTCTTCCTCCTTCGGCAGGAAGGATTGTTACTCCATATTTTGATTTTCTTAAACTGGCAGCAATTTCATCTGTATGATGCATCGATATTACATTTAATTGTGCATATCCAAAACCAATTTTTTGTTCAATGGAAATGCCGATGATATTTCCCAGTCCAAATCCTATCGCATAGCCGAATAGATTCGGAATTGCATCTAGATGCTGAAATATAATTCTTATTGCAAAAACCCAGATCAATACTTCAAAGAATCCCGTAATTCCCGCATAATATTTTTTCCCCTGAACAACAAGAATCACTCTAATTGTATCTAAAGATACATCACAAATTCGCATAAACGCGATTAATACTGCGCCGCCAATAATTTCTATCATCAAAATATCCTATAAATTAAATTTAATAAATACAAAATAAAAAATAATAATATTTTATCTTATCTTTAAAAAATAAAATATGGGAAATAATACGAATGTATGAAAGAGAAAGGAAAAAATTAGTTGATAAGCTTTCACAAAAGATTGATGATCAACTGGTATTAAAAGCTATAGCTGAAGTGGAGCGTCATAAGTTTCTTCCAAAAGCTTTGTATGATCACGCGTATAAAGATGTTGCTTTGCCTATCGGTTACGGACAGACAATTTCTCAGCCTTACACTGTTGCATACATGACACAGGAAATGGAACTATCTCCAGGTGATAAAGTTTTGGAGATCGGCACCGGTTCGGGTTACCAGGCTGCGATTCTCCATAAAATGGGTATGCAAGTTTACAGTATCGAAAGAAATATTGAACTATATATTCAGACACAAAAATTATTCGACAAAATGGGGACGAGAGTTCACATCAAATGTGGTGACGGTACTATCGGGTGGGCGGAATATTCACCATACAACGGAATTATTGTTACTGCCGGTTCACCCTCGGTGCCTGAGCCGTTAAAAAAACAACTTGCAATCAGGGGAAAACTTGTAATCCCGGTCGGCGATAAATACTCACAAAAGTTGAAAATTATAACAAAACTGGGTGAAGATATATTTGATATTCGTGATGAACCGGAGTTTTCTTTTGTACCATTAATAGGTCGTGAAGGTTGGGACCAAAAGTAATTACAATTGTTGGAGCTACCTGTTCGGGTAAAACCGCATTAAGTCTTCAGATTGCAAAATATTTTAATACCGAAATTATTTCTGCTGACAGCCGGCAAATTTATAAATATTTGAACATCGGGACCGCAAAACCGGCACAGTCTGAACTGAATAAGATCAAACACCATTTCATAAATATTTTGGAACCTGATGAGGATTATAATGTTAGCCGTTATGAAAAAAATGCATTAGACAAAATCAATGAGTTATTAAACGAAGGGAAAATTCCTGTTATTGCCGGTGGTTCAGGCCTTTATATAAAAGCTTTAGTTGATGGTATATTTGATACGGTAGACACAGATGAAGAATACCGGGCAGAATTATTAGAAAAGAAAAATCTATACGGGAATGAATATATTTATAATGAATTGATGAAAGTTGATCCGGAAAGTGCACATAAAATGCTACCGCAAAACTGGAAGAGGGTAATGCGGGCACTCGAGGTATTTTATTTAACAGGGGAACCTATTAGCGTTCATCAAAGAAAACATGAAAGGAATGTGGACATAAATTTCAAACAATTTGGGTTGAGATGGAACAGGGAAGTATTATATCATAATATAGAAAAAAGAGTGGAAATGATGATTGAACTAGGACTGGTTAATGAAGTGAAGAGTATTTTAGAAAGAGGATTCAGTAAAAAACTTAACTCACTAAATACTGTAGGATATAAGGAAATAATTTCATACCTGGAAAAAGAAATCAGTCTTGATAGGGCAGTGGCACTGATAAAAAGAAATACAAGGCGTTTTTCGAAAAGGCAAATGACATGGTTTAGAAAAGATGATAGAATAAATTGGTTTAATATTACACGCTTTGAAGATTTACAGTCTATCAGTGACCAAATAATAAAAATTATTAAATAAACCAATTTATAAAATTTTTATTTACAGCAAGATAAAAATTCAATATATTATAATTGATATAAAATTCTGAAAATTAAACAGCCAGATCGTCCAAAAATTCAAAGGGGAAAAATATGTTTGGAATAGTCGGCTTCGGTTCTTACCTCCCTCGGTATCGCATTAAAGTAGAAAGTATCGCCAAAGAATGGGGCTCCGATCCCGAGGTGATAAAAAGAGGGTTGCAGCTTTTCGAAAAAACAGTTCCCGGGTTAGATGAAGACACAATTACTATTTCGGTGGAAGCGGCCAAAAATGCATTCCTACGTGCAGGAATAAATCCGAAAGATATAGGCGCAGTTTATATTGGTTCCGAATCGCACCCTTACGCAGTAAAACCCAGTGCAACAATTTTGATTGATGCCTTAGGCATCGGACCGGATGTTCATGTGGCAAGTTACGAATTTGCATGTAAAGCAGGTACAGAAGCTATGTTCGTAGCTTACGGGCTGGTAAAAGCAGGAGAGGTAAACTATGCTCTTGCAATCGGGGCAGATACCTCGCAAGGCGCGCCAGGTGATGCATTGGAATATTCTGCATCAGCCGGGGGCTCGGCTTTTATTATGGGAAAAGATAAAGTTGTTGCAGAAATATTATTTACAAATTCTTATACATCCGACACTCCTGATTTCTGGAGAAGAGAACACCAATTTTATCCCAGGCATGCGGGAAGATTTACAGGTGAGCCTGCTTATTTCAGGCATGTAATAAACGCAGGAAAAAATTTGCTTGATAAATCCGGAATGAAACCGGAAGATTTTAAATATGCGGTTTTTCATATGCCCAACGGAAAATTTCCGCAAATGGCAGGAAAGCAATTAGGTTTTACGAAAGAACAACTTGAAACTGGGTGGATTGTGCCCTGGATGGGAAATACTTATTCCGGTTCATCTCCGACCGGTCTTTCCGCTGTTCTTGATGTAGCAAAACCTGGCGACAATATTTTTATGGTTTCATTCGGTTCAGGTGCTGGCAGCGATGGATTTGTTTTTAAAGTAACGGATAATATTAAGGACGTTCAAAATAAATCTATTAAAGTGCGAGAAATGCTTGATAATAATAAGTTGTATCTCGATTATGGGGAATATGCAAAGTTCCGCGGTAAAATTATTCTAAACGAATAAGGGGAGATTAAAATGAAAGAAGTGGCTGTAATTGGTGCCGGAATGACTAAATTCGGTGAACTTTGGGGAAAATCAATTAAAGATATTTTTGTGGAAGCTTCTTTAAAAGCAATTAACAGTGCGAATGTGGATCATATTGATTCAATGTACGTTGGTTCAATGTCGAGTGGTCTATTTGTCGGGCAGGAGCATTTAGGAGCAGTTATGGCTGACTACTTAGGAATGGGGCCGATACCTGCTGCAAGAGTCGAGTCGGCATGCGCTTCAGGAGGAATTGCTTTTCGACAGGCTTACTTCGAAGTAGCCTCCGGGAATAGTGAGATAGTCCTTGCGGGAGGAGTAGAAAAAATGACTGACGGAGCAGACGTTACCGATACTTTGGCAACTGCAGCTGATCAGGAATATGAAGTTTATAATGGAGTAACGTTTCCGGGTCTTTATGCGATGATTGCAAATGCGCATATGCACCAATATAAAACAACCCGGGAACAACTTGCAGCAGTGGCTGTTAAAAATCATAAAAACGGCTCAAATAACCCTAATGCTCAATTCAGAAAAAAAATTACGATTCAGAATGTTCTTGAGTCAACATTAGTAGCAGATCCCTTAAGGCTGCTGGATTGTTCGCCTGTAAGCGATGGGGGAGCTGCTGTTATTTTATGCTCTATGGATATCGCAAAGAAATTTTCTGATTCACCGATCAGAATAAAAGCATCGGCACAAGCATCGGATACAATCGCACTTCACAGTCGTAAAAGTTTAACTTCATTAAATTCGGTTATTACCGCTGCACAAAAAGCTTATAAAGCTGCAGGAATTCTTCCTAAGGATATTGACTTTGCTGAGGTACATGATTGCTTTACAATTGCCGAGATTGTTGTATCGGAAGATTTAGGATTCTTTGATAAGGGACGTGGCGGTTCTGCGGTTGAAGAAGGTTTAACTTCCCTGGAAAACGGAAGAATTCCAATCAACACCAGCGGAGGATTAAAATCCAAAGGTCATCCCGTCGGCGCAACCGGGATTGCGCAAATAATAGAATTATACGAACAACTCACCGGTCAAGCCCGGAAAAGGCAAGTTAAAAATGCAAAAATCGGACTTGCTCAAAATATGGGAGGTTCCGGAGCTAGTTGTGTAATTAATATATTGGAGGCGATATGATAAGTCCAAGATATTTTAGAGAAATTCCCCAGAGATACCGCTTGGAAGCGGGTAAATGTAAAAAATGCGGTGAAGTTTATTTCCCTCCGAGACTGATGTGCCCGGAATGTAAATCACAGGAATTTAATTTAGTCCGATTGAGCAACGAAGGGATATTACAAACTTTTACAATAATTAGAGTCGCCTCAGAAAAATTTTCCGGACGTACCCCTTACGCAGTGGGTATTGTTGAATTAAATGAGGGTGCAAGAATAACCACTCAAATAACGGATGTCGATTTTGACAAACTTAAAATTGGGATGAAACTCAAATTAGTTTTTAGAAAAATTCAAGATGAAGGGCAATCAGGAATTCATTGTTACGGTTATAAAGCAATTGTAATTTAAATCATTGAAACCTATCTTAGTAAAAGAATTTTAGGTAAACTTTTAAAACCAAGTGAATTCCTTCATTCTAATTAGCTAAAATACATCTAGCTATAATTGAAGCAAACACATTAGGTGAAGATATAGTTACCAATCGGGTTATTGCAATCCTATTAATTAGTTGTAACTGAAAAGTTTAATTGAATACTTTGGGTTTAAAAACTTTTTAAAGTGGACTCAAAGTAATTCCTATAATATTTAAATTAATGGAGTCTTCGTTGAAAGAAAAGATTCGAATTGCATCCGGACAAGGTTTTTGGGGAGATCTGATAGAAGCTCCCTATCAGCAGGTTACAAAGGGAAATATTGATTATCTGGTTATGGATTATCTTGCCGAAGTAACAATGTCGATACTTCAGAAACAAAAAAACAAAAATCCGAATTTAGGATATGCCAGGGATCTTCCGGATTTAATGACGCGCATATTGCCAATTTGCAAAGATAAGGGCATCAAAGTAATAACAAACGGCGGCGGCGTTAATCCTGTTAGCTGTGCCGAGGCTATTTTGTTTGAAGCAGTTAAATTAAATGTTAAAAATTTAAAAATCGCTGTTGTTTTAGGGGACGACATAAAGGACAGATTGGATGAAATAATAGCATCCGGTTCAGAGTTAAATAATATGGAAACTGGCGAATCTATCATAGCGTTTAAAGATAGAATTCTGAGTGCTAATGTTTATTTCGGTGCTTATCCTATTGTGGAAGCGCTTCAAAAAGGTGCGGATATTGTAATAACAGGCAGAACAACAGACACCGGGTTAACGCTTGCACCAATGATTCATGAATTCGGATGGGATAGAAAAAATTATGATTTAATGGCAGCTGGAACAGTGGCTGGGCATATTTTGGAATGCGGGGCTCAATCTACCGGCGGAAATTTTTTAGGCGATTGGGAATCGATAGAAAATTTTGCCGAAATAGGCTTCCCGATTGCAGAAGCCTATCCAAACGGTGAGGTGGTAATTACAAAGCATGATAATACAGGAGGCAGAGTTTCATTCGATACCATTTCAGAGCAATTGGTTTATGAAATTGGTGACCCAAAGGATTATATCACCCCCGATTGTATAGCTGATTTCTCTTCGATCAAGCTTGACGACTTGGGACACGACAGAGTGAAAGTTTACAATGTGAAAGGTAAACCTGAAACTGAATTTTATAAGGTTTCATGTTCATATCAGAATGGTTTTAAAGCAGTGGGTTCATTAACTTATTCATGGCCGCAGGCTTTAACAAAAGCGAAAAGAGCGGATCATATACTCAGAAAAAGACTGGAAAATTTAAATCTTCACTTTGATGAAATTAGAACAGAATTCGTAGGTTATAATTCAACGCATGAAACATTAGCTGCTGAAATTGACGAAGATAAGATTAATGAAATTATGCTGAGAGTTTCCGTTAGGGCAGACGATAGACATTCGGTGATGAGGTTCGGCCAGGAGATTGCACCATTAATATTAACGGGACCACCGGCGGTTACAGGCTTTGCGGGTGGCAGACCAAAACCTAGCGATGTAATTGCTTATTGGCCTGCACTCATGCCTAAAAAACTTGTTGAACCAATCGTTAAAATATTGGAGTTGAAATAATGAGAATAAAATTATTAGACATTGCTCACGGCAGAAGCGGAGATAAAGGAGACGCCGCAAATGTTGGAATTATAGCATACGATGATGAGGGTTATGAGATAATAAAAAAACATCTTACCGTTGAGAAGGTAAAGAAACATTTTGAAGGTATCTGTTTAGGTGAGGTTGAAAGATTTGAATTACCTAATATTAGAGCTTTGAACTTTTTACTTTATAACACATTAGGCGGAGGAGGAACCGTATCACTGAAGCATGATGCTCAAGGTAAAACGCTAGCTGCAGCATTGTTAAGAATGGAACTTGAAGTCTGATCTTTTGATCCCATGAACAGATGATTTAAATTTTATTTGCTATTTTTATATGGTTACGATTCAGATTATTTTCATTTTCAATTATCTAGAAAACTTGAGGTAAGAATATTATATGTACGAGGAAGAATTAAAACATTTAGGCGAATTTAAAAAGAGAATTGAGAATTTACGAGGTTATCTTTGACGTCGTTAATAAAGATGCTAAAATAAAAGACCTTCAACATCGTTCCACGGAACCGGATTTCTGGAACGATCAAATTGCCGCACAAAATACTCTGCAGGAAATTAAAACTCTCGAGAATTGGGTTGACCTTTGGAAGAAAGTTGATTCAAAAGCGAAGAACCTGGAGGAGTTTATCCAGCTTGCACAAATGGAAAATGATGAATCTTTTTATGAAGAAATTAATACCGAGTTAAACTCTTTAAAAGGATCTGTTGAAGATGCCGAGTTCAAAAATATGCTGAGCGGCAAGGATGATAATAAAAATTGCATACTGACAATTCACTCAGGTGCCGGGGGTACCGAGGCACAGGATTGGGCGGAGATGCTTATGCGAATGTACCTGAGATGGGGAGAACAAAACAATTACAAAATGACAATGGTTGATTTGCTTGAAGGTGACGGAGCAGGTGTCAAAAGCGTAACTATCGAAGTTGAAGGTGAATTTGCATACGGGTATTTAAAAGCCGAAAACGGCGTTCATCGATTAGTTAGAATTTCGCCGTTCGATGCAAATAAAAGAAGGCATACTTCGTTTGCTTCGGTTTTCGTTATTCCCGAAGTGGATGATACAATCGAAATAGATGTTAATCCAGCCGATTTAAGAGTCGATACTTATCGTTCGGGTGGGAAGGGCGGACAAAACGTAAATAAAGTTGAAACAGCGGTGAGAATTACTCACATCCCTACAGGAACCGTAGCAGCGTGCCAAAGTGAACGTTCTCAGCTTCAAAACAGAACAAACGCAATGAAACTGCTTAAATCAAAGCTATACCAAATTGAGAAGGAAAAGCAGGAAGCAGAATTGGATGAAGTTGAAAAAGGGAAAATGAAGATAGAGTGGGGCAGTCAAATTCGTTCATATGTCTTTCATCCTTATAATATGGTGAAGGATCATAGAACCGATGAGGAAACATCCGACACTCAGAGTGTTATGGACGGAGATATAAATAAATTTATTAAAGCCTTCTTACAGAAGTTTGCTCAAAATTAAAATGGGAAGATTACTATTTTTGATGTTTTAATTTTATCGAGTTAATGACTAAAAAGAAAATTAAATCCATTAAACAAAAAGAAAATTTTTTCAATAAAGTTTATAAAGTAGTAGCAAAAATTCCATATGGTAAAGTAACTACCTACGGCGACATCGCTGAAGCATGCGGAATCACATCTGCTGCAAGAACGGTGGGCTGGGCGATAAACGGTACAAAGGAATCCGGATTGCCCTGTCACAGAGTTGTAAATAGGTTTGGAGCTTTAACCGGAAGACTTCATTTCGGAGATCCGGACCTTATGAAGGACCTTTTACGTTCGGAGGGAATAGAATTTGACAAGGATGGTTGTGTAAAGATGGATAAATATCACTGGAAACCAAAACCCCTAAAGTAGATTACTGAAATACTCTTTCAGAAAGAACATATCTAAATGCCAGAGACGCCTTGGAATGCGTCTCTTCTTAAAGGATTTACCATTTATTATATCTTACAACTTTTAAGGAAGAAACGCCGGTATCAAAATCCAAAATTATTTTCTTTGAACTGCTATCAAAATTATCGGTACGATATAAACCGGAGCTAATCTTGTTGAAGTTATTGAAACTTTTAGAAGATAAAGCTCCGTTGGTACGTATTTCACAACCTGAAGATTCCGGTACAAGAAGTTCGATTGAGGAAACGCCGGCTTTCAAATGAAAATAAGTATTATCGTTTTTATCACCCAATTTAATTTTTAAGGATGCTGCACCCATATCCACCGAAACATTTTCAGTTTTGTAGGGAGAAAGATCAAAATCAATGGATGCCGCGCCTACATCAAAATTCATGTCCCAGGTTGGATTAGGATTAAGTTTAATATTCATGCGGTTTTTAATATTCCCGTCGAAAAGCATAAAACGCTTTCTCTTCATTTTTAAGTTTATAATTGTATTATTTCTACTATCCGAACGGGTGAGCTCATAATTATTGTGTCTTCCCTTGGCAGTGGCATAAATTAATTGGCTGGTAGTATCATCCATTTTAAATGACCCTGCGCCTGCTTCAAAATTAAATTCGGAATTTTTAATACCAGGAGAATATTCCTGAGAATAATGTGCAATAGAAATGTTATCATTATCCGTTATACTTATGCCGTGATCATCTATGTAAATATCATTATCAGCAAATCCGAATGCCACTTTAAACATAGCAAAAATAGTTACGGCAAGTATTATAGCCGCGGAAGCAGAAAGAAATCCTTTGATTACAGTATTGCTGCTAAGAAATGAAATACCCCAAATTACGAATACGAGAGGCCAGTATTTCCAGATATTTGACCAGTCATAATGTAGCGTTCCAAGGTTATTTAAAAGAACTAATAACCCGAGTGAAATGAAAAACATTCCCCAAAAAACATGTTTAGTTTTCATAATTTATATCCAATAAATTTCACTTATTTTTTAGAATTTAATAATAGTCCGGCGCCGATTGCAATTAAAATTAGTGGCCAGAATTTATCGAAATCAAACCTTGGAAAAATGTTGTCGGCTAAAAAAAGAAATCCGATAACGATTAATATAATACCGGCAGCATTTGTCCTTTTCTCTTTATGAATCTCTGCGGCATGCTTATAAGTAGTATCATCAGACGGCGGAGATGTTGAAGTAGTTTCTTGTCCGCTGGTTGCTGAAAATGATTCGGAAGAATCTGGCGCTTCAGGTACAACTATCCATAAAATTATATATGCGAGAATGCCGCTTCCTCCTAAAAAAAGGGAAATTATGAACAATATTCGAACCAGAGTCGGGTCAATTTCAAAATATACTGCAATTCCACCTGCAACACCACCAATCATTTTTTCACTTCTTGAACGGTAAAGTTTCTTGTACATGTTAAACTCCGGATTAAGTTTATTATTTTATCCTAAGATAATAATAAACAAAAATAATATTGAATTAAGAAAAATATTATTATCGGTAAAATATTCATAATAACGGGTCTTATGTTAAAGCAGCGGAACATTCAATACATAATTTAACGCTTAATCGTTTTAATTTTTAATAAATTATGAAAAAACTCAAAATGTTTGGGAATAGATTTTTTCCAATAACTGTGGGAGTGTTTACCATGACTTGTTAAAAATGTAACTTTTACATTATATACTTTGCATGAATCGACAAATCTTTTATTTACGTTAAATGCAAAACCCTCAAGACCGCAATCCACAATTATTGGTCTTCCAGTTCCTTTTATATTCTTTAATAAATAGATATCGGAATGATTTTCCCATTCTTCGGGATGTGAATTCATTTTACCGAGGATTTTTGAAATCCCCCAATTATCCGGGAAAGGAGTCAAATCCAAAATACCGCTTGTACTGCCCGCACTTTTAAAGAATTTAGGATATTTTAAGAACAGATACATTGCACCGTGTCCACCCATACTTAATCCGGTTATAAATATGTTGGTCGTATCGATGTTGAACTTATGAAAAATTTCAGGTACTAAATTTTTGAAGAAAAATGTTTCCCACTGACTTTTAGGATTGACCGGACTGTTGACATACCATGAATCATAAAAACCATCCGGGCATACAATTATAAAACTATCCGCATTGGCGTAATGCTGTAAATTTGCATCTCTCGACCATTGCGAATAATTACCTCCATATCCGTGCAGCATAAATAGAAGAGGATATCGATTAGCTGAATTATATTGTGCCGGGTAATAAACAAGAGTAGTATCTGTATGCGGAATATAACTTGCGTTTATTAACAGAGTATCTTGTGAATAAACTAAAATGCTGAACAAAAAAATAAGTAACAAAATTAACTTTCTCATTTAATAACCTCGTAGTCAGTTAATGAATAAAAAATCATATATGTTGTTTACATCAGGATTCATTTTACCGCCGCCATGCCATTCACTTGCTTTTGCATTAACTTCTCTGAATTCGCCTATACCGGCACCTCCGTGATCATCCTGCGCACCAACTAAAATGGATATCACCGAATTTTTTGTAATACTGCCGAGTAATTTTTTAGGAATCGAAAAATAAATCATTTTTTTATCAACATTTCCCAGTGGATTTTTCACATCGGAATCTGCCGGCAAGTAAGCCGCAATTGTTTTCCCGGAAGCATCCTTGATGTCAAAACCACCACCAATGTCGATCTTCCTGTTAAATGCCCTGTTCTTGGCGAGCAAATATTTTGAGTTTACACCAACATCAAGTGATGTATTTGTATTCGAATCATTTCTAATACAAATTGACGTGAATGTCAGTTGATACCCGTACTGAAGATGCCATCCGGGATTATGGAGATTTCTGTATGTGAGTTTAAAGTAATAATTATTTGTATCTTCGGATAAAGTGAAGTTCTTTAAATCTAATATTCCTCGAACAAAGTTAGGATTAGTAGGGTATTCATATTGCTCATCATTAATTTTATCATCAACATTGAACAAAATTTTAGCCTTGGGATTATGCATTTTTATATTGCTGTTTTTTAAGAGTAAATACCCGGGACCTTTCAATGCTTTCAAATTTTTGTTTAAAACCGGAACTGCAAAGTGAATTTGCTTTTCTAGGTCACTAATTTCCTTGTTCGGACGGGATATACTCACTTGTTTTGATAAATGATCATTATTTATTTTAAGTATTATTTGTGATAAGTCGGAAGAATAAGCGGGGACTCTCAATGATAGAATATCCTTATTATTAAGATACGCGGAAAGATTAAATTTGATTTTGTCTTTATTTTCAATGGAAAATAATATTTCCATTTTTTTGAATATTCTATTACCTTCAACTTTGATATATAAATATTCGCTGCCGTAATTATAATCTATTGTAAGCAGATCATTCCCGACTTTTTGTTTAAATTCAATTTTTTTTAATCCGTCCGGCAGATGCGGAGATAAAGTTATCTGATTTTGGGGCGCATTTACTTCAACACCCAAATAATCTTGATAGAAGTTTTGTATATATTCGGCAATGCTCCAAGCCTGGCTGTATGCACCGCTCAATCTAACTTCTTTTTCCCCGGGACGGGGCAAAGCATCAGTAACTTCGCATAAAGTGCCAACTGCTCCTCTATCTAAAATTTGTTGAGTTAATGCGCTGGTTAATTCCCATGCTGAATCTTGCAAACCAAAAGATGTAAGTGTTTTAATTACCGGTCCATAATTCCACACCCAGATTATGCCGTTATGATAAGCAGCATCCTGAACATAATATGGTTCGTAATGATGGTACGGATGAAAATTCTCGTTATTCTGTGATAGTGAAAGAACACCGTAAGGATAAACAAGGTTTTTCAAAGCCCGGGCCAATATTTTAAACCTTGTTTCAGGCGAAGGTATTAAATCCTTATCGTTTAAATCAAAAAACAAATTGGGTCGAATCGTAGAATCAGGCGTACCATTAGTTTTTAATCTATCAAATACTATATTCTTTTGAGAATTTAGATAAAATTTTTGAAAATTATTTTTCACTTTGTTTTCTAAAATTTCACATCCTTGTACAAACTTTTGATCCTTCATCAATTTTCCTATCGCAGCACTTGCTTTCAACTGTCTATCCCAGAGTGCTTGAATATCATCAGCACGGTTTCCGCGTGGAGACCACGGACCATTTGGACCAACCGCATCCATCCATGTCTCTGCATCACGATGGGTTAAAAATCCTTTTTTGTCAACATAATTTTTAAGGGCACCTTTCAGTGCAAGTTTAACAGCCGGGTAAATTTTTGATAAGAATTCGAAATCGTTCGAGTATTTATAATAGTTATATGCCTGGATAATAAACCACGGAGTACCATCGGTTGTATTATAAATAGTCTCTTTCAGTGTTATTCTGTTCGGTATTCTTCCGTAATAAGGACTGGTTGAATCTTTTTCCTGATGCTTTGCAAAATCAAGAAGAATTTCTTTTGCATCCTGATAATCCCCGGTTAAAAAAGTAGCGCCCGGCAATGAAATAAAAGTATCACGCCCCCAGTAATTGTTAAACCACGGAAGTCCCGCAAATATTCCTTTAGTTTGCTGCGTAGTTATAAGCGCATCAATTGAAGCTTTTGTCCATAATAAAGCTTTATCAAAATTTTTATCGTTCGTTTTTACAAAACTTCTTTCCAGCACATTCTCAATTCGTGACTCCTTTTCTTGGACTAACTCACTGGTGTTATCCAATATTTTTTTTAATCCATCGGAATTATTGTTTACGTAAAATGCTATTTTAACCGTATCCGAACCGGTAAGTGAAAATTGAAAAATATTATTATGAAATTTCGGATCGGTGACATTAGAATTCGAGGAAATGAAAAGTGAATTATTTTTTATTTGGTTGTCGATATCATACCTAAGTATGTTATTTGCTAACAAATAATTGTTATTTCTAGTTAAACCCGGAAGCTGTACCGTAACATATTTTCTTTTAATGCCGGTTAATTTAACGACTAGTAAATTAATACTATCAGCGAAAAATAAACTTTCATTAATGTTTGGATAATCGCGTTTTAGAATATAAGGATAAACAGTTGTGACAGCTTTATTACGGGGAAGGGGAGTGCCGTTAATTAATATTTTATAATCATTGAAAATTCGCTGCTCTTTCAATGTCCATCCTTGCCACCCGTCATTGAAGTAAGCATTAGTTAATCCGTAATATTGACCGAATTTCTTATTTGTAAAGGAAAATTGCCTGTTAGTATCTTTTACAGTTATTTTAATTTTATTTACCAAATTATTTTTTTTAATCGGGTGCTTCAATTGCATTCCAACGAATAACATAGGCAAAAGAAGAAAATATTTGATCAAGATAAGCTCCTGCAGCAAAATGAAATTATTTATTATCTTTATTAAAATTTAACAAATTTGCTTAAAAGTTTATAATTTTGAATTTGGATTATTTCGAAGTAAGATTTTGTATTAGTCAATTTATTGAATTTATCTTTCTTCATTCACTTTCTGAATTGCTATATTCTTAATAATCAATTGTTGTGAATTTTGATGTAATTGTAAATGGAGCAAATCATATCAATAAGGAAAAATATATTTAGATTGTATAAGCAAAACTACTTTTATAAATTTAACATTAAAATTCTTGATAAATTATGAAAATTGCACTTTGCCAGATAAATACCATAATAGGGGATATTCAAAATAATAAGCAAAAAATCATTGATGGATACAAAAGAGGAGAAAAAGACGGAGCAGATTTAGTCATATTTCCCGAATTATCACTTGTAGGTTATCCCCCTTTGGATCTCGTAGAAAAAAAAGAATTCAGGGATGCTGTAAAAAAAGCATCTTTAGAGATAGCTTCTATTACCGGCAAAACTGGATTATTATTCGGCGCAATTACAGAAGATAATAATCACATTGGGACAGACATTCATAACTCGGCTATATTGTGTTACGGAAAAGAAATCAAGTTTGTTCAGCACAAATCCCTAATACCCAATTACGATGTTTTTGATGAGATGCGATATTTTGATCCTGCGAAAGATGTTTTTGTTCATGAATTCAAAGGAGAAAAACTTGGTATATCAATTTGTGAAGATATTTGGAACGATGCCGACTACTGGTACCGCCGCAGATACAGCCGGGATCCGGTAAAAGATATTATTGAAAAGGGTGCCACATTATTATTGAATATCTCTGCTAGTCCTTACGCATACGGTAAGAGGGAAGATCGAAAAGAAATGCTCTCGGTTCTTACTAGAGGTGAAAACATCCCGCTTGCTTATGTGTGTTGTGTAGGCGCGCAAACAGAATTAATTTTTGACGGTGCAAGTATGTGCCTTGATAATAAGGGTAGCCTAGTTAAGTTAGGTAAAGCTTTTACTGAGGATTATTTAATCTTCGATACTAAAAAGGAATATTCTCCGGTAACATCTACGGAAAGTTCATTCGAAGAAGAAGTACATAATTCGCTGATTTTCGGTTTAAAGGAATACTGTTCGAAACTGGGATTTCAAAAAGTACTAGTCGGGCTTAGCGGTGGAATAGATTCTGCACTAGTAGCTTATCTAGCAGTAAAAGCCTTGGGAAAAGATAATGTGCATGTCGTCTTGATGCCTTCGGAATTTTCTACCGAAGGAAGTATAAAAGATTCCCGGAAACTAATTGATAATCTCGGCATCTTATCCAATGAAATTTCAATTCAACCGGTTGTTAATAACGTGAATGAATTATTAAAACCGTTATTCAATAAAAGACCGGCAAATATTACTGAAGAAAATATACAAGCACGAGTTCGGGGTTTGTATTTAATGGCAATTTCAAACAAATTTAATTATTTATTATTGACAACAGGAAATAAATCTGAAATGGCTGTCGGTTATGCTACTCTTTACGGAGACATGTGCGGCGGACTCGCCGTTATTGCGGATGTTTATAAAACTGATGTCTATCGAATAGCGAATTATATCAATCGTAACAGTGAAATTATTCCGCAAGAAATTATTGAAAAAGCTCCGTCCGCAGAATTAAAGCACGATCAGAAAGATGAGGATACACTTCCGCAATACCCTGTTTTGGATAGAATATTAAAAATGTATCTTGAAGAGAACAAGGAGATTCATGAAATAGCTAAAATAACCGGTGATGAAGGAACAGTTAAAGAAGTATTGAGGTTAGTTGATATTAATGAATTCAAAAGAAATCAAGCTGCTCCCGCACTCAGAGTTTCTACAAAGGCTTTCGGATACGGCAGAAGATATCCTATTGTGCAGGGCTGGAGAAAATAAAAATTATTAAATCGTTAAAAAGATTTTCAGAATAAAACAGAAAGATAATACTGCAATGAAATTGGTTAAAATTTATTCACAAATATTATTAATCACTACATTCATTATTTTCGGTCAGCAAGCTATACCTGCACAGTTCGGGGGAAATAAAGATATTGTAAAAATAAAATCATTTCAGTCTTTTGATAAAGTCATACCAGGCAGCGAATTTAAATTAGCTGTAAAAGGAAGTGTCGCAGAAAGCTGGCACATAAATTCGAGTAAACCAAAAGATGAGTTTTTAATTCCCAGCAAATTAACAATTGATACAATTTCCGGGTTTAAGTTAGACAAAGTTGTCTATCCTCAAGCAAAGAATATTAAATTAAGTTTTTCTGAAAAACCATTATCGGTCTGGGAAGGTGATTTTGTGATCGGAGCGTTAGTTAAAGTACCATCCGATATCTCTCCCGGAAAATACGCTCTTCTAGTGAAGCTAGAATATCAATCATGCAATAATATCACTTGCTTACCTCCGACTTCCGTTCAAGATACTTTATTTGTAGAAGTCGGGACTAAAAAAGCAGTTGTTAATCAGATTAACCAAAATATTTTCACGAATTTAAATCTAACCTACACAAATACAGCCGCGACAACTAGTACCACTTCCGGTACAATAACATCCACACTAGAACACAGCGGATTATTTATTGGGTTATTATTTATTTTCCTCGGCGGGCTGGCATTGAATCTGACCCCTTGTGTCTATCCATTAATACCCATAACGGTAGGATTCTTCGGCGGGCAGAGTGAAGGAAAGACCAGTAAATTATTCATGATGGGGTTATTATTTGTTGTCGGACTCGCTTTAACTTATTCTGTCATCGGAGTAGTTACCGCACTAAGCGGTGCGGTTTTCGGTTCTCTTCTTCAGAACACTTATGTGATTATTTTTGTAGTGCTTGTTTTAGTGGTTTTGTCTTTGAGCATGTTCGGTGTTTATGAATTTAAACTTCCGGATTCTTGGGTTGCAAAAGCCGGAGGTGCTAAAAGCGGTTATTACGGAGCATTTTTTATGGGACTCACGATGGGAATTGTTGCGGCGCCATGTATCGGTCCGTTTGTACTTGGGCTGGTAACATATGTTGCGGCTAAAGGAGATCCTTATTACGGATTTTTGATTTTCTTTGTCCTTGCATTAGGTTTAGGATTGCCATATTTGTTTCTTGCAATTTTTTCTGGGAAAATTAAAAATCTTCCTAAGTCCGGTGCATGGATGGAAGCTGTCAAACATATTTTCGGTTTCATTTTACTAGGTATGGCTTTGTACTTCCTGGCTCCCATTTTACCAAAATCATTTTCCGGTTATGTTCTACCCATATTTATGATCCTGGCAGCTCTTTACCTGATAATCTTTGATAAAATGGCTAATAATATAAAAGGATTCCGTATTTTTAAGATTGCGTTCTCTATCGTAGTAATGGTTGTAGCAGTTTATTTTTTAATTCCGTCACAAAAAAAATCTATTGATTGGCATCCGTACTCAGAAAATTTGCTTCAAGCAGGAGTTAAAAATAATAAGGCTGTAATTATTGATTTTTACGCTGACTGGTGCATTCCATGTAAAGAACTCGATGCAAAAACATTTTCTGATCCAAAAGTCATCTCAGTATCGAAAAAATTTTCTGCGTTGAAAGCAGACATGACAAAATCACTCTCTCCACAAGTTGAAGAATTACGCGATAAATATAATATTGTAGGTGTTCCCACGGTTTTAATATTGAATTCAGATGGAAAAGAAGCAAAAAGAATAACCGGATATGTTGATCCGCATGAATTTTATAAGATATTATCCCAAGTAGATTAATTAATCGCAAAAAAAATAATTATTTTTTTGTTTTAAAAAAAAGTATAGACCAGCTTAAAACATTAGAGATTTTGCAAAATAGCTAATTTGTCATTTCGAAGGAGTCATCGGATGAGCCTAGTGAGCCTGTGATACAATCCTAATAGAATTGTGAATTTTCTCCTTTCGATTGGAAATGAAAAAATAGTAAAATAATTATTTGCGGAAGCTCTAGCTCTATTAGTTGGTCTTTTTTTTATGTCTTTTCCGTTGAATTTACCTTAAATATAAAGCTTTTAAACAACCAGCCTCACTTTCTTAAATAATATAATTTTTCTTTTCAAATATGAGAATTATAAAAATAGATTTTTTTATAACCTGAATATCAAATCGCTAAATCTTCCCAAAATAGTTATTTGAGGGCGAAATTATAAGCATCAATTAAAAGAATTATTACATGGCACGGTTTATGGAAACTTACATAATGATTTAACGTATTTCAATAAAATATTCGAGTAGTAAAAATGTTAAAAGAAAAAGAAGTTCAGAGTGTTGATGAAGTGACAGTTCGTTTTGCGGGAGATTCGGGGGATGGGATGCAGTTAACAGGAAGCCAGTTTAGTGATACTACGGCTATAGTGGGAAATGATTTGAGTACTTTACCGGATTATCCGGCAGAAATCCGCGCTCCTTCAGGAACAGTATATGGTGTAAGCGGATTTCAATTACATTTTGCCAATATGGATGTGCATACTCCTGGCGATAGCCCTGACGTACTTGTGGCAATGAACCCAGCTGCATTAAAAAAGAACTTGCCGGAACTAAAAGCAGGTGCAACAATAATTGTAAATACCGATGCATTTGATAACAAAAATTTAAATCTAGCAAAGTATGATCATAACCCCCTGGAGAACGGCGATTTGAAAGGATTTCAAGTATTCCAGGTTCCTATTAGTTCACTTACTTCAAAAGCCCTGGAAGGTTCTGCTTTATCACCAAAAGATGTTGCAAGATGTAAAAACTTTTTTGCATTGGGAATAATGTATTGGTTATATAGCAGACCGTTAGAACCCACGGAAAAATGGATTAAAAATAAGTTTAAAAATAAACCTGAATTTGTAGAGTCTAACCAAAAGGCTTTAAAAGCAGGCTATAATTTTGGTGAAATGACAGAAATATTTACTACTAGGTATTCTGTTGAAGCTGCAAAACTTCCGAAAGGAATTTATAGGAGTATTTCCGGGAATGAAGCAACGGCGCTCGGATTTTTAGCTGCGTCGGTAAAAAGCAAATTGCCCTTGTTCCTTGGATCGTATCCTATTACTCCTGCTTCGGAAATTTTACAATACTTAAGTACTTATAAAAATTTTGGAGTTAAAACATTTCAAGCGGAAGATGAAATTGCTGGAATCACCTCGGCAATAGGAGCTGCCTTTGCCGGTAATTTAGCGTTAACTACAACAAGCGGCCCGGGACTGGCATTAAAGACCGAAGCTATCGGACTTGCGGTTATGACTGAGCTCCCAATAGTAATCGTTGACGTTCAGCGAGGTGGTCCGAGTACCGGATTACCTACAAAAACCGAACAAGCGGATCTGCTTCAAGCGATTTACGGACGGAACGGAGAATCTCCGGTTGTAGTTCTTGCTGCATCGACACCAAGTGATTGTTTTTATATGGCAATTGAAGCTGCGAGAATAGCCGTAAAATTTATGACCCCTGTTATTCTTTTAACGGATGGTTATCTTGCTAATGGGTCCGAACCCTGGAAAGTTCCGCATGAAAATGAACTCCCTGACATTCCGGTTAAATTCAGGGACGAAAAAGAAGGTTTTGC